>DATKCF010000046.1:0-53817 GCA_035513345.1 Longimicrobiales bacterium
GACGCCGGAATGATGTGATTGGCGTACCGGCGCGGATCCTCCGAGAGGTTCGCTTCGATCGTGTCGAGGATCCGCCAGACTTCGGGCGGAAGCGATTGACGCGAGTCGCGCGCGGTCTTCGACAGCTTGATCGCGTACTCGGTGAACTGGGGCTCAACCATTGGTGCCACCTCCCTGACCGGGCCCTTCGACCGCGTTGAGGAACAGGACCCTCACCCGCTGAGATTGCTCTTCAACCACATAGCCGACCTCGAGCGGCGTCTCTCGAACGCGAAGCCGGCGAACGCCCGTACCCGCCTCGGTCCGCGACCCTTCCTGGACCGGGTTGTCCATGAGTTCGAATATCTGGTCCTGCACCCGGCGGCTGGTCTCATCGTCGAGCTGCGCCTTCGTTTCAATCACGGCTCGGCTCTGCTGAACCGTGTAGCCGGGAGCCGGCGAGCGCTGCCTTGCCACCTTCAGACTCTCGCGCCGCTCCTCGATGATCTGTGCCCGCTCCATGCCCGCGATCATCCGGAGCGCCTCGGGATGGATGTCCGTCGCGTCGTCGCCCTCCTCCGTGTCCGACCGGTGGGCCAGATTACGCTGAAGCTCCTGCACGATCTCCAGCCGCTCGCGGCCCCGACGCATCATCGCCATCGACAGCAGCGCCAGCCCCGCGAACGGTATGGTGAACAGGAAGCGACTGTCGCCTTCGACGATCGCTACCTTGACCGTCAGCCAGATGACGAAGATGAGACCGACCATCGTCAGAACCAGCGCCATCAATTGACCCGTGCCATAGTTGCCCCGCCGGAAAAAGAACCGCAGCTGACGTTGAATTCCGACCCGTCTCCTCAGAACCTCCTGGCGCCAGAGCGTGTGCATCATCGGAACGTTTACCACGAACAACCCGATCATCGCCCCGGCAAGAGGCATGTAGACCGAATGGAAGGCACGATGCAGAGCGGCTCCCACGAAGGGCGGCGCAAGGCCGTTGTCGTCAAGCACCACCACCGCAAGGAACAGAATGAAAACGATGACCGACACATTGAACAGTTGATAGCCCGCGGTCTGCAGCCTGGACGGCAGAATCGCGCGCTGCTCGCGCTCGAGAACTTTCAGTGCGCTGGAGAACTGCAACTCGTCGAGATGAACCATCGGCGACCTCCGGGTCCGGTCGGCGAGGGCTGGCACAGCCGCATTCGCCGCTCGACCAGAGATGCGCAATAGTCGCTGGCTTGCGGCCAGACCCCCGGATTCAGCTGGCAACGTCTTCGGCGCCAGGATGTTTCACGCTGTGGACGCGGTGGGTCCGAGAGGGCGCTGGGGAACGGCTGGTCTGGTGCGCCCCCGGATCCGACACTTGCGGATCAGCAAGTGGAAGGTCACATGTTTTCAACACAGTCCCGGCACCAGCTGCCGATAGCCCGCTCAGAGCTGTCGATCCGCCTTGACCCATGGAACGAGTCGGTCAGCCAGCAGCAACAGGAGAAAAAGACAGCGGCGCTTCCGGCTTCGGCGTGGGTTCAGTCCGTCGCAGTGGGCCAGGGCCGCCATGGGTCCTGTCGGCTGGGCATGGGTGGGCCGATCCGGTCGCGGCGTGACGTGGACCTTTCCCCAGAGCGGCATTTCTCAAGTGTGGGGTAATTCTGACGGCGCATGGAGGTGTCGGGTTTGCCCCGGCTCGTTTGAGCGGTACGGGCGGGGTATGATTCACCGCTCCAGCAACAGTCATGTTGCCCCGCGCCCGGCAGATGCCGGTTTGGGGCAAGGTTCACGTTGCGCCGGCGCGTGCAGCCAGTGGTGACGAACCACTCTGGAGTGGATGCGGCCGGTCGGCAGCCAGGCCGGCCAGCGCGTCCGATAGCGGCGGACTCGAAACAACCCATGCCAAAGTCGGAAGAGCCAAAACAGAAAATCTGTTCCACCGCGCCCTCTGCGATACCCCCTGCGGCCCCCGCGTGAAACACCCGCGTCTCCGGCGCCAGCTGTTTGACGCAGGTTACGCGGTGGGTTCGCGGGGGCGCTGGGAACGGATTCTTCCTTGTTCGGCTTCTTCAGGGTCGCTCGACTGCCAACAGACCTCGGTGACGAGCCACTACTCCGCCGCTGCGGGGTTCACGACCCTGCCGCCCCGGGCGCGCTGAACGACCTCCTCCACCGTGAGCAACACCTTCCGCGTGCCCAGCGCCCAGACCTGCCCGAACGGGTCCATCACCTTGCCGTAGCGGTCCCCCCAGAAGACGTCGCTGATCGGCAGCGTCACCGTCGCGCCCAGATCGATCGCCCGCTCGTACAGCGCGTCCGCATCCTCGCTGTACAGCGCCAGCTCGATACGCGGCGACAACGCGCCCGTGGCCGCACGACCGTTGCCTGACCCCGCCAACTGGTCAACCAGCACCACTACGCTGTCACCTATACGGATCTCCGCGTGTGCGATCGTTCCGTTCACGCCAGGGACGCGCTTCAGCTCCACCGCGCCGAACACGAGCCGGTAATAGTCGATCGCAGCGGCCGCATTCTTCAGATAGATCACCGCGGTCACGGTTCCATGACCGGCCGGGCGACCCGACCCATTCAGTTCCAAGTGTTCAGCCTCCTCCGGGACCTCGAGTCAACGGGAACGGGAGGCGTGCTACGCAAGGACCGAACCCTGCGGCCCGTGGCCCGATTCTGGGGGGTACCCCCTTGAAAACGGTTGAATTCTGTCACATATTGGGGCAGGGTTGGTACCATAGGGGGGTACAGTATCATGAGCGAAGGCGAGGCGCAGCACCGGCACCACGCCGCAGCCGTGGAGCCGGAACTGCAACACAAGGCATTGGCCCGTCTTCGACGGATCGAGGGTCAGGTGCGCGGCATCCACAAGATGGTGGACGAGGGGCGGTACTGCGCGGACATCCTGGTCCAGATCTCGTCGGTGCAGGAAGCGTTGCGCGGTGTAGGCAAGCTGCTGATGCGGAACCACCTCGAGCATTGCGTGACCGATGCGTTGAGGACGGGAGATCCGGTTGAGGCGGAGCGGGCGTACAACGAGGTACTGGATCTTATGTACAGGTATGGCAGGTGACCCGTTTCTGGGGCTGGTTTCTGGGGCTGGTTTCTGGGGTTCGCGCATGACTGGTGGATCGTCGGTCCGGAAACGTCCGAACGAGAAACGTCCGAACCAGACACGGGCGAACCAGACACGTCCGAACCAGAAACGCCCTCGGACGATGCGAGCGCTGCGATGGTCGGCGTATGTCCTCCGGGCCCCCTGCCCGGCACGACCCCCGGAAACGAGCCCTAGGAACCAGCCCCAGAAACGAATTCCCAGGTGGAAGCCATGACAACCAGGGCCGCCCACGACCGAAAAGAAGCCACCCGCCTATCCATACCGATCAGCGGCATGACGTGCGCGGCGTGTGCTGTGCGGGTGCAGAAGCAGTTGGGGAAGGGGGAGGGTGTGCGGTCGGCGCTGGTGAATTTCGGGACGGAGCGGGCGACGGTGGACTATGATGCGTCGCGGACGGGGGCGGCGGCGCTGGTGGAGCTGGTGCGGGGTGCGGGGTACGGCGCGCGGACGTCGGACGCGGTGTTGTCGATCGAGGGGCTGGAGTGGGCGGCGACGGCGCAGCCGGTAGAGCGGGAGCTGGGTCAGCTGGCGGGCGTGTTGAGTGCGAGTGCGAACCTCACGACGGCTCAGGCGCGGGTCGAGTACCTTCCGGACGTGACAACGGCGGAGGATCTGGCGGCGGCGGTGAAGCGGGCGGGGTATGCGCTGTCGTCACCAATCGATGCGGAGGATCCGGTCGCGCGGGAGAAGGCGGCGCGGGAGCGGGAGTACCGCGGGCTGTTGCACCGGTTCGTGTTCGCGGCGGTGATCGGCGTGATCGCGATGGTGCTGTCGATGCCGTTGATGATGGCGGACACGATGGCGGCGGGGCCGGTGGATCTGTTCGAGCGGCTGATGATGCCGGTGGCGAGCGGTGTGGTCGGGCTGTTCCCGTGGCTGGCGGGCGTAACGCCCGGCGTATTGCGGTGGTCGCTTCTGGTATTGACGCTGCCGGTGCTGTTGTGGTCGGGGCGCTCATTCTTCCGCGGAGCGTACAGCGGGCTGCTGCACGGCACGGCGGACATGAACACGCTGATCTCGCTGGGAGCGGCCACGGCGTGGCTGTACAGTGCGGTAGTGACGGTGGTGCCGGGCGTATTCGAGCGGGCGGGTTTGCCGGCGGCGGTGTATTTCGAGGCGGTGTCGATGATCATCGCGCTGATCCTGCTGGGCAAGGTTCTGGAGAGCCGAGCGAAGGCGAGGACGAGCGAGGCGATCCGTTCGCTGGGCGCGTTGCAGCCGAAGACGGCGACGGTCATTCGTGATGGTGTAGAGAGCGAGATCGCTGTTGCGGAACTTGCGGCGGGCGATGTCGTGCGCGTCCGGCCTGGCGAACGGGTGCCGGTCGATGGCGTCGTAATTGACGGCCGCAGTGCTGTCGATCAGTCGATGCTGACGGGCGAGTCGGTGCCGGTCGAGGTGGGGCCGGACGCCGAGGTGGTTGGTGGCACGCTGAACGGAAGCGGCGCGTTCCGTTTCCGTGCCACGAAGGTGGGCCGTGACACGGCGCTCGCGCAGATCGTGCGGCTGGTGGAGGACGCGCAGGCGACGAAGGCCCCGATGCAGCGGCTGGCGGACCGGATCGCGGGCGTGTTCGTGCCGATCGTGGTGGCTATCGCGGTGGTCGCGTTCGTGATCTGGCTGTTGTTCGGTCCCCCGCCTGCGGGTCTGTACGCGATGGTCGCGTTCGTGACCGTGCTGATCATTGCGTGTCCATGCGCAATGGGGCTGGCCACGCCGACCGCGGTAATGGTCGGCACGGGCGCGGGTGCGGAGCGCGGGATCCTGTTCCGTGGCGGCGAGAGTCTGGAGTCCGCGGGTGGCATTGGCGTAGTCGTGCTCGACAAGACGGGCACGATCACGGAGGGCCGGCCGCGGGTTGTCGAGCTGGAACTGGCCGATTCAGGCGACGACATCAGGGCGGCGCACGTTTCCGCCGACGAAGTACTGCGACTGGTAGCGTCGCTGGAGCGGGCTTCGGAGCATCCGCTCGGCGAGGCGATTGTCGAGGAAGCGGAGCGGCGTGGCATCGTGCTGACGGAGCCGGCCGGGTTCCGTTCGTACGGCGGCCGTGGCGTGAAGGGCGAAGTCGATGGCCGTGTGGTCGTGGCGGGCAATCGCGCGCTGCTGGAGAAGGAGTCGATCGATGCGAGCGTGTTGACCGGTGGGGCGGCGTCACTGTCGGAGCGCGGCCGGACGGCGGTTCACGTTGCGATCGACGGTCGCGCCATCGCGCTGATCGGCATCGCGGATCCGGTGAAGGCGACATCGCGCGACGCGATCGGGCGGCTGCGCGCGATGGGCATCCGCGTGACGATGCTGACCGGAGATGACGAACGGACGGCTCGCGCGGTGGCTGCCGAAACAGGGATCGAGGAGGTACGCGCGGGCGTGTTGCCGGGCGACAAGGCGGCCGAGGTGAAGCGGCTGCGCGAGGCGTCCGGTCGGCTGGTCGCGATGGTCGGGGACGGCGTGAACGACGCGCCCGCGCTCGCGGAAGCGGACGTCGGGATCGCGATTGGCACGGGCACCGATGTAGCGCTCGCGGCGTCCGATGTCACGCTTGTCGGTGGCGACCTGAACGGCGTGTCCGCCGCGATCCGGCTGTCGCAGCGTACGGGCCGTGTGATCCGGCAGAACCTGTTCTGGGCGTTCATCTACAACGTGATCGGTATCCCGATCGCCGCTGGTGCGCTCTATCCCGCATTCGGCATCCTGCTCTCGCCCGTGTTCGCCAGCGCGGCCATGGCGCTCAGTTCGGTAATGGTCGTGGGCAACTCGCTGCGGTTACGCGTACGAGAGCGCGCGGTGTGAGAGCCAGGTATTGCGCCCGGACGTTCACAGGACAATCCCAATCAGGAGCCATCGGATGTCGAAGACCACACTCAAAGTCAAAGGCATGACGTGCGGCCACTGCGTCCACACGGTGAAGTCAGCACTGGAGGGAACGGACGGAGTCGAGTTCGTCGAGGTCGATCTCGGGAAGGGTCGTGCTGAAATCGAATACGACGATGCGAAGACTACGCCGCGCGAGCTGGCCGGCATCGTGTCGGACGAAGGATACATGGCCGAAGAGCTGCCGGCCTGAAAGCGGTCGGAGCGCTGGTCGGGGTCTCACGCAGGGGACGCGGGCGGAGCCGAGGACGCGGGTACCCAACAACTGATTCTTTTTGGGGCGCTTCCGGCTTCGGCGTGGGTTCATTCCGTCGCATTGGGACAGGGCCGCCATGGGTCCTGTCGGCCAGGCAGGGGCACCGGTTTCCTGGGCCGATCCGGTCGCGGCGTGACGTGGTTCACCGCTCCAGCAACAGTCAATGTTGCCCCGTGCCCGGCAGATGCCGGTTTGGGTCAAGGTTCACGTTGCGCCGGCGCGTGCATCCAGTGGTGACGAACCACTCTGGAGTGCACGCGGCCGGTATGCAGCCAGGCCGGCCAGCGCGTTCGATAGCGGCGGACTCGAAACAACCCATGCCAAAGTCGGAAGAGCCCCTTTCTTGAACGGATTGTGGGGCAGGGTTCGTGACGCGCGGCTGCGTGAAACAATCCGTAGCGATTGCGCGGAAGCGATTACGTTCGGGCTCAACCGTCGTGTGGCAGTGCGACCGGCACGGCGTTGTTGTCGCCGGTGTCGGCCATGTGGTGGACGGTACGGGCGATGTGGTAAGCCAGGCGATCGATCCACCGCATCGCCTCGAGTTGTGCGACGGCCGCGTCAGGCTCGATGTCGCGGGTCGCAGTGTCGCGCAGCACATCATCGCGCTGGGACCGGCGTGTTTCGGCGAGGGAATCGGCGATGGCGGCGACGCGAGAAACCGGTGCGGGCGAGTCGTGGTCGCGCAGCCAGCGATCGGTTTCGGCAAGCGCGTCCAGGAGGCTGTCGATCGGCCCGGCGAGTGTCGCGTTGCCGCGTGCGATGCGGGGCGGCGCCGTGTCCTCACACGCTTCATGCAGCCGGCCGATGTGGTCGAGCGCGTGCAGCATATCGAGATGTCGCCTGTGTTCCGAGGTCGTTTCGGGATCGGACCGGACCAGCCCCATGAAGTGACGGGTTCGAACGAGGGCTTCGGAGACTCTGGCGAGGGTGTCGGTAGTCGTCCGGTCCGGCCCGGTGGCGAGCAGTGTCCTGAGCGTGTTCGTGAGATCGAGCAGGATGTCGCCCAGCGTGCGGCGCACGGCTTCGATGGCGACGGGCGCGATCGTCGCGACACTCGAGTCGAGCCGTCGAGTCAGGACCGGACCTCGTTCAGGCACGATCCTCTCGACCAGCCGGGCGAACTGGTGCATCCAGGGAGCGAGCAGTGCCACGCCGAGTACGTTGAACGCGGTGTGGAACGCGGCGATGGACACTGCGTCGGATCCGCCGCTGATCCGATCGGCGAGCGAATCGGCGAGCGCGACGAACGGTCCGAGCGCAATGAACGCGACGATGCCGGTTATCACATTGAAGAGGATGTGCGCGACGGCGGTCCGTTTCGCGGCGACTGACCCGCCGACGCAGGCGAGCGCCGCGGTCACTGTTGTGCCGACGTTCTGCCCGACCGTGAGCGCGGCCGCCTGAGGCAGCGAGATGGCGCCGGCGTGCAGCGCAGTGAGTGTGGTCGCAACGGCCGCGCTCGACGACTGCATCACGACGGTCATCCCTGCGCCGACGCCGACGAGCAGGAGGCGACCGAGGAACGTTTCGCCGCGCAACCCGCCCAGCTCGAATCGGCCCGCGACGCTCTGCATGCCGGATTGCAGCGTGTCGATGCCGACGAAGATCAGGCCGAACCCGGCAATTGCGAGTCCGAGCGCGGCGGTACGGTCGCGTCCGAGCAGTCGCATCAGCGCGCCTACGCCGACAGCCGGCATCGCGACAGCGGAGATGCTGAACTTCAACCCGAGCATCGATACCAGCCAGGCCGTGCTCGTGGTGCCGATGTTGGCTCCGAAGATGACGCCGACAGCCTGGGGAAACGTGATGAGTCCGGCGCTGACGAAGCCGATTGTCGTGAGTGTTGTTGCGCTCGAGGACTGAACGAGTGCGGTGATGAACGCACCCGACGCAACCGCGGACCAGGGTCCGGCGACGAAGCGCGCCAGCACCCGGCGCAGCGCGTTGCCGGCCACCGTTTTCAGGCCATCCGTCAGCAGCACCATGCCGAGGAGGAACAGCCCTATCCCGCCGAGGATCATTGCTGTCACGGCATCGGGCGGTTGCTGTCCACGTGCTGGCAGCGGTTCATGGGCGGAACGCGATCACGTCGACCGGCAGGCGAACGGACGGCCGAGCGGGTGGTGCGATGTGCAGGTCCAGTGAGCGGCCGCCGCCGGCCTGGAAGTACGTGATCTCGATGGAATGCCAGCCGGCGGCGAGCGCGATCTGTCCGGCAAGCGCGGACGGTCCGTGCAGTCCGTCATGGTCGATCAAGAGGTTGCCGCCGATGCGCAGGCGGCTGCCGTCGTCGGAGGACAGCGTGAACGTATGGATGCCGTCCTCGCGTGCATGCACGTAGCCGGTCAGGCGCAACGCGAAACGCTCCTCTCGCTCCAGGCCTTTCAGTGCGACGGCCGTTGCGACGTCCGTGCGCAGCGGCTCGATCTCACGCACATCATCGGCCGACTGGTAGCTGCCTTCGAAGTACTCGTAGCGCAAGCCGTCCGACAGTCCTGTCCGATCGGCAAGGTCGGGTTCGCGCAGTGTCGCCCTCGCGAAGCGTGCGCGTGTCACCGCCGAAGCGCGTCCATCGGGCGTGAACGAACGGGCCGAAACGGTCACGCCATTGGCATTGACGGGCAACGTGAGCGCCGCCATGTACGCGGTCGATGATGCCGTCGGGTCCGTGCCGTCGAGCGTGTAGCGGACTGTGGCGCCGGGCGTGGGCGAAGTCAGTGTGACATGCACGGTGTCGCCCAGTGTGAGCCTGTCGGTTTCGAGACCGGACACATCGGGAACGCGATAGTCGACGCCGAGCCGGTCGAGTCTATCCAGCGCGGCCGTCAGTCTGCGTAGGAAGCCGGTCCAGTCGCGCGCCGCCACCGGTGACCATGCGACTTCCGCGAGCGCGAGCATGCGGGGCACTGCCATGTACTCGACGTGGTCCGCGGTCTTCATGTACTCGGTCCAGACGTTGGCCTGCGCGCCCAGCACATGTACGGCCTCGGCCGCGGTCAACTCGGCCGGTACGGGTTCGAAGGAGTAGACGCGCTCGAGTGGGAGGAACCCGCCAATCGCGAGCGGTTCGGACGCAGGTTCGCCCTGATAGTAATCGAAGTAGGCGTGACTGTTCGGAGTCATCACGACATCGTGGCCCTGCCTTGCGGCGTCGATGCCGCCCTGCATGCCTCGCCACGACATGACTGTCGCTTCCGGCGCGAGTCCGCCCTCCAGGATCTCGTCCCAGCCGACGAGTCGTCGATCATTGTCGCTGAGGAACCGTTCGATACGGCGGATGAACCAGCTCTGAAGCTCGTGTTCGTCAGCCAGGTTCTCACGGCGGATGATGTCCTGTGCGACATCGCTCTGTTCCCATGCGGTCTTTGGCGCTTCGTCGCCGCCAATGTGGATGTAGCGGCCGGGGAACAGCGCCATCACTTCAGTCAGCACATCCTCGAGGAATGAGAACGTGCGTTCGTGTGGGCAGAAGATGTCGGGCATGACGCCCCAGACGGTCGCGACCTCGAACGGTCCGGGTGAGCAGCCGAGTTCGGGGTACGCCGCAAGCGCTGCAACGGAATGACCCGGCATCTCGATCTCCGGGACGATCGTGACGTACCTCGATGCGGCATAGTCGACAATGTCGCGTATCTGTTCCTGCGTGTAGAATCCGCCGTACGGGATGCCGTCACCGACGTACGGGCTGAAGTTCCGCTCGAGAATCGTTTCACTGCGGTAAGCGCCGATGTCGGTCAGTCGCGGGTACTTCGCGATTTCGATGCGCCAGCCCTGGTCCTCGGTGAGGTGCCAGTGGAAGACGTTCATCCTGTGCGCCGCGATCAGGTCGATGTACTTCCGGATGAAGGCGGGCGTGAAGAGGTGACGGCCGACGTCCAGGTGCATGCCCCGCCACGCGAATCGCGGCGCGTCATCGATCGAGACCGCGGGAATCGACCAGTCTGCCTGACCGGCGGGTTCGCGCTGTTGCGCAGCGGAGGAGTTCGCGGAGGCCGAGGCCACGACGTTCGTGGTGCCGGAGCCGTCGGGTGCGGATCGGTTCGCGCCGGTCACGACGCTTTCGTCGGATAGCCAGGCGAGGCCGTGTGTTGCGGCGTACGCGTCCTCGAAGGCGGGCGGCATGAGTTGACGCAGTGTCTGGAGCCCCCGGAACAGGCCTGCCGGTGTCGCGCCCGTCAGCGTGATCCGGCGGGTCGTGACGTCGAGCGTGTAGTTTTCCGGCACGCGATCGGCCCAGTCGTACGGCCGGTCGGTCGCAGTTGCATTGCCCGTGAGTGTGAGCGCAATGACGCCGTCACCGCCGACCGCCGTCTGGTTGGCGGATACGGGCAGGGCGAAGCCGGTTGCTGCCCGCAGCGGGACGGCCAGGTACTCGGCGAGGTCGTGGAGCTGGCGGGTCCCGGGGTCCGCGATGACGATCCGGGTGTTCGCGTCGATCGTGAACCGGCCGGACCCGACGCTCATGGTTGACGGCGCCGGGATAATCGACTCGACTGTCTGGGCCATGGCGGTCATGGCGCAGGCCGGCGGAGCCGACCCGGCAGCCAGAGCGACGGCGGTAACCGCGGTGGCGAGCCGTGCCGGTCGAAGGCGGGCGCGAGTTCTCTCGATACAGGCGAGTGGCATGGTCGGTATCGCATGCTGGTTCGGGATCGAAGCGATCTGCGGCCTGAGGATAGGAGCGGCCGAGGGCTGCGTCGAGAGCGCGTTGAGAGAGTCACCGATCGTCGCAGGTGTCCTGGCGAGGTTGCCACGGGCGGGGTGCAGTCGGGACGGGTGCTGGCCTCGCCGGACCGTCAGCGTCCTGCGGGGTACGTCGATCCGGAACCGGCCCCTGCGCAATCATAGATGACGTGGTTCGTCGCTCGAGCGACTTCCTGACACAGTGCCTTCGTGCGATCGAACCATACTCGGTCGTCGAACACTGTCGGTACGGGAACGGGCTCCCACGCCTCCCATGAGTGTTCGAACCGCTGCCAGTCGTAAGCGGCGGTCCGGTCGATCAGCAGGGTCGGCGGATCGGATTCGAGGATTCTGCGCTGCACTTCCTCCGGCGGGAAGCCCGAGCCGATGAAGCCGTGGAAGGCTAGAGCGGGATTCCTTCGGCCCATGTAGTAATTGTAGCCGCCCGATTTGGCCAGAACGAAGACAGGTCGCTCGCCTGTCGGATCGAGGCTGTCGACCACGGCCCGGACTTCACGAAAGCCCGCAGCGGAGCTCTCCGACAGCCTGATTGGACCTCGAGCCGTCTCCAGCCACTCGCGAGGCCTGGAATTGGTGAACGGGCCGGCCGCATGAGCCTGGTAGGACTGGACTCCGACAATCAGCAGAAGCAGCGACAGCGCCGCAATGATCCGGTTGATTCTCGCGGACGCGAGGACGCGTAGCACGAGGACGTACGCCGGCAGTTCAATGAAGATGTGCCACCACTCTGTGTATTCGAAGCCCCGGCGCGCCCGTGATGCGGCGGCGAGACCCACCAGAAAAAGAGCCAGCGCGGCGCCATCGCGGTCCTTTATCTCCCGCCATTTCCAGAGCAGGATGAGCAGTACCGTGAAGGGCAGGATCACGGGAATCGGCCGTCGAAGCGCATCTGCGGTGAACCAGCCCAGAGCCGGCCGGAACAGGCTGGAGCCATTGGCGAGGTGGAACTGTCTCATGGCGTCCACGTCAATGCCCCAGCCCTGGAACGTGGCCGTGAAGTGCACGGCGAGCGCAGCCAGAGCGATCGCCGGGAAGGCCGCGAACGCCAGGTTCCTGCGGAGGCCAACGAATCGGAGGCAGATCACCGATGCGGCACAGAGCAGCCCCAGCACCGCCAGTTCGGTGGTCATGATGCGCCAACTGGGGATCTGCCGATCGATTCCACGATCGAGCCGACCGAAGCCCACGGCGACTTCCGGCAGGGTACCGACTCCTGCCGTCAACGCGATCACCAGGGCGCCGGCGAACACGGTCAGCAGCGCAGAGGCCCAGAGCCTGCCGCGCCCTGGCCAGCGATAAAGCCAGAGTCCGCCCGCGACAAGCATGAAAAGCGCGGACGGCCAGAAGTCCTGCTTCGTGAGTATCGCGAGTCCGCAGAGCACGCCCGCAGCGTACGGTCCCCAGGACGTGTCAGAGCGTGCCACGAGGATTGTCAGAGCCGCCAGCGTGAAGAGAAAGCCGATCGGTGCCGCAGGCGTGTACATGCCCACGGGGATCGATCCGTATGCGGCACCCACGGCCAGAATGAACGCAGCGGGCCAGAAGACTGCTGGAACGTCACGAGCAACGGCTCTCACGTACATGTACCAGACCATCACGATCGCGAAGAACACCGCCGTCGTCGCGACTACGAGACTGAGGCTGCCGGCTCCGAACACAAGGGCCCAGCTTCCGAGAAGCCACATGGAGAGCGGCGGGAACGGCCAGTTGTAGTCGCGATAGAGCGTATGGCCCTGGGCGAAGGCCTCGATCTCGGCATGCCAGCGCCCGCCATCCGTCGTGACGGATGCCTCACCGAAAGTGAGAAGCGTGTAGATGATGGCGAGACCGAACAGCCCGAGCAGGGCTGAATGACGTACCATTGTCCTCACCATTGATAGTCTCAGCCGGGCTGCAGGATATGCGGCATGGCTCCTGATCGTCGGCACCGGGGTGCGGACCCTGGAAGAACACAGAATGTATTGATGGTGAGCCCGTGTCAAAGTCGAGCGGGAACACGACTGAGCCGGGTCGTGACATGCAACCTGCTTCCGCCCGACACCGCGGAAGCAGGCCATGTTCCGCGGCAGCCGCTGCGCCGGGTGGTCGTGTCATTGCTGCAATGGCATGCTCGGCGCCTCCCGGCCTACATGGTCCCGCATGGCGCCTTTGCTTACGGCACGTTCGGGAGGACGATCGATGACGCGACCCAGCAATCCGGCGGGACAACTTGTGCTGGCGCTGTTCGTGTGCTGGAGCGGCGTGCTGGTCGCGTCGATTCTTGCGGGCGCGCTGACAGCGCGACGGCCCGCCACGGTTCACCTTCGGACAGGCGACATCGCGCCGGACTTCGGTCTGCCCGCATTGCACCGGCCCGGCGAGTTAAGCTCACTCGATGAATACCGCGGCCGTCCGGTGGTCCTTGTGTTCTGGAGTTCGCAATCGCTGGAGTCGCAGGGTAGCCTGCTCCTTCTCGATCGGCTGCAGCGCGAAATCACGCCCGCCGATGTTCGGGTCGTCGCCGTGGCCCTCGAAGCGCCGCAGGATGTCACGTCGGCCGCAATGGTCGGCCAGCTCATGGCGCCCACGATCGACCACCTGCACGATGCCGCCGGCACGGCGTACCGCGCCTACCGCATTACGCGCGTGCCGAGCTGGTTCCTGATTGACGGCGCGGGCATGATCCGCGGCAAGGGCACGATAGCGATGGTCGATGCCGACAGGCTACGCAGTGTGATCGAAGCAGTGGGCTGACCTCGCCCGCGTGCTGCCGGATCAGCGCCCGCTGTCCGAAGTGCCGAGCCGGTGTTCGAAACCGAACGGGTCGGCCCAGAAAGCGTCCTGCCGCCTCAACGTCGGCGGGAGCTCGTCCTGCGGCGGTGGGTTGAGTTCGGCCATGCGATCGAGGAACATCCGTTCGCGCATGGCCATGCCGTCGATCCCGTACCGGTCGAGCTTGGCGATGAGACGAATGACTTCGCCGCGGTTGATCTCGTGCATCCTGTCGAGCGGAATGCAGCGCCAGCGTTCGCTCGAGTCGCGGTTGAGCACCAACTGCGACGTGTAGTGCGAGTTGGGTTGCTCGATGACGCGGGGCCGACGCTTGCGCGCCGCGCGCATGATGATCGCGCGCACACTCAGCACCGCGATCACAACGGCTGCGGAGATTCCAGCAGTCAGCCACGGATTCATGAAAGACCCCCCCGCCGGGATCCGGGATGCGCCGGCGTCGCCGGCACTCCCTCATATAGACGAGTCCCGTGGCGATAAGGTTGCGACAACGCCTCGCAATGGGAAGGGGTCGCGCAGGCCGCGCGCAGTGCTCGCGGGGTCCGGACGTCGGAAGAACGGGACGAAACGGCCGTTTCCCGTGACTGGCGGCACCGTGGTCGGGGCAGCCGCCGTGATCCACGGGCCTTCGGTCCGCGTGGTCCGACGACGGCTTCCGGCCGTGAGACCCGCCGATCCGGCGCCGCTCGTTGCTGGGTCGCTGTTTCCCCAGAAACCAGCCCCAGAAACCAGCCCCGGAAACGATTTCCCGCCGGGCATTGCCTTTGCAGGTCCGCCGGTCGACGCGTAAACCGACGGAACGAGTCCGCCGAGGCAGAACGGAGGAAGCATGAGCAGCACGAGGGTCTGGATGGGTGCGGTCATGGGGGCGGTGCTCGCAGTAGTGATGGCCTCGCCGGCGGCGGCGCAGTTGCGGTTGTCGCCATGGATCGGGTTGTATGCGCCGACGAGCGATCTCGGTTCGGTGCAGGCGGTCGAATTCGGCAGGAAGTCGTCTACGCTGGCGTTCGGCGCCGACCTGGGCTTTGGAGGCAGCGGTTTTCTCGGGTTTCGGGTGGGCGGCGCATATGCGTCCGATTCCGAAGTCGATTTCGACGACCAGACGTGCATCGCCTGCGAGATCCGGGCGACGGTACTGACGGCGACAGGCGCGGTTGCGATCCGTCCGTTTCCGATGCCGGCGATCCAGCCATACATCGTTGCGGGCGGCGGCTGGAAGTGGTACGACTTCGACTTCGAGGGCGACATCGAGGATCAGATCAGCGATCAATCGAACTTCACGTGGCAGGCCGGCATTGGCCTGAGGCTGAGTACGGGCGGCCTGGGCCTGTTCGTCGAACTGTCGGATTTCGTGAGCGATATCGATTTCGACAACGGCAGCACGGGCAACACGCAGCACGATCTCATGCTCAAAGCCGGCATCACGCTGGGCGGCTAGTCGTACCGCGGAGACTGTCCGCGGGCACGCCACTGTTGCGTGGAGCGCGCCCTGTCGACATTGATTGGCAGGGCGCGCTGACATCCAGTTGGCGAGTCGAATCAGAGGCGACGATGAAGCGCATCACGACGGCCGCGCTGATTGCGGCCGGTCTTCTCGGTCCGTGCGGTTCGGACCCGGCGGCACCGTCAAACGGGTCACAGGATCCGATCGTAGCCAACTTCGCGAGCCTGACCAACACCGCGCGCGCGAACGCGGGTTGCGACACACTGAAGTGGCACGCCGCGGCGGCGTCGGTCGCGCGGGCCCACAGCAGCGACATGCGCGAACGCCGGTTCTTCTCGCACACGAATCCGGACGGCATGAGCCCGTTTGACAGACTGGATGCGGCGGGCGTGCAGTTTCGCGCCGCAGCCGAGAACATCCTCCACGGCGAAGCTTCAGCGAGCCGCGCGCTCGACCTGTGGCTGAACAGCGCCGGCCACCGCGCGAACCTGCTCGACTGCTCGTACACGCACCACGGCGTGGGCCGCGTCGAAACCCACTGGACGCACGTCTTCCTGCGCGACCGCTCCTGACGCATCAGTTCGGCAGCCTGACATAACCGTCCGCCAGATCGGACAACAGTGCCCCGGCGGGGGACAGTCCGATATCGAGCCCGGGCGGCCCTGTCACCGTGATGTCGCCGGTCGTCACCGGCAAGGCAGGCCGCAGCGGTATCGCGAGCGGTAAACCCGCTGCGGTGGTGCGAAGCAGGCGGTCGAGACGGCTGCCGCGGTAGCCGACCCACGCGGTGCCCGAAGCCGTTGCCGGTGAGTCGACGATGACGGCCGCGACCCGACCGGGCAGCGCGGACCGCAGCCGCCTGGCCAGCAGAGGCATGTCGGCGGATGCCGATCGGCTGGCAGCCAGGCGCAGGCTCGCGTTCAGGGCGCGAAGTCCATCGACGAAAACGAGCACCCTCGACGTCTCATCCCGTTCGAAGATCCGGTCCATCAGGCGCTCCATCATCCACGCATCGCGAGCCGCGAACAGCGGCAGCAGCCGCGAAGGCGCGACAGCCCCCACGGGCGGCCAATCCGGCGAATCGATTGCGATGATGCGGATCCGGCGGTCCGCGCCAAGCTCGACGTTCAACTGGCGGACCTGCCTGTAGATGCCGAGAAAGGTCGACGCGGCTCCGCCGCCGCCGGTGGATCGCGATTGCGATACCAGCGCCGAAGCGTCCTCCGCCGCAGCGTCGAGGTACCGGTCGATGACCGGCTGCAGGTCCGAACCCACCTCGATGGCGACGTAGTCCAGGCCAGGCCCGGCCGCGAGCGCCGCGATCACGTCCGCCGCAAGCCTTTTCGGACCGGGCGCGCCAGCCACATCGCCGAGCACCACGACCGGCCGTGTCCGGGCAAGATCCAGCACCAGCGTCACCGGATCGGTCCGCCGCGCCGCCGCGTACTCCACGATCTCCGCGTCACGGACCGACCCCCGCCGCTCCAGGATCGCGACTACCACGACCGCGATCGCGAGGAGCGCCAGCACCAGGCCGAAGAGGCCGGATTGCCGCCACGGCGACGGAGCGCGCATCCAGCGACGCCTGGCCCTGACCAGCCGGAACCGGTCGACGAGATCTGCCATGCCATGATGATCGACCAAAGGGCCGCTGCCGCAACCCACGTTGAAAATTGCCAAAATAACCGGTATATTGGCTCGTTGCAGTCCCACCTTTCAGGAGGCCTGATGGACGACAGCGTGGCCCGTGATGCCAAGCGGTTGCTCCTGCGATATGGTGCGCCGATCGCGGTGGTCGACAAGCTGAGTGACGACGACAGAATCACCTTCGCCAGAACCATCATCCGCACCCCGGTCCCCAAGCGGCCCGGGCATCTCCGTGAGTTGCTCAAGGATGGTGGCAGCAGGAAGAACGGAAAGAACGGCCGCTGATCCGCGGCCGAACGGCCGCGAATCAGCGGCTATCCGGTCTTACGCTGGCCGAGATCCGCCCCTCTGAACGGGGGGCGGATCTCTTTTGATGGGGCTCTACCCGGGTTCCTTCTTTGTCATCCTTTTTCACCGCGGAGAGCGCGGAGAGCGCGGAGAACGACATGTTCGCGGTGAAACGTCATGGCGGTGGGCGGGTTCATTCATCAATTTTTTTTTTGGGGGGCGCTGTCTGGTCGGTCGCGCCGGGTGCGGGAAAAGTGATATCGGCCTATTCGGAGCCGGGCGTGTCTCAGGCCAGTTCGAGCACGAGGCGCCGCGTGTGATCGAGCGCCAGTTGGACCGGCACCTGGATGCGGTTCCCGAGAGGCCGGGCGGTGAGCGAAGCGGGCTGGCCGTCTACGGTAGCGCCAATGAGGGCGCTCGCCTGAACAACCGGTTCGAGGATCGCGCGGATGGGAATGGCACCATCGGTCTGCTCGATTTCGATTTCGACCACGTTTCCTCGCCGGGCGGTCCGGATCCGGATTCGAGCGTCGGCCATGGGCAGGTTCCGGACCTCGAAGTGGTCCCATGCGGCAGGCAGGACGGGCCTCAGCCTGATGCGGCCGCGGCTGGCATCCGGGTCGGCGCCGAGGATGTTCAGGACGAGCCCGAGGATGGGGCCGGAGACGGAGTCCGCGTGCATCGGATCGCCTGCGACGATGCGGCGTGCCGCGTCCCCGGCCGACGGCGGGGCACCGGCCAGGTCGGGTGGTTGGGCGTCGTCGAGCTGGCGGTCGGGGTGATCGTCACCGGCCCATGCGCGAATCACCGCGGCCAATTGTCCGTTCGAGTCGGCAGGGAGGCTCGCGAAGATATCGCGGGCGACAGCGGACTCGCCGGCGGCCAGGGCGGCGACGGCCAGGCGAATGCATGGATCGCCCATGAGGTTGTCAGGAGCGGGCAGGGCGCGAGCGGGGGTGCGACGGTGAAGGCTGTCTGCGAGGCCGTCGGGCGTCGCGAGGCGAGGTGGGGACATTATCGGGACAGCGTCGAGGCGGTGGACGGCGGACCGGACGAGGCGGTCGTAACCCGGCTCGGAGGAGCTGAGGGCCAGGCAATCGCGGTCGCGGCGGCGGAGCGTTGCGTTGCGGGCGAGGAGTCGGCCGTTCGCGTTGCGGGCGGCGTCGAGGATCGCGGCGAAGTCGTCGCCTTCAGTGAGAGCGCACGCGACGACAAGACGCACGGGTGCAGGCCCCAGCGGCAGTGCGGCAGAGCATCGGATTCCGGCACCGGACGGATGAACGGCGAAGCGCGTGTCGCGGTGTGAGAGGAGGCTGACCGCGATGCCATCGATCAGGATGTCGAGTGAGCCGTCGCCAGTGCTCCATTCGAGCTGGTTCGGCACATCGGAGGGATCGAGCCGGAGATCGGCGTCGAGCCGGACCGACCGTGGACCGGCGGTGCTGTCCGCTTGCCATTCGACGATGACGCAAGGCAAGTCGTGCAGCACGGTCGAGCGTTCGATGAGTGTCAGATCGCCAGACACGTCCGAGCTTTCGATGGGCGTCAGATCGCGGGCGTCGATGGAGCGTTCGATTCCGAGCGGGAACGCCGTCGTGTCGCGCACGGTGCCATGCACGTCGATGGTGACGCGGGCCGCGTGGAACGTCAACACGAGCTGGTCATCGGTGCATGAAACGGATGCGTGCCGGCCGGTATGGACGATCAACGGTCGAGGCGTTTCGTTCGGGTCGGAACCCGTCCGAGTCACCGGACCATGCGGCATGTCAGCCGGCTGGTGCGCGACGTTGCCGAATGGCAGCGGCTCATCGGGAGTGTCGAGCGGCGTGGTCGTGGCGGAGTCCGGTGCGCCGCGTTCGTGCGGATTCAGGAAAGTCGGTCCGGTTCGTTCTTGACTGTCGTCGGTAGCATGGCACACAATGCATGGCCCGTCGTTCGTGGCGCAACGACGCAGATGGGAGGCAGTATGACGCATGGACGCAGTCGGACAGGCATCGGGTTGGCTGTGGCGTTCGCGGCGGTGGCGAGCGGATGCCATCACGCGATCGTGGAAAGCGGCCGGCCGACGGACGGCCAGGTGATCGAGGACAAGTGGGCTGATTCGTTCGTCCATGGGCTGGTTCCGCCCGATGCGGTGAACGCGGCGCAGCAGTGTCCAAACGGCATTGCGCGCGTGGAGACCCGGCGTTCGTTCATGAACGTGTGCCTGTCCACCCTGGTGGACGGACCGGTGTTCGTTCTATTGGCGGAGTGACGCTTCGGCAACGTGGCTGGCGCAGGTCACCTGTTCGAGGGCTGGTCGCGGCGGCGGCGTTGGCACTGATTCTGCCCGCGCCGCTGTCCGCGCAGGCCGGTGGCACCGGTACGGACAGCTGGTTGTTTCCGGGCGTGAAGTATTTCAGGGAACTGTTCGCGGATCCGTACGACCCACGCCTGTCGATCGCGCTCGTCCGTACGGACCTGTTCGAGTCGCGTGGTCCGGAACGGCCGCCATACGAGCGCTCGCCGGGCAATGGGCCGGAAGTGCAGGCGGCGGCCGCGATCGGAGTGGGGTTTCCCATCTTCCACGTGCACAGCGGCGGAGGCAGTGGCGTCACCATCGGCGTGCAGGCTGGCGTGTTCGCGCGGTTCCGCATCGAGCACCCTAGCCGCGATGATCTGGGCCAGGACTGGTTTGTGGGTATGCCGATCGACGCGGCATGGGGCACATCATCGCTGCGGTTCCGGCTGATCCACCGTAGTTCTCATCTCGGGGACGAGTTCACCGAATCGACGGGCGGTCGCCGCATCGAGTTCGGCGGCGAGGCCTTCGACCTGCTGCTGGCGCGCGAGGTCGGACCGATCCGCGCGTATGGCGGCGCCGGCTGGATCTTCCACTCGAACACTGGGGCGACCCAGGTGCTGCGCGAGCTGGACCGGCCCGACCGTTTCACGGCACAGGCGGGTCTGGACGGCGTCTGGCGGCCGTTCGCCGATCCCCGCCTTTCCATTCGTGCTGGCGCCGACTGGCAGAGCGCCGAGCGGACGAAGTGGCGATCCACATGGGCGCTGGCCGGCGGATTCGCCGCGGACACCGGCAGGGGAGGGGCGTCCATCGTATTGCGGTATACTGGCGGACAGTCGGCGCTCGGGCAGTTCTTTCTGACCGCGGAGGAGGTGCTTACCCTCGAAGTCGGGATACGCGGAGGGGACTGACTCCGTCAACGCTACACCGCCTCAGCCTCGGACCCGTCTTCCCTCTCCGTCTCCCTCTCCCTGTCCGTCAACGCGCCCCCGCCCCGCGTGCACAGCGGGAGACGGGAGGGGGTACGGAGACGGAGAGGGGTCGGACGATGGAGGCGGAGTAGTTAGGGTTTTGGGGAGGGGGATCGGGATGGTGGTTTTCCCGCGGTCCCGGCCGTCAGACAGTCAACCCACAGCCACGGACAGGCCACCCATTCCGGACGGCCCCGAACAAATCAGATCTGTTCCCTCAGCGCCCTCTGCGAAACCCCCAGCGTCCCCAGCGTGAGACACCCCGCCGAGATAGACCCTGAACAGGTGTACCCTTGCACCGGGGGAGAGGGGAGCGGGCGGGGAGACGGAGAGGGGTCGGACGATGGAGGCGGAGGGTTTGGGGAGGGGGATCAGGTCGTGTTTTTTCGCCGCCGATCCGTTCCCGTCAACGCTCCGCCGCAGCCTCGGACCCGTCTTCCCTCACCGTCAACGCGCCCCCGCCCCGCTTGCACTGCGGGGGAGGGGAAGGCGCACGGAGACGGGGCACGGAGACGGGGCACGGAGATGGAGAGGCGTCCGCCGTCAATTCTGGTCGCGGGTATAGCGTACGTCGCCGCCGACGATGGTGTGATCGACCAGGGTCAGAAGGATCTGGTCCTCGGGGATGGTCATGATATCGCGATCGAGGATCGTGATATCGGCGAGCTTGCCTACTGTGATCGATCCCTTGATGTCCTCTTCGAAGGCGGCGAATGCATTGGCCATCGTATAGGAGTAGAGGGCTTCGTCGCGGGACATGCGCTGGTCCGGGAAGAAGACGGATCCATCGGCGGTCCTGCGGCTGACGGTCGAGTAGAAGCTTTCGATGGGCGAAATGTCTTCGACGGGCGCGTCGGTGCCGTTGGTGACGACGGCGCCGCTGCGCATGAGGTCCTGCCAGACGTAGGCACCTGACCGGGCGCGTTCCTCGCCGAGGCGGGCGTAGACCCAGGGCGCGTCGGAGGTGCAGTGGACTCCCTGCATTGCGGCAATGACGCCGAGCTGGCCGAAGCGGGGCACATCGTCGGGATGGATGTGCTGGGCGTGTTCGATGCGCCAGCGCCGTGCCTGGCCGTCGCCGTCAGCGAAGATGTTCTCGTAGAGGTCGAGGACCTGGCGGTTCCCGCGGTCGCCAATGGCATGGATGTTCATCTGGAAGTTGTGGTCCCAGGCGATGCGCGAGAGGCGTTCGATGGTCTCGAGATCGGTGGTGTTGTGGCCTTCGGTGTCGAGATCGGCGTACGGCTCGAGCATCCACGCGCCGTGGACGCCGAGCGCGCCATCGATGGACTGCTTGATGGAGCGGACGGTCAGGAAGTCGTTGCCATCAGCGGGCATGAAGTAATTGTCGAGGTTGGCTTCGAGACTCTCAGCGGATTCGCCACGCACCATGACGTACAGGCGGACGGGCAGTTCACCGCGATCTTCGAGCGTCTTGAGGAAGTCGATTGTGCCGAAGCCGGATCCGGCATCCTGGAAGCTGGTGACGCCCTTCTCGAGGGCTTCCTGGCCGGCCAGGTCGACCTGTCGCTTCTGTTCGGCGTAGATCTCCTCGGTCGAACGCTGGTCGCCGCCACGGTTCGAGGCGCGACTGACCATGCCCTGGGCGGTTTCGCGGAGCAGGCCGGTTGCGTTGCCGTTCGCGTCACGAACGATCTGGCCGCCAGCCGGGTCGGGCGTGCCGGTACCGATTTCGGCGGCGCGCAGGGCCGCGCCGTTGGCGAAGGCGCCGTGGCCGCTGGCGTGCGTTAGCAGGACGGGATTGTCGGGCGACACGCTGTCGAGCGCTGCGTGGAGCGGAACACCCTCGACGTTGGGCTGGGGCATCCGGTCCCACTTTTCCTGGTGCCAGCCGCGTCCGAAGATCCACTCGCCGGGCGATGCCTGAGCGGCGGCATCGCGGACCATGGCGACGATCTCGTCGAAGTTGGCGACCTCGGTCAGGTCGAGGATCATCTTCGCGCGGCCGAGGCCCATGTAGTGGCCGTGCCCCTCGATGAAGCCCGGTATGGCCAGGCGTCCATTGAGGTCGATGATTTCGGTTGTGGCGCCGACGAACGGCTCGATGTCGGCATCGGACCCGACGGCGACGATGGTGAAGTCCCGGATCGCGACGGCCTGCGCTTCGGGCATTGCCGGGTCGACGGTCACGACCTTGCCGTTGCGGAGCACGAGCGTGGCCGGCTCGACGTCGGGCGCGGACTCGCATGCGGCCATGGTGACGAGGATGGCGATAGCCGCGAGGGCACGGATTCGGAGATGTCGCATGGTGTTTCCAGGTTCGTGGGTTCAGGCCGACAAGGTGAGGCGGGTATCGGGGCGTACGCAAGCGGCCGCGCTTGCGATCCGTGCGAGGGATGGGGCACTCTTCGCTGCATGAGGAACGCGGCGGAACGGGCGGCGGTCTCGTTCGAGTGGGCGTACGGCCGGAAACCGACCGTGATAGCGAGGGCGCCGGGACGTGTGAACCTGATCGGAGAGCACGTCGACTACAGCGATGGTCTGGTGCTGCCGGTAGGGATCGAGCTGGACGTGGTCGTGGCGGCATCGGCGCGCACGGATCGTGGGGTCCGGGTGGTTGCCTCGGATCTGGGGCAGCGTGCGTCGTTCCATCTTGACCGGCCGGGCGAACGGAGGCCGGCGTGGACGCGCTACACTCAGGGCGTTGCGTCGCTGATCGAGACCGTGGGTGTACGGTTGCCGGGCGCGGATCTGTCCATTGCGGGTGACGTGCCGCCGGGCTCGGGGCTGGCGTCATCGGCAGCACTCGAAGTTGCGGCAGCAATGGCGTTGCTGGCAGTGGCGACCCGAAAGATGCCCGACCTCGAGCTGGTCGAGATCTGCCATCGCGCCGAACACGAGTGGGTGGGCGTGAGCTGCGGTGTGATGGACCAGTTCACGGCGGTGTTCGCGCGCGCGGGTCACGCCGCGTTTCTGGATTGCCGTACGCTCGATTGCCTTCAGGTGCCGGTTCCGGAGCAGGCGCTGATCGTGGTGACGGAGTCCGGGACGCATCGGGATCTATCAGCGTCGAACGCCTACAATGACAGGGTCCGGGAATGCGAGGAGGCCGCGCGGCTGCTTGGCGTGCGTCGTCTGCGCGACGTCACGCCCGACGAGCTGGCGGAGCGCGGATCGAGGCTGCCGCCGCTGTTGTTGAAGCGGGCACGGCACGTCGTGACCGAGATCGAGCGAACGCGCGAATCGGCGGCTGCGCTCGAGGCGAGCGCGCTCTGGCGAGTCGGCCGCTGCATGAACGAATCGCACGAGAGCCTGCGTGACGATTTCGAGGTCTCGACGCCCGAGCTGGACGCACTCGTGCACGCAGCACGCTCGGCACAGGGCGTGTACGGCAGCAGACTGTGCGGCGCGGGGTTCGGCGGTTCGACGGTCACGCTGCTGGCGAGCTGGGCGCTGGACTCGTTCCGCGATCGCGTCACGTGGGAGTACACGCGGGCCATGAACCGCGAACCTGTGATCCGCGCGTTCCGCCCGGCGGCGGGCGCGAGCGTGATCGATCGATCGGCGGAAGGCGGCTGACGTCGGGCGTCAGTCCGCGTCGCCGTCTTCTTCGTCGTCGATCAGGCCGGCATCCTCGAGGACCAGGCGGGCGCTCGCTTCGTCCTCGCTGCGCACGAGCAGCCTGGCCGAGCGCGTGAGGCTGAGTCCGAGATCCATGCCACCGCCATCGTCGGCCGAGATCATTGACCCGATCCCGGCATCCGCCAGGAATCCCTGCGCCGTTTCCGCTTCGTGGCGCCGATTGAAGCGCGCGACTTCCGCGGTATCGTGATATTCTGTCATGTGGTAAGGGTGGCGTCCACAGACCGGAACCGCCAGTGCAGAGTTCGGATCGGCGATCCGGACGGCGCCGTCCTGGTGGTTCGGTGACGACCCGTCCCTAGAGAACGCGGGCGCGATCGAGCGTGACGATGGCCTGGATACGATCGGCGGCGTTGCAGACGAGGTGGACCGGACTCCACGCCATGTCGGTCGGCGAGCCCTCGTCGGATTCCGGCACGAGATGGCAGTCGATGCCGGCATCCGTGAGGCAGCGCAAGGCGTTTTCCGCTTCCGCCACCGAACCGAACCGGGCAATTCGATACGTCTCGATTTCTTCCATCATGATGAGTCGACCGTGTGTGAACCAGGTGGGTCTGGATGCGATAGTCAGCGGCAGTCAATGGGAGTATCGACACATCGAAGCTGCCGATGCAATGGCGGTCGGCTCTCGCGTAGAGGGCAGTCACTTGTGTCCGGTCGTGTCGGACGGGAAGTGTGGACGAGTGGCCCGCGCTTGCCGTTCGCCTGGATACACTTCATTTTGACGACCCCGTGACAACACGCCCAGCCCCGGCCCGAGCGGCCGACCGAGCCCTACCCTGAGCGCGAGCAGCAAGGCCGCGGACAGGACCGGTTCGTCCGGTCGCATGGGCAGCGTCGTGTTCGACTGCGACTCGACGCTCAGCGCAATCGAGGGCATCGAATACATCTCGGCCGACCACGTTGCCGCAGTGGAGGCGTTGACGCGAGAAGCGATGGACGGCCTGACGCCGCTCGAATCCGTGTATGGCCGCAGACTCGACCTCGTCCGGCCGGACCGTGCGACGGTCGACCGGCTGACGTCGGCGTACATCGACACGCTGACGGAGGACGCGCGCGAAGTCGTCGCAGCGCTGATCGCCGAAGGCATACGTGTCCGGGTGTTGAGCGGCGGTCTGCTGCCGGCAGTCCGCGGGCTGGCGCAGGAGCTGGGACTGGGTCCAGGCGACGTAGCGGCGGTCGATGTGATGTTCGGAGCCGACGGCTCGTGGCGGGGCTACGACGCCGCGAGCCCGCTCGCGCGGGCGGGCGGCAAGGCCGAAGTTCTCGGCGGTTGGAGGGCGACGATGCCGGCGCCCATGATGCTCATCGGTGACGGCGCGACCGATGCGGAAGCGAAGGACGCGGTCGACGTTTTCGTCGCCTATTGCGGTCTGGTCGAACGACCGGTCGTCGTGGCGGCCGCGGACGCGGTGATACGCAGTGTTTCGCTCGCGCCGGTCCTTGCGCTGGCACTGGGTGCGCCGCCGACGGATCCCGGCCGGCTGAAACTGTACGAGAAGGGGCGTTCGCTGCTGCTCGCGGACGCCGCGAACGACGATCACCCCGAACCCCGAAAGCAACGTGCCTGATCCTGTGGAGTACGGTCGCTTCTTTCTGCCAGGCCCGACAGAGGTCCGGCCGGAAGTATTGCAGGCCATGACGCGGCCGATGATAGGCCATCGCGTTCCGGAAATGGAAGAGTTGATCGGCTTCATCGAGCCGAGGCTGAAGACGATCTTCCAGACGTCGCGGCCCGTGTACATCGTGCCATCGTCGGGCACGGGTCTCATGGAAGCGGCGGTTCGCAATGGTGCACGACGTCACGTGCTGAGCCTCGTGAACGGCGCGTTCAGCGAGCGGTTCCACCGGATCGCGCAGGCGAACGGGCTCGAAGCGGATGCACTCGAGGTGCCGTGGGGCGCAGCGCACACGCCGGCGATGCTGGACGGTGCGTTGCAGCGTGGCATCTACGACGCGGTGACGGTCGTGCATTCGGAGACATCGACGGGCGTATTGAACCCGATCGAGCAGCTGGCCGAGGTCGCGCACCAGAATGGCGATGTCGCACTGCTCGTCGACAGTGTGAGCGGGCTGGCCGGCGCGCCGGTGAAGTCGGACGAATGGGGACTCGACTTCGTGCTGACCGGCGCACAGAAGTGTCTGGCGCTGCCGCCTGGCCTGGCGTTCGGTGTGGCGCAGCCGAGCGTGCTCGACCGTGCTCGCAGCAAGGCGAATCGCGGCATCTACTTCGATTTCCTCGAGTACGAGAAGAACATCGAGGGCAATCAGACGCCGAACACACCGGCCGTGTCCCTGCTGTATGCGACGGCTGTTCAGGTCGAGCACATCGTTTCCGAAGGCATGGAGGCGAGGTGGCGGCGTCACGCTCGTATGGCGGAGCGGACGCACGCATGGGTGTCGGAGCTGAACGACCGTGGCGTCGGCCTCGACATTCTGGCGCCGGAAGGCAGTCGTTCGCCTACGGTGACGTGTGTGAAGGTGCCGGACGGCTGGACGGGCCCGAAGGTGGTCGACGCGGCGAGGTCGGCAGGTTTCGCGATCGCGACGGGCTACGGCAAGCTGAAGGATGGCACGTTCCGGATCGGCCACATGGGCGAGCACACGCTCGATGAACTGGACGCGTTGCTTGGTGCGCTGACAGACGCGTTCACGCGCTGAGGAGAGTCGGGGAGGTCATGGAAACGCGGCAGGCGGAACGGGCAGAGAGTCGGGCGGGCGCAATCGCGAAATACCGGGTCGTGATCGTCGACCCGATCTCGCCGTCCGGGCTGGGTCCGCTCGTCGATGACCGGAACTTCGAGGTGGTCGAGCGGCTCGGCCTGAAGGGGCAGGAACTGGCGGACGCGCTGATGGATGCGGACGCGGTGATCGTACGGAGCACGAGCCGCATCACGCGCGAATCGCTGGCGGGCGCGCAACGGCTGCGGGTCATCGGACGGGCCGGCGTCGGCGTCGACAACATCGATGTCGACGCGGCGACGGAGCGCGGCATAGCGGTGCTGAATGCACCGAGTGGCAACACGACATCGGCGGCCGAGCTGGCGTTCGCCCTGCTACTGGCGCTGGCGCGCCGCGTGCCGATGGCGGACCGGTCGATGAAGGATGGGTTGTGGGATCGCAAGAGCCTGGGCGGCATCGAGCTGTATGGCAAGACGCTCGGGCTGGTAGGCGCGGGCAGGATCGGTGCGGCGGTCGCACGGCGAGCGAAGGCGTTCGGAATGAAAGTCGTCGCCTACGATCCGTACCTGACGGCGGAACGCGCGGAGTCACTCGACATCGAGCTTGGCACGCTGGACGGCGTTCTCGAGCGGGCCGACGTGATCTCGCTGCACGTTCCATTGACTGACGCGACACGCAACCTGTTGGGCGCGCCACAACTGCGGAAAATGAAGCCGAACGCGTTCCTCGTGAACGCGGCGCGCGGCGGTGTAGTCGACGAGGTTGCGCTGCATCGCGCGTTGACCGAGGGCTGGATCGCGGGGGCTGCGCTGGACGTGTTTGCGGAGGAGCCGCCCGGTCCCGACCACCCGCTGCGTTCGCTGACGAACGTCGTGCTCACGCCGCATCTCGGCGCAGCCACGATCGAAGCGCAGGAGAACGTGGCGATCGAGATCGCGGCAGCCGTCCGGTCCGCACTGCTGTACGATGACATGACGCGTGCGGTGAATGCGCCCGCGATCGGTGGCGAAGCGATGCGGCGACTGCGTCCGCTGCTCGATCTCACGGAGCGGCTCGGCCGATTGATCCAGGCGCTGGCTGACGGTCCCGTTCGCCGTGTCGATCTGCGCTATTCCGGCAACGCGGATGGCGCATTGCGGCCGCTCACATCCGCCGCACTGATCGGCGTGCTGAAGGGCGTGGTGGGCCGGAACGTCGTGAACTTCGTGAACGCGATCCACGTGGCCGAAGCGCGCGGCATCAGTACGGGCACGACACTGCTCGGCGCGCACGCGGACTACCACGAGTATGTCGAGGTCGAGGCGGCGACGGCCGGCGGCTTCGCGCTCGCGGGTGGCGCACTGCTCGAAGCGATCCATCCGCGGATCGTCAGGATCGGGCAGTTCCGCGTCGATGTCCGGCCGCGTGGCGCACTGCTCGTGCTGCGCAATCGTGACGTGCCGGGCGTGATCGGCACGGTCGGCACGGTGCTCGGCCGGGCGGGCGCCAACATCGCCGAGTACCACCAGTCGCGGCTGATCCAGGGCGGCGAGGCGCTGGCCGCCATCAGTATCGATGGTTGGCTGGACGGCGACATACTCGAAGAGCTGCGCGGTGTACCGGAGATCCTGGATGTGAAGCAGGTGAATCTGGAATAACGAAGAGTTACTCACCACCCACATTCTTGCGCTGTTCCCTGTCGAGCTGGCGCCTGCCCTGGCTGCTGGCGAGGTGCGCGAGGTGAAGTGAGGCGGAGGAGCGGAGCCGTGGTGTCGAATGCATCCAGCCGCGGCGTACTTCGCGGGGCTCCTCGATGGTGATGAACGCGTCGGCGTCCCATTCCTCGACGGCGGCAACGGCTTCGCGGACCTGTCGTCGCCTGACGACGGTGAATACGACTTCGACAGGGCCTTTCGCGCCGTTTGCGGCGAACTCGGTTACACCGCAGCCGATCGCGCGCAGCCGTTCGGCGAGGCCTGCGCCGACGTGCTCGGTGACGATGCGCATGGTCGCGATGCCGATCGCGAGCTTCTCCTCGATCCAGAGACCGACGAGCGTACCCATGGTGAAGCCGCCGGCATAACCTACGACGTGAGGTATGCTGTCGAGATGACGCATGGCGTGACCGGCCGCAAAGATCCAGACGACGACTTCGACGAAGCCGAAGATCGGTACGAGCAGCTTGCGGCCGCGTACTGCGAGCAGGATGCGCATCGTCGACATGGATACATCGACGATGCGAAGCAGGAATATCGAGATGGGGCCCCACGGGCCCGCGAACAGCGCGTCGATTGTGTCCAACTCCTCGTTACCACCTCACTGGGACCGGACCACCCAGACCTGGACCAGCGAAGACGGCAGTCCGCCGCTCGAGGTGCGGACGCGGAACGAACCGGCCGGCCGGTTGGTGCCGCTGACACGGTAGTAGGCGGTCGAGCCGGCGCGGACCAATACGGATTCGTTGAAGCCACTGAATGACCGGCTCTTCGGTACGAGCTGGGCGGACTCGACGAGCGCGTTGCGGATATTGTTGAGATTCCAGCTCGTCAGACGGAGTGAACTGTCGAGACCGGGAACGCGGTCATCGGCATAGAGTGACGCGGCCCAGCGGGCGAGGATTGTGCGCATCGGCACACCGATGACGCGCTCGATGTTGGCAAACCCCCTTGTGGTGCCGTTGATCAGTTGCCTGTGGAGCTGGGCTTCACCGCCGGCGAACTGGCTGCCATACTGGTCGGAAATGAATCGGAGCAGGGTCCATGGCACACCGTAGACTTCGCGGCCCTCGAGCAGGCAAGGTCCGCTGTTGCCGTTGGCGGGGGTATTGAGCCAACTGCACTGCTCGGGAGCGCCGGCGACCTTCGATTGTGCGGTCTCGAACCCGAAATACAGCACCAGGTCGATGAACCCGCCGAGGTACCAGTCGATCGGGTCCGGCTTGTTGTTGCAGTTCGGCGGATCTTCGCAATTGAAGGCGAACGTGAAGCCGAAGTTGCTGCCGGGCGAGCGGCCGGCAAAGGCGTGGCCGTTGACTTCCTCCGCGAGCGTGGCCTGACCCTCGAGTTCCCAGATCGCGGGAAGCTGCTGGGAGGAGGTTGCGCCGAGGCCGAGGCGGACGGCGAACTGGATGATGTGTGTGAACTCGTGAGCGATGAGCAGTGGCGCATCGAGCAGCGCCGCGGACTTTTCGTAGGCGGAGCCGTGCTGGGCTCCGGCGTCGACCGCAATGCCGTAATAGACCTCGCCGCCGTTGCTCGAGGCGCAGTTCGCGCGCGGGATCTGGTCGGTCGTCGAAGTGAAGCCGAGCACACTCGCCTTGTTGACTTCCTTGGTAATGACGATTGCGATGCGGCCATCGCCGTCGATGTCGGACGGCATGCCGAAGTAATCGGTATTGACCGCCCAGATCGTGTTGTCGAACTGCGCAGCGAGCGTGTTGTACTCGGCAGTCGTGAAGCCGCCGGCCGGGTTGGCGTTGTCCTCGAGCCATACGCTGCGGTTGCCGAGGGCCTTCACGGTTGTGGTGACCTCGGTGAAGTCGTTGCAGAGGTTCCCGTTGCGGTCGGGTACGCGTATCGCGACGGTCGCGCCGACGGTCAGGTTGTTCGGGATGGCGGCGGCCGCTGCCGCGGCGTGCAGGCCGGTCCGCGCGCGGCTGGCGGCGAGGTTTGCCATGAACGGTTCGATTGCGGCGCGTTCGCGGTGGCGGAACTCGATTTCGGCCTGGCGGTGCCTGCGCCAGCGTTCGGCGCGCGTGGCGTCGACCGTCGAGAAGAGCGGGACGGAGGCGGCGCTGAACGGCTCGAGCAGGACGGCGCCGGCAGTGCCCGCGGCTGCGAGGCCGACATTGAGCGACTCGACATTCGTCACGGTCTCGGACAGGTACTGCACACCAATGATGTATTCCTCGGCGTTGCCTGTGGCCGGGAACTGGAGGCACGGGTCGTTGCCCTGCGCGATGATCTGCTGCTGGCCGACGGCGATGTTGACGGTCTCGCCGCGGATCTCGGCCGGCTGGTTCACGGCGTTGCTGGCCCGGCCGTTGACGGTGACGATGACGGCGGCCGAGCCGGGGGCGCACAGTGCGGTTGGCACGTTGAACGTGAGGCTCGTAGCGGACGCGGCAGTGACCGCGGCACTGGTGCCGGCCACGGTGACGATGTTGTTCGGGGCCGAAACGCTGAAGTACTCGCCGGTGATCGTGGCCGGCTGACCGGGCACGAGTGTTGTGGGCGTGATCGACGCGATCGTCGGGATCGTGGCGGGCGTCACGGTGATGCCGTAACTGCCGCTCTTGCCCTCGGCGGTCGCGTTGATTGTGGCTGAGCCGGTGGTCTGCCCGACGACGAGGCCGGCCGCGTTGACCGCCGCGACGGCCTGGTTCGTGGATGTCCAGGTGACGGTCCGGCCGGACAGCACGTTGCCGTCGAGGTCGAACGCCGTGGCCGTGAGCTGGAGCGTCTCACCGACCTCGATCGACGCGGTCGAGCCGGCGAGCTGGACGGACTCGACGGGCGGACCGCCGCCGCCATTGGGGCCGGTTCCGTCGCTACCACCGCAGGCAGCCAGACCGATTGTCGCGAATGCGACAAGGTGCCGCCACCCAGCGCGGCTCGATTCAGCCGCGTCGCCACTACGTACGAGGTGCATGGGCTTCTCTCACTGCCAGGAAAGGAATCTGGCCGGCGCTGGCGAGCCGATTCGAGGCAAGCCGGCATGCCGCCGTGCCATTATACACTAATCCGCGCAACGTCCGATGGGTTCGCGTGGACATGGACCCGATCGGCTGGTACACTGGCGCGGCGCGACCGGATCCCGCCAGACTCCTAGGATCGAACCGATGACCCCGAATCATGAGGCGACGGCAGCCGACGCGGCCCGCCAGGCGGGCGGAACGCTCGGCCTGGTGCTGACGGGCGGTGGAGCGCGCGCGGCGTATCAGGTGGGCGTTCTGCGCTGGATCGCGCGCCGGTATCCGCAGCTCGGAGTGCCGGTGCTGACGGGCGTTTCGGCGGGCGCGGTGAACGCGGCCGCGCTGGCGTCGCATTTTGGCACGTTCGAGAGCGGGGTCGAGCAGCTCGGCAAGCTCTGGTCCCGGCTCACGCCGGACAGCGTGTTCAAGACCGACGCGGGCTCGCTGATCTGGACGGCAACACGGTGGGCGTTCCAGCTCATGTCGGGCGGCGGGCGGACCCCCGAAGTCCGCGCGTTCCTCAACACGACACCACTGCGCGCATTCCTGCATTCCGTTCTGGAGACGCGCGATGGCGAGCTGACGGGCGTGGCGCGCAATGTGGCCGCGGGCCGGCTGAAAGCGGTAGCGATGACGGCCACGTCGTACTCGACAGGCCAGTCGGTCGTGTTCGTGCAGGGCGCGGATATCCGGGCGTGGACTCGCCCGCAACGCCGAGCGGTCCGGACGGCGCTGACGGTCGAACACGTGATGGCGTCGGCCGCGCTGCCGATCTTCTTTCCGGCGATCCGGATCGGGAACGAGTGGCACGGCGATGGCGGCGTCCGTCTGACGGCTCCGCTTTCGCCGGCGCTGCACCTGGGCGCGGACCGGATCCTGGCGATCTCGACGCGCTACGACCAGTCGCAGGCTGAAGCCGACTCGCTCCAGGTGGTCGGCTATCCGCCACCGGCGCAGGTGCTCGGCGCACTGCTGAACTCGGTGTTCCTCGATCTGATCGACCAGGACGAGCTGCGACTGAACCGGCTGAACCAGCTGCTGCTCGCACTGCCGCCGGACCGACGGATCGGTCTCAAGCCGATCGATCTGCTCGTGATCCGGCCGTCCGTGGATCTCGGCAGACTGGCCAAGGAGTTCGAGCCGCAACTGCCGAAGGCGTTCCGCTTCATGACGCGCGGCCTGGGTACCGGCCGGCAGAAGAGCCCGGACATGCTGTCACTGCTGATGTTCCAGCCGGACTACCTCGAGCACCTCATGGAGATCGGCGAACGCGATGCGGAGTCGAGGAGTGCGGACATTGCCGGTTTCATCGAGCGCGGTGAAGAGCGCGGCGAAGTCAGCGCCGGACTGGCGACACGGTGACGTCCCAGTTCAGCGCGTTGTACCTGCGCAGAATTTCGAGCGTGGCTTCAATGGGCAGCGCCTCGACCTGGCCGCGCGGGCCGGCCACCGTGACCGCGCGGAACAGCGAATTGTAGATCGCTTCCTCCGTGGCTTCGGCGACCGCCTGGAAGAGTGGCGTGACGGCATCGTTGGACAGGTCCTCGAGGGTGCGGGTGCGGCCGTCGGCGCGACGGACGGACTCGGCGGTCGAGAACGCAATGACGTAGTCGCCCGATCCGTTGCTCATGGTTGCGCCGGTGCGCGAGAGGCCGACGAGCGCTCGCCGGGCGAGCCGCTCGAGATTGCGCGCATCGAGCGGGGCATCGGTCGCGACGGCGATCATGATCGAGCCGTCGGGCGTCGGGTCCGACGTGTCGCCTTCACCCCCGCCGACATCACGCTGAAACGAATAGCGGCCCAGCTCGCGGCCGACCGGCGCGCCATTGATCGTAAGCACGCCGCCGAAGTTGGACTGCACCAGCACGCCGACGGTGTAGCCGCCCGCCGATGCGGGGACGACGCGCGAGCTGGTGCCGATGCCGCCTTTCCAGCCGAAAGCCGATGTGCCTCGACCGGCGCCGACCGCGCCCTCATCGACCGGGCCCGTGACAGCGGATTCGAGGGCGGACACGACGTGTTCGGGCGTGATGGGGCGCGAGCGGATGTCGTTCAGCCCGCCATCATTGGTCTCGCCGACGACCGGGTTGATCGAGCGCACGTTCGCCATGTCCGGCTGCCCGAGCAGCCAGTCGACCATCGCGTCGGCCGCGCGCCACACGCAGAGCGTGCAGGTCAGCAGGATCGGCGTCTCGATTTCGCCCAGCTCGCGGACCTGTGTGACGCCGAGCAGCTTGCCGAAGCCATTGCCGGCGACGATCGCGGCCGGGACCTTCTCGCGGAACACGTTGCCGCCGTGCGGCAGGATCGCGGTGATGCCGGTGTTGACCTCGCCGCCGGTCACCGTGGTCTGGCCCACGAGGACACCGGCGACATCCGTTATCGCGTTCAGCGGACCCGGCTCGAGGACGCCGACGATCACGCCGGCATCGCGGGCGCGCGGCCGATCCTGCGTCTGCTGTGCCATCAGCGGCAGCGCTCCGATCGCGAGGTAGAGGAACGGAATCGACGAACGCATGGCTCTTCTTGCCCTGTGGCGATTGGGTGAGGGTCCGGGTCGGGAGTGTAGGCAGGCACGGGTGGTGAAGGCAACGGGCGGGCGGCCGTCGCATTCCCTTTCTCGGGGCTTGTGCCGGGCGCGCTGGTTCATTGCCGTGGAGAGGAAGGCGTGGGCGGGTGGCGTCAGACCGGGCGTCAGAAGATATTCCGCGCGGAGCTGGCGAGGCCCCCGCCTTCGATCGAGCGCGGGAGCGTTCGGAACGGAACAGTACGGTAGAGCATGGAAACGGCAACGGAACGGACGGAGCGGGGCGGTTCCGGCGGCGCGGGCTCGGCGGCGCGCAGCCGCGCGGGGCTGCTGGCGCTGGTCGCGGCCGTCTACACATACGCGCTGGTCGTGTTCGGCGGAATCGTCCGGATCACCGGTTCGGGCATGGGTTGCGGCGAGGACTGGCCGCGGTGCAATGGCCAGTGGATCCCGGCGTTCACGTTCGAGACGACGATCGAGTACACGCACCGGCTGCTCGCCGCGGGCATCGGCATGGTCGTGCTGGGCGTGCTGGGCTACGCATTCATGAAGCGGTCGACGCCGGGCATGGCGGGGCGTGGCGGGCTGCTGCGTCCGTTCGGGCTGGCGGCCGCCCTGTTCGTGTTGCAGGCATTGCTGGGTGCGGTCACTGTGCGCCTCGAACTGCCGACACACGTGACGGTCGCGCACTTCATCATGGCCATGCTCTTCATTGCGACACTGATCGTGGCAGCGGTGCGCGCGGGTGTGTTCGGCGAAGTCGGCTCGGCCGGGACGCCGGACCCGCTGGCAAAGCGAGCAGCGATGTGGGCGTTCACGACGGCCGCGGTCGGCCTGATTGTCGTCGCGTTCGGCGCCGTCACGGCGAACACGCCCGGCTCGCCGCCAGCGTGCACGGGGTTCCCGCTTTGTTCGGGCAGCCTGCTGCCGCCAGCAGGCGCGGTGCCGGCCGAGATTCACTGGGCGCACCGTGTCGCCGCGTTCACATTGCTGTTCGTGAGTCTCGCGGCCGCACTGGCCGCGCACCGCTCACGCTCACCCTCGCCCGTGCGGCGAGCGGCATGGACGGCGGTCGGACTCATCATCGCGCAGCTCGTCGTTGCTGCCGTCCTGGTGCTGATGGCGCTGCCACCGGTACTTCAGGCGCTGCACCTCGCCGTGGGCGCGGCAGTGTGGTTCGCGCTCGTGGTCTGGTCGGCGCAGGCACGGCGCGCGGTGACAGGGATGGCTTGACCGTCTCCACGACTCGCGGTAGCGTTCCCGCCAACGGCGCGATACGAGTCATCGATTCCCATGAAGAGCGCAGTGATGACGCGATGCAAGACCGGATGGCAGCGCGCGGGTAGCGCGGCCGTCCTGGCAGTTTCAATATTCGCCGCCGGCTGTCTCGGCGGCCCGGAGTACGCACAGACGACGTTCGAGCCCGTAAGCCAGTTCGGCGCCTCGCTGAACCGTGTTTTCTACAACACGCTGGCGTGGACGATGGCGATTCTCGTGCTCGTTCTGGTGCTCATCGGAGTCGTCATCGTGCGGTTCCGCGAGCGACCCGGCCAGCCGCATCCCAGGCAGAACCACGGCAATACGAAGCTCGAGATCATCTGGACCCTGATCCCGGCCGTGATCGTAGTGTTCATCGCGGTGCCGACGGTACAGACTGTGTTCTCGAGCCAGAGTCGGCCCGACGCAGGCGCGCTCGAGATCGAGGTGATCGGACACCAGTGGTGGTGGGAGTTCCGATACCCGGTCGAGGGCGTCATCACGGCGAACGAGTTCTACATTCCGGTCGGCCGGCAGGTACATCTGCGACTGACATCGGTGGACGTGATTCACAGTTTCTGGCTGCCACGGGTCGGCGGAAAACGGGACGTAATGCCCCAGCCGCGGACGGCGGACGGCGAGATGCCGAGGCCGAATCACCTGGTGTTCACCGTCGATTCGGCAGGCCGGTACCGTGGGCAGTGCGCGGAGTTCTGCGGCGAAGCGCACGGTCTCATGGCGATGTACGCCCATGCGGTCGACGCCGAAGCGTTCGACGCGTGGATCGATGCAATGAGGGAAGGCGACCCCTCGCCCGCAGGGGCGCCAGCGGGTGGCGCGGTGGTGGACACGGCACAGGCGCAGACCGCGCAGAGCGTTCCAACGCAGGGCGCGCAGGCGCCGGGCCAGCCGGCGCAGAGTGGAGCGCAGCAGACATTGGAGCAGCAGGGTCGCCAGATATTTCTGAGCCGGGCGTGCATTGCGTGCCACGCGATCGCGGGTACGACGGCGCAGGGCAGGGTCGGTCCGGACCTGACGCGGTTCGGGACGCGGCAGACGGTGGGAGCGGGTGCAGCGGCAAACACGACGGAGAACGTGGAGCAGTGGATCCGCGACCCGCAGGTGCTGAAGGCGGGCACGCTGATGCCGGGCGCGCAGACCGAGGCGGGCGGATTTCCGTCGACGGGGCTGACGGACGACGAGATCCGTGCCGTGGCGGCCTACCTGACGAGCCTGCGGTAGGCGGGGACCAGACGCATGAGCACACTCGAAGCACCGGCGACGGCTCACACGGCCCCGAAGAAGTCGGTTGTGTGGGACCTGCTGACGACGGTCGATCACAAGAAGATCGGGATCCTGTACGGCGCGACCGCGCTGTTCTACCTGCTCCTGGGTGGATTCGAAGCGCTGCTGATGCGGATCCAGCTGTCGCGGCCCGAGAACGACTTCATCAGCGCGGAAGTCTACAACCAGTTGTTCACGATGCACGGCACGACGATGGTGTTCCTCGTCGGGATGCCGATTGCTGTCGCGTTCTTCAACTACATCGTTCCGCTTCAGATCGGCGCGCGGGATGTCGCGTTTCCGCGGCTCAACGCGCTGTCGTACTGGATCTTCCTGTTCGGTTCGCTGTTCATGAACGCGAGTTTCCTGATCGGGCAGGCGCCGAACGCCGGCTGGTTCGGCTACGCGAACCTGACGGCGAGCCAGTATTCGCCAGGGCCGAACATCGATTTCTGGGCGCTCGGCCTGCAGGCGCTCGGCGTCGCGTCGATCATGGGCGGAATCAACTTCATTGCGACGATCATCAATCTGCGGGCGCCGGGCATGCGGCTGATGCGCATGCCGCTGTTCACGTGGATGGCGTTCGTCACGAGTTTCATCATCATCACGGCACTGCCCGTGTTCGCGGTAGCGCTGTTCCTGCTGACGTTCGACCGGTTCTGGGGCACGCTGTTCTTCTCGACGGTGGCAGGCGGTGACCCGGTGCTCTGGCAGCACCTGTTCTGGCTGTTCGGGCACCCCGAGGTCTACATCCTGATCCTGCCGGCGTTCGGCATCCTGTCGGACGTGATCCCGACATTCTCGAAGAAGCCGCTGTTCGGGTACGCGGTGATGGTGTACTCGGGCGCGCTAATCGGTCTGATCGGCTGGGGCGTGTGGGGGCACCACATGTTCGCCACGGGTATGGGTCCGATCGCGGACTCGTACTTCACGATCAGCACGATGATCATCGCGATACCGACAGGCGTGAAGATCTTCAACTGGATCGCGACGATGTGGGGTGGTTCGATCCGGTTCACAACGGCGATGCTGTTTGCGGTCGCGGCAGTCGCGACGTTTACGATGGGCGGGGTCTCGGGCGTCATGCACGCGACCTCGCCGCACAACCTGCAGCAGACCGACACGTATTTCGTCGTGGCGCACTTCCACTACGTTCTGCTCGGCGGTCTCGTACTCGGCGTGTTCTCGGGCCTCTACTACTGGTACCCGAAGATCACCGGCCGGCTGATGAACGAGAAGCTCGGCGTCTGGAGCTTCTGGTTGTACACGATCGGTCTGCACCTGACGTTTCTGCCAATGCACTGGATCGGTCTGCTCGGCATGCCCCGGCGGGTGTTCACCTACTCGAGCGAGCTCGGACTCGGTACGCTCAACATGGCCGCGTCGGTGGGCGGGTTCCTGTCCGCGATCGGCGTACTGCTGATCTACGTCAACGTCGTGCGCAGCCTGAAGAAAGGCGAGAAGGCCGGCCGCAATCCATGGGGCGCCGCGACACTCGAATGGGCAACCGAAAGCCCACCGGCCGAACACAACTTCAACCGCACGCCGACCGTGCACAGCCGCGAGCCGCTCTGGCTCGAGCGCGAACAGATCGAAAGAACAGCGTTCGGACCCATGGAGTCGTTCCACATGCCGCCCGGTTCGTACTGGCCGATCCTGACCGCGGTCGGCGTTGTCGCCACGTTCGTGCTGTTCCTGGCCAATGCCTGGTGGGCGCCGCTGATCGGATTGGCGTGGACGATAATCTGTGTTGTTAATTGGGCTTACGAGGAGGTCCGGTCCGGGGAGGGCGCTGAGGGCGTTCTGAGTTGAAAAACGTTTCTGGGGCTGGTTCTGGGGCTGGTTTCTGGGGTTCGAGGAAACAGCGGTGGACCGGGCCGGGAACCGAACCAGGAACCGAACCAGGAACAGGGAACCGGACCAAGCAGGAAACGGGACCAGGAAGCAGACCGGACCACGAACGAACCGGGAACGAATCCGAACGGGAACCGCGGGTGGGGCGCGCAACGAGGGTAGTGCGTGACGGGCGATGACCAGAACAGGACGCGAAGCAATGCACATGGAACGTGAAGAGAGGGGAAGGCGGGGGCAGTTCCCCAGAAACCAGCCCCAGAAACCAGCCCCAGAAACGAGTCAGTTTCGGGAAACGTTTCTCTCGGCATGACAGCCGCCGAATCCGTTCATGCCCACCAGACGGCGACCGGCCTGGACACCTGGAAGCTCGGCTTCTGGATCTTCCTCGGGTCGGAGACGCTGTTCTTCGGGTCGATGATCTCGACGTACATGGTGTACAAGCACGAGAGCGTTGCGGGGCCGATGCCGACGGATGTCCTGAACATTCCGTTGACGTCCATCAGTACGTTCGTGCTGCTGATGAGTTCGCTGGCAATGGTGATCGCGCTGGACATGGTGCAGCGGGCGAAGCGGCGTGCTGCGTTGTTCTGGATCATGGCGGTGGTCGTGCTGGGTTCGATATTCCTGGGATTCCAGGCGTACGAGTTCACGCACTTCTACCATATCGGGCTGACGCTCCAGACGAACCTGTTCGGTTCGACGTTTTTCGTACTGACCGGGTTCCATGGCGCGCACGTGACGATCGGCGTGATCTGGCTGCTGATCCTGTTCATGGACCAGCTGCGCGGCCGGCTGGGCCCGCACAATGCGCTGCGGCTCGAGATCGCGGGGCTGTACTGGCATTTCGTCGACATCGTCTGGATCGCGATTTTCACGCTGATCTACCTGATCGAGTAGGGCACGGACATGGCAGCTGAACAAGGTGGCCACGCGGCCGAACATCACGAAGAGGAACACGGCGGTCACGCGACGGTCGGGACGTACGTCCTGATCGGGGTGATCCTCACGATCATCACCGCCGTCGAAGTCGCGATCTTCTACATTCCGGCGCTCGCGGGTGTGCTGGTGCCGGTGCTGCTTACGCTGTCGGCGGCGAAGTTCGTCATCGTGGTCCTGTTCTACATGCACCTCAAATACGACCACCCGATCTTCAGCCGCGTCTTCTTCGGTCCGATGTTCCTCGCGGTACTCGTCGTGGCTGGCCTGTTGCTGCTGTTCAAGGTGGCGCCGCTCTTCGACCCGTACTGATCGGGTCCTCCGCTCCCCCAGCGTGAAACCCCGAGCGCCGGATATCAGAAGAAGTGTGGGTTCCCCGAAGCTGATACGACGGGCATGGCCCGCCGTTCTACGTGGTCAGGCCATCCTTCACGATGAAGTCCGGGTTTCCATAGAAGAGGTAGTCGGCCCAATCACGGGCGTGCACGTCACGGACGGCGAGTCGTCCTTCGAGCAGTGCATCACCGAGTCTGCCACCACCAATGACATGGCGGTAGAACCGGTCGGCGAACACGAACGCGGCGGCATCGTTCACGGGCCAGTAGGTGCCGAGGAAGTTCGCGACGCCGGCGCGCATGAAGGCTTCGGCGAAGCCGACCGCACGCGTCGCCCGTGTCATGCGTTCGGCTGCCGTTCGCGTCTTGTGCTTGCGCATGTCGCTGCGCATGCGCGCGGTCTCGCACGCATTGAAGAACACGAGCGATGGCAGGTTGGCGAGCGCCGCGAGCTGTGCGCCGGTGAGCGGCACGTGGTCGTGGCAGATCAGTCCACTGTTGTCGGGACTCTGCTCGTCGAACCAGGCGTGACCGGCGTAGTGGATGACGTCATAGAGACCGGAGCTGAACTCGTGCAGCAAAGCGCGATGTGTGGCCTCTTCGCCGCGCAGGACACGCAGTTGTACGCCGGGCATGGTGGCGAACATCTTTTCGACCTGCTTTCCTTCCTCTTCGGCGCCGTCGAGGTCGAGGGTCGGGTTGACCACGAGCAGTGCGGAGAACACGTCGTCCTCGATGCGTTCCTCGAGCCATTTGGCTACGGACAGGTTGTCGGCGGCATAGCGGTGGCTGATGCCGCCGGCCGTGGCGGGCACCCACGTGTTGCCACTCTCATCGGGCAGGGCCAGGACTTCCCACGGGATGCGTGACATCTCGGCGTCGTGCACGATGACCAGGTGACGGTCCGGATTTCGGGGCAGCACCTGCCGGATCGCATCGGGCAGGACCATCTCAGCCAGGTTGCGGCCGAGCGAGTCGAAGTTACGCGCACGGCTGTTCACGATGCGGCTGCGCAGACCATCGAGGTCGCCGGCCTTCACGTTCATGACGCCAGAGACGATCGTGGCCTTGCCGCCCGCCGTGAGGATCGAGGACCGGATCCGGAACGATTTCGCGGTCGCCGCTTCGCGGCGAATGATGAGGTACACCGGATCGGGACGTGTGGCGCGGCGCGAGCGCGCGGTTTCGATGATCGGCGGATCCGGCAGCGTTTCCTCGTCGAACGTGATCTCGATGTCGCCGCACAGCAGCGTGCTGGACAGACGGAACAGCTCGGCCTTGAGCGCGGTGTAGCGGGCCGGATCCGTCTCGCACAGGACGATGCGGCGGAACGCGTGGCTGTGGTCGGCGTCCTTCAGACCGCGGATGAAGCCGGAGAGCAGGTTCTGCAACGCGCCTGCCGGATTTTCGCCCGATCCGCCACCGAAGAGAACGGTCGCGAACTCCTCGATGCGGGCACGGATCAGCGTTCGGATCAGGTTTTCGGCGGCGGTTTCAAGGGCCTGGTCGCCAAACCGGTCGAATGCGCCGAGTCCGACGAAGGCGACGAAGTCCGCGCTGAGTGCGTTGCGGCCTTTCGGCAGCATGAACACTTCACCGATGCGGGCGCCGAACATGCGCCGCCGGAACAGGTCGCTGATGGCGCCATCGAGTCGTTCATCGACGGCGCGAGCGGCGCCGCTCGGCGTGACATCGCTGAAGACGCCGAGCGCGAGTGCGCGTGTGGGCGCTTCGGTGATGCTTCCGCGCGCAAAACGCAGATCGATTCGATGCTGCCTGCGCCGACCGACGACGACCTGATCGAACGGGTGGTCGTAGCCCGGTCCTATCGCAGGCGTGAGCGGGCCGGCGGCGGGCGAGGCAGTCACCAGATCGTCGCGTGCGTCCGGCGCCGCCACCTCGTCGAGCAGGTGCCTGACTTCGTCGCGACTCAGGACGAGGCCGCGGCGGCCGACGTACGGGTCGACGCGCAGGCTGGATTCCGCGACGCGCCAGACCGCCGCTCGCGATGACGACCACGTGTCCGGAAGCCGGTTCGTCGAGCCCTTCTCGAGTATGTCGACGACGGCATGGCCGACAGTGCCGTTGTTGGCCAGGCTGCCGTGCGATTCGCGCACATAGTACGTCGCTCCGATGTCGGGGAGCCGGCAGAAATCGAGGGGAACGGTGCCGTCGCCTTCCATCGACTTCTCGTAGATGAAGCCCGGTGCTCCGTGATCAGCAGGCTCGGCGCGCAGCCCTGTCGTCGTTTCCTGTTCGATGCCGGCGATGAGAAAGAAATCGTCGCGGCCGTCCGCCAGCGATTCCTGCACCTTGTTGACCGCCGCCAGAACGGCGGGTCTCGGCGCGAGTCCATCACTGCCCCATGTGTCGATGTCGTACAGGTCGACGCCATCGAAGCGGTCGCGGAACGGCAGCATCTGGATCAGGCCGGGCAAGGTGCTGAACACCCTGCGCGCCAGGTCCTCGGGGCTGTTCGCGGTATCGAGCCAGCCGACCTTGCGCACGATCGGATAGACGGCGCGCAACGCTTCGACGGGCGCGAACGAGCCGAAGTTCGGCGTACCGAGCATGACCAGCCGGCGGTACTTCCCGCCCTGCGCGATGGCGGACCGCGCGACGAGGCCGCCCATGCTGTGCGCGACTAGCGACACGTCGCGGCCCATGCGCTTCTTCAGGTCGGCGCCCAGGTCGTCAATGCCGCGACGCCAGTCGAACGGGTGGAAGTCCGCATCGAACCCCGCAACGCGGAGCCTGAGCTTGAGCTTGAGATAGGCGACGAGCATGACACCGAGCGGACCGAGCCGGGCGCCCGCCGGCAGTGCGAGATCGGTCAGCCGGCCAGCCGCGATGTCGAGAACATCGACCCAGTAGACATCGTCGAACAGCGGGATCCGGCTCTTCTTCCCGATCTTCGATCCCATGATGCCCGGCAGGATCAGGACGCGCGGGCCGCCGCGCACCGCGCGCGTCGACGCATCCTTTGCCAGGCGTCGAACCTCCTCGTACTGGGCCGGCCCGAAGTAATCGGCCAGCGGGCCGTCCAGCTCGCCCGTCAGCAATGCCGCTTCGATCGCGTCGTTGCTCAGCGAGAAAGGCGAACGGGCTTCGGCACCCAATCCGGCCGGCGACGCCTTCGTCGACGGGGCCGGCGCCTTCTTCGACGAGCCTGGCGTCTTCTTCGAGGCTGACGTCTTCTTCGAGGCTGGCGTCTTCTTCGACGACGCTCGTGTCTTCTTCGACGATCTGGCGGCCATTGTCCTTCTCCGGTTGCCGTTCGATGATCAGCCGCCGCCGCGTTGCTCACGCGAACGGTCCAGGAACGGCACGCCATCGGTCATCCACTGCGGTGCCGGCTCACCCTTCAGGTAGTGGTCGAAGTACTGTTTCATCCGGATCTGGAAATCGATCTGGTTGTTCTTCCGGGACAGGTGGTGCGGTTCGTCAGGATAGCTGAGCAGGATCACCTTTTTGCCCGCGCGACGGGCGGCGACATAGAACTCGAGGCCCTGGTTCCAGTCGACGGCGCCATCGGCAGTGCCGTGCAGGATCAGGAACGGCGTCGTGATGTCGTCGACGAAGCGGACGGGTGACTGGCTGGCGTAGCCTTCGGGATCTCGCCATGGCACGGTACCCATGCGGCCCTGACCCCACTGGATGAGCGGCGCGTTACCGCCGCCCGACTGCCTGTACAGGATGTTGTGCATGCTCTCGAGGTTCGTGAGCGGTGCGCCGGTCACGACCGCGGCGAACAAGTCCGTCTGAGTGACGATGAACGATGACTCGTAGCCGCCCCAGCTGTGGCCCTGCGCGCCGATGCGTTCGGGATCCGCGTAGCCGAGTTCGATCACCTTGCGGACGGCGCTGGTCACGTCATCGAGCGCCGACGAGCCGGGCTTGCCGACGTCGTAGACAATGTCGGGCATGAGCACGAGGTAGCCGTTGCTCGCGTACGTCGACATGTGTGGGCGATCGTCGTACGTGGGGAACGAGTACGAGTGATGGTTCTGCGACAGTCGCTCGTAGAAGTAGACGAGCATCGGGTAGCGCTGGCCTTCCTGATAGCCGGCCGGCAGCGCGAGGGTCGCCTGGAGTTCGTTGCCGCGCTCGTCCGTGTAATCGATCAGCACGCGGCGGCCCCACGCGTACTCCGACTGGTGGGGATTGGCGTCCGTGACCTTGCCGGGGTCGGCGAAGCGCGTGTCGCTTACGTACCAGTCGGGAAACTCCTCGAAGGTCTGGCTCGTGAAGATCACGCGATCCGCGTCATCGGCCTTGCGCAGTTGCCCGATCGAGCGGTCCTCCCAGATGAGCGGACTCGAGTCGCGGCCGGGCTCGACGGTCCAGTAGCCCGACTTCTTGGTCCACTCGCCGTACGCGGACAACACGATGGGCTTCGATGTGTCGATACCAGGCTCGTCATCATCGGCGGGACCGATCTGCTGGATGCGGAACCTGATGTCGTCGCGCGCGCCGACGCCGCCTGTCAGGTCGATCGCGCGGCCGGTACCGGACACGGGCAGCATCCACACATCGTACTTCGCGTTGAGCATGACGTAGCGACCGTCACGTGACCAGCCCGCAACGCCCCAGGTGGTGGTCTCACCGGGCCGGCCGGTCTCGTCACTGGCGAAGCTGACACCTGCGAGCGCCGAGAGATCCTTCGACTCGCCGGACGCGATGTCCTGGAGGAAAAGCGTGCCATCGCGGGAGTAGATGTGCCAGCGGCCGTCTGGCGAGACATCCATCGAATAGCGGACGCGTTCGAGCAAGGTCGTTCGCTGGCCTGTGGCGACATCGATGCGCACGATGTCCTGCAGGTTGCCCTGTTCCTCGAGTTCCATGCGATACGGCGAGTCGAGACGGCCGAGCGCGATCCGGCCGTCACGCGTCGGCTCGACGCGCGGCATGTCCTCATCGGCGAGTCTGACGAACCGGCCGTCCGGCACGTGCACGACCGCGGAATAGGTGAAGCGCTCGTCTGCGTTCGCACGCACTTTCTGCACGGACTGCAGGCGATCGTCGGACCAGTGCCAGATCTCGACGTTCGCGCGATCGTCGTCGTCCTCGACCTCGGGCAACTGCTCCTTGAGGCCGACGAAGATGCGTGATGCATCGCGGCTCCACGTGAGGCCGGACAGCTCGCTGAGCACGTGGTCCGAAGGGAACGACGGATCGGCGGCCGGATCGTAGACGAACGCGGCATCGAGAGGTGCGTCGCCATCCTGGCGGTCATCGGTGACTGTCGCGATCGCGCGCGGGCTGAGGCCGGTGAACGCGACGAGCGTGTTAGCGCGCTGCTCCATGCTGTCCGGCGTTTCGCCGCGCAGCACGGCGAGCGCGCTGCCATCCTCGTTCCACGCCATCTGCTCGTATCGCAGCGAATCCGTGTCGAGTGCGCGTGTCAGGCCGGTGCGCGGGTCCATGACGTACAGGCCGTTGCCGGCCTTGCCGGACGCATCGACGGTCCAGGCCAGCAGCGTGCCGGTCTCGTTGAACGCGAAGTCGGAAACGTTGCCGATGTTGCGGACCACGCCGCTCTGGAGGTCGCGGACGACGAGGTCGGTGCCGCGATAGCCATCGGCGCCGCCGGTCAATCGCCGGACAGCGAGGAAGCGCGCGTCATCGGAGAACGCGGATGACTGCGGATCGGGAACGTCGTACTTCGAGCCGGTCGACAGGTCCATGAGCTGGAGTGTGCGCGCCCCGCCATTGCCGTTCGGGCCGCGGCCTGCCGCTTGTGCTGGCGGTGCGCCGCCGCGTCCGCCGCGGCCGCCCCTGCCACCCCGTCCAGCCTGGCCGGGCGGATTGATCGTGTAGGTGACCCAACGCGAGTCGGTCGAGAACTGCGGCGAGGTGCCGCGGCCGATTTCGTGGATCGTTTCACTGTCGAGCATCCGCACGTGCAACGTGCCATCGCCTTCATTGGGCGAATAGCCGTACGTCATCCAGCGGCCGTCCGGCGAGATCTGCGTGTCCGTCACGCGCGACCATTTCGGATAGTCCTCGAGCGTCAGTGTCCTGAGCTGCTGCGCTGTCTGCGTCGCGGTCTGCTGCGCCGCCGACGGCGAAGCCCAACCGAGCAGGACAGCGAACATCGCGGAAAGCGGACCCAGCGCCGGCCGTATCGAACGGGGGACGGGATGCGGACACGGCGATGTCGCATTCAATGAGCGCGCATGCGTCTGTGTTGCCGGAACGGGTACACGTCGGCTCATGGCCGGTACTCCTGACAGGAGTGGCGAGCGAGGACTGCCGATCGAGCGCGCATCATGGGTTCGCGGCGCGGGCGTGGCAAGGGAGGCCGGGCCAACGGCTCCGGCTGTGGTCAGCCGTGGCGTCCGGGGCACGAAGCGCTGCCGCGGCTGGCGTGAGCCGGGGGAGCGAAGTGGCGCAGCGGTCGGTGGGGGCTATAATGGGCCCACTTTTTCGTGTGCGGGATGACTCCACAACCGGGTTCGGGCAGTTGAACGATCTGACGGAGGCCGAGAGCCGCAGTCGATGACCACGCCGGAATGGATCGTGATCGGCGTCACAGTCGCGACCATCGCGCTGATGTTCGGGACCCGGCTACGGCCCGACCTGATCGCCGTGATGGCGGCGCTGTCGCTCGGCCTTCTGGGCGTGATTCCGGACGACGCGGTGCTCCAGGGCTTGAGCAGCACGGTCGTGGTCACTCTGCTCGGGCTGTTCGTGCTGGCGGAGGGTCTCGACAACACGGGCGTGATCCGGTGGGCGGCCATGCGGCTGTCCGCACTGGGTGGTGCGAACGAAAAGCGACTTCTGGTGACGCTGATGGGTGCCGCGGCGGTGCTGTCGCTGGGCATGAACAATGTCGCGGTAGGCGCGCTGTTCCTGCCGTCGTCGTTGCGGATCGCACGCTCATCCGGCGTGCGGGTGTCGCGGTTGCTGCTGCCGGTATCGTATGCGACGCTGCTCGGCGGGATGGCGACGATCTTCACGAGCGCGAACATCATCATGAGCGACCTGCTTCGCCAGCAGGGCGAGGACCCGCTGAAGATGCTGGACTTCGCGTTGACGGGCGGGCTGGTTGCCGTCGCAGGCATTGCCTACATGCTGCTGGTCGGTCGGCGGCTGCTGCCGAGTGGCGAGCGCGGTGATGACGGGGCGCACGGCGATTTCTTCGGTCTGTACGAGCTGGGCGAGCGGTTCTGGGAGTTCGAGGTGAGCGCCCGGTCGCGTCTGGCAGGGCAGACGATCGAAGACATCGGGTTCGGCAAGGAGTACGGTCTGTCGGTGCTTGCCATCCACCGCAGGCACCGCACGTTTCTCGTGCCGGGCCCCGGCATCATGGTCGCGCCCGGCGATCGCGTCGTGGTCCTGGGCCGGCTCGACAGGCTGCGCTCGCTCGTGGATGGGGGCGTGGGGCTCCGTGGCGGCGCATCACCCGAGGAGCTGCAGGAGGAACTAGAGCTGACCGAGGTCTTCGTGCCGCCACGTTCCGCGGCGTCGGGGCGGACACTCTCGGAACTCGGGCTCCGGACCCGCTTCGGTGTCACGGTCCTGGCGCTCTGGCGAGGCGGTGAGATCATCCGGACGGATGTCGGCAAGACGCCGCTCGCGACCGGCGATGGCCTGCTCGTGGTGAACATACCGCAGCGGCTCGCCGCCCTGACCCGGAGCGGGGATTTCCTGGCGGCCGCCGGAAGCAGACTGGCCGCACCGGAGCACCCGGAACGCGCGCCGGTCGCGATCGCGATTTTCGCGGCGGTCCTCATTGTTGCATTCACGGGCCTGTTGCCAACGGGCGAAACGGTGCTGGCTGGCGCCGTCGCCATGGTACTGACGGGCTGCATGTCGATGGAGCGGGCGTACCGATCCGTCGAGTGGCACGTCATCTTTCTCGTCGCAGGGCTGCTACCGCTCGGGTTCGCGATGACGGACACCGGCCTTGCCGACCGCGTCGGCGAGCTGCTCGGCGGGCTGGCGACGACACAGAGCCCGATGCTCGTGGTCGCGTCCATGTTCCTGGTCAGCGCGGCGGCCACGCAGGTGATCGGCGGCCAGGTGAGCGCGCTGCTCGTAGGCCCGATCGCACTGGCGGTCGCGGCGGTCGCCGGAATCGGACTTCAGCCCATGGCTGTTGCCGTCGCGATCGGTGCGTCGACGGCGTTCCTCACGCCCATGGCGCACCCCGTCAACGCGATGATGATGGGTACCGGCGGATACCGCCCGATCGACTATCTCCGTGTCGGCGCGGGCATGACGCTCGTGACTCTGCTCGCCGTGCTCGCCGGGATGTGGCTGTTCTGGGGGATACGGTGAGGTTCGCGCTCAGGGCCGGCGCAGTACGGTGACCATGGAATCACCGACTCGCCTCGACCGGCCGCGTACGGGTGGATCGAGGTCCGCGGCATGCTCGAACGCAAGAATCCGGCTGAACGGGACCTCGGCCCAGCGGGCAATGACGCGGTCCAGCTTGCGCGAGCCGTAGGGCGGGTCGGCAAACGCGATGTCCCATGCCTGGCGGTCGATCCGTTCCATGAACGGGATCGCGTCACGCAGAAAGATCCGCGTGCGGGCCTTCACACGGAGCGATGCGACGTTCGCCTTGAGCGAGTGGATCGCGGCCGCTCCGTTCTCGACGAAATCGCAACGGGCCGCACCGCGCGAAAGGGCCTCGAGGCCGACCGCGCCGGTACCCGCGAACAGGTCGAGCACGTCCGCGCCGTCCAGGTCGCGTTCGATCAACGCCATCAGCGCCATCCTCAACTCCTCGCCCGTCGGACGCACTCGCCCGCCCGGCGAGACCAGAGCCCGGCCGGCCCACCGTCCCGCAACGATCCTCATGAGGCCCGAAACTCGCGGTTACGAGGACCGGGATCAACCAGCGCCCGCCACAAACCGTCGCGCAAACGGAAACCGGCGGCGCCGCGTCTGATGTGAAGGGCCCCGTCGAATCCGGCGGACGCGCAGGAACTGCCCGACAGGAAAAGAAGCGGTAGCATGCAATCGGTCGAGAAGATTCATGGCATCGATCCCGTGATCGCGGCGCGGCTGCGCAATGCGGGTATCACGACGACGAACGCACTCCTGAAGGCGGCCGGTACACGGCGCGGCCGGCGCGAGATCGCGCAGCGTTCCGGCGTTCCCGATGCGCTGCTGCTGCGCTTCGTCAACCACGCCGACCTGATGCGGATCAACGGAATCGGATGGCAGATATCGTGTCTGCTCGAGGAAGCCGGCGTCGATTCGGTGCCCGAACTGGCACACCGCAACCCGACGAATCTGCGCCGGCAACTGACGGAAGCGAACCTGCGCCTGAAGGTCGTGCGTCAGATCCCCTCGTTCGAGCGTGTGAGCGGCTGGATCCAGACGGCGCGCTCCATGACGCCGGTCGTCACGCACTAGAGCCGGCGACGCCGGACGCGTTGTCTACATACCGGGCGCGATCCTGGCGTCGACGAGCAGTGCGATCGCGCCCAGCGTCGTCTGCGCGGCGTTGAAGCCCAGCCGGAAATCGTCATCGGTGTACATCACGAACAGATCCGTCGGCTGGTGCCAGTGCGGGTTGGCGCCATTACCCGTTTCGTACAGGCGACGATTCTCCCGCAGGCTGACGGCCGGAATCAGGTTCATGAACGGCGTCGAGTCGGTATTGCTCATTGCGTTGCTGACGACTGCGGGGTAATCGGTTGCGAACTTGCGGTTCGCGTTGAGCAGTCTGAGCGCGAGCACCGCGGATTCCTCGGCCATCGCGGAGTTCAGTTGGTATTCGATGTCGACATCGGCGTCCAGCGCCTGGTTGTACGTGACCGGGTTGCCGTGGTCCCACATCATCATGTCGTGCTGGATCATGCCCAGCCAGCGCGGTTCGGGATAGCGCCCTGACCCGGCTGGTTCCTCGATGCCCTGTAGTGGTGCTCGCTGCTCGACGTAGGCCTCAGCGCCGTTCAGTCCGGTTTCTTCATTGTTCCAGAGCGCGAACCGTATCGAGCGTGTGGTTGTGACGTCGGACGCGGCCATGACGCGCGCGATCTCCATCACGAGCGCCGTGCCCGATCCGTCGTCGTTCACCGCCTCGCCGCCACCACGGCCGTCCATGTGCGCGCCGACGATGTACATCTCACCCGGTACGGTGCTGCCAACCAGAGTCGCGTAGACCTCCTCGCGCGGCTCGGGGTCAGTGGCACCACGCGGCAGGTATTCGTAGTGGATCCGGCCCGTTTCGTAACCCCAACCGCGGAGCTGTTCCTCGATCCAGTCGACCGCCTGCGCATTGCGCTCCGTGCCCTGCTCGCGGTCGCCGAACTGCGCCAGACCGCGCAGGATTTCCTTGTAGCTGTCGAAGTCGAGCCGGCCGACGATCTGCTGGACCGCACTGTCGGCCGCCGTGAATGGTACACCGCCAAGAACGCCCCGCAGGTTGCGGCCCGGTCCGTACTGCTGTTGCTGCTGGCCGGCCGCGCCGCCCTGGCGGCCGCCTCGGCCGCCCTGCGCTTCGACGGGATCGGTCGGCCAGACCGCGAGTGCGGCCGCGAAGAAGAGGGCAATTGGCGATCGCAGTGTGCGGGCACGATGGTCAGCCATCCGTCGAGTCTCCGGCATGGAGTCAGATTAGTCCGGTAGACTCAATCGACTGCAAACACGGCAGGGATGCAAGGCAGCCTCACGTTTCGATCCGGTAGACGCGCACGTGCTCGACATCGAGCGCATCGCGTTCGAGGCCGACGACGAGGTCACCGGACACGGCGCGCAGATCGAATCCGTCGGGCGCGGCCAGGCGAGCGGTAAGGCGGCCGTCGGAGGCGAACACGAGCCATGCTGCGTCGCCAGGCGCCCAGGGCGGGCGCCATTGCTCGACGAAGACACGGCCGGCGGCGGCATCGACGACCAGGCTGGCTGTTGCGGGCGAGGCGGCGGGGAACACGATCGATTGGAGCCACCGTTCGCGGGTTGCGCGCGGAACGTGAGCGCGCTCGATCGAGAGGTCCCAGTCGATGAAATGGTCGATCGAACCCTGCGTCAGTGTTGGCGGCGGTGCGTCCCAGCGGACGATCGTGACGGGGTCGCCGCCATCGCCACGCACCACGAATGCGGGCGTTTCGCCATCGACGACAACGAGCCCGTCGGTTGTAGCGGCCGCATGACCCTGCGGACCGAACGGCAGTTCATCGACGACGGGCGGTCCATCGAAGAAGCGAAGTACGACGCGGCTGAGCCTCGCCCAGCCGAGCCAGTCGATTGGCGCGCCCCGGGAATCCGTGCGCACGAACACGACCGAGTCGGCGTTCACGCCCTCCGAAAGGCGCAAGTGACGAAGCGACAGGATCAGCGTGCAGTCGCTGGTTACGCCGCGCAGGTCGACGTTCGGGTCCAGGTGCCGCAGATCGATCGTACGCGACACCTCGCCTCGCCGGTCGATCACAGTGGCTCGGCGGAGCGTCCAGTCGAACGCGAGAATCGAATCGCCCGGCATGCGGGCGAGCTGAATCTCGCCCATGAACTCGCCCGGCCCTTCACCGGCCCGCCCCGCCGATGCGAGCGGGCGCCCATCCGGCGAGTAGAGCCGGACCTCGTGCGTGCCCGTGTTGGCGACGACGATGGCCCCATCATCGAGCAGCAGAACACCTGTCACGTCGTGCAACTCGAGCGCGGGGTCGCCCATCCCGTTCCCGATCGACGCGAGCGGCAGCGGTTCGAGCCGCCATTCCGGAGCCAGTGCGGGATCGGCGTTCTCGACGATGCGGATGCCCGCACTGTCGCGGACGATCGCGTCGACGGCGGTACGGACAGCCGTGTCGCCTGAACACGCGCCGGACGCCAGCGCGAGCAGGACCGGAACGATGGTCTGGTTGCGATTCACGACCTGATAGACACCTCGAGCTGCCTGTCGGGTTGCCCGAGCGACAGGCGAATAGCGAGTTCGACGCGGCGAACAGGGATCGAGCCGGCAACGTCGCCGCAAAGGCCCGAGTGCGCAGATCCTGTCAGTCGACGCGTATGGCTACGACGGGATCGGTGCGCGCGGCGCGCGACGCGGGCACGAAGCCGGCGAGGAGCGCGGCGCCGGCGAGTGTAGCGATGGCGCCGGCGAACGCGACCGGATCGAGGGGGTTGACGCCGAACAGGAATCCGCGGGCGAGGCTGGCGAAGCCGATGGCGCCGACGATGCCGGCGGCGATGCCGATACCGACGGGTGCGAGGCCGAGGGCGGCGACACTGCGCATGACGTCGAGTCCGGTTGCGCCGAGGGCGAAGCGGATACCGAACTCGCGGGTGCGTTCGCTGGTGACGTACGACACGACTCCGTATACGCCGGCAGTCGCGAGGACGAGCGTGAGGACGGCAAACACGGTGAAGAGAGCTGCGGCGAGGCGCTGGGGCAGGAGAATCAGCCCGAACATGGTCGCCAGAGTGGTGTTGCCGCTCAGGGGCACTCCGGGATCCAGCTCACGCAGGACCGCGGCGCCGGGTTCGAGGACGGCGGCCGGGTTGCCGGCTGCGCGGACGAGCAGACTCATGGTGCCGAGCGAGACATCGTCGAGTGACGACAGATAGATGAACGGCATGGCCGGCTCGTCATGACGGTTGTAGCGCGAGTCGGCGGCGACACCGACAATGGGGAAACGCCTGTCGCCCAGCTCGATGATCTGGCCGACCGGGTCGTCGTTGAGCCAGACGCGCGAGGCCAGCGTCCGGTTGATGATCGCTACCGGGTGCTCGACATCGCGCGTGTCGAATGCGCGGCCGGTCACCAGCGGGATGCTCATCGTCGAGAAGTAATCCGGACCGACCACGTTGATGCCCGCGGACCGGCTGTCATCCGGCACGATCCGGCCGGGCACGTCGAACGTGAGCGAGTTCTCGTCCAACGAGAACGGGACGGTCGCCGCCCATGTCGCGGACTGGATCGCCGGCAACTCGATCAGGCGACGTGTCGCCTCCGCGAAATACACTCGCGCGTGTTCGGCATCGTAGCGTTGCAGTCCGAGATTGACGGTGAACGCGCCGACGGGATCCGGATCGAAGCCGAGGTCGGCTTCGCGCGCGGCGCCGAGACTTCGCACGAACAGGCCCGCGCCGACGAGCAGTATGGTACAGAGCGCGACCTGAGCGGCGACGAGCCCGCCGCGCAGGAGTCCGGCGTTCGGTGTTCCGATTGCGCGCGTCCGCAACGCATCGAGCACATCGGTTCGCGCGGACCGGACGGCGGGCGCCATGCCGAACAGCAGTCCGCTGATAGTCGACAGGCCGAGCGCGAACAGCAGGACACGTCTGTTGACGCCCAGCTCAAGTCCGGTGACGGTGAGGTCTGCGGGCAGTGTGATGCCGGCGAGCAGGTCGAGCGTCCAGACGGCCGCGACGACTGCCGCAATGCCGCCCGCGAACGCAAGGACGAGGCTTTCAGTGAGGACCTGTCGCAGGATCCGGCCGGGCACGGCGCCGAAGGCCAGGCGCACGCCGATCTCGGCTCGACGCTTCGTCGCCCTCGCCAGCAGCAGGTTCGCGACATTGGCGCACGCAATGAGCAACGCGAGTCCGACGGCCGCGAGCAGCAGCATGAGGAGCGACGCCGCTTCCGCGCGTGACTCGGGACCTGCTGCTGACATTGCCGCGTGCATCAGTTCGACTCGCCCCTGAAGCTCGGCATCGACCTGACGCAGTTCCGTATCGCGGTCGATAAGGGCCTGCACCTCGGCGCGCGCATCACCGAGCGCAGCACCCGGGCGTAGCCGGCCCACTGCCGTCAGCCAGCTCCAGTTGCGGCTCTCGATCGACAGGTCCGCCAGCGAGCCGGCAGCAGCGCGCGGCCACGCATTCACAGCGATCCAGACGTCCGGCGGTGACAGGATCCGCAGCCCGAGAAATTCCGGACTCGCAATGCCGACGACCGTGAATGGGGAGCCGTTCAAATGAATGGCGCTTCCGATGATCGCGGAATCCGCGCCGAATACGCGGCGCCAGATCGAGTAGCCCAGAACCACTGTCGATGCAGCCGACGGATCGTCGTCCAAGGATCCCAGCATGCGGCCGATGTGAGGCCGCGCGCCCAGCACGTCGAACAGGTTGCCCGTCACGATTCCGCCGCCCACCAGTTCCGCGCCGCTCGCCGTGCGCACACTCATTTCGCGGTGGCGGAACGCAGCAAGTCCGCCATCGAACGATCGGGCGCCGTCGCGCAGATCGCGGTATGTCGGATACGACACCACATCCGATGAAACCTGCACCACCGATTCCGGTTCGGCGATGCCAGGCACCGGCCGCAGCAGCACAGCGTCGATCACACTGAAGATGGCCACATTGGCCCCGATGCCGAGCGCGATCGACAGCACCGCGATCGACGTGAAGCCGGGCGCGGCGCGCAA
>DATKCF010000047.1:0-27431 GCA_035513345.1 Longimicrobiales bacterium
CGGGCGGGGTGGTGATGGAACAGCGGGGCGGAACGGCGGGAGACGGACGGCGGGAGACGGACGGCGGGAGACGAATGGGCGACGAACGGCGGGCGACGAACGGCGGGCGACGAATGGCGGGCGACGAGGGGCGGGCGACGAGGGGCGGGCGACGAACGGCGGGCGACGAGGGGCGGGCGACGAACGGCGGGCGACGAAGGGCGGGCGACAAACGGCGGGCGACGAACTGCGGGTGACGGCGTGGGGCGTTTCGGCCATTCCCTTGCCCCGGATTCATGCCTCAGTTCACCCATCGACGAACGTGCGGGAGGAGTTCGAGGGCCGGAACGACTGCGGGTCTACCACCTGGCACAGGATCTGGCGACGTCGGCGGATGCATTGCACGTGCGGCCGCCAGGCATGGCGGCATTGCCGAACAGCTGAGGCGATCCGCCGAGTCGATCGTCCTGAATATCGCCGAGGGCGCCGGACACTACAGTCCCGGCCGCAAGGTCTATCACTACCAGCTGGCCCGCGGCTCCGCTGGTGAGTGCATCGCCGCACTCACGCATCTCTATCGTCGCAAGCCCTCCGAAATGATCGCGTCGTCGCGCAGGTCCGCCAACATGATCTCGGCAATGCTGACCGCGATCATCCATTCGTACGAAACCAGGCAGTAACCACCCCCGCCTCTTCCCGCCCCACGTCGCCCGCCGTTCGTCGCCCGCCCGGCCCCAGAAACCGTTTTCTCGCCGACCCATCCCTTGCGTCACCGGCCCCCCGTATATATCTATTCGATATAGATCGTTCTCGCTGTATCAGAAACCGGAACATGACATGAGAATCACCTACCCGACCGCCATTGTCCTCAATGCGCTCGCCGCCGGCCACGCCTATGGCTTCGACATCGTCGACGCGACCGGGCTGGGCGCCGGCACGGTGTATCCGATACTGCGGCGTCTGGAGGCGGACGCGCGGGTCCGGTCGAGTTGGGAGCGTGTGACGACGGCGAGGGCGGCGGGCCGGCCGCCGCGGCGGAACTACCGGCTGACGGCATCGGGGCTGCAACTGGTCGGCGAGGTGGTGAAGCGCTATCCGGGCCTCGATCGTCTTCTTGATGTCGACGGTGGGAGGGCGGGCGCATGAGTGGGGGCGGAGGGCCTCCGGGGCTGGCGTTCGTACTCGCGTTTGCGCGGCTGGTCCCGGAGCCCCGGCGCGCGGAGTGGGTCGAGGAGTGGCGCAGCGAGCTGGTGCACGCGTATGAGGATTCGGTGGAAGCGGGCGATGGTCGAGGCCGGATCTCGTTGCGTCTGAGGCTTCGCGGTCTGGGTTCGCTGCGCGACGCGTTCTGGCTGTCGGCAACCGGGCACGCACCGGGGGCGCGGCCGGATGTTCGCGACGCGCTCCGGCTGTTCCGGCGCCAGCCGGCTTTCGTTGTGGCGGTGGTCCTGACGCTGGGCATGGGAATGGGCGCGGCCACGGCGATGTTCAGTGTCGTGGACGCCCTCGTGATGAACCCGCTGCCGTTTCGCGATCCGGCGGGGATCGTTCAGATCGCGGATGTGGGCTCGGCGGTGACAGCGCCGCTGATGGAGCAACTGAAGGCGGAGACGCGAATCTTCGAATCCGTCGCGGGCAGTTTGCCCCGCGCGGCCACGCTGACCGGGGCGGGCGAGCCGCGGCATCTGGGAGTCTGGGCACTCGAGCCGGAGTTTCTGGGCGTGTTGGGCATCACGCCGGGGTTGGGTCGCGACTTTCTGGAGGAGGAAGGCGTGCCGGGCCGGGATCGCGTGGTCCTGATTGGCGATGCGCTGTGGCGCGGCACGTTCGGAGCGGATCCGGGCATGGTGGGTCGGACGATCCGCCTCAGCGGCGAGTTGTACACGGTGATCGGCGTTCTGCCGCCGGCGCTGCGGCGACTGCCGAGCGGCCTGGTGGACGCGGTCGTGCCGCTGGCGCCACCATCGGAGAGTTCTCCGGGTGTCATGGTTCTGGGCCGTCTGAGGGCGGGTGTGCCGTTGGCCGCGGCCCAGGCGAGGCTGGATGAGATAGCGGCGGTGCTGAACCGGGAATTCCCGCGTGATAACGCGTGGCAGCCGACAGCGACGCGTCTGGATGCGGGCGTCTTCGGCGGGCGAGCGGCGGTGATCGCTCTGGCGGGCGCCGCCGGATTCCTGCTTCTCGTCGCCTGCGCGAACGCCGCGGGCCTGCTGCTCGTGCGCGGAGTCGCGCGTGAATCGGAGTTCGTCGTTCGGCGAGCGCTCGGCGCATCGCGGCGGTCGCTGTTCCGGCAGCTGCTGACGGAGAGTCTGACGCTGGCGGTCCTGGCCGGCGGGCTCGGTACTCTCATCGCGTTCTGGGGTGTGCGCGGGCTGTTGGCGATCGCGCCCGAGACGCTCACACGCTGGCACTACAATACGGTGGTCGTGGACGCCCGGGCGTTCGTCTTCGCGCTGACGCTCACGGTCGTGACCGGCCTGCTCTTCGGCATCGTGCCGGCCGCGTGGGCGTCACGCCGCGGCGACGCCGCGCGCGCATCGGGCCGCGGCATGTCCGCATCTGTTTCGCGGGTCCGGATCCGGCGTACGGTGCAGGTCGCCCAGCTCGCACTCGCGATGCTGCTGCTGTCGGGCGCGGGCCTGCTCGGTCACAGTTTCGTTCGGATGGCAAGGGTCGATCCGGGCTTCGATGCCGAACGTGTCCTGTTGATGAGCCTGTCGCCGGGCGGATCGCGCAGCGGCGAGGAGCGGTCGAGCTTCAACAGCGTACTGGACGCAAGGCTCCGCGCGTTGCCCGGCGTCACGGGTGTCGGCTGGTCCGACGGCGCCGGCCTCTGGTTCACGAACGACCTCGAAGCCGAGGGCGCCGAAGGCGAATCCGGACCGCTGCGCATCATCATCACGACGTCCATCGACACGACCTATTTCGGTGCGATGGGCATCCCGCTCGTCGAAGGGCGGAACTTCGGCGCGGCCGACCTGGCCGACGAATCCGGTGCCGTGATCGTCGACACGGATCTCGCGAGATTGTTGTGGCCGGGTGGCCGCGCGGCAGGCCGCCGCTTCCGCAGGGGACCGGAAGGCCGCTGGTACACCGTCGTGGGAGTGGTCGATGATCCGAAGCTCGACGGCATCGACGACCGCGACCGGCCGTGGGTGGTGTTTCACCCGTCCGTGCCCGAACGCATCACCCGCTGGGCATCGATATCGATTCGCACCGCGGGCGACCCGGCGGCCAGCGTGGCCTCCGTCCGGGAGGCGGTCCGCTCGCTCGATCCGGACCTGCCCATCTACGATCTGATGACGGGCCGCCAGTCGATCGCCGAATCGATGACAGAGCCGCGTTTCGTCTTCATGGTGATGTCGGCGTTCGCCGGACTCTCCATGTTGCTCGCGGCAATGGGCGTGTACGCCCTGGTCGCGTTCTCGGTCGCGCAGCGCACCCGGGAGATCGGCATCCGCATGGCGATCGGCGCGCGCAGCCGTGTCGTCATGCGTGACGTGTTCCGTGAAGGCATGGCGCTGGCGGCCGCGGGCGTCGCACTCGGACTGGCGGGCGCGCTCGCACTGTCGCGATTCATCGAGGCTCTGCTATTCGATGTCTCGCGCACTGACGCTGCCACCTACGCGTTCGTTGCGTTCGTCCTGCTGCTGGCGTGCGCAGCCGCGCTGCTGCGGCCCGCATGGCGAGCCGCGACGATTGATCCGGCGTCCGCGCTGCGATCCGAGTGAGCGATACAGCGTCCTCAGGCGTGCCGGCCGCGGCGGGCGACGAACGGCGGGCGACGAACGGCGGGCGACGTGGGGCGGGCGACGAAGGGCGGGCGACAAACGGCGGGCGACAGACGGCGGGCGACAAACGACGGGCGACAAACGGCGGGCGACAAACGGCGGGCGACGTGGGGCGGGCGACGGCGGGGGCCGTTTTCGGCCCTCAGTTCACCATGGACGAACGTGCGGAAGGAGTTCGAGGGCCGGAACGGCTGCGGCTCTACCACCTGGCACAAGATCTGGCGACGTCGGTGGATCGCATAGTACGCGTATCCGCCAGGAATGGGTGCATGGCCGACCAGCTGCGGCGATCCGCCGAGTCGATCGTCCTGAATATCGCCGAGGGCGCCGGACACTACAGTCCCGGCCGCACGATCTATCACCTTTCAGCTGGCCTGCGGCTCCGCCGGCGAGTGCATCGCCGCACTCACACATCTCCATCGTCGCAAACCGCCCGAAAATGATCGCATCGTCCGCAGGTCCGCTAACATGATCTCGGCAATGCTGACCGCCCTCATCCACTCGCACGAGACCCGGCGGTAACCACCCCCGCCTTTCCCGCCCCATGTCGCCCGCCGTTTGTCGCCCGCCCTTCGTCGCCCGCCCTTCGTCGCCCGCCCCACGTCGCCCGCCGTTCGTTGCCCGCCCCATGTCGCCCGCCGTTCGTCGCCCCGATTGAGCGATACAACGTCCTCAGGCGTGCCGGCCGATCGTATACATCTCGAGGACGTCGAGCTGGATGGTCACGTGCGATATGCCGAACTTGTCGTGCATCGCGCGGTGGATGTCGGCCAGGATGCGGTTGTAGTCTCGCAGGTCGTCGATGCGGGCGTGACCGCTCATGGCCAGCACGCCGCTCGTGAGCGTCCAGACATGAAGGTCTGACACCGGACCGACGCCGGGTACGGCGGCGATCGCGCGCTCTACGCCGGCGATGTCGAGGCCACGCGGTGTTCCCTCCAGCAGGATGTCGACGGACTCGCGCACGAGGCGCCAGCTTCCCGCCAGAATCAGCACCGCGACGGCGCATGACATCAGCGGGTCCGCGGCCAGCCAGCCGGTGGTCAGGATGATCACCGCCGCTGCGATGGCCGCGACGGAACCGAGCAGGTCGCCGAGTACGTGGAGATACGCGCCCCGTAGGTTCAGGCTCTGGCCGGAGGCGCCGTGCAGGAGCATCGCGGCGATGATGTTGACGGCCAGGCCCGCGCCCGCCACGGTCAGCATGAGTCCGCCCTCGATGGGCTGCGGGTCGCGAAACCGTTCCCACGCCTGCCACAGGATCAGGAGGCTGATGACGACCAGAGTGACGCCGTTGGCGAGTGCGGCAAGGATCTCGATTCGGAGATAGCCGTAGCTCTTGTTCGGCGTGGGCGGCCGGCGGGCGAGGGACAGGGCGAAGACGGCGAGTCCGAGCGCCCCGACGTCGCTGAGCATGTGACCCGCGTCGGCCATGAGTGCCAGCGAGTTGGCGAGCACGCCACCCACGAACTCGATGACCATGAAGCCGGCCGTGATGCCCAGCACGAAAAGCAGGCGCTTGCGGCCCGCTTCGCGATCGTGCCGGTGGCCTCGCCCGCGGTGGTCATGGTCGTGATCGTGAGCCATGGGTAGAAGACTAGGACGCCCGGGCGCGGTCGTCTACCTGAGCACCAGGCTCGGTTGCTGCGGTTCGGCGGCGTCGCTAACTTGCATGGACCGGTTGGGGACGATTCCGCATAACCGATTGAAATACAATGAAATACGTGCACGTTGCCGGACTCCTGGCCGGCCTTTCCGTCCTGAGCTGTGACGCGGTCCGCAACGACCGACCTGCCAGCGGCGACGCGACCGAGCTGATTTTCGTCATGGCGGATTCGCTGTGGGCCGGAGTATCCGACACGGTGAAGGCGGCGGTGGCGCCGCGGGTCTTCTCCGTGCGCAACGAACGCACGTTCGAGATCACGCAGGTCTCGCCGGTAAGCGAGCTGTGGCCCGACCTCCGGCGTTTCAAGCAGGTGGTTGCTGTCGGTGTACCGGGTGACTTCTGGGTCGATGAGGTTCTTGGGTCGGGTTCGCCGCCGGCTTCGCTGCCGGCCCTTGTGAACGCGGACAATGTCTGGGCGCGAGGCCAGTCGGTTACGGCGGTCGTTCTGCGGCCGGATGGCGATCCTGTGGCTGTACTGCAGACGGCTCTGCCGGAGCTTGGTTCCCTTCTCGACGGCCGGTTCCGCCAGTTCGCACGGAACCGGATGTTCCTGAGTGACACGAACACGGCGTTGCGCGATTCGCTCGCGGCATCGGCCGGCTACTCGATCACGCTGCCCAAAATCTACCGGCCGGTCCCGTCGGTTGGGAACCTGCGCGCATTCCACAACCGCAACGAGATCGGCGGCGACCTGTTCCGTACGATCGCCATATCGTGGCGCGAGGGGATTCCGACCGCGGCGGATGCGGCGCTAGTTCTGGCGTGGCGTGACTCGATCGTTCCGTTCGCTTACGATCTGCCGCAGGCCACCCGGGTGGACCAGATTCAGGTCCGTGACCTCGAGGACCGCGCACCGGGCTCGATCGAGGTCCAGGGCGTCTGGAACGGAACGGACACCGCGTTTCCGACCGCCGGCCCTTTCATCGACCGCCTCGTGGTCTGTCCGGACCAGAACCGGACATATTTTCTGGAAGCATGGATGTACGGGCCGGGCCGGCAGAAGTACGAGTATCTGATCCAGTTCGAGACTATCCTGGACTCGTTCCGCTGCGGCGGCTGACAGACCGCCGCGCATGTCGTTCGTCCATCTCCACACGCACAGCGAATACTCTCTTCTCGACGGCGCGAACCGGCTCGAGGATCTGATCGGCCGCGCGCTCGAGTTCGAGATGCCGGCACTGGCGTTGACCGATCACGGGTGCATGTTCGGCGCCTGGACGTTCCACCAGAAGGCGGTGAAGGCGGGTCTCAAGCCCGTGCTCGGGATGGAGGCGTACGTCGCGCCGGGCGACCGTCGTGACCGTTCGGTGCGGACGCCGGCCGATGCGGCCAGGGCCGCGGAAGGCGAGTGGATCGCCGACGAGAAGTACTACCATCTGGTTCTGCTGGCGAGGGACGAGGAAGGCTATCGCAACCTGGTGAAGCTGACGTCGATCGGATACCTCGAGGGCTTCTATCACCGACCCCGCATCGATCGAGAAGTGCTGGCCCGTCACTCGGCGGGCCTTGTCGTGTCGTCGGCGTGCATGGCCGGCGAAGTCGCGCGCCATCTGATGGCGGACCGCGGCGAAGCGGCGAAGGAGGCCGCGTCCTGGTACGCGAACACGTTCCCCGACCGCTACTACCTCGAAGTGCAGGCGCACGACAGTCCCGGTCAGCACGGCCTGAACGAGAAGGTGTTCAGTCTCGCCGAAGAGATGGGGCTCCCTGTCGTCGCCACCAATGATGCGCACTTTCTGCGCGCCGGCGATCACGACGCGCACGACGTCCTGCTGTGCATTGGTCTGGGCAAGGACTACAGCGATCCGGACCGGATGCGCTACGATGAAGGACTGTACCTGAAGTCGGCGCCGGAGATCGCCGAACGGTTCCCGGGCCGGCCGGACGTTCTCGAGAACACGCTCAGAATCGCGGACGAAGTCGAACTCGGTTTCCGCAAACAGTACCATCTGCCGACGTTCCCGCTGCCGGCCGACGCCACGGACGAAGCGTCGTACTTGCGGCGTCTTGCTGAGATCGGTGCGCGCGAGCGCTTCGGCGACCCCCTTCCCGCCCAGGTTCGCGAGCGTCTCGAGTTCGAGCTCGACGTCATCACGACGACCGGATACAGCGGCTACTTCCTGATCACGGCGGACTTCATCGTGTGGGCGAAGGACCGCGGTATTCCGGTCGGACCGGGCCGCGGTTCGGCGGCGGGCTCGATCGTGGCGTACTCACTGAAGATCACCGATGTCGATCCGCTGCGGTTCGGCCTTCTGTTCGAGCGGTTCCTGAATCCGGCGCGCGTGTCGATGCCGGACATCGATGTCGATTTCTGCTACGAACGGCGAGGCGAGGTCATCGAGTACGTTCGCTCGAAGTACGGGCGTGATTCGGTCGGCCAGATCATTACGTTCGGGACCATGAAGTCGCGAGCCGTGATTCGCGACGTGGGCCGCGTGCTCGGGTTCGAGCCGTCGGAAACCGACCGACTGGCGAAGCTGGTGCCGAACGCACCGAACAACTCGCTGACGGTCTCGGAAGCGGCGGAGAAGGTCGGCGAGTTGCGCGCGTTGATCGAGTCGGATCCGAAGGTTGCTCGCCTTGTCGAGTACGCGAAGGTCCTCGAGGGCCTGTCCCGTCATGCCAGCGTGCACGCCGCCGGCATCGTGATCGCGCCCGGCCCGCTCGACGAGTACGTGCCGGTCTGCACACAACCCACGCGTGGTTCGGGTGCAGCCGCGGGCATCGGCGGTGACGAATCGCTGATCGTCACGCAGTGGGACATGAAGGCGCTCGAGCAGGCCGGGATGCTCAAGATGGACTTCCTCGGTCTGAAGACGCTGACGGTGATCCGTGATGCTGTCGACTGGGTGCGTCGCCGGCACGGCGAACTGAAGCACCCGGACACGGGCGACGTCTACTCGACCATTGACGACGTGCCGCTCGACGATCCGGCCGTCTACGAGATGCTTGCGCGTGGCGGAACGACAGGGGTGTTCCAGTTCGAATCCTCATTGGCTACCGACAAGCTGCGCGCAATGCGCTGCGATACGTTCGAGGATCTGATCGCGACGAACGCGCTGATCCGGCCGGGCCCGCTCGACAGCGGGATGACGGACGTCTACATCCGTCGGAAGCTGGGCAAGGAGAGCGTGCGCTACCCGCACCCCCTTCTGGAAGAGGTCCTGGCGTCGACGCACGGCGTCATCACCTACCAGGAGCAGGTGATGCGCATTCCGCAGGTGCTGGCCGGGTTCAATCTCGGTGAAGCGGACGTGCTGCGCATGGCGGTGGGCAAGAAGGACATCGAGCTGATCCAGTCCGAAGTCGCGAAGTTCGTCGAACGCGCGGTTGCCAGTGGCGTCGAGCAGAAGACGGCCGACGAGATCGCCGATCAGGTGGTCACGTTCGGACGCTACGGATTTCCGCGCGCGCACAGTGTCGCCTACGCACTGCTCAGCTATCAGACCGCGTGGCTCAAGCGCCACTATCCGGCCGAGTTCATGGCCGCGTTGCTGTCGAGCGTCGTGGACAGGACGGACGATGTCGTCCACTATATATCAGAGTGCCGTGAGCTGGGCCGGTCCGTACCGGGCCGGGCGGGCGGTATCCAGGTACTTGCGCCCGACGTGAACGAATCGGCATTCAAGTTCACACCGGTTTCCGGCGATCAGATCCGGTTCGGCATGGGTGCACTGCGCGGCCTGGGCGCCGCGGCGGTCGGATCGATCATCGAGACGCGGACGGAGGGCGGACCTTTCACGTCGCTGTTCGACCTGGCCGAACGCGTGGACCTCCGCATCGTCGGCAAGCGATCGTTCGAGGCCCTTGTCCAGGCTGGCGCGTGCGACCGGTTCGGCCACCGCTCGCAGATGATGGCCGGGCTCGAAACCGTGATCCGTGAAGCGCAACTGCGAAACGAGGAGAAGCAGAGCGGCCAGGCTTCACTGTTCGACTTCGGCGAGGCTGGCGCGCAGATCGAGCGGCCGGCGCCGGTCCTGCCGGATGTGCCGCGCTGGTCCGAAGCGGACCGGCTGGCCCGCGAGAAGGAGGTCGTCGGCTTCTTCATCACGGGGCACCCGCTGGCCCGGTTCCGCGATGAGCTGCGCGTGTTCGGCCGATCGACGACGTCGAACCTGAAGCAGTTCCGCGATCAGAAGGTCGAGCTGCCCTGCGTCGTGACCGGGATCACTCGCCAGACGTCGCGGCGTACGGGCGCGGAATGGGCGCGTATCACGGTCGAGGACTTCGCGGGCACGTGCGTCGCCCTCGCATTCGGTGAAGCGTGGGACGCATACCACGACATCCTCGAACAGGACGCGCCGGTCCTGATCCGGGGAACCGTGTCCGGCCGTGACCGTGACGAGGAAGAGCCGCCGATTTTCCTCGACAGCGCGGTGCGGCTGGATTCGCTGCGAACGAGCGGTGCACTCGGCGTCGAAATTACACTCGGGCCGGGCCAGGACGCGGCTCTGCTCGAGGCGGCGCTGCCCGTTTTCCGCGAGCATCCAGGCCCGTCACCGCTGTTCGTACGGTGGAACGCGGGCCTGCATGCGTCGCAGAACGGCGCGGACGACAACGAGGCAGCGAACCTCTCGAACGGCGGTGGCGATGCCTCGCCGCGCACCGCATCGCTGCGATCGCGATCGATCGCGGTGGCACCGACCGAGGATCTGGTCGACCGGTTGCGCGAGATGTTCGGCGATGAACGGATCCGGCTGGTACGCACGTGAGGTAATGGGTTGACTGAGAACACCGACGGTTTCGAACGGGATGTCGCCGAGATCGAGCAACAGATCGAGCGGCTCCAGCACCTCGCCGGGCAGCGAGGCCTCGACGTAGCGTCCGAGGTTGGTGCACTCGAACGCAAGCTGGTTGCCCTGAGGAAGGCCGCCTACGGCAAATTCACCGCTGTCGAGCGCGTCGGACTCGCCCGGCACCCGAAGCGGCCGTACACGATCGACTACATCAACCTCACGTTCACCGATTTCATCGAACTGCACGGCGACCGATCGTACCGCGATGATGAAGCTATCGTGGGCGGCTGGGCCCGCCTTGACGGCCGGACCGTGATGGTGGTCGGCCATCAGAAGGGCCGCGACATGAAGCAGAACCTGAGGCACAACTTCGGCATGCCGCATCCGGAGGGGTACCGCAAGGCGCTCCGGCTGATGCGCCTTGCGGAGAAGTTCGGCCGGCCGATTGTCACGCTCATCGACACGCCGGGCGCGTATCCGGGCATCGGCGCCGAAGAGCGCGGCCAGGCGGAAGCGATCGCGCGCAACCTGTTCGAGATGATGCGTATGCGCGTGCCGATCGTCGCGGCCGTGATCGGTGAAGGCGGCAGCGGCGGCGCGCTCGCGCTCGGTGTAGCGGACCGCGTGATCATGTTCGAGAACTCGATCTACAGTGTGATCTCGCCCGAGGGTTGCGCCGCGATCCTGTGGAAGACGGCGAGCGCGAAGGACCGCGCGGCCGAGGCGCTGCGTCTGACGGCGGTCGACCTGGTGCACCTGAAGGTGATCGATGAGGTGCTGCCCGAGCCACCGGGTGGTGCTCACGAGGACGCGGCAGCGGCGGCGACGATTCTGCGCCAGGCGCTCGTCCGTCACCTGGCCGAACTCGATGGCGTCGACGCCGCCACACTGCGGAGCGATCGACACGCCAAGTTCGACGGCATGGGCGAATGGCGGGACCTGGACGCGACGGCATGAGAGGGTGGTCCGACCTGCCCGCCAGGCACGGCGAGCGGGCAGCAGCACCGAATGAAACGAGGCGCTCGAAATGGCCCATATCGTAGAGGTCGGGTTCAAGGGAAACCGGCGCGAGTACTACTCCAGCGCGCTCGATACCGTGGACGTCAGCGATTACGTGATTGTCGAGGCGGACCGGGGCGAGGACCTCGGCCGCGTCACCGCTGCGGGCGGGATCGCCGAGCGCAAGTGTTCGGGCTGCACTTCCGGCTGCGCCGCGCCCGTTCCTGCGATGCAGGTGCTGCGCGTCGCTGAATCCGAAGAAGTCGACCGTGCCGTCGCGTTGCGCTCCGATGAGCCGCGCGTCCGCAGGATCGCCCGGGAGAAGGTGATCCAGCACGGCCTCAAGATGAAGGTCAGCGAGGCCGAGTGGCAGCTAGACCGCAACAAGCTGACGATCTACTTCACGGCGGACCGCCGTGTCGACTTCCGCGAGCTGGTGCGCGACCTCGCGCGCACGTTCAGAACGCGCATCGAGTTGCGCCAGATCGGGGTTCGCGACGAGGCCGCGTTGCTCGGCGGCGTCGGACGCTGCGGCCGCGAACTGTGCTGTTCGACGTGGCTCAAGGAACTGAAGCCGGTCAGCCTTCAGCTTGCCAAGGACCAGCGCCTGTCGCTGAATCCCGCACAGATTTCCGGCTGCTGCGGCCGGCTCATGTGCTGCCTGACGTACGAGCACGAGGCGTACGTGACCGCGCGCAAGCGGTTTCCCCGTGAAGGTCGCACGATCCGGACGGCTGTCGGGAAGGAGAAGGTCGTCAGCGTCGACATCTGGCGCGAACGCGTCCTGTTGAAGGACGAGGAAGGCAACCGGCGCACGGTCGCGCTTGACGACCTGAAGACCGAGGTTGCGCAGGCGGACGACGGTCCGCTCGCCGACCGACCGAGGTGACGGTTGAGCAAACCCGAGTTCTGGTATATCACGGCGGCGATCGATTATGCGAATGGATCGCCGCACATGGGCCACGCATTCGAGAAGGTCGGCGCCGACGCCATGGCGAGGTACCACCGCCGCAAGGGCGAGAAGGTGCACTTCGTCATGGGCATGGACGAACACGGCCTCAAGGTCCAGCAGAGCGCGGACGCGGCCGGTATCACGCCTCAGGAGTGGGTCGACCGGATCGCACACGAGTTCGAGACGGTCTGGAAGCGCCTCGCAATCAGTCATGACGACTTCATGCGCACGACGGAGCGGCGCCACGAGGAATCGGCGACCGCGCTGATCCAGGCGATTCAGGAGTCAGGCGCGTTCTACCAGGGCCGCTACGAAGGCTGGTACTGTGTCGGCTGCGAATCGTTCAAACGCGAAGACGAGCTGGAGGTCGAGGATGCGGGCGTACGACGGTGCGTCCTGCACCCGAACCGCGAAGCGACGTGGTCCGAGGAGAACAACTGGTTCTTCCGGCTCTCCGACTTCCGTGACCGCCTGTTGCAGCTGTACGACGAGCGGCCCGACTTCATCCGGCCGGAATCACGCTACAATGAAGTCCGCAACGTGGTGGAAGCCGGTGTCGAGGACATCTCGGTCTCGCGCTCGATCGCATGGGGCATTCCCTGGCCGGGTGACGCGACGCAGACCGTGTGGGTCTGGATCGAGGCGCTGGTCAACTACGTCTCGGCGACGGCGTATCCGGCACCCGGCTACGACAGGTACTGGCCGGCCGCGTGCCACGTCATCGGCAAGGACATAACGCGGTTCCATTGCGTGATCTGGCCGGCCATGCTGATGGCGGCAGGGCTCGAAGTGCCGCGATCGGTCTGGGCACACGGTTTCTTCACGTTTGCGGGCCGCAAGCTGTCGAAGTCGGAGGGCGTGCGCGTCGACCTGTCCGAGGTGATCGAGCGGTTCGGTCCCGACGCGTTCCGCTACTACATGCTCCGCGATGTACCCTGGAACGATGACGGCGAGTTCTCGTGGGACCGGTTCGAGGCGCGCTACAACGCGGACCTCGCCGACGACCTCGGCAATCTGGTCAACCGAACCATCTCGATGATCGAGCGGTACCGCGACGGCGTCGTGCCCGCCGGCGACCGGACGTGGCTGGACGGTGAGGCCGCCGCCGCCGTCGACCGGTACGTGGCCGCGATGGACGCGAACCTGCTGCACCAGGGCGCCGCGATCTCAATGGAGGTTGCGGCGGCGGCAAACGGCTTCGTCGAAGCACAGGCCCCTTGGGCGTTGGCGAAGGACCCTGCCAGGTCCGCCGATCTGGATGCCGCACTCGCTTCGCTAGCCCGTGCCATTCTGGTCACTGCGACCCTGCTCGAACCGTTCATCCCGGGCAAGGTCGCCAGTCTGTGTGATCGATTCGGATTCGAGGCGGTTCCGCTGATCGACGAGCTGGCGACTCTCGATGTCGCGGGTCGGCACGCCTCGCGCGGCGACATCCTCTTCCCGAAGGACAAGCCCGAGGGCTCGGCTTGACACCCCACGGGGGGTGGTTTAGACTCCCCCTTCATTCGAGAAGCCCGACCCAGGACCCGCAGCGACCCCGGTGGGTCGCTTCACGTAGCCCCCCGACCGGTGAAGCGATGGCGCGACGCGAGTGGAATCTCTGGATCGTCGACGATGACGAGACGGACATCCGTCGCTACAGCGTGTCGCGTAACGCGGTCCGGCTCGCGATCGGTGGCGCCCTGATCGCCGTCGCGTTCCTCGGTTCCGCGCTGACCCAGTTGATTCACCGGGCCGGCACCAGCATCGAAAATCATCGACTCGCCAGCACGAACCTGCGCCTGGCAGGCGAACTGGAAAGCCTGCGTTCGCGTGTCGACACCCTGCGTACCTCTCTGGATGTGCTGGCCGCCAACGACGAGCAGTATCGAGCGCTTGCCGGACTTCAGCCGCTGGATGCCGATGTCCGGCGAGTCGGTATTGGCGGGCCGGGCATGGAGACGTTGACGGCCAGCCCGCTGTATCCGCTGGACCGGGAAGCGGCCGCCGCTACGGTCGGTGCGTCGATCGAGGTCGACGAGCTGCTGCGTCGGGCCAGGCTGCTGGCGTTCAGCTGGCGTGAGGCAGGCGACGCGCTCGAGGACCGTCGCGATGATATGGCCGCCACGCCCGCGATCATGCCGACCGAGGGTTATATTACGAGCGGTTTCTCTCTGAATCGGCTACACCCGATTCTCGGCATCAGGCGGCCACATCTCGGTCTCGACATCGTTGCCAGCCCGGGCACGCCGGTCGTCGCGACGGCCGACGGCCGCGTTTCGTTCGTTGGCAGGAAGGGCGAGTTCGGCATTACAGTCGAAATCGACCACGGCTTCGGCCGCATGACACGCTACGCGCATCTGGCTCGTGCCACAGCGCGAAGGGGCCAGCGCGTCGAGCGCGGCGACGCGGTGGGCGATGTCGGCAACACCGGCCTGGCTGTCGGCACGCATCTCCACTACGAAGTGTTCGTTGATGGCCGCCCGGCCAACCCGCGCTCGTACATCCTCGATGACGTCAGCCGGAACTAGCGGTCGGCTGTAATGGTCATTTCGAACACGATCGGAGAGATCACGATGAGATCACGCGTCCTCGCCGCCGCATTCGCCGCGGCCGTGACGGTGGGATGTAGCGGCGAAGCGGTCGTCCTGGCCCAGCTCGAGGACCCGGATACGGGCGACACGACGCCGCTCACCCAGCTCGAGATCCGCTATCTGCCTTACGACCGTGACGTAGTTTTCGACTCGCTTCAGAACGTCGCGAGCCGGCCCGAGCCGGCGGCGCCCGATTCGCTGATCGAGCTGCAGGCAGCGATCGCCGAAGCGCAGGTGACGTGGAGCACGGCAACCGAACGGTGGAACTCCGCCCGTGACAGCCTGCGCTCGCTCAGCGCGCGTCTGGACCGACTGCCGCGCGCGTCACCGGAGTACCGGCTGCTGTACCGCGATTTCCAGCCGCAGGAAGCGGCCGAGGCAGCCGCCCAGCGACAAATGGACGCCAGCTTCTCGCGGTACGACGACCTTCAGCGTCGCTATACGGCGCAGGCGCAGGAGTATTCGCTTCTGCTCGACCAGTGGGGCGACGAAGCGTTCGCCGATGTGGACGACGTCATCGCCGCCCGTGTCGAAGCGGCCGGCCGTGAAGAGGTCTTCGACACGACCGACATGAACGGGATCGCCCGAACCTCGCTGCCCAAGGGGCAATGGTGGGTCTACGCACGGTACGAATTGATCTACGATGAGCTGTACTGGAACGTCCCGCTGGAGGTGACGGGCGGCGAACCGACAGAGCTTGTCCTCAACCGCGCGAACGCACAGCGACGACCGAGGTACTGATCCCTTGATGCGCTCGCGCGGATGATTCCGGTCCGCGAAGTCGACGACCAGGCGGCGCTGACGCTCGAGACTTCGGGCGACGGCGTCGCCTGGCTCCTTTTCGACCGCCCGGACAGCAAGGTCAACCTGCTGACATCGGGCGTCATTCGTCGTCTCGACGAGTTTCTCGCAAGTATCGAGGAGGACGTCGCCGCGCAGCGGATCCGTGGCGTGGTCGTCATGAGCGGCAAGCCCGGCACCTTCATTGCCGGCGCTGACGTGAACGAGATCGCTTCGATCATCAGCGAGCAGGACGGCTACGAGGCTGCACGGGAAGGCCAGCGCGTATTGGGCCGGATCGAGAACCTGGCGGTCCCGACCGTCGCGGCGATTGATGGCCTCTGTTTGGGTGCCGGAACGGAGCTGGCACTCGCGTGCGGCCGGCGTATCGCAAGCGATCGCGACTCGACGCGCATCGGCCTGCCCGAGGTCCGGCTCGGCATCCTGCCGGGCTTTGGTGGCACCACGCGGCTGCCGCGGCTCGTCGGATTGTCGGCTGCGCTCCCCATCATCCTTACCGGCCAGCCGGTGTCGGCATCGAAGGCCCGGCGCATCGGCCTGGTCGAAGAGGTGATGCACCCGTCGCTGCTGAGGGAGCGTGCGCGCAGCATTGCGCTAGAAGGCGGACGCGGCCCGAAGCGCGCTCGGAAGCTTCTGTCCCGCCTTGTCGACGAAACATCACCGGGTCGCGCACTCGCGTTGTCGCGCGCGCGGTCGGGCGTCATGAAGGAAACGCGCGGCAATTACCCGGCTCCGCTGCTTGCGATCGAAACCATCCGCCGGTCGACCGGCGTTCCGCTCGATCGCGCGTTCGAAATCGAGGCCCACGCCCTCGGCCGCCTGATCGTCTCCGAAGTCAGCAAGAACCTGATTCATGTGTTCCGCCTCATGGAAGGCGCGAAGAAGACCGGGCTCGAAGGTGTTCAGCCCCGACCGGTCCAACGCGCTGCCGTACTGGGTGCCGGAGTAATGGGCGGTGGCATTGCACAGCTCTTGGCATACAACGATGTGGCCGTCCGTCTCAAGGACATCAACCGGGACGCGATCACGAGCGGGTTGAAGCATGCGCGCGGCATCTTCGACCGTGCCGTGCGGAAGGGACGCATGAGTAGTCGCGACGCGGACCGGAAGATGGACTCGATCGCACCGGCTCTGGACTACTCGGGATTCGGCAACACTGACCTTGTGATCGAGGCGATCGTCGAACGGCTGGACGTGAAGAAATCGGTACTTCGTGAGGTCGAGTCCGTGGTCGGAGAGGACACGATCCTCACCTCGAACACGTCGTCGCTCTCGATTTCCGGGATGCAGTCCGCGCTCGATCGGCCGGCCAATTTCTGCGGCATGCATTTCTTCAATCCGGTGCATCGCATGCCGCTGGTCGAAGTGATCCGTGGCGAGGCCACGGCGGACGCGACGATCGCGACTGTGCACGCCCTCGTTCGGCGGCTCGGCAAGACTCCGGTCATCATGAACGACGGACCGGGCTTTCTTGTGAACCGCGTTCTGTCGCCGTACCTGAACGAAGCGGGCTACCTCCTGGAGGAGGGCGCATCAGTCGAAGCGATCGACAACGCGATGCTCGACTTCGGCATGCCGATGGGTCCGCTCCGACTGCTCGATGAGGTGGGGCTGGACATCGCCCGGCATGCCGCTGACGTCATGCACGAGGCGCTCGGCAAACGACTCCGGCCCTCGTCCGCACTCGCATCGCTGGCCGGCGCCGATCTACTCGGCCGCAAGGGCGGAAAAGGCTTTTACGTGTACGATGATGACGGCGACCGTGGCGTGAATCCCGAGATCTACGCCCGGCTGGCACCTGCGGTGCCGGAGGAACGGACCGAGATTCCGGACGAGACCATTCGTACACGCTGTGTGATGGCGATGGTCAACGAGGCCGCACGGATCCTGGAAGACGGAATCGTCGCCCGCCCTGGTGACATCGACCTGGCGATGATCACCGGTACTGGCTTTCCACCGTTCCGCGGCGGGCTCCTGCGCTACGCGGACAGCCTGGGTCTGGACGACATCGCCGATCGGCTCGACGAGATGGCTCGCCTGGTGGGCTCGCGTTTCGCCACCGCACCGCTCATCCGCCAGTATGCCACCGAGGGCCGTGGCTTCTACGCGTGACACCGTCCGCATCCACTACCGCCGGCTTCCCGACCGGGACACGGTCTTCAATCAGCGACTCGTTCATCGGGAGCCCGGCTGCATCGTGACGTTCATGCCAGGCACGCCGCTCGAACGGCCGCTTGTCATCGATGGCCGGATCGTCCTCGAGAACGGCTCCCCCGTCGTCTGGTTCACGTTCCCGGGCGAGTGGCACGACATCGGCCGGTTCCACACCGCCGATGGCGCGTTCACCGGCATATATGCGAACGTGCTCACGCCGGTCGAAATCGTGGACGAGACCACGTGGCAGACCACCGACCTGTTCCTCGATGTCTGGGTGGCGCCGGGCGCAGCCGCCCGCGTTCTGGACGAGGACGAGCTGAACGAAGCCCTCGCCGCCGGCTCCATCACCGCCGAACTGGCCCGGCGCGCGCGATCCGAGGCGAACCGCCTTGCTCTACTCGCACGAACAGGCGAATGGCCGCCCGGGATTGTCAGCGACTGGCCGATCGAGCGGATCCAGCGCGGCACATCGGCGGTCGAACCGGTGTAAGGGCGTCGGCTCACGAATCGACGCAAGCGACCCGGCGCGGAGCATCTACCAATGAATCAATCTGCGTGTCCGGCGGCATGCCGGATCCCGACACGCTTCCGCCACACGGCAACATCGAGTGTCGTCCTCGCGCTCCTGACCGCAGCGCCGGCCCTGGCACAGGAGCGCAGCCCGACCGTCGAGAAGGCCTCCGAAAGCCGCGCGAAAGGTGCCGCCGACGCGCCGGTCCTCGTCTACGAGATCGCAGACTTCGAGTGCTCCCACTGCGCGCGTTTCGCGATCGAAGTGTTTCCGAGGATCGACAGCGCTTTCGTGAAGACCGGCAAGGTCCAGTGGGTATTCGTGAACCTGCCCGTGCCGACGCATCCGACATCGTGGCTGGCCCACGAGGCGGCGCTCTGCGCGGGCGCGGTCGCTGGCCGGTTCTGGGAGATGCACGATCGCATCTTCGCCGAACAGGAGCAGTGGATGGGCGCGTCCGATCCGTTCGCGATGCTGGACCGCTTCGCGCGCGATCTCGGAATCCCCGCAGCGCCGTTCACCCGATGCACGGAAACCGATGCCGTCGCGCCGCTGCTGCTTCAGGACATCATGTTCGCGATGTCGGCCCGCATCGGCGGAACGCCCGCGTTCATCGTCGACAACGAGCAGTCGGTGATGGGGTTGAAGACGTTCGAGGAATGGAAGTCGATTCTCGAACCGTTGATCAAGGCGAAGACCGCAAGATAGGCAGCCGGGGACACATGGGCGACCCTGCTGCCGCTGCCGGACCACCGGCGCGTCAGTCCGACTCTTCGCCTGTCACGAGGCGCGCCGCGACCAGGCGCCTGAAGTCGATGTAGATGCCCGCCGCGATGCGCGGATCCTCCCGCAACGCATCGATCAGACGGCCGTACTGCTGGACCGCGTCCGACGGCACGTCGATCAGCATATCGTGGAACGAGCCACGATCCGCGAACACGAGCTTCACGCGATCTACCGTTTCAGGCATTATCCGGCTCCCGGCGCAGCACACGGACCTCAGCCAGCGACAACCCGAACAGCAGGGTGGCGACGATCGCCGACGCGATACACCACCGGCACCATGCCTGGATGCGGTATTCCTCGATCCACGAGAGCCACGCGGAGAACGCGAACGCGAACGTCGCTGCAACGAGCAGGACCAGCGCGATCCGCTTGTCCCCGGCACGGCCCGGCTGGATCCCGATGAGCGACGTCACGAAGATCAGACCGTAGCCCGCCACGCCCCACAGCGGGACGGGAACGCCGAGAAAATCCGACCACGGTGAAGCCTGCACCAGCTCGCACGAGCCGGTCCCGCACACGAGAGTGCTGATGACGCCCAGCTTGTAGAGCAGCATGTAGCCGGAAATCAGGATCCCGGCCAGTGCCGCCACAGCCATTCCCATGCGCGTCATGCGCCGCCGAGCGCGGCCTCGATCGCTGCCTTCACGGCATCATAATCGAACGGATTGGGCACGGACCGGCCGCCGATGAAGACGGTGGGCGTGGACCCGACGCCAAGCCTCTGGCCGAGGATGCGGTTCGCGGTCACGATGTCCGCGTACTTGTCGCTGCGCAGACAGCTGCCGAACTCGGCGCGGTCGAGGTTGAGCATGGCCGCGTAATCCGTCAGCTCGTCGAGCGGCACGTCGGGCGCGAAGGGCCACTCGCCCTGGCGTCCGAACAGGACATCATGGTACTCCCAGAAACTGTCCTGGTCGCCAGCGCAGCGCGCCGCGCGGGCCGCTATGAAGCCGTGCCGATGACCGGTACCGCCGAGCGGGAAATCGTAGTAGATGAACCGGACGTTGCCGGTCGTCACGAAGTCCTGCTTCAACTGCGGCTCGACCAGTCCGGCGAACGAGCGGCATCCGGGACAGGTGAAATCACTGAAGACCATCACCTGGACTGGCGCTTCGGCGTCGCCGTCGATGACGCCTCTGGCCTGGGCCAGCAGGCTGTCCACGTCCTGGATGCCCGTCAGTTCGATGGGCGCGACCGCAGCCGCCGATCCCTGATTCGCCACGGAATAGGCGATCCAGCCAATGCCGGCAATCGCGACGACGGCCAGGACTCCATAGAAAACCTTGAGGTCCGGTCCCCTGGAAGCCTGTGCCCTGTTCTTCTGTGCCACGGCCCGTCTCCTTGGTTCCTGTGCGGCGTAACGTGCATCGCCGGGTCAAGCTAGCCACGTCCGGATAGCCGCGAAAGCGGGTCCGGCAACTTCTCAACCGACCAGCACGTCCAGCACTGCGCCAGTGTCGCTCAGGTCGGCGAACACGGTGTGTGCCCCGGCCGCCTCGAGCGCAACCGTGGCGAACGTTCCCGTCGCCACGCCCACGGCGTGGACGTCCAGGGCCCTGCCGCACGTTACATCCGCCGGCGTGTCACCGATCACGATGATGTCCCTGCCCGAGAATCCCTTACCCGCGATGGCCCGCGCCCGTTCGACCGCGATCGGGGGGAGCGCATCGCGTCTCTCATTGTCGGATCCGTATGCGCCCAGCCGGAAGCCGCCGCCGAGCGCAGCTGACGCCAGCTTGAGGTCCGCGCCCTCGTGAATGTTGCCTGTCACCAGGCCCACGAGCACGTCGGTCCGCTCCGCCAGCGCCGAAATGATGTCGCGGACGCCGGGCAACACCATGGTCTCGTGGTCCGGCAGGGCCAGTTCACTCCGCAACTCACGCGTGTACAGCGTCCAGAGTGGATGGAAGCCGCTCTCGATGTCGTCATCGCCGAAACCCTCGAGGCGCAGCAACTCCCGCGCGATCTGCGGATCCGTCTTGCCGCTGAACGAATATGTGGCAATCGGACCCGCCGTGCCGTACACTTCAATCATGGCTCGCAGAAACGCGCGCTTCGCGGCGCCCCGCGTCCACAATAGCGTACCGTCGATGTCGAAGAGAATGAGTCGCTTCACGCTGTACCGGATTCCGGTCTGATGTCCCGCCGGCTGTTGATCGCCGTTCCGCTGGCGCTCGTGGCCGCCGCGTGGTTCTATGTGTTCGCGCTGCCCTGGCCTGTGCTGGTACGCTGGCGTGATCCGGGCACTACCGCGTTCATCGAACTGCGCAAGGACCGCGCGCACGACGCCGGCGAATCGTACGAAGTACGCCGAACGCCGGTCCCGCTCGAGCGGATCTCACGCCACCTGCAGCTGGCCGTCATACTGGCCGAGGACGGCCGGTTCCGCGAGCACAACGGCATCGACTGGATCGCGCTGGCCGAGGAACTGCGCTACGACTTCGATGACGATTTCTCGTTGTTGAGCACCCGCGACCTCCGGGAGGTCGTGGGCGCGATCCGCTACTACATCGACCATCGCCATGAAGTTCGCGGCCGCAGCACGATCTCGCAGCAGCTTGCGAAGAACCTCTACTTCACCGACGACCGCTCGCTTCTTCGCAAGCTCGATGAACTGATCGTCGTCTGGCGGCTCGAGCTGTTCCTGCCGAAGGACCGGATCCTCGAGCTGTACCTCAACGTGGCGGAATGGGGGCCGGGTATCTTCGGCGCGGAATCGGCCGCGCACCACTACTTCGGCCGATCGGCGGCGGACCTCACGGCCAACCAGGCCGCTGCGCTCGCCGGTACGCTGCCGCATCCGTTGACGTCGAATCCGGCGCACCGCCCGGCCCGCATGCAGCGGCGCCAGGCGCTGATCCTGGAACTCATGCGGATCAACTGAGACTCAGCCGACGGTCACGCCCCGTTCGATGGCGCGCTCGAGCGCCGCGCACGACAGCACACCCCACGCCATGACGTCCAGCGCCTGCGCCGGTGCCGCTTCTTCGGTTGTCGACAGCGCAAAGATGATATCGCCGTCGTACGGCGTGTGTGCCGGCGAGATTCGCCTTGCCAGCGCAGCAGTCGCCATGCGCGCCACGATGGCCAGCGACTCGCGGGGCAGCGGCGCATCCGTGACGATTGCCGCCAGAACGGTGTTCGTGCCGGGTGTCGGCGGCGAGGGCGAGCCGAACGATAGCTGACCCGGCGACCGGACGGCATCGGTAGCTCGAACGAATTCGCCATCCGGACCGCGCGCTCCGGCGATCACGTTGCCCTGACCGTCGAGTACGTCGCCGACCGGGTTCACCACAACGATTGCGAACAGCGAATGGCCGGCGTGCGACTCGACTGCACAGCCGAGACCGCCGCGCGCCGCGCGGTCCCGGCCGAGCACCTTGCCCGCGGTCGCGCCAGTGCCAGCCCCCACCGCGCCTTCGGGTGGCATTTCGTCACTCGCGGCGTCACACGCCGCCCGGCCCATGGCAGCATCGGGACGGCGGTCTGCACGGCCGACAGCGAGATCGTAGATGACGGCCGCTGGCACGATCGGCACGCGCGCCGCGCCGGTCTCGTAGCCGAAACCCCGCTCCTCGAGCCAGCCCACGACGCCTTCCGCGGCCGCGAGCCCGAACGCCGAACCTCCCGTCAGCAGCAACGCGTCGATGCGCGGGACGACGTGCAGCGTCGAAAGCGGATCCATCTCGCGTGAACCACTCGCGTGGCCGGCCGTGTGCGACGCGCCACGGAACGGGCCGAGCAGCACCGTGCAGCCGGTGCGCGCTTCGCCATCGCTCGCATGACCAACGCGCAGTCCGCGTACGATGGCCATTCAGCCGACCCGTACCGCCGTCGCTGTATCACGGTGCGCGAGCACGGCCTCCGCGAACGAACGGAACAGCAAGCGGTCCGGATCCTGGTGCGGCGCTGTCGCTTCGTGCCGTTCGGGATGCCACTGGACGCCGAGGCCCCACGCATAGTCCCGCATCTCGACGGCCTCGACCAGGCCGTCATCCGCCATGGCCGTCGCCCTGAGTGTCGGCGCGACATCTCGCACCGCCTGGTGGTGGAACGAGTTGATGCGCACTTCGCGTTCGCCGACGATGCGGTGCAGCAGCGAGCCTTCCACGATCGTCACATCGTGTGCGCGCGCCCCCCACGGCTCCGCCTGCTGGTGCGTAACGCTCGGCGAGTCGCGGTCCCGGTCGATGTCCTGGTACAGAGTTCCGCCGAAGCAAACATTCATCACCTGCATTCCGCGACAGATGCCGAAGATCGGGATGCCGCGCTCCATGGCCAGACGCAATGCGAGGAATTCGGCTTCATCGCGCTCACGCGATACCGAGTCCAGGCCAGGCAGCGGCGCTTCGCCGAACAGTTCCGGATCGATGTCACCGCCACCCGACAGAGCGATACCGTGGCAATGCGATACGAGAGCTGCGATCGCGTCCGGCGAATGGGACGGCGACACCAGCACCGCAGCCAGACCGGCGGAATCGAGGGCGGAGATGTAGGCGCCGTACAGCACCACCTGCGGCCGGGAGTGGGAGCCGGCGGTCGGATCGAAGGATGTGGTCAAGGCCACCAACGGCCGGTGACTCATGCCGCGACGCCCGCCGCGGACCGTGCCGCGAGCAGATCGAGCGCCCGGCCGGCATCCAGATTGCCGCCCGAAAGGATCGCGACCACACGTGAGCCGCCCGCTCGTCCCGCAATCAGTGCCGCGACCGTCGCGGCGCCCGAAAACTCGACCACCAGCCTGCTTTCCTTCATCAGGCGACGCGTCGCTTCCAGAATCTCGTCGTCGGTCACCCGCACCACGTCGTCCACGAGCTCCACCACATGCGCGTACGTCAGGTCGCCGACGCGCACAGGCATCAGGCCATCCGCGATCGACGGACGCAGGTCGATCGATACCGGTCCGCCGGCCTCGATCGCACTCGCCATTGCGTCCGCGCCCTCCGGCTCGACGCCGATCACGCGACACGACGGATTCACGCGCTTCGCCCACGCGGCTACGCCGCTGACCAGGCCGCCACCACCGACCGGTACGATGATCGTGTCGACCTCGGGCCAGTCATCCATGATCTCCATGCCGGCTGTGCCCTGCCCCGCTATGATGTCCGGGTGATCGAATGCCGGTATGATGGTCAGCCCGCGGGCTGCCGCTTCCTGTTCGGCCCGCCGCTGTCGTTCGACGGACGTCGTGCCCTCCAGGATCACTTCCGCGCCGAGCCGCTCGGCGCCCTCCCGTTTCACTGCGGGCGCTGTCGTAGGCATCACGACTACCGCGCTCACGCCGAACAGGCCGGCCGCCAGCGCTACTCCCTGAGCATGGTTGCCCGATGAGTAGGCAATTACACCCCGCTCCCGCTCCGCCGCAGACAACCTGGCCAGCATCGTGTATGCGCCCCGGATCTTGAATGCGCCCGCACGCTGCAGGTTCTCGCACTTCAGCCTGACTTCCGTGTCTTCCCGCTCCAGCCACGGCGCCCGCAGCAATGGCGTCCGGACAACCACACCGGCCAGGCCCGCAGCGGCGTTCCGTATGCTGTCCGCCGTGACGAGGTCAGGCATCGTCGCCCGTGCGGTCCTCGTCATCGTCCTCAGTCTGGTCCTCATCATCGTCGGCCCAGTCCTCGTCGTTGTCGTCCTCGTCGTAATCGTCGTCGTCGTCGTCTTCTTCGTCGTCCTCGTCTTCGTCTTCGTCGATCCAATCGTCGTCGTCCGTACTCTCGTCGTCGTACAGACCGGCCGGTTCAATACCGTCACTGCCACTGGCGAGGCCGCCGGCAGCGATTGCAGCGGGGTCGATCGCGATCGATCCGGCTTCAGCGAGAAGTTGATCCTCGGCTATCTCGTCATCGTCGGGGATGAGGCGAGCGATGTCGACCAGCACGTCGCCGTCGTCGAGCGCGAGGATGCGCACGCCCTGCGTGTTGCGCCCGATCACGCGTATGCCTGCGACCCGCTGGCGGTTGACGACACCATTGCGGGTGATCACCATCAGCTCGTGTTCGTCCGTAACACCCTTGATTGCGACAACGCGGCCCGTCTGCTCGTTGATGCGGAAATTGATGACGCCCTGGCCGCCGCGCGTCTGGAGACGATAGTCGTCGACGCCACTTCGTTTGCCGCGGCCGCGCTCGGTAACCGCCAGGATGGTCGTCGTGTCACGTACCGCCTGCGGCACGATCACCATGCCGACAACGACATCGTGTTCGCGCAGGCGGATCCCGCGGACGCCCGTCGCGACCCGGCCCATCGAGCGCACGTTGGACTCATTGAAACGGATCGCCTTGCCATTGCGCGTCGCAAGGACGACCTCGTCGTTGCCGTTTGTGATCTGCACGCCGATCAATTCATCTCCTTCGTTAATGTTGATCGCGTTCACACCGTTCACGCGTACGTTCTTGTAGGCACTCAGGACTGTCTTCTTCACCGTGCCCTTGCGGGTGACAAACAGCAGGCCGCGGTCCTGACTGAACTCGCGGACCGGAACGACCGCGGCAATCCGTTCGTCGGCTGACAGGGCGAGTACGTTGACGATCGGTTTGCCGCGTGCTTCACGCGAGCCGATCGGAATCTCGTGCACCTTGAGCCAGTAGCAGTGGCCGCGCGCGGTGAACACCATCAGATAGTCGTGCGTCTGCGCCGTCCACATGTGCTCGATCCAGTCGTCATCCTTCGGCTTCACGCCCTGCAGCCCGCGCCCGCCCCGACGTTGCGCACGGTAGGTCGCGAGCGGCAGCCGCTTGACGTAACCGGAATGCGACAACGTGATCACCATCTCCTCGTCGGCCAGCAGGTCCTCGATCGAAAGCGACCCGACGGACGTGAACTCGGAGCGGCGGTCGTCACCATAGACGCGCGCGATCTCGCGCAGCTCGTCCTTGATGATGTTCGTCCGGCGTTGGACGCTGCCGAGGATGTCGCGCAACTCGGCGATCTGGCTGCGGACCTCGGCGATCTCGGCCTCGAGCCGGTGTATCTCCAGACTCGTGAGCCGGCCCAGCCGCATGTCGAGGATCGCCTTGGCCTGCCGTTCGCTCAGCTCGAAGCGCTCACGCAGACGCCCGTTCGCTGTCTCCGTATCGGGTGACGTGCGGATCAGTTCGACAACCTCGTCGATCGCGTCCACCGCGATCTTGAGGCCCTCGAGTATGTGTTCCCTGTCAGCCGCCTGGCGCAGGTCGTATTCCGACCGTCGCACGACCACGTCGTGGCGGTGATCGAGGAAATGCTGCAGCAACTCGCGCAGGTCCATGATACGCGGGACGCCGTCGACCAGCGCGAGCATGATCACGCCGAACGTCGACTGCATCTGCGTGTGCTTGTAGAGCTGGTTCAGAACGATGTTCGGGACCGCATCACGCTTCAGCTCGATGACGATCCGGATCCCGTCGCGGTCCGACTCGTCGCGCAGGTCGGAAATCTCCGTCATCCGTTTTTCGCGCACGAGTTGCGCGATGTGTTCGATCATACGCGACTTGTTCACCATGAACGGGATCTCTGTCACAATGATGCGCGGCTTCCCGTTGTCCGGTTCCTCGATGTCTGCGCGCGCGCGCATTACGATGCGCCCGCGACCCGTCTCGTAGGCATCCTTGAGACCCTCACTCACACAGATGTAGGCGCCCGTAGGGAAATCCGGACCGCGTACGAACCTTCCGAAAAGCTCGAGCGCCGTCGTTTCCGGGTTGTCGGCCAGGTGGACGCACGCATCCACGATCTCGCGCAGGTTGTGTGGCGGCACGTTCGTCGCCATGCCGACGGCAATGCCGCTGCTGCCATTGACGAGCAGGTTCGGGAACTTCGCCGGCAGAACGCGCGGCTCCATCCGCTGGTCGTCGAAGTTCGGCGACTGGTCGACTGTCTCCTTGTCGATGTCCGCCAGAAGCTCACCGGCCAGACGCGTCAGCCGCGCCTCCGTGTACCGGTACGCCGCCGCATTGTCGCCATCGATCGATCCGAAGTTGCCCTGCCCGTCCACCAGCGGATAACGCAGTGAGAACGGCTGCACCATGCGCACCATCGCATCATAGACCGCCGAGTCGCCGTGCGGGTGGTACTTTCCCAGTACATCACCGACGACCGTCGCACTCTTCTTGTACGGCCGCGTGGGAATCAGGCCGGCCTCCTGCATGGCGAACAGAATCCGCCGGTGTACCGGCTTCAGTCCGTCGCGCACATCCGGCAACGCTCGCTGGACGATGACGCTCATCGAATAGTCGAGGAACGACTCGCGCATCTCGTCCTCGATCAGGCGAGGCAGAACACGTTCGTTGTTCACGGGCGGGCTCGTGGCCATCTCATCTCGTCAGTCGGGTCATCGCATTGCGAACGGCAGGCACCTCACGCCGGCGGCTGCTGTTCGGTCGAAACCTCCCACCGCAACGGCACCGCGGTTCGGGCTCAAGCTGAGGTGTTACCCCTCTCGCGCGCACGTGTGCCGGCGCGCGCTCGGGTACGCGCGCTTGCATCGCGGCAGGCAG
>DATKCF010000048.1:0-8622 GCA_035513345.1 Longimicrobiales bacterium
GACGTGGGTCGCGGCCGGGTCGTCGCGAAGCGCCAGCAGCCCGGCCCGCCGGACGACATCCTCGAGATCGGCGCCGGTATAGCCGTGTGTGGCATCGGCGATCGCGGCCAGGTCCACATCGGGCCCGAGAGGCATGGATCCGGTGTGGATGCCGAGGATCCGGCGCCTGGCGCCGACGTCGGGGACACCGACGTGAATCAGCTCGTCGAACCGGCCCGGCCGGAGCAGTGCGGGATCAATGAGTGTGGGCCGGTTGCTGGCCGCGATCACGACCACGCCGTGCAGCTCCTCGAGCCCGTCCATCTCCGCCAGCAGCATGTTGACCACGCGCTCGGTCACGGCCGGCTCGCCGAGTCCGCCGCCGCGTTCCGGCGCCAGTGAATCGATCTCGTCGAAGAAGATGATGGCGGGCGCGACCTGCCGGGCGCGGCCGAACAGTCTGGACACCTGCTTCTCGGACTCGCCGTACCACTTCGACAGCAGATCCGACGACTTCGTGGCAATGAAGTTCGCTTCGGCTTCGTGTGCGACTGCCTTCGCCAGCAGCGTCTTGCCTGTGCCCGGCGGGCCGAACAGCAGGAACCCCCTGGCCGGCCGGATGCCCAGTCGCTCGAACGATTCCGGATGCCGCATCGGCAGCTCGACACCCTCACGCAGCCGCTGCTTCGCCTCCTCGAGTCCGCCGATATCGTCCCAGCGGGTGCTCGGCGCCTCGATCATGATCTCGCGGAGCGCCGATGGCTGCACCCGCCGCAGCGCATTCGCGAAATCGTCGCGTGTGACCTTCAGCTTCGTGAGCAGGTCGCTCGATATCTCGCCACCCCCGAGGTCCAGCGCCGGCAGGTTCCGCCGGAGCGACTCCATTGCCGCCTCCCTCGCCAGTGCCGCCAGGTCCGCGCCCACGAAGCCGTATGTCGTCCTCGCCATCTCGTCGAGGTCGATATCGCTTTCCAGCGGCATGCCGCGCGTGTGGATCGCCAGAACCTCGCGCCGGCCCGTGATGTCCGGAACGCCCGCCACGATCTCGCGATCGAAACGGCCCGGCCGTCGCAGTGCTTCGTCCAGCGCATCGATGCGGTTCGTCGCGCCGATCACGACCACGTTCTGTCGCGGCTCCAGTCCGTCCATCAGCGTCAGCAACTGTGCCACGACACGACGCTCGACCTCGCCCTGCACGTGCTCACGCTTCGGTGCTATCGAGTCGATTTCGTCAATGAAAATGATCGATGGCGACTTCTGCTGCGCGTCACTGAAGATCTCCCGCAACCGCTGCTCCGACTCGCCATAGAACCGGCCCATGATCTCAGGACCGCCAATGTGGAAGAACGCCGCGTCCGCTTCCGTCGCCACCGCGCGGGCCAGCAGCGTCTTGCCCGTGCCCGGCGGGCCGTACAGCAGAACGCCCTTCGGTGGATCGATGCCCAGCCGGTGGAACACTTCGGGATGCTTGAGCGGCAGTTCGATCAGCTCGCGTACCTGCTCGAGCGTCGGTCCCAGACCGCCCACATCGTCGTACGTGACGTCCGCACGCCGCTGTTCCTCTATCTCGACGTACTCCGGATTCAGCTCGATCGTCGTTTCCGGCCCGATCTGGACCACGCCGCGCGGGGATGTGCCCAGCACCTGCAGCCGGATCTCCTGCAGGCCGAACGCCGGCTGCTCGAAGAACATCCGGAACAGGTCGTCCGGAATCGAGTCGCCCTCCGACGACGTATTGCGCCTGTAGATCGATGTCGTGATAACGTCACCCGCCACGATCGGCCGCTGGAACAGCGTCTTGCGCAGCGTCTCCCCCGTGCCGACCAGGCGGACAGTGTCCTGTGCCGGCGCAAGCTGGACTCGCCGTGCAGACTTCACGTCCGCTCGACGGGCCTCGAGGTGATCTCCAATACCGACGCCCGCGTTGGCTCGCTGAAGACCATCGAGCCGGATCACGCCGAGCCCCTCGTCCTCCGGATACGACGCCAAAGCCCTCGCCGCCGTGAGACGCTTGCCCCGGATCTCGATCACGTCGCCCTCGCGCAGCGACAGCTCCTGTAGCGTGCGACGCGTCAACCTGGCCATGCCCGTGCCGACATCCGCCGTTTTCGCTCCCGCCACCTGCAGCCGGATCCCCGTGTGCCTCGTGTCCTGCATTCCGTCCCGTACCTCGATTGTGTTCCGCGGGTTTCGAGCCGCTCAACGGCCTGTCCGCAGGACCTCGCCCCAGTCGATCACCGTGTCCGGCACGACAGCCGCGTCGCGCGCGTCGGTCACGTGGAACGCCGCGGTGTCGCCTTGCATCCGTTCCGCCAGAACCAGCCACGTCAGCGTGAACGCGCTCCACGGCAGCGCCGTCGATGGGTAGCCGAACTCGTCGTACAACACGACCGGCGCAAGGGAATCACGATAGTCCGACGGCACGATGCCGACCAGCCGCACGCCCGGCGGCTGCGCGGCTGGATCCGTGGTCGTCGGCAATGTCGAGGAGCCGCCATCCCGGGTCAGCCCCGAAATCGTCTCCCGGACAAGCGCCAGTTCCCTTGCCTGCGGCGAGGCAATCAGGGCGACGACGTTGCGGCTGGCTGACGCCGCACCCGCCACGACGCCGGCCGCCAGCATTGTGTGCGCGATCCACCTGCGCGATCCGGCGAACTGCCCGAGCAGTACGATGACAATGTACACGAACACGATCGCCGCGAGTGCCGGCTGACTGCGGAAGCTCGACCGGTCCTCGGCGATCACGAGATTCGGCAGATAGCACACGGGCACGAGCGCAATTGCCAGCGCCGCCCGGAGCCAGGCGTCCTTGCGTCCGCGGACGTGCAGCCCGATCCCCGCCGCCACAACGATCACCATCACCATCGCGAACGGCAGGCTCGGCCACAGCTTCCACAGGTTCAACGCGTGCGGCAGCGGCAGGGTCAGGAACCATTTCGCCTTGCCCACTGGATCGAACTCGAGCAAAGCCCTCGGCGCCGCAATGTCGATCAGCTCCGCCGGAAACGCCGACCGGCCGGCCAGGTAAATCGCGAACGCCCCAATCATCGCGGGCATCGCGGTCCCGGCCAGGATGAGCAACTTGCGTTGGAGGATGCGCGGTGGTGGATCCGGCGCAATCAGCAGAACCCCGACGACAACCCAGAAGAAGAGACCGGACGGCTGATATGTGACCAGCGCCGCAAGGGCCAGAAGCGAAGCGGCAGCCAGCTGGCCAGCGCGTGGACCGCCCTCGCGCCCCGCTTCCCCGTCCGCCAGCAGGGCCGCACCGATCGCTGCCAGCATCGCCGGCAGCACCGCGCCCATGGCGGCCGTCCCCGCAAACAACTGGAACGGCGGCAGCGTGACCATCGCCGCGCCCGCCGCCGCCGCCTCGAATCCCGTGAGCCCCGCCCGCCGCCACACCGCCGCCATCAGAACCGCGAGCCCCGCCAGCAACGCGATGCTCGTGAACCGGACCGCCGCCAGCCCGGAGATCCCGCCCACAGCCCCGAACACCACCTTCGCCCACACCGCGAACAGCGGCCGCCCCTCGGCCAGCATCAGCCGCGACAGCCCCACACCCCGCTCCGCCGCAGCCAGCAACCGGTAATCCTCGCTGAACCCGTACTCGAAGAAGAGGACCGGCGAGTAGCACAAGAATGTGACGAACACCACACCACCAACCAGCCAGCCGCCGCCGTCCGCCCTCGCCCGCGCCATTCCCCGCGTATCGACCTCCTCGCCGGTTCCGGTCCCATGGCCCCCGTTTCATGCCCCCGCGGATCCTACCGCCCCCCCGCCTCCCGGTCTACGCCCCAAAGAAAATCTCCAACCACTGCAACCCCACCTCGTCCGTCCTCACCGCATACATGCCGCGCGTCCCGAACCCGATGACTTCGGTGTCGGCCGGCAGCCGGTATCGTGCGACGCGGGTCCCGGTCCGGTCGAAGACGTCGTAGACCAGGCCTTCGGCGTCGAGGTGCTGGTGGCGCTGGACCCATGTCCGTCCGTCGGCGGCAACCCAGGTGCGGTCGTGGCGCACGGGCGGAAACCGGTCGGGAAAGTCGGGGTCCGGTATCCGCGGCCGTCCGCCGCCGGTGGTGCTTACGCCACTGACGCCGCCGCCGGTGCGATTGCCGGCCGCGTAGGCTTCGCGATCCGCGGCGGTCACGCGAACGGCCTCGAACGGTGTGACGGGTCCCTGGCGGTGCGTTCCGTCGGTCTCGCGGAACTCGAGGCGGTACGGCTCGCGGTTTCGCACGGTCACGATGCGGCCGTCGCGGCTCACGGCCCAGTCGTCCCATGCCCAGAACGGCGTCGGGTTCACACCGCCGGGAATCGTGAGACTGCCGAGGGTGTCGACGACGCCGGTGGCGGACAGCCGGATGATGCTGGCCTGGTCGGCGTCCGGGTTCTCGCGCTTGGCCAGGCGGACAGCGCTGACGTTGTCCCAGTACAGGTTGCCGAGCGTGTCTGCGTTGGTCGGGATCAAGCGGTCCTCGGCGAACAGCGGCTGGGACCGGACCACGCGGCCATCCGGCGCCAGAACGGACACGCGTCCGTTGGACAGGTCCACGAGCCAGGAACTGTCGGCGCGCGCTACGTACAGGCCGATCGGACCGTTGTATTCCTCGGGCCCCGCGCCGTTGCGCCCGATCTGCGTTCGTGTCTGTGCGACGAAGTCGGCCATGTACACGGCGTTCTCGAGCTGGTCCGCCAGGAGGAGCCGGCCATCGGTCAGTTCGCGCATGCCGCGGATCCGGCTGAACGGCTCGGACAGGACGGCGGCCGGCCTGATCCGCTCGGGCTCGGGCTCCTGTGCCGCGGCGGGTGAGACGGTGGCGGCAAGGGTGACGAGAGCGAAAGTCGAACGTCGCATCAGGTGTGGCTCCTTCGGGTTCGGGCGGCGGTCACGCGATCCGGCGATCCGTTTCCGGTATCGACCACGGCTTCGGCGATCTCGGGCTGTGCAGCGCTCGTTTGCGCTTCTTCGACCCCGCCGTCCAACCGCATCGTTGCCCGCTCGTGGCCAGAGGATGCGGCCAGTCGCGGGCGCATCGTCGCCGGCCCGTACTTGCGGCGCGACCCCATAGAGCCTTCTCTTGCCGCCCACCAATGCGCATTGATCGACCCCGACAGACGACAACCCAAGCGGAGCGACGCACATGGCGCTGATGCGCAACGCCTTGCTCTGGGCATCCACCAACCCCTGGCTGGCCCACAATTTCCCCAGGTACCGTTTCGCGCAGGCCGCCGTGCGGCGATTCATGCCCGGCACGACCGTGGACGCCGCGCTCGACGCGGCCGCTTCGCTCGAGCCGCGCGGCATCGGCGGCATCTTCACGCGTCTCGGCGAGAACCTGACGGACATGAAATCCGCCGAAGCTGTCGTCGAGCACTACCTCGATGCGTTCGACCGTATCGCGGAGCGGGGGCTGAGCGCACAGGTGTCGATCAAGCTGACCCAGCTCGGTCTCGACATCAGCGAGGATGGCGCAACCCGCAACCTCATCACGCTCGCGGACCGGGCCGCCCAGCACGGCAACGTCCTATGGGTCGACATCGAGGACAGCAGCTACGTCGACCGCACGCTCGCCGCGTTCCGCGCACTGCTCGCGCAGCACCGCAACGTCGGTCTGTGTCTCCAGTCGTACCTGCGCCGTACCGCCGCCGACCTTGAAGCGTTGCTCGAGCACACCGCGGCCATTCGGCTGGTCAAGGGGGCATACCTCGAGCCTCCCGAAATCGCGTTTCCGGACAAGCGCGATGTCGACGAGAACTACTACAGACTGGCGTGCAGGATGGTCGAGGCAGCGGCCCGCTTCACGGACTCGCCTTCGCCCGTCATGGGAACGCATGACGTGAAGCTGATCGATCGCATCGCGAACCACGCCGACGGCAGGGGCATCCCGCGCGATGCATGGCAGGTCCACATGCTGTACGGAATCCGGACCGCCGAGCAGTTGCGCCTGGCCGAAGCCGGCCGTCCCGTCCGCGTTCTCATCAGCTACGGCGAGGAGTGGTTCCCGTGGTACGTCCGCAGGCTGGCCGAACGCCCCGCCAACGTCTGGTTCGTCGTAAAGAGCATGGTCTCCAACTGAACTCAGTCCCTCGAGCAGCGGCGCCAGCACGGCCCAGACATTGTCCGCAAGCATGCGGTGTCCGCCTGCCGTCGGGTGGATGCCGTCGTCCTGATTGAGACTCCGGACGCCACCGACGTCCTCGAGAAGGAACGGCACGAGCGCCGCGTCGCGCAGTATTGCCAGGTCGGAGTATGTTCGCCTGAACTCCGATGTGTAGGTCTCGCCGAGATTGGGCGGCGCCTCCATCCCGGCGATCACGATCGCCGCGGCCGGGTATGCGCGTCGGGTCCGGACCAGGATCGAGTCCAGATTGGCACGCATCCGGTCGACCGGCAGACCGCGCAGGCCGTCGTTCGCACCCAGCTCCAGGACCAGCACATCCACGGGCCCGCGCAACACCCAGTCGATGCGCGCCAGGCCGCCGGCCGACGTTTCCCCGCTGATGCCCGCATTGACCACCTGGAACGGGAGCCCCGCCGAATCGATACGCTCCTGGATGACCGCGGGGAATGCCTGATCCTCGCCCACGCCGTATCCTGCGGTCAGGCTGGTACCGAGAAAGACGATGGTGCGCCGCTGTCCGGTCCGCGCGTCGGCCGTGGCCGTCGTGTCGCTGCCGCTGCCGGCCGCCGGATCGATGGAGGCTCGCGCCGCTCCGGTGTCCGTCGGGATCGCGCCGCTGCCGGCCGCGGAGCCGTCGCCTGACACCGCCCCGCCCGGTTCGGCGACCCGCGCGGATTCGTCCCGGGTATCAGCGCCGGCGCCGCACGCAGCGGCAAGGAACACACTCACGAAGAGCGCGCGTTTCCGCACCATGTCGATAGTCGTTGAAGGTCTCGAGAAAACGTATCTGAGCGCAGGCCGTCCGCTGCGCGTTCTGTACGCGGTCGATCTGTCGATCGATCCCGGCGAGTTCGTTGCGGTGATCGGCCCGTCGGGCAGCGGCAAGACCACGCTGCTCGGCCTGCTGGCCGGCCTCGACACACCCAGCGCCGGCACGGTCCGTATCGAGGGCCGTGACCTGGCCGATCTTACCGAAGATGAGCGTGCGGTGTTTCGTGCGCACAACGTCGGCTTCGTGTTCCAGACGTTCCAGCTCATGCCGACGCTGACCGCGCTCGAGAACGTGCTCGTCCCGCTCGAGCTGGCGGGCCGCGCGGACAATGAGGCGGAGCCGCGTGCGCGCGAGCTGCTGTCGCGCGTCGGCCTCGCCGACCGGCTCGGCCATTATCCGGCGCAGTTGTCGGGCGGCGAGCAGCAGCGCGTCGCGCTGGCCCGCGCGTTCGCGAACCGGCCCCGCATCCTGTTCGCCGATGAGCCGACGGGCAATCTCGACGCCGAGACCGGCGGCCGCGTCATCGACCTGCTCGTAGGTCTGAACGCGGACGAAGGCTCGACGCTCGTGCTCGTCACGCACGATCCCGCGCTGGCCGAGCGCGCGCACCGCGTCATCGCGCTGCGGGGCGGGCAGGTCGTGTCGGACCGGCGTAACGGTGCAGGCGACGCTTCATGAGCCGGCGACAACGCGTTCGTCTTCCGTTCGCGCTCAAGCTGGCCCTGCGCGAAGCCCGCGCGTCCGGCCGCAGGCTGGCGATCTACATGAGCGCCATCACGATCGGCGTTGCCGCGCTTGTTGCCATCAACTCGTTCCGCCGCGGCGTCGCCGAGTCCGTGCAATCGGAATCGAAGGCGCTGCTCGGCGCGGACGCACGCCTCAGCTCGGGCCGCGTGTTCCCCGACAGTGTGCGGGCCGTTGTCGATTCCGTGACGGCCGCCAATCCGTCCGACGTGACGCGGGTGACCGCCACACTGTCCGTGGCGCTCGCGGCGAACGGCAACACTCGCCTCGTGCAGGTGCGAGCGGTCGCGCCCGGCTACCCGTTCTACGGCGTGGTCTCCACCGAGCCGGCCGGTCTGTGGTCCGCACTCGTGGGAGCTGCTGGAACGGATCCGCGAATCGACGGAAACACCGGTCATCGGGACGGTCGCGACCTGATCGCCGAGACCAGCCTGCTGATTGCGCTCGACGCCGCCGTCGGCGACACGCTGCGCATCGGGCAGGCCGGGTTCCGCATAGCCGGCACGTTCGTACAGCCGCCGCTCGAGGTCGGGTTCCAGAGCGCTTTCGCGCCGCGCGTCTATTTCGCCGAACAATGGCTCGACGAAGCAGAATTGATCGGCTTCGGCACCATCGCGACGTACCTGACATACCTGCGCATCCCGGACGCGGCAGCGCTCGAACGCTTCGAGGACAGCTACCACGACCGGTTCCGCCGCAATCTCGTCAATTTCACGACGGCCCGTGAGGAAGCGGACAACCTTACCGAAGGTCTCGAATGGCTGGCGAGGTTCCTCGGCCTTGTCGGTCTGGCGGCGCTGCTGCTCGGCGGCCTGGGCGTCGCCAGCGCCGTGCACGTGTTCGTCCGCGAGAAGCGCGCGCAGGTCGCCGTTCTGCGCTGCATCGGCGCGACCCGTCGCACCGCCTTTGTGGCCTACCTGCTCCAGAGCGCGCTGCTCGGGCTCGCCGGCGCCCTGACCGGCGCCATCATCGGTGTGGCCGCGCAGGCCGCACTGCCGC
>DATKCF010000049.1:0-4986 GCA_035513345.1 Longimicrobiales bacterium
ACCGCGTTCACGAGGAACATGACTTCGTCCGCATCGATCGACTTGATGAGATCCTTTATCCGGCCGTTGGTTGCGTTCTCGGCCCACGCGCTGATCGTGCCGGGCGCGCCCGGTGCCGAGAAATCGAGTGGCTCGACTGCAGCATCGAAATACGTTCGGGCCGCATCGAGGAACGGATCGAGCACGGGGAACCCCTGCTGGTACCAGACCGAGTTCGCCAGGCGGAACTCGATGCCCGGGTCGCGGGCCCGCAGTTGCTGGATCAGGCCGCGGTACGCTTCGTTCACGCTGGCTTCGTCCAGGCCGGCGAACCCGAGCACCGAGCGAATGGCGTCGAGCGTCTCGCCGTTCGCGCCGTTCGCCGCCATGCCGAGCGCCATCGAAACGCTCAGCGGTGACACCATCACGTTGGGTTCTGCACTGGCGGCGCTGACGCGCGCGAACAGGTCGAGACCGAACGACGTGCTCGCATCCGACACGCCCTGTTCGTCCGCCGTGAATGCACGCGGCGGGATCGGGTCCGACGGCGACGACGAGCAACCGAATGCCCCCACCACGGCCGTCAGAAGTGCTGCCGCCGCCATCCGGCTGGCTTCCGTTCGCATATGCTGCTTCCTCCCGTCAAGTCGTTTTCCCGGCCGGTCTGCCCGCGCGACATCCGCGGCTCATCACGAACTCACGCAAACCGGAGGCCGGGCCCGGAAACGGCGCCTTCAACAGGAAAACGATCCAGTCGGCAGGAACCCAACAGCCTGGTGGCTCCTCAACGAAGTCTGTTGGGATTCGCCTCGGGCTCGAACTCGTCGTTCAGTCGGTCGGCCAGCTCCATGCCTTCCTTCTCGCGGACCGTGAGAAGAATGAGCCCGCCGACTACGAAGAATCCGATAATGGTGGCCATCGCGATGCGGTGGTTGCCCGTGAGGTCGACAGCGGTCGTGTAGGCGAGAGGCCCGAGCAGTGACGACATCTTGCCGGAGAACGCGAACAGACCGAACGCCTCGGCGTGCTTGTGCTCGGGCACGAGTCTGGCCAGCAGGCTGCGGCTCGCCGACTGGTTCGGTCCCATCATGACGCCGATGAGCGTGGCGGCGACCCAGAACCCCGCGACTGTCGATGTGCTCACGCCGATGATACCGGCAATGGTCAGTCCGATCAGCGTGATCATGAGCGTCTTCTTGCCACCGATACGGTCGTCGATGAAGCCGAATCCGAATGCGCCGATGCCGGCTGCGACGTTGAGCGCGATGGCCATGACGAGGACCGCGTCGAGCGGCATTCCGAGCACGGCGCCAGCGTAGATCGATGCGAACCCGATCACCGTGACGAGTCCATCGTTGTAGACCATACGCGCGATGATGAGCTTCATCGCCTCGCGCAGGTCACGGATGTGGCGAACGGTCGTGGCCAGTCTGTGGAACCCTTCGCGGATGTAGCCGCCCGCGGGCGGCGGTCGCCGTACCGCCTTCTCCTTCACGCCGAAGAACATCGGCAACGAGAAGACGAGGTACCAGACCGCGACGAGCAATATCGTGGAGCGTACGTTCAGATAGTCGGTGGCGGGCACCCATCCGCGATACATGCCCAGCCCGAGCGCAAGGCATATCAGGCCGCCGACATAACCCAGGAAGTAACCCAGGCCGGATATCCTGCCGATCGTTTTGCCGGTCGAGATCTCCGGCAGGAACGCATTGTAGAAGACGTTCGAGGATTCGAAGCCCACGTTCGCAATCACGAACAGTACGGCCGCCGGCCATGCGTCGCCCGGACCCATGAAGAACAGGAGGCACGTGAAGATGATCGCCTGTACGGCGAACAGAACGAGGAACGTCTTCTTGCGGCCGGAATAGTCTGCCACCGCGCCGAGCACCGGCATCATGACGGCTACGATGACCGCCGAGAGGTTGAGCGCCCGACCCCACATCACGGTGCCGGCATCCGGATTCAACGCGATTTCATCCGTGAAGAACCGGCTGAAGATGAACGTGACCATCAGCGTGTTGAACGCCGAGCTGCCGAAGTCGTAGAGTGACCAGGCCGCGACGTCGCGGTTCATGAACTTCGCCATGCCACCTCCACCGGGAGCGAAACCGCTTTCACAAGGTCAATCACCACCGCAACCCGGAACGGCGGAACGCGTGCTGACGTCACCGCCCTGAACCGTCACTGTCAACCTTCGTCCCGCGCGGGTATCACAGGTTTCTTGCGGAACACGCTTCGCGTAACGAACTCGGCAAACTCGGCGGTTTCGCGTTCGATCCGGTTCTGTCCGGTCGCGAGGTATCGGACCAGCGCGGAGCTGTGCGCGAGGCCGGCGGTGGCGACGAGGTCGAGCCAATTGCCGCGGGCAGTCTCGTCCGGAGCTTCGGTCGTCAGCGAGAAGTAGTTGATTCGCGTGTTGGCCGGTCCCTGGCCGCCGACGGGCCGGCCGCGCAACGCCTGGTAGACCAGGATGCCGTTGCGGAAGTGCTCACGGAAGTTGTCGACATCCTGCCGGCCGTACTTCGCGTAACGTTCGTACATCCGGCGACTCATCGCGTCCACTTCCGGCTCGGCGGTGATCGCGGCGGCAATCGAGTCGAGGATCGCGAACTGTGCTGTCTGGAACTCGGGATAGCGCGGATCCTCGGTATACGAGAAGCCCGGGATGAACCAGCCGCGCGGCGCCCACCAGCTGCGCTGCGACCCGGTGCGACCGCGGACCCACGCGCTGTAACCGGCGAAGTACTGTACCCACTCGTGCGACGGGTAGCCGTGCATGTTGATGTAGATGTCGGGCAGCCACATCGCCTGGAGCCATGGCCTGGCCTTGGATTCCGGATAGATCGGGTCATTCGCGGAGGCGCCGGCCGTGGCGTCGACGCCGAGTGCACCGAGGTACCCGGCGTGCAACATGAAGTCCGGATTGATGAGCTGCATCTCCCAGGCAAGGCGAGCGCCGTCCGGATTCGTGATCGGGTGCAGCACCACATTGACCTTCTTCAGAAGCTCGCGGTACGCGGAGTCGGTCACGAGCAACTCGCCGAGCCGGAGGATGTGGCTGGTACTCGAGACTTCGTTCGCGTGCTGGCGGCCGGACAGGAACACGGTCGGCTTGAGCGCGTTCAGCTTCGCCTGCGAGATATATGTCGCGTCGTGTGGCGGCAGGAAATCCGCGGCCCACACGTTCTGGCCGAGGAACGACCGCGTGACCCAGTGCAAGTTCACGCCGGGGAACGTGCCGAGCTTTGCCAGGATCGAGTCATTCTCGACGGGCGGTATGGGCGAGTCCCACTGCACGATGCGTTCGCCGGACCACGCCCATCCGTCGGCCGGCAGCTTCGGGTGTTCCGTACGCGCCGGGTTCGCACTCCTCGACAGTGTGGCCGTCCGGCTGTATGTGACGGTCGTGTCCTGCAGTGTGAACCGGAACACGAGTTCGGCGACACGATCGAAGCTGACCGCGTCCTCGGCCAGACCGTTGCGATGCAGGTCCGCCATCACGTCGACCATGCCGGCCAGCAGTTCGACGGGCAGCAGCTGCCGGTCGATCGAAGGCTCGTTCGCGCGCAGCCGGTTCTCCTCGTAGCTGTCGAGCGAATCGATGGCTGTTACTTCGAAGAGGAGGCGGTGCAGCCCCGTGTCGCCCGCGCGGACCGTGATGCCTCGCAGCATCGGGTCGGGCACGGCCAGACCGGAAAGCGGATAGCGCTGGCGAACGGGTTCCCCGCCTCTCACGCGGTGCGTCATCACGAGTTCGGGAACGCCGCGTTCCTTGCCCGTGAACGTGATGCTCGCACGACCCGGCCGGCCCTGGCCGCCCGGCACGATGTAGGGCAGGACACGCCCCGCCCAGGCGAGCGCGCCCACGCCGTATCGATCGCCGATGAGGTCGAAGAGCTGAAGCGTCGAGAAGTAGATGTCCTCGTGCAGTGCCTCGAGCGAGGAGATGACCTCCTCGTCAATGCCGATGCGATAGTCGGGTTCGCTGAGCGTCAGCTCGACGCGGAACTCATCATAGTACGGCGCGTTGCCCGGTGAGGGCCGTCCGTCCTGGACGTCCATCACGTACTCGATCATGCGCGCGTATGTGTCCTTCTGAAGGACATCCCAGAAGCGCTCGGGATCCGTCACGATCCTGCGGTCCACCAGTGTGTCGCCGTTCGCGACCGCGGTTACCCAGCCGGTGGTGACGCGGACACTCTCGTACTCCGGGAACAGGTCGAAGTACGGCCGGACGACATACTTCGGGTCGAACGTGTCGTTCAGGATCTCGGCGCCGGTCGTGTCGAGAACGCGAACCCCGTAGACCGGCGCGCTGCGCTGAGTCGCGCGAAACGTGATTGCGGAGTCCGGGATCCCGAGTTCGCGCGCGAGCACCGCATCGATGGGGAAAATCTCCTGTAGCCAGCGCGTGTCGGATGCGATTTCCTGCCAGCGAACCTCATCGGAATCGCGGAGCGTGTGATACGTGATCTCGATGCGGCCGACGGCACGTTCGCCATCGCCGTCCGCCGCGAGCGCCGACCGGATGCGCGGCAGTACATCGTCGTACAGCCAGCTGTAGCCCTGTTTGTACGCCGACAGCACGACGATCTCGAATGCGTCCGCCGCAATGCCGCGCTGCTCGAGCTGACGACGCATCCCGGTCGCGAGATCGGCGCGCACATCGGGTGGCTCGCTCAGTCTGACTTCGATGCGGCCGCGGCTGTCCGCGTTCAGGCGGGGCAGGATGGAAGTCGTGAAGACGTCACGGAACGCATCGACTTCCCATGCGATGTCGAACTCCTGCGTGAAGATCGTCCGGCCCTCGCCGAAGCCCGTGCGGAACGTCGTCGCCGACGTGTGCGCGGACGGAAATCGCGTGCTCGCCAGCGATGCAGCCCACTGATCGAGTCCGGCGGGCGGCTGTTTCGCGGCGATCTCGATCGCGATCGAATCGATGTCGCTGCCGGCGAGCCGATCGAGCCAGGTACGCAACTTGTGCCCGGCGAGCGCGATCTGGCCCGG
>DATKCF010000050.1:0-11695 GCA_035513345.1 Longimicrobiales bacterium
CCCTTTGCGAAGGCAATGGCTCAGTATGCGCGCCGCCACGACGTGAACATCCCCACATCGTACCGGACGCTCGCCAACTACTTGAGCGAGCGGACGCGGCCGTCCGTCGCATGGGTCGATGCCGCGGCGGCCGTCCTGCGCCAGTCGCCGCAATATCTCATCTCCGGCTTGGAGTCCTCACGCCCCTCCGAGCAAGGCACGCCCGGCCTCAAGACCACGCTCGAAGGCCCGGAGGCAACGCGGGCCGACGCCCTCGTCCATCTCGTTTTCAACGAGTATCTCGACCTGCCGCCGAACGCCCGGGACATGATGTGGCGTTTCGTGAATTGCTACTACGGTGACGATATCGACGGCTGGCACGACTGGAGCAACAACCCGCGCCGACCGGCCGAAGTCGCGGCCGTCGTGCGCGACCACTATGGGCCATTGCTCGCAGCGCCACGGATGGGAGAACTCGAAGCAACGGCACTCGCGGCCACGTTGACGGCCGCGGCCTACCTGCGACTCATCGCCACCACGAAAGGACGCGCGTCATGAGAACGAAGCGGAAGGTCCGGAAACGGTATGCCGGCAATCTTGAACGCCTCGCGACCGGCTACAGGTGGCGCGTCATGCTGGACGGCAAGGTCTATCGCTTCATGGTCCCGACCGACGACAGGGACCGCGCCGAAGACTTCGCCGTTGAGAAGTACGCCGAACTGCGCCGCAAGCGGCGCGAGAGCCGTCGACGGCCACGCTCGGCCGGGTCCGACTTCCTGCCGTTCAGCGCGCTTGTCGCGCGGTTCCGCGAGGACCGGCTGCCAGTGCTCGCGAAAGGGACGCAGAAGTCATATCGCCACGTTCTGGACGCGGCAGAGGAATATTTCATCGACCTTCGGGGCGACCCGACTGTTGACGACATCGCCGCCGCAGACATTGCCGAGTACCTGTCATGGCGCCGGTCCCGGCCGCGCGGCCACCACGCGAAGCGCGCCGCGCCGCTCGACCCGAAAACACTTCGCAAGCACCGTGCGGTCCTGTCGGCGATGTTCGACCACGCGAAGGTCATCGGCGCCGTGTCGCACAACCCCGTCGCAGACGTACCGGCCACCACGGGCGACGGGCGCGACCCGGTCATCCTGTCCAGCGCGCAGTACGACGCGCTCGTTGCGGCCTGCACGGACCCGATGGTGCGCACGTACATCCTCGTTCTCGGCGAGTCAGGCGCCCGCAGCGAGTCCGAAGTCCGATGGCTCCGATGGGAAGATGTGGACCTGGAAAACAGCCGCATCAACATCCGGTCCGACCGCGAACATCGCACGAAGGCCGGACGCGGGCGCCGCGTTCCCATGACGGCCCGGCTCCGTGATGCCATGCGCGCACACTTCGCGGCCTATCGCTTCGCCGGCTCGCCGTGGCTCTTTCACCACGTCCGCCGCGCCGGCCACGCGGAGCGCGGCGAGCGGATACGCAGCCTGCGCCGCGCCGTCGAAGGTGCGGCCAGCCGGGCGAAACTGCCGGCCACGTTCCGGCAGCATGACCTACGGCATCGGCGCGCGACAAAATGGCTCGCCGAAGGCGCGAGCGTCGTTCACGTCAAGGAAGCACTCGGCCACGCGGACATCGCGACCACGATGGGCTACACCCATCTCGCCGACCAGCACGTTGACGCCCTCCTCGAACACGAGGACCGGCGTCGTGGCAAATCCGTGGCAAATTAAGCGGCAAACCGGAGCAAACGCGGCGTTTCGGAGACAAAACGAGGACCGGAGGTTGAGAAAGTCGAAGCCTCTCAACCTGCGGTCTTTTCGTCAGTTACGGCGATAGCGGCGAAGGGATGCAAAACCCCTTACAGTACCATGAGCACCCCTCCTCCTATTCCGACCAGTCCCGCGGTGAAACCCACGGCCAGGCCGACGCCCATGAAGCCGGCCAGTGCCGACGGATTCATCCCTGGGCTGTCAGCGGTCCCGAGCCGCGATGATCAGCGATTGCCTGCCGGCTCCGGTGCGCCGCGAACCGCGCTGGCACCCTGGCGCGTGGCTGCAAGCCGGAACAGGTTGGCGGGCGATGTCGCCTCGCCGAGCAGCTCGACCGCCGTACGGATCTGCGGATCGTCCACATTTTCACGCCGCCGCCGCTCCGCCTCGCCCCACTTCGAGAACGTGATCTCGCTCGCGAGCTGGTACCCGATCCACCGCTTGCCGAGGTCGTAGATCGGACGCTCCAGCTCGAAGCCGGCCGCAACCAGCCGGTCGTAGAAGCTGTCCAGCATCGCGTCGGTTACCGGGAACCCAGGCTGCAGACCCGTCTTCTCGCCGTACTCGACGCCGAACGTGAACCGCGTCTCCACGAACTTCGGCCAGTTCTGGGACTGAAGCACGTCGATCAGAGCACGCTCCTGGAGCGTCGTCGTATCCGGCCAGACCGTCAGATCCGGCGTGATACCGCCGCCGCCGTACACGATCCGGCCGCCATCCGTGCGGTATTCAGGCTTGTCTTCGTTCGACAGCGGGTCCGCACCCGGGCCGTCCGTGGTCTCGTCCAGCACCGGATGATCAATCCCGTACGGCCGCTGAATGCTCCGGCCCGATGGTGTATACCAGCGCGCCGTCGTCAGTTTCAGCCAGTTGTTGTCAGGCATCCGGAAAACCGTCTGCACCGAACCCTTGCCGAACGTAGGCCGGCCCAGGATCAGCGCGCGGTCGTGGTCCTGAAGTGCGCCCGCCACGATCTCCGTCGCCGACGCGCTTCCCGGCCCGACCACCACCACCACCGGCAGCCCCGCGAACTCGTCCTCGCGGCTCGCGACCAGCGTCTGCGACTGGTTCATGAACCGGCCCTTCGTGTCCGCTACGGGCTGGCCCGCGTCCAGGAACAGGTCCGACACCGAAACCCCTTCCTCGAGCAGCCCGCCGGAATTCAGTCGCATGTCGAGCACGATACCCTTCGCGCCCTGCGCCTTCAGTTCCGTGATCGCGTCCCGCACCTCCTGCGTCGAACTCTCGCTGAACACGCGAAGCTCGACATAGCCGACGTCGTCTTCGATCATGTACGCCGATGGCACTGAACGCACATGGATCTCGTCACGAACGATCGTGAACGGAATCGGCGCCTCCAAGCCCATACGCGCGACCTTGATCTCGACCGGCTCACCCTTCGGCCCGCGCAGCTGCGAAACCGCGTAGTCCTCGCTCCAGTCGCGCGTCGACTCTCCTTCGACTTCGACGATCTGGTCGCCAGCTCGCAGGCCAGCCCGCTCGCCCGGCGTACCCGGCAGCGGCGTGATCACCGTGATCCAGCCGGCCCGCTTCGCGATCGATATGCCGATACCGCCGTACTCGCCCTGCGTCTGGATCCGCAGATTCTCGTAGTCCTCGGCCGGCATGAACCCCGTGTGCGGGTCGCCAAGCTCCTCGAGCATCCCGTCGATCGCCATGCGGTAGAGTTCCGCCGACGACCGCTCGTCCACGAAGGCCTCCGACACGTACTGGAGCACCTGCTCGAAGAGCTGGGCATTGTCGTAGATATTGCGTTCCTGGGCCGCGCCGCGTTGCAGGAACCAACCGCCCGTCGCGAGAGACACAAGGGCGACCAGCAACGGCGCGAACAACGCCCGGTTCATGTTCATCGGACCTCCGTAACGTCCGTACTGCGGGACAGGGTCAAGCTACTAACCCGTGCCACGTGCGAAAGTTTCTGGAAACCGCAGCTGCAACAGCCGGACCACCGCACCGTGAACCTGCGCGGCAGCCAACGCTCCATCCATAATCTCGACACCGGGTTCCGTGTTCCCCAGAGTCTCATAGGCCGAGGCGACACGGTCGTGGAACTCGCGACCTTCCCGTTCCACCCGGTCCGGCCCGGCGCCGCGCTCCGCGAGCCTCGCCTGCGCGATCGATCGTGGCAACGACAGCACGATCGTCAGATCCGGCCGCAACCCCGCCGTCGCGAACGCGTTCAACGTCCGGACCGCCGGTTCGGGCAGTCCTCGACCCCCGCCCTGATACGCGAACGTGGACAACTCGTAGCGGTCCGTCAACACGACCCGCCCCGCTTCGAGCGCCGGCCGCACCGTCTCCGCAACCAGTTGCGCCCTCGCCGCAAGGTAGAGAAGCAGCTCCGCCCGCGAGTCGACGTGCTCGCCGTGCAGCAGCACCTCCCGCACCGCCTCCCCCACCGCAGTACCGCCGGGCTCCCTTGCCACGATACAGGGTATCGCTCGCCGCTCGAGCCACTCCGCGAGCATCCCGAGCTGCGTCGTTTTGCCGCTGGCTTCGATTCCTTCGAGGACAATGAAAAGGCCGGGCATCCTTGGGTCAGACTCGTTTCTGGTTTCTGGTTTCTGGGGCGGGTTTCTCGGGTTCGAGCATTACACCTTGCCGGCGCTGTTCCCAGCGTTCCTGTAAGTCGACAACGATCATCTCACGCCGAGGCGGGGTCGCGGAGCCGCCGGGGCGCCGCGAAGGTCGTATGCTCCCGCACGCCAACCACGCCCCGCTCAGGCTGTCGTGCTCGCCCCCCAGAAACCCGCCCCAGAAACCAGAAACCAGAAACGTGCCTGGTTTCGAAGCCCGCCCGCCCGACTAACCCTCGTAGTACTCGAGACCCAAATGAGTAATCTGCACTTCGCCCGCCATGTGACGCAGCGTGTTCTTCAGCTTCCAGTGCTGGATGAAGAGGTCGTGCTCGGGATACAGCCCGGGCGCGGTCATCGGGCTCTTGAAGTAGAAGGACAGCCATTCCATGATCCCGCTCATGCCGGCCCGTCGCGAGAGGTCCATGAACAGCGCCAGGTCGAGCACGATCGGCGCTGCCAGGATCGAATCGCGGCACAGGAAGTCGACCTTGATCTGCATCGGGTACCCCATCCATCCGAAGATGTCGATGTTGTCCCAGCCTTCCTTGTTGTCGCCTCGCGGTGGGTAGTAGTTGATGCGGACCTTGTGGTAGACATCGCCATACAGTTCCGGGTACAGCTTCGGCTGCAGGACGTATTCGAGAACGCCCAGCTTCGACTCCTCCTTCGTCTTGAACGAGTCCGGATCGTCGAGCACCGCGCCATCGCGATTGCCGAGTATGTTCGTGCTGAACCAGCCGCTCAGGCCCAGCATTCTGGCCTTGAGGCCGGGCGCGATGATCGTCTTCATCATCGTCTGGCCCGTCTTGAAGTCCTTGCCGGCGATGGGCATGCCAGTCTCGCGCGCCAGTTGCTGAATGGCCGGCAGATCGACGGTCAGGTTGGGCGCTCCGTTCGCGAACGGCACACCTTCACGCAAGGCGGCCCACGCGTACACCATCGAAGGTGCGATCGCGGGGTCGTTCTCGCGCATCGCCTTCTCGAAGGACTCGATCGACTGGTGCGCCTCGCCAGCCTTGAGGAAAACCTCCGTCGACCCGCACCACACCATCACCATGCGTTCGCAGCCGTGCGTCTTCGCGAAGTTGCGGATATCCTCGCGCAACTGTTCGCCCAGTTCATACTTGTTCGAGCCCGTCTTCACGTTCGTGCCGTCGATCCGGCGGACGTACTCCTGGTCGAACACGGCCGGCATCGGCTTGATGCCCGACAGGAAGTCCGCGAGCGGATCGATGTGCGCTCGCTCGAGTACGCCCGCCTTGAGCGCCGTCTCGTATGCATCGTCGGGGATCGGGTCCCAGCCGCCGAACTCGAGCGACTCGATTCCGGCCAGCGGCACCATCTCCCGGATCAGAGGGTTGCGGTCTTCGGTCCGCTTGCCCAGCCGGATGTGCGCGAGCTGGGACAGCGAGCCGATCGGCTTCGCCTGACCCCGCCGCACCGCTTCCACGCCTGCCACGAATGTCGACGCCACCGCGCCCAGCCCGGGCAGCAGAACACCGAGCTTGCCGCTCGCGGGCGCAATCTCAACGGATGACCTCATCCCGTGGTTCCTCGAAGGCTCATGTTGGTTGTATGGTCGTTTCGCGCCGAGCGGCGAGGGGCGACAATGCTCATTCGTCCAGCGGCACTCCACTCGCCTGTCTGTAGACCCACACGATCCGCTGCACGGCCGTGAGGTTGGTCAACACGGCAAGCACGATGATGACGATCTTGAGCACGAGCCCGTCCCAGCTCTCACCGAAGACGAGGGAGGCGAGTCCGATGAGGACCACGCGCTCGGCACGCGGCATCAGACCGACCTTGCAGTCGAGCCCGAGCGCTTCAGCGCGGGCGCGAGTATAGCTGATCATCAGGGACCCCGCCATGGCGAGCGAAATGGCGTAGATCATGCCCACATCGCCCAGCTCGAGGCGGTAGTCGTTGTACAGCGAGAGGATGCCCATGAACACCATGATCTCGCTGATCCGGTCGAGCGTTGAATCGTAGAACGCGCCGAACTTGCTGCCGAGATCCGATAGTCGCGCGACTCGCCCATCAAGAATGTCGAAGAACCCGCCGAGCAGAACGAGGAACCCGGCAGCCCGGACCTGATGTTCGTGGAACGCGAACGCCGAGGCGGCGGTCACGGCGAAGCCGAGCGTGGTCAGCAGATTGGGGTGCACCCGCCGCCGCGCGAGCCCGTGCGTCAGCGGATCGATGATCCGGTAGACGCCGCTCCGCAGGGACTCGAGACCGCGCACTCAGCCCTCAGGTCGGAAGGATGATTCTGGACTTCGACCCGGATTCGATTCCTTCGGAGATGTTCTGGTTCACCCTGCCGAGCACCTTGTCGAAGTTCGACTGTGCCGCGACCAGGCCCTGGTAGATCGATGAACTCTGCAGCTGGCCGAACAGCGTCTCGTACTCTTCCTGCTGTTGCGGCGACGGCTCGTGTCCGGCACGCAGTTGCTCGCCGATCTCTTTCTCGAGCTCACCCAGCCGGTTCAGTGCGGCGGTCAGTTCACGGTCGTCCATCGCGCGCTGCCTCGCCCGTTCGAGCGCCTTGTACTCCTCGCCCTGTCCGAGCATGCGGCCCAGTTCACGCGCCTTCTCGGTCATCGCTTCGTTGCTCAATTGTCCCCCGACCCGGTTCCCTTCGAGTGTTGTCCCGCGCCCGGCTTCGATGCGAGCGCGATTCGCTGACGGCCGGCCAGGTCCCTGATGATGCGAACGGCGGCGTAGCCGCGCTCGCACGCACGATCCCGGACCGCGTCTCCCTGTCCTGCTCCGATCTCGACCGCCAGCAGACCGCCCTCGTTGAGCTGGTCCCATGCGCCGTCGACGATCGCGTTCACGACCGACAGGCCGTCGGCACCGGCGAACAGCGCGCCGGCCGGCTCCCAGTCGCGGACTTCCGGCTGCAGGCTCGACCGTTCGGACTCCGCAATGTATGGCGGATTCGAGACGACGACATCGAAGCCTGCGTCGTCGCCCGTGTCCGCCCACAATTCGCCGTGCCTGAACTCGATCCTGCCCGCGACACCACACCGTTGCGCGTTGTGCCTCGCCAACTCGATCGCATCGGCCGACACATCGGTCGCGACGAGCCGGCCGAACTCGCCTTCGACCGCCAGACTCAGCGCGATCGCGCCAGAGCCCGTTCCGATGTCGATCGCCGAAAGATCGGGCCTGCCGCCCGCCCATTCCAGTACGGTCCCGACCAGAACCTCTGTTTCGGGCCTCGGAATCAGCGCTCGCCGGTCCACGCTGAGCCGCAGTCGCCGGAAATCGACCTCACCCAGGATGTACTGCAACGGCTCCCGTCGCAAACGCCGCCGCACGGCAGCACGGTAGCGCGCGATCTCGTCCGCGGCGACCGGCCGGTCGTATTGAAGGTAGAGGTCCAGGCGCCGGATGCCGAGAATTCCGCTCAGCAGCAGTTCGGCCTCGAGCCTGCCGTTCTCGATTCCGCGTTCCCCAAGGAAGACGCCGGCCTGCTTCGCCAGCTCGAGCGCCGTTCGTTCCACGGATCGCGACCGCTACTCCAGTGCTTCCGCGTCGCGCGCTTCCTTCAACGCCCCGATCAGCTCGTCGAGATCCCCGTTCAGGATCTCCGGCAGACGGTGCAACGTCAGACCGATCCGATGGTCCGTCACGCGGCCCTGCGGGAAGTTGTACGTCCTGATCTTCGCCGATCGGTCGCCGGTCCCGACCTGCAGCCGCCGGTCGCGCGCCCGCTCCGCCTCCTGCTTCGCCACCTTCACGTCCAGCAGCCGGCTGCGAAGCACCTTCAGCGCTTTCGCCTTGTTCTTGAGCTGTGATTTCTCGTCCTGACACGACACCACGACGCCCGTCGGCTTGTGCGTGATCCGGACCGCCGAGTCCGTCGTGTTCACCGACTGGCCGCCCGGGCCCGATGAGCGGAACACGTCAATGCGCAGATCCTCATCGCGGATCTCGAGATCGACCTCCTCGGCCTCCGGCAGGACCGCCACCGTGGCGGCCGATGTGTGGATCCGGCCCTGGCTTTCCGTCGCCGGCACTCGCTGCACGCGGTGCACGCCCGATTCCGCCCGCAGATCGCCGTACGCGTCCTTGCCCTTCACCACGAATACAACTTCCTTGCATGCGCCGCGATCGCCTTCCGACATGTCCACCAGCTCGACCTTCCAGCCCCGCGATTCCGCATACCGCGTGTACATCCGGTACAGGTCGGCCGCGAACAGGCCCGCTTCATCGCCGCCCGTGCCGGCCCTGATCTCGACCACCGCCGCCCTGTTGGACAGAGGGTCCTTCGGTACCAGCAGTCGCTTCAGCCGCTCGACAAGATCCGATTCCGCCGCCTCGAGCGCGCCGACCTCCGACTCCGCCACCTCGACCAGTTCCGCGTCTTCGCCCGCGCCAATCACTGACCGCGAGTCCGTCAGCCTCGCCGAAACGCGCGCCAGCTCCCGCGCTACCTCCACCAGCGGGCCCAGATCCGATTGCTCCCTCGCAACATCACGCAGCCGGTCCGAGTCGCCCAGCACCGACGGGTCCGCCAGCTGCGCCGTCAGCTCCTCGTACCGCGTGATCAGTTGACGGACCCGCGAATCCCAGTTCACAACCTCACCCTGATGTGGAGAGAGCCGGGTCGCGCCCGGCTCTCCTCATGCGTCCTTCGTTTCCGCCGTCTTTCCCCATTTCTGGCGGAACCGTTCGACCCGGCCCGCCGTATCGACCAGCTTCTGCCGGCCCGTGAAATAGGGATGGCATACCGAGCAGATCTCCACGTGCAGGTCCGGCGACGTGCTGCGCGTCTCGAACGTGTTGCCGCACGCGCAGCGGACGTTCGACTTCTCGTATTTCGGATGGATCTCCGGCTTCATGGCTCATTCTCCGCCACGGGCCGCGCTGCGGCCGGTTTCTGATTCTGGTGTCCAATCCTTTATGTTAACATCCGCTGGAAGACCGTTCAAGATGGCGGGTCGCGGGCTGTTGGCGGCGGTTCGGGGACGCGGTCTGCTGGGGCGGGGGCGCGTTGACGGAGACGCGGAGACCGGCGAGAGGCTGAGGCGGAGCGTTGACGGGAACGGATACGTCAAGTGAAGTTTGGCTCGCCTTACCCAGCGGGAGGGTACTCACGTAAACGCGCACCGGGTGAGAATTTCGCAATTCACCGTCGGATGGTCCATTGATCAACCGTACGCGCGGCGAACGTTCCGAACCCAGCCTGAGAACGTCCACCAGGCGGCGCCAGGCGATCCGGGCACGCATTCGGTTGGCGCCCATGCTCGCGGCATCCATAGCCGTGCTCTGGTCGTGTGCCGCCTCTGATTCACAGCCGGTAAGCCATTCGGTCTCGGACAGCGCAGGCGTATCGATCGTCCTCAATTCAGGGGCGGACAAGGTCCTGGCGGTTCATGAGTCACTCCGGCTTGGCGTTGTTGACGGCAATCCCAGGCTTCAGTTCCACAATCTTCGAGGGATTGCTGTTGACTCCGGCGGTACCATCTGGGTCGCGGACTCCGAGGGCGTGCGAAAATACAGCCGGTCGGGCGACTACATCGCCTCGGTTGGCCGGCGCGGCCGTGGTCCAGGCGAATCGCCTGTTGGCTATGGTTCTGTCTGGGTCACGCCGGGCCGTATCCTCGCATCGGCCTATGGCGGTGTCCAGCTCTTCGATTCAGCCACGGGCGAATTTATCGGTGTCCGTTCGATTCGCCGAGCGCGGCGGCACCCTCACGCCGCTCACGCCAGCCGACGAAGGCTGGCTGCTACTCCGAAAGGATCTGCCCGGAGAAATCGAGCAACGATTTGAGACCACCTGGGTTGTAGGCCGGGGTCCGGCCCTGGCTGCCACATTCGACTCGCTGCTGGTGCTCCGCGGAGAGCCCATGGTCGCTAACGGAACTCAGCGCTTCATCGGTTCCTTCTTCGATGGCATACCGACGATTGCCGGGGATCGCCGGGGCAACATCTACTACTCAGGTGGCCTCGCGTATGAGGTGCGGGTTTACGCATCGTCAGGACAGTTGCGGCGCGTCATTCGCCGTCACGTGCGTCCCGTACCGTACACGGATGCCATCCGAGCACGTCTGGCAGATGCCGCGGGCAGCGCTCTGGAGGGCGTATCGCCTGCACAGGCTACTGACCCTGCGATCGTGGACTCGCTTGTAAGCCAGGCGACGCCAACCGCTGATCCGGAACACCTCCCACATATCGATCTGTTGCTCGTCTCGTCAGACGGGCACCTCTGGGTGCTGCGGGCGGACAAGCACCCGCGGCCGGCGGCACGGACCATGGCCACTCGAATCGGCTTTGCGCGAACCTCATGGCTCGACGAATGGCGTGCCTCTGTCGAGTTTGATCTCTTCCTGCCGGATGGTTCATATCGAGGGAGCGTCGCACGGCCAGAGGACTTTATTCCACTGGCGGTGACAGCAAACGAAGTGTTCGGAGCAGGCTCCGACGAGTTGGGTGTCAATTACGTGGTAACGTATGCTGTCGAGCCGTGATCACGGTGTCTCCGATCATCAGGTGTCGCTGCGAAGTCGGTTATCGTCGAATGGATCGCCGGGCGACCGGTGCCAAACTTCACTTGACACGCCGGGTGTCACGCACGGCGCGCTTGGGCGTGACCCGCATTGAGAGGCTGAATGGCTGTGATCATCAAGCTCGGGGACGTCATCGATGCGCTCGATTTCCCTGAAGAGTGGGAAGCCTGGCTCGACCCAGCCACGGGGGAGATCATCACCCTGTCCGAGGAGGATCGATCACTCCTCGATGATGAAGAAGCGCATCCGAACGGCTTGCAGGACTGGGAGCGGGAGCCCCTCGCTCGAGCGCGTCGGGCATTGCAGTCACCGGGAATGCTGCAGCTGCCCGACAAGTTTGAAGTGCACGAGTGGGATATCATGCGGCGTTTCTCGCATGCCCAGGACGAACCAGCTTCGGCTGAGCTTCTGAACGCGATTCACGGACCTGGGGCGTTTCGAATGTTTCGATCCACGATCGATAGACTTGACCTGCGCAGTGCCTGGTTTCAGTTCCGGGCGGATGCGTTCCGGGGGATCGCCGTAGAGTGGCTGGAGCACCACGGTATCGAGTACGTCGATGACAGGAGCAGAACCGACGCAACATGATTCCAAGGCAAGCGGGGGCGGGTTGACGGAGAGGGAGAAGGGTCGGAGGCTGAGGCGTAGTAGTAGCGTTGACGGGAACGGATCGGGGGGGAAGAAGAACACCCCCCCGATCCCCCTCCCCAAACCCTCTTATGAGAAGGTATGTCAAGGGGGGCAACGTGGTGCCCGGGGAGCGAGGGGGATCTGTTGTCCGATGTGCCACCCTCTTATCCGCACTCTGATCGGCGTGGACGCCGGGTGCATGCTGGGG
>DATKCF010000051.1:0-15244 GCA_035513345.1 Longimicrobiales bacterium
CTGGCATCTCGCAACCGACCCTTTCGCGGCTAGCGCGCGGAAAGTCTCGGCAGATCGAGAGCGACACGTTTGAAAGGCTTCGCCGGCTTGTCCCGAGGGATCGATGGCGGATGGTTGAGCAGGCCACCGTCTCGATGGAAGCAGCAATGTTCCTGCGGAGCTACAAGGATTGGCTGGACGGATGGCTGTCGAGGGTGCTGCGGGCCAAACCTACCCCAATGACCACCGAGGTGGACGGTAGGCTCAAATACCAGGGTCGCAGCGAAGTGCCGCCGGCGGAGTACGAGGAGGAATACCGGGACCTGAAGGCTCTGCTGATGCGAGAACACAAGAGTGTTGTGACAGGGTTCTATGACGCGGTAGAGAACCGAGGCCACGATGAGGCTCGAGCTGAGCTTGGCTTGCGAAGGGCGCTCGAGCCAGCGTTGGAAGGACGTGCGTCAGGTGGTGTCGAAAGGGGCTGGCGGGAGTTCTCGAAGGAAGAGATGCGCCGATTCCTGAGCGCGGGATTGCGGCGCGAGCGGATCCTCCTCAATCGAAAGCCGGCCCTCGCTCGGGCCCGATCGAATGCAGCGTTTCTGGTCGAGTTTCTTGCAGGATCGTCGAACCGCTTGCCACCAAGCGTGTTTATTGACCCGGACCGGAAGAGAGGGAGAGCACCGCGATGAGCCAGACCAAGCGGAGAAAGAGGACCTGGACTGTGACGCACGGCGGGATCCGCCTTCGCCTGTTCCGCCGCCCGCGATCGCCGTACGTCTGGGCCGAGTACCGACACCCGGACGGTCACCGGGAGCGGTTCAGCCTGAACGCGGAGACGAAAGCCGCGGCCGAGGCGGTCGCGCTCGAGCAGGCCGAGCGCCTCGACCGGGAGCGTGTCATGGGCTCCGGCCACCGGCGCGCTGCTCTGACGTTCGGGCAGCTCCGCGCGCTGTTCGTGGCGCACCGGGGACCGCTGCTGTCCGACGCGAGGCGTGCGGTCGTGAGGCGCACACTCGACCTGTGGGCTGCCCACCTCGAGCCCAGCGGCCGAACCTTCCGCCTCGAGGATCTCGGCGGCCACCAGGTCGAGACGTACGCCGCTGCCCGGGAGGCGGGCACGGTCCGCACGGAGGATCCGCGCGCAAGCCGGACCGGCGTCCGCGCCGGCACGATCGCGAACGAGGTGCGCGACCTGGTGACCGTGCTCCGCTGGGCCATGCGGTTCAGGCAGGGCGGCCAGCCACTCCTCGAACGGAATCCGCTCGAAGGGGTGCCAGTGCCGGCCGAGCGGAATCCGCGGCGGCCACGTGCGAACCGGGACCGCATCGACCAGCTCCTCGAGGTCGCGCTACGTGTCGACCCTGCCGGGCAGTTCGAGTTGATGTTACGGCTGGCGATCGGAACCGGGCGCCGTATCAACGCGATCCGGCACCTCCGGGCCAGCGACGTCCTCATGGGCACGGACCAGGTGCGGGCGGGCCTCGATCGCATCGGCTGGGATGGTACGTGGTCAGATCACTGGCCGGCGGCAATCCTCTGGCGAGCCGAGAACGACAAGACCGGGCGGGACTGGATCGCTCCCGTTCCGGAGGAGCTGGCGTCGAAAGTGAACGACTACCTCCGCCGCACCGGCGCGATCGGAGAGGCGTGGGTGTTCCCGTACCGGCGCCGGCCGGACGAGCCCGTGCCGCAGAACGCGGCGGACTGGTGGCTACGCCAGGCCGAGAAGGCGGCCGGGCTGGAGCGTCAGGCGCGCGGAGGCTGGCATGCGTTCCGGCGGGCGTGGGCGACGGCGCGGAAGATGTTCCCGATGGCGGACGTCATGCAGGCCGGCGGATGGGTGGACGCCCGATCGCTCCAGCGGGCGTACTCTCAGGCGGACGCTGCGACCATCCGGAAGGTCGCGGAGGGCTGAAACGGGCACACTCCGGGCACACCGGAGGATGAGCGGGGACGTAAGTGGCGTTGCCGCTTTTAGTTGGCTCAGGTCATCAGAAGTTGAGCCAGTAGTTCATCTTCACGAGGAACACGTTCTCGGGTCTCTGGTCGAATATTGCGCCCGCATCGCGGCGGAAGTCGAAGTCGCCGTTTGTATCGGAACCGGACCGGCGCTGCTGCCAGACGGCAAAGAGCGTCGAACCGGGCCGCCACTCCCAGCGCATCACTGCGTTGCCACGAAGCGACCGCGTGGTGAAGTCGCTGCGACTGAGCCGGCCGTCCGTGTAAGGTTCGAAGTCGAAGGTACGCGGCGCCGTGAGCTGGCGAGGATCGCCGTAGTCGCCGGTCGAGACGAACGGCTCGGCGTACACCTCGAAGCTCAGGTCGGGTGTGAGATTGACATTGACGCGTGTCTGGACCGACAGTGTTGTCTGCTCGATCGACGAGAAGATGTAGCGCCGGCCGTACGTCGCGACGGCGGCGGGATCCTCGATCGACCCGATGTACTGCGCGGTGCTCAGGCTCCGATTGAGGCGGGGGCCCAGGCTGAACGACCAGTTCTCGGCTGGCCGGACACTGACGTTGCCGGAGAGCGAACGGTGCCAGCCGCCGGACCCGCCCCACGAGTAGTTGGCATTGCCGCGCAACGAGATGGCCCGGCGCGAGTCGGTGTTGAGCTGGACCTCGGCGCGATTGCCCGCGGGATCGTACGCGACCGGACCACCCCTCGTGAGGCGATCGTCGTATGACCCGAAGCCGCGCGTGTAATTGATCTGGCCGCCCCAGTAGTTGGCCAGTGTGTAGTTGAAGCCGAGCGTCGACCTTGCCTCGATCCGGTCACCACCGAAGTTCCAGTGGCCCGCATTGCGCAGGTTGAAGCGGTAGTTGCGGAACGTGTCGCTCGGCCGGTTCTCGACGTACATTAGGTTGATGTCCGTACCGAAACGATCGACCGTGGTCTGGAACCCGAGATCGTTGATCTCGAAGCCCGGGCTGACGACCGACACGTTCACGTCGCCCCGCCAGTGCAGGCCGGCGACCTTGTTGATCGCCAGACGGCCGGCCCAGCCTTCCATCGAGGTTGCAGCCGAGTCGATCGACAGGTAGTCGGCGTCCGGCCGCTGGAAGTACCGCGCGGAAGAACGCTGTGCGCGCAGCACGGCATCCGCGCTGCCGTTGATGCGACTGCTCGCGAAGTATCCGCTGACTCGCCAGGACCGGTTGAACATCTCGTGCGAAAAATCGAGCCCGCCCGTGTAGGCGGACGACCGCAGCAGCGAGGTCAGTGTTTCGTCCGCGAGGCTGCGGTTGACGGCTGTCATGATACCGCCGACCTGCGTCTGGCCGTCCCGCATGTTCTTCTCTGCGCGCGCGGCCACGTAGCTGGTCACCGGCTCGACCACGGTCGAGCCGGCGAGGCCGACATCATCGACCCATTCCGCCGATTCCCTGGAGGTCACCGCCTGTACAAGCCCCAGATTCCAGCCGGTCCGTGTGCGGCCCGTCAGTTTGGATGCGCCGAGGATCGTGCTGTTGTCGGGCCGATTGGAATGGGCGACGTCACTCGGCAACGATCCTTGCGGCTGGCGGCCGATACGCCGCGAGTAGAACAGCCGGAGCCCGTTGAACTGGAAGATGTCCGCGCCTTCGACGAAGAACGGACGCTTCTCGTCGAAAGACGTTTCGAAAGCCGACAGGTTGACTTCCGCGGCGTCCTGCTCGACCTGGCCGAAGTCCGGATTGACCGTGGCATCCAGCGTCATTGCGGACGTCAGCCGGTACTTGAGGTCGAGGCCGGCGCCGGCGTACAGGTCCGAACCGTCGCGATACGGGTTGCCGGTCTGAGTTTCGAGGTATTCGGCACGGGACACGACGTACGGCAGCGCTTCGAACCTGCGGCCCGGCACGAGGCCCTCCAGTCCGACCAGGTGTCCGAATCTCGAGACGCCGCCGCGGTCGCTCTTGGGCGTGAACGCGAAAACGGCAGTCTCCTCACGACCGATCGCGCGGCGCGACACCTGAACGCCCCAGACCTGCGAGTTCGCGCGGCCGTACCGGAGCTGACTGAACGGAATCCGGATCTCGGCCGTCCAGCCTTCCTCGTCCACCGTCGCCGCGGCGTCCCATACCGCATCCCATGACACGCCCGACCCGCCCGACCGGCCCGGCCCGCCCGACCCACCCGTGCCTTCGATCTCGTCACGCTTCACGCCCGCGGGATTGATGCTGAACTTGTAGGCCGTCACGTGGTCATGGTGCGTGTCGAGCGCGATCTGGAACCAGTCGGAATCCATCAGAAACGAGTCGCGCCGGCCGAGCCGCTGTTTGACGTCGCCCGTTGTCTCCCACATGCGGGCGCCCACGTACAGTGCTTCGTCGTCGTAAAGGAACCGGACTTCGGTCCGGTCGGTCGCCGCCTGGCCTTCGAACGGGTCCGTCTGCGTGAACTCCGTGACCGGAATCGCGTTCTGCCAGACACCCTCATCAAGGCGGCCATCGATGGACATGCCGACATCGACACGGACCGCCGTCGCCAGCGGTCTCGCCGCCAGGTGGGCGTCCAACGTGCCGTTGACCGGCAACGGGATGTCGTCCGCATTGACCTGCGCCCCGACGCCCGGCGCCAGTCCTGTCAGCGCCGCCAGCGCCAGCCACACCACTCGGAATGCGAGGGCCGACCCACTCAGGTCAGTACCCGTGTCCAGTTCCACTCGACCTCCGTTGATCCCTGTCCTGGTGCGTGACCCGCACGCGCGGGCCAACTAGAATAGACGCTCACCCGCCCGCCAGCGTTGGCGTCCGACTACACCAGTTACGGCCGAAGCAGCTTACAGGATAACCTCGACGCGGATGAATCGGAACGTGGCTGAAGCTGAAGCAGACCCGCCCATCGAGCCCGAAGCGTCGCCAGCACCGGCCGGCCCGGCGGCTGGCAAGGACATGAGCCCGGCGGAGTTCCGGCAGTTCGGGCACCGCCTGATCGAATGGGTGGCCGGCTTCCTCGAGGAACCGGAATCCTGGCGAGTCCTTCCCGATGTCCGCCCCGGCGACCTGCTCGCCGGACTGCCCGACGCCTCGCCCGCCGAACCAGAGCCGTTCGACCGCGTGCTCGACGACTTCGAACGCCTGATCCCGCCGGCCACGACCCACTGGAACCACCCCGGCTTCATGGCCTACTTCGCCACGACCGGCTCCGGACCCGGCATTCTGGCGGAACTGCTCACTGCCGCGCTCAACGCGCAGGCCATGCTCTGGCGTACCGGACCTGCCGCGACCGAACTCGAACAGGCCATGACCGGCTGGCTGCTTCGTCTGATGGGACTGCCGCCCGGCTGGGAAGGCACGATCAACGACACGGCCTCGACCAGCACGCTGTACGCGCTCGCCGCAGCGCGTGAATCGCTGGCGGACCTCGACATCACGGACTCCGGCATGGCCGGCCGGGCGTTGCCGCCGCTCCGCGTCTACTGTTCCGCCGAGGCGCACTCGAGCGTTGACCGCGCTGTCATGACACTCGGCCTCGGGCGAGCGGGAGTGCGGCGTATCCGGACGGATCCGGAGCTGCGCATGGATCCGCACGCTCTCGAGACTGCAATAGGCGACGACTCCGCCGCCGGCATCCGGCCCATGGCTGTCGTCGCGACGACCGGCACCACGTCGAGCACCGCGATCGACCCGGTGCCCGCAATCGCCCGGATCTGCAAGGACCACGATGTCTGGCTACACGTCGACGCGGCGTACGGCGGTCCCGCCGCGATCCTGCCCGAGATGCGCTACATCATGGACGGCTGCGACCGTGCCGACTCGCTGGTCGTCAATCCGCACAAGTGGCTGTTCGTGCCGATGGACTGCTCCGTCCTCTACACCCGCCATCCGGCAGTATTGCGACGCGCGTTCGCGGTCTCGCCCGAGTACCTGAAAACACCGGAAGGCGACACGGTCCGGAACCTCTCTGACGCGGGCCTTGCCCTGGGCCGGCGGTTCCGAGCGCTCAAGCTCTGGTTCGTGCTCCGATACTTCGGCCAGTCCGGCATTCGCGCGGCACTGCGCGAACACCTTCGGCTTGCAACGCTGTTCGCGTCATGGGTCGACGCCGATCCCGACTTCGAGCGGCTGGCGCCCTCGCCGTTCTCCGTCGTCGTTTTCCGCTGGCGTCCGACGCAGGGACCGGAAGAGGCCGTGCTCGAACGCGCGAACGCGCGGATCCTCGAGCACGTCAACGCATCGGGCGAGGTCTTTCTGTCGCACACGAAGCTGGGCGGCCGCTACGGCATCCGTCTCGCCGTCGGCAACCTGCGGACCGAAGAGCGTCACGTGCGGCGAGCGTGGGAACTCATACGCGGCGCCGCGGATCGACTGGCCGCTGACTGAAAGGCTATGCGCAACGGACCTCGAGCCACTTCAGCCGACTTCGTGCAGCGAGAGTTCGAGCGCGGCGGCAAGCGCTTCGGCGTTCGATTCGTCGAACGGCATCGGCGGCCGGATCTTCAGCACGTTGTGCCATGGACCATCGGTCCCGATCAGGATGCCGCGGTCGCGCATCCGGTCGCAGATGAACGCGGCCTCATCGCCGGCCGGCTCGAGCGTGGCGCTGTCGCGGACCAGCTCGACACCCAGAAACAGACCCGAGCCGCGAACGTCGCCGACCAGTGGGAACCGGCCGGCGAGTCGACGCAGCCGGTCGAGCAGTGTGTCGCCCACCATGCGTGCATGGTCCATCAGCCGCTCGTTCTCCAACACATCGAGTACGGCCAGCCCGATGGCGCACGAGACGGTGTTGCCGCCGAACGTGCTGAAGAACTCCATGCCGTTGTCGAACGAGCGCACAATTTCACGGGTCGTGATGACTGCACCGATCGGATGGCCGTTGCCGATCGGTTTCCCGAGCACCACGATGTCCGGTACGACGCCGTGCGCCTCGAATGCGTAGAAGTGTGAGCCGGTCCGGCCGTACGCCGTCTGCACCTCGTCCGCGATACAGACGCCGCCCGCTCGCCGCACGGTCTTGTAGACAGCCGACAGGTAGCCGGCCGGCAGCATGATCTGACCGCCCACGCTCGGGCACGTTTCCGCGATGAACGCGGCCGGTGCATCACCTTCCGACCGCAGCGCGGCGACGATTCCGGCAACGCTCGCCGCGTACCTCTCGCCTGCATCCGCGTCGGACCGCCTGAACTCACCCCTGTACGTGTCCGGCATCGGAGCAGTGCACACCCAGTCCGGCGCACCGCTGCCGCCGGGGCCGTCGTGCTTGTACGGGCTGAGGTCGATCAGTGTGGTCGTATTGCCATGATAGGCGTGTTCGAGCACCATGGTGGTTCGCCGGCCGGTGTGTGCGCTCGCCATGCGCAGCGCCAGCTCATTCGCTTCGCTCGCCGAGTTGACCAGACACACGACGTCGAGCGGCTCCGGCAACGTGGCAGCCAGCCGTTCCGCGAACTCGCCGAGCAGCCGGCTCACGTAGCGCGTGTTCGTGTTGAGCAGCGCCATCTGCCGGGCGCCTGCTTCCACGACGGCCGGGTGACAGTGTCCGACATGCGGCACATTGTTGTACGCATCGAGGAAGCGCCGGCCGGTGCCGTCGTACAGATACTGCATCCAGCCGCGCACGGGATGAAGCGGATCATGGTAGGCCAGGCTCAGGTTGGGCCCGCTGTGCGCTGCGCGCATCGCTTCCGCCGTCCGTCGGCCGGTGTCACCGGCGGCTGTCGGGATCAGACGCAGGATGAGATCGGGATCGGGACTCAGTGCCTTCCAGATCTCGCGTTCGCCAGCACGGCAGATGCCCGGAAAGGCGGTTCCCATGCCGAACAGATCGACAATCACCTGGAAGTGCAGGTGCGGCGTCCAGCCGCCATTCACGGAAGCGCCGCCGATCGCGCCGATGCGTTCGCCCCGCCCGATTGCACGGCCCTCGAACAGTCCGACCAGCGATGACCGCGACAGATGGCCGTACAACGTGTGGAACGGCGTTCCGTCATCGGTCGTGTGCCGCAGGATCACGACCGGACCATAGTCCTGTGGCGAGTCATTGTCGTTGAAGGCGGTGACCGTACCGTCCAGCGCGGCCAGTACGGGTGTTCCTTCGGCGGCGTACAGGTCTTCGCCGAGGTGCACTGTGCGCCCTTCCGTTTCCATCGATGACGTGACGTAGGCACCGCCCGTATTCAACAGTCGCGCTTCATCCCATCGCGCGATGCCGACTCTGGCGCCCATGCCATCGAGGCAGGCGTTCAGTCGCGACGTCAGCGCGGGCTCCTCGTTCCGCGCCGGGTCGCCATCGATCAGCGGGCTTGCGACACTCAGATCGAACACGGCACAGTCGCCCGGTCCGACCGGGCAGTCGACGACCCTCGCCCCTGTCACCGGATTGTTCCGCAGCCAGGCCCGGACCCGCTCGCCAGCGGCGCTCGGCTCGAGGCCGCATGCGTGCCGCAGGTGCGCTTCCGCGAGGCCGAACGGAATCGCCGCGAGTGCGGGGAGTGTGCGTGCGATCGCCGCCTGGCTGATCATGAGATAGTCATCGTCGGGTTGTTCGGCTCTGTGCTTCGCTGCCAGGCATGCGCTCACACACAGTCGCATGCACGACATGCCCCACAATGCGGCGATCTCGCCATCGGTCAGAGCCGCGACCTCGGTGCAACCGCTGAGAATCGTGCGCGCGGTCCTCAGCGGGTCCGGCGAGTCGAGCATCGCGTAGGCGATGGTGATCGCGGGGTCGGCGACGCGGCAGCTGTGAATGATGTCGCCGAAATCGATGATTCCGACTACCGCGCGGTCGCCGGTTCGGCGGTCGGCCGGCCCGACGATGATGTTGAAGTCATTCGCGTCCGCGTGGATGACCGCCTTGGGCAGTGCATCGATGCCGGGCTGGACGGTGCGCTCGAACCGTTCAGCAATGTCCCGGACAATGCTCACCATTGCCGTGTCCGCGATCAATGTCAGGCCATTGCGTACGACGCCGAGCGCGTGCAGCGGGTCCCAGTCCAGCGTCCTGTGCGCGGCCGGGTGATCGAACCGGTCGAGCGCGCGTCCGACCTCGGCCACTCGCCGACCGACGGCGCGCAGCAGTGCAGGTGGCCGGTACCGCACCTCGGCCAGCGGGTGTCCGTCCAGCCATGTGATCCGGCGTACGAGCCAGAGCAGGCCGGCGTCGCCTTCGACCTCAACGATCTCTTCGCCTGTGACCGCCGGTATCGCAACCGGGCAGCCTGTCGGGCCGGGCCGTACTGCCTCGGCGACCCTGGCCATTGCCGCATTCTGCGCTTCGACGAGCGGTCGATCGTCCAGAGCGTTCGCGATCTTCAGCACCGAGCGCGTGCCGTCGGGCGCTTCGAGGAGCGCGTTCTGGTCACGTTCGCCGGGCAGCATCGTCGCCTTCGATTCGATGCCCCACGACTCGCGAGCGATTTCCTCGACCCGAGCGGCCGGGAACGCGGGCCGATGACGCAGCACGGATGGTCGGTTCATGCCGGGTGGCTCCGGCCTCCGGTTGATGGCGGCGGGCCGCGAGGGCCCGGGACATGTTCAACTTCGTGCGTCGGGTGGCGGCGGGCAATCATGCGACGCCCTGTCTGACCGTCGGTTCCGCCACTATCTTGCGAGCCATGATCGATGTCGTTGCATTGGCCGCCGAGCTGATTGCGATCGAGTCGCCGACGGGCGGAGAAGCCCGTGTCGTCGACTACGTTTCCCGTTGGCTCGTGGCCAGGGGCTGGAACGTTACCGTCCAGGAAGTCACGCAGGGGCGAGGCAACGTGTGGGCGTCGCGCGCGGGCGGCGGTGTCACGTTGTCGACGCACCTCGATACCGTGCGTCCGCATATTGCCCCTCGCCTCGAGGGCAACCGGCTCATGGGTCGTGGCGCCTGCGATGCGAAGGGTATTGCCGCCGCAATGATGGTCGCGGCACAGAACCTTGCCGATTCGGGTGAGGAACGCATCGACCTGCTGCTCGTTGTGGGCGAAGAGAAGGGCTCCGACGGCGCGCGCGCGGCGAACCGACTGCCGGCGACCAGTCGCTGGCTCATCGACGGTGAGCCGACCGAAAGCAGACTCGCGACGGGCGCGAAGGGCTCGCTGCGCGTCGAGTTGCGAACGCGCGGCCGCGAATCGCACTCCGCCTATCCGTCGCTGGGCAGGTCCGCGATCGAGCCGATGCTCGAGCTGCTGCCGACATTGCGCACGCTCGATCTGCCGGAGGACGAACGGCTCGGCCAGACGACCGTCAACATCGGCGTGATCCACGGCGGCACCGAGGCGAACATCATTCCGGGCGAGTGCGAAGCCGAGCTGATGTTCCGGCTGGTCGGCGATGTCGAGCCGCTGAAGAAGCAGATCGAGGACTGGGTCGGCGGCCGTGCCGACATCACGTGGGGCTCCTACATCCCCGCCCAGCATTTCCACACGATCGCCGGCTTCGAGACGCAGCCGGTCGCCTATACGACTGACATTCCGCTGCTCGATCGGTGGGGCACGCCGCTGCTGTTCGGTCCCGGCTCGATCCACGTGGCGCACACGCCCGACGAGTACATTGACGTCGAAGAGCTGCGCGCTGCGGTGGGCGCGTACGAGCGACTCGTCCGGGAGCTGCTCTCGTCGTGAGCGACGCGCGCTGGCCCGTGGCGGTGCTCGGCGCGACGGGCGCGGTAGGACAGACCTTCGTGCGACTGCTCGCCGGCCACCCCTGGTTCCGGCTCGCGGAAGTCGCCGCGTCCGAACGATCCGCCGGGCGTCCGTACGCGGAAGCGGCGCACTGGCTCGAAGGCACGATGCCGGCCGAAACGGCCGCGCTCGAGGTACTGCCCTGCGATCCGTTCGACGTCCGGTCGCGCATCGTGTTCTCCGCACTCGATGCATCCGTCGCCGGCGATGTCGAAGCCGCGTTCGCGCGCGCCGGCGCGTTCGTCTTCAGCAATGCGAAGAACTACCGGATGGATGCGGACGTGCCACTCGTTACGGCCGAGGTCAATGCGTCGCACCTGGCTGTCCTCGATGCGCAGCGTGCGAACCGCGGCTGGCCGGGCGCCATCATCACGAACGCGAATTGCGCTGCGATCGCCGCGATCCTGCCACTGTGCGCACTGCACCAGGCATTCGGACTGCGCAACGTTTTCGTGTTCACGATGCAGGCCGTGTCGGGCGCGGGCTATCCCGGTGTCGCGTCGCTCGACATCCTCGGTAACGTCATCCCGTTCATTGGCGGAGAGGAGCCGAAGATCGAGCAGGAACTGCCGAAGATGCTCGGCACGATAGTGGACGGCCGGATCGAGCCGGCTCCGTTCGGCGTCAGTGCGCACGCGAATCGTGTCGCGGTCGAGAACGGCCACACGGTCTGCATGACGGTCGAACTGGAGTCGCGCGCATCGGCCGATGACTGTGCGCGTGCTCTCGCGGAATGGGAAGGCGACCCGTCGGCCCGTGGGCTGCCGTCGTCACCCGACCGTCTGATCATCGTCGACCCGCGCGCCGACCGGCCTCAACCTCGCCGCGATGTCGCGAGCGGCAACGGCATGACCGTCACGGTCGGCCGCGTCCGGTCCGACCCGCTCTTCGACATCCGGCTCGTAGCGCTCAGCCACAACACGATTCGCGGCGCCGCGGGTGCATCGCTGCTCAACGCGGAACTGCTGTCCGAGCGCGGCGCGTTCGCGACATGATCGTCATCAAGTTCGGCGGCACCTCGGTCGGCGATGCGGACGCAATCGATCGCGCGGCGGACATCGTACGCGGCCGGCTCGACCGCAAGCCGCTCGTGGTGGTGTCCGCGCTGGCCGGCACGACGAACACGCTTCTCGAGATCGCGGACCAGGCATCGTCGGGCCATGACATCGCGGCGATGAGCAGTGTGCAATCGCTGCGCGACCGGCATCTCGAGGTTGTTGCCAGGCTCCTCGCGGGCGAGGGCGATGCGGATGATGTCAGTGCCGAGCTGAACAGTTCGTTCGACGAGCTGGCCAGCCTGGCCGAAGCGCTGAGCGTGCTCGGGCACCTCACGCCGCGCAGCCTCGACGCGATTGCCGCGAAGGGCGAGATCATCTCGTCGGTTCTGGTCGTGGCTGCGTTTCGCGCGCGCGGGCTGCCCGTCGAGCACGTCGATGCGACACGCGTGATGATCACGGACGAGCAGTATGGCCGCGCGGAGCCCCGCACCGATCGTATCGGCGAGAACTGTCAGCGTCTGCTCCGCCCGATGATCGAGCGGGGCCGTGTCCCGCTCATGGGCGGCTACATCGGCGCGACCGGCACCGGCATCGTAACGACGCTGGGCCGCGGCGGCTCCGACCTCAGCGCGTCGCTGCTCGGCGCGGCACTCGGCGCGGATGCGATCGAGATCTGGACGGATGTCGACGGCATGCTGACCGCGGACCCTCGCATCGTGGCTGGCGCATCGTTGATCGAGCGGATCCGGTTCGACGAAGCCAGCGAACTGGCCACGTTCGGCGCCAAGGTCCTGCACCCCAGCACCATATTCCCCGCGGTCCGGCTCGGGATCCCGGTCTACATCTGCAATGCGCGCAAGCCTGAGGGCCGCGGCACGCTGGTGACGTACGACGCGCCGGCGTGCGCTGTTCGCGCGATTGCCGGCAAGACGGGCGTCACGGTGATCCGGATCCGGTCGCCGCGCATGCTGCTGCAACACGGGTTCCTGCGCACGATCTTCGAGGTGTTCGAGCGACACAGGACATCGGTCGACGTCGTCGCCACATCAGAGGTCAGCGTGAGTGTGACGGTCGACGATGCGTCACACCTCGATACGCTGATCGTCGACCTCGCGCAGCTGGGCGATGTCTCGGTCGAACGGAACCGCGGTATCCTTTCGGTCGTCGGGTCCGCGCTCGCGGATGACAGCGCGACCATGGCGAGGGCGCTGGCCGCCATTGCGCCCGTGAAGATCCACATGCTTTCGCTCGGCGCGAGCGGCATCAACCTGACCGCGCTCGTAGACGGTGAGGAACTGCCGCGCGCGATGAAGAGCCTGCACGCCGAGTTCTTCGGTGAGTGAGCGCGGCGTGTATCGGATCGGCATCATCGGCGATGGCCGCATGGGCATGGCGGTGGCCGAGCTGGCCCGTGCCCGCGGTACGGATGTCGTCGTCATCCTGTCGGAAGCCGAGAACCCGGACGGCTCCGCAATCGCGAGCGGTGCGCTCGAAGGCGCCGACTGCGCGATCGAGTTCTCGCAGCCGGGTTCAGCGGTCGCGAACGCGCTGGCATGCGTGCGCGCCGGCGTGCCCGTCGTCATCGGCACCACCGGCTGGTACGACCGCCTGGCCGAAGTCGAGACCGCGGTTCTCGCCGCGAACGGATCGCTGCTCTGGGCGCCCAACTTTTCGGCGGGTGTCGTTCTGCTGACGGCGCTGGTCGAGCGAGCTGGCGAGCTGTTCCGTGGTGCCGGCTTCGATGCGCACATGGTCGAGACGCACCACACGGCCAAGCTCGACTCGCCGTCCGGCACGGCCAGTTCCCTCGCGCAGGCCTTCGAAGCCGCGGGCCAGGCCCTGCCCATCACCAGCGTACGCCTCGGCCACGTGCCCGGTACCCACGAGATCACGCTCGACGCGGCGTACGAGCAGGTGACGATCGCGCATACGGCCCGCGACCGTCGTGTCTTCGCCGATGGCGCGCTTCGTGCCGCCGCCTGGCTCGTTGGCCGGCATGGCGTCTACACGATGCGCGATGTACTCGGACTCGAACCCCGGAGTCGGCCATGACGGCACGTCCATTGTTCGGCTGCGGCACGGCACTCGTCACACCGTTCGATCCTGACGGCTCGATCGATGAAGCATCGCTGCGCGCTCTGATCGAGTGGCAGATATCGGAGGGCGTCCATTATCTCGTGCCGTGCGGTTCGACCGGCGAGGCACAGACAATGTCGCTGGCGGAGCAGCGCCGCGTCGTGAGCATCACGGTGGAAGTCACGGCTGGCCGCGTTCCCGTCGTGGCCGGCGCGGGCTCGAGCGATACGCGACGCGCGATCGAGCAGTCCCTCGAGATGCAGAAGGCCGGCGCAACCCACCTGCTCCACTCTTCGCCCGCCTACAACAAGCCGCCACAGCGTGGCATCGTCAGGCACTTCAGGGCGATCGCCGAAGCCGTCGACCTGCCGATCGTTGCCTACAACGTGCCTGGCCGGACCGCAAGCAACATGACGGCGGACACGACGCTCGCGCTTGCGGATGTCCCGAAGATCGTCGCGATCAAGGAAGCGTCCGGCGACCTGTCCCAGGTCGAGCGGATCCTGCGCGACCGGCCGCCCGGCTTCGGCGTCCTTTCCGGCGATGACGCGCTCGCGCTGCCGCTGATGGTGATGGGCGGCGATGGCGTCATCTCCGTCGTCAGCAACGTCACGCCCCGCGCGATGGTCATGCTGGTCGAGGCCGCCGCGTCCGGCGACTACGAAACGGCCCGCGCGATGCACGAGCTTCTCGGTCCGTGGATGGACGCGGCGTTCGTCGAATCGAACCCCATACCCGCGAAGGCCGCGCTCACGATGGTTCGCCGCATCCAGAACGTGCTGCGGCTGCCGCTCGTCCCGCTCGCCGCCGAACACACGCCGACCGTCCGCGCAGCGCTCGTGGCCGCCGGCGTCCTCGAGGAACACGACGAATGACCTCGCCGAGAACCGACCTCGCCGAGCTGGCCGATCAGATCCGCGACCTTGCCGCGACACCCGCCGGCGAACCGCTGCCCGATGCCGCTGGGCCCGCAGTCTGGTCGCTGCTCGGCGCGCTCGAAGCCGGTGCGGTCCGGTCCGCGCAGAAGGACGCGGACGGCATCTGGCGCGCCGTGCCTTGGGTCAAACAGGGCATTCTGCTCGCGTTCCGCCTCGGTCGAATCGCGGAACACTCGCCATCCGCCGGCCTGCTCCACTTCTTCGACAAGGACACGCTGCCGATACGCATTTTCGCGGCAGGCGACAACGTCCGGATCGTGCCGGGCGGCAGTTCGGTCCGGCGAGGCGCGTACGTCGCGTCCGGTGTGGTGTGCATGCCGCCGATGTTCATCAACGTCGGCGCGTGGGTCGGCGAGGGGACGATGGTCGATTCGCATGCGCTGGTCGGATCCTGCGCACAGGTCGGCGAACGCGTGCACCTGAGCGCGGCGGCCCAGATCGGCGGCGTCCTCGAACCGATCAACATGGCGCCCGTCGTCATCGAGGATGATGTGATCGTCGGCGGCAACTGCGGCGTCTACGAGGGCACGGTCGTCCGCGAACGCGCCGTACTGGGCGCTGGCGTCGTTCTCACCCGTGGCACACCCGTGTTCGATCTCGTGCGCGAAACCGTCTACCGCGGTGCCACCGACTCGCCACTCGAGATCCCGGC
>DATKCF010000052.1:0-27755 GCA_035513345.1 Longimicrobiales bacterium
ATGCGCCGTGGTGCGCGGACGCGCCGACCTCGAGCGAGAGGTGCGGGCTCCACGCGACGCGGCCGACGAATGCGGGCGATCGGTTCTCGTCCTCGAGATTGTCCGCGCCGGCAGGAATGCGGGTGCCGGACTCGGAGTCGATGATGAGTCGTTCATCGAAACCGTTGACGGCCGCATAGACCTCGTAGGTGACGCGGCCGGCACCGAGCGGCAGTGTGCCGAGCACGCCGATGCCGGGCTCCGACAGTGCGACGCCGACAATGTCCGTGGACGGAACGGGCCGGTCGGTGAATTCGTTGAGCGGACTGTCGGCGAGAGCAGCATGCCGCCGCGCAGCGTGAGCGACGGATGGATGCGGACGTCGATCGCAACGAACTCGAGCACGACTTCCTCGCCGGCCTCCTCGAACTCGAGTTCGGCGCCGAACCGGACCCAGTCGCTGACGGACGAAGACGCGAACAGATGGTGTTCAGATCGAACAGCGGACGCGGGAGCGGACCTCTCCATGTTGGTCGACGTGTCGACGGACGACAATGGCCATGCCCCCTCAACGTCGAGGGCGATCGTGATCGGCAGTTGATCACGACGACATGAGACACATCGCGTGGTATCGACCACCGCGCCGGCCAACTGGACCGGAGGGTCCGGGAGCCGGCTGCGAGCCAAATGCGGCGGCGCGACAGATCGAGTGACCGGATATGCCACGATCAGCCGCGATCTCTTTCCTGTTGCCGCACAATGACCTGCGGCGAACCCATCAAGAAACCCCGTGTGCAAACCGATAATCCAATAATGAACTGTCGAGTGGATTCGCGGATCGATCTGGGGAAGGGCATTCGAATGGAAAGTGGAACGGCCATCCGAACTGCTCGTATGCTTGTCGCCGGCATGGCCGCCCTGGCCATGCCGATTCCCGGGGTCGCGCAGGCGCCGATCGATCGGCTGGATCTGCACGGGTCCCTGACGCAGGGTTATGCGGTATCACGCGACGCTCAACTCTTCGGCGTCCCGACCGACGGCACGCTGGACTACGGGTCGGCAGCCCTGCAGTTGCGGTACCTCCTGACGCACGACGACCACCTCGTTGTCCAATTCGAGCATCGGCGCCTGGGCAACAGCGTCCTGAGCAGGGACGCCGCGGCAGTCCAGCTCGACTGGATGTTCTATCAGCGCTTCCTCGGCAGCTTCGACGCCCGACTGGGACGGGTCCCCATGCCGCAAGGGATCTTCAACGAAGTGCGTGACATCGGCATCCTGCTGCCATTCTATCGTGCGCCGGGAAATTTCTACATGGAGGGATTCGAGGCGATCGATGGAGTCGTTCTGTCGTACCGCAGACCGATCGGCGCCTGGCACATCGAGTCCACCGTCTTTGGCGGAGCCTTCGATTTCCACGCCGTTGAAACATCGCCCGACGGGGTACGCCTCTCGAAGCAGCGACGCCGCAATGCCCTCGGCAATCAATTCTGGCTCGAGACCCCGGTCAGGGGTGTGCGCGTGGGCCTCGGAGCGGTCCGCTGGGACATCCGGAACCAAGAAGGCGAGCTCGCAGCCGAAACGAGCTGGCGAGCCGCAGCGGAAGCAGTGCTCGGCCGATCCACTGCGCGGGCCGAGTACCGCGCCATGGATCACGTGGGACATACCATGGTAAGCTACTACGGCCAGGCGGGCTTCAACCTCACCGATCACTGGACGGTCAACGCACAGGCGGAATTCGAGAACCGGAAGATGAAGCTGGCGATGGACGGCGAGGCCGGCACATCGATGCCGATGGATCCGCAATCGGGCAGTGGAATGAGCGGCACCGGCCATTCCTCGCGGGAACTCGAGTTTCCCTACGCCCGAGACGTCGCCTTCGGCATCAACTACCGGTTCGCTTACAACCTGGTATTCAAGCTCGAGGCACACAGGGCGAGCGGGTACAATTTCGACGACTTCTTCGACCGGACGGGCAGCGCGGGCACGACGGACTACTTCATCGTTAGTGTCGCTACCGCTTTCTAGACAAGTTCGCTCGCCACGGTCGCGCGCCGCGGCGCCATTGACTCCAGCACACACCGCAATGCCGTGCGGAACCGAACCCGCGATCCTGCACGACGGGCTCTTCACCCGTGGTGCGCACGGGCCGCGAATCCGTGCGACGCAATGGCACGAAGGAGGCCCGATTGTCGGAGAAGAGCGGAGGAAGGAAGGCGGCGCGGCCGGCGAAGCGAGCGACGCTCCGTGTGCAGGGGAACGTCGCACTTCCGGCGGAAGGCGCCGGTGATGTCGAGTTGCACGCGTACGTTTTCGATCGTGCGGGCACAGCGCTCGGCTCGGCGCCCGTCGACGCGAAGGGCACGTTCGATGTGTCCGTGTCGATCGACGAACACACCGATGTCGAGATCATGGTCGGACCGGAGGCCGAGCCGCAGGTCGTGCGCCGGTCGGCCGCCGCTTCGAAGCGGGCGAGCGCGGCGGACTGAAAAGAGACCGCCGCGGGCTATACGCTGAGCCCCACCGTCCGGGTTTCCGCGGATACGCTTCAGTTGCTCATCCGCCGGCGAATCTGCGTCTCGGGACACATCCGGACGATCGAGACGCACGCGGACGGCATGACAGAGATCTGTCCGGTGCAGTACGTGAAGGCGATGGAGTGCCGGGTCCACGCACATCGATCTGTTCCTCGACGACGATCGCATCTCCTGTGGCAGCGGCTGCCACGACGACCCACCCGCCGGATCGCCGATCTTCTTCACGCGCATCGGTCACGACGAGGTGTACAAGATCGTCCAGTCGGGCTCGGAGGCCGGTCTGCTCGACGAGACGCCTTTCGGCGACCTGATCGGCCGGTGGAACACCATGGCGGACGAGGCGGACGAGGGGCTCTACACGCTCCGGCTTCGAGGACGCTGTAGCCGAATCGTCGCAGGATCGTACGGGCCAGAACGCGGACGCGGTCTTCGTCTCGACCAGCAGGATGGTCTCGGTGCCTTGGAGCACCGGAGCCGACGCCGCGTCAGATCCGGAGTCGGCGCCTTCCATCTCCGTCGGTGCCGATGGGAAGTGGACCTTGAACGTCGTGGACGGGGGCGGCTCGTTGTAGACTCAGCTGCTGCCGCCGCTCTGCTTCACGATGCCGAAGACGGTGGACAGGCCGAGACCTGTGTCTCTTCCCTTCTCTTTCGTCGTGAAGAACGGCTCGAACATGCGCGCCTGCGTCTGCCGGTCCATGCCCACGCCGGTATCGCTGACGCCCACCATCACGTGCGGCCCGGGAGTAAGCCTCGCGGTCGGCTGCGACATTCGATGGCTCGCCGCTGCACACTGGTTTCGACCGGACAAGCGACATACAATCCGTGACCGATGACCCGGCCTGAGTCTCAGAATGGCCGCCGAAGGGCACGCGGTCGAGCGTACCTCGCCGCCGTTCATGGCGAACAGGTGGAGCTGCGGACAGTTCCAGGCGCGCCAGTGTGGGCGCGGTGAATTCAACGTCAGTGGAGTTGACCCCGGCACGTCCCGAGACCAGTCTCTCGCTCGGACCGACGGTCGAGGTTTTCCAGATCACCAGGAGTGGAATCGTGCAGAATGAAAGCGGACCGAATGGGGATGAGGCGCACGCCTGGATCGACGTTGTCCAACCCGCGGAGGCCGAGGGTCTCCTTGCGGAAGTCTACGCCGGCATAGTGAGCCGTGCCGGTTCGGTTGCGAACATCCTGGGTTGCCAGTCCCTGCACCCTGAGGCCCTGCGCGACCACAACGCGCTCTATCGGACCCTGATGTTCGGGCGTGGGGCGCTGTCACGCCTCGAGCGCGAGTCCATCGCGGTCGCCGTGTCCGCGGCGAACGGATGCCACTACTGAATCGAACATCACGGGGCGGCGCTCCGTCTGATCACCCGCAGCGACGATCTGCCGCGGGCGCTCGCCGAGAGCTGGCGAGCGGCCGATATCGACTCGCGCCTGCGCGCCATACTCGGCTTTGCGGAGAAGTTGACCCGCGAGCCGCGAAACATGGAGAGGGACGACGTTGCACGATTGAGGGATGAGGGCCTTGACGACCGCGGTATCCTCGAGGTGGTCGAAGTGACGGCGTATTTCAACTACGTGAACCGACTCGCCGATGGTCTCGGCGTCACGCTCGAGCAACGGTGAGCGTCGTGGAACCATCCGTCGGCGTTCCAGTTGGGTTTCTGATCCGCCGAGCCGGCGGAGGCCCCAGCCGAAGCCGCGGTCCAGCGCTGACCAGGAACGTGCGCGGATCGCGACCTCCGGTCCGCGGCGGCGAGGTAATCAGCGCCCTCCATCAGCGGCGCTTCCATGAATCCGCCGAGCGCTTCGAAGGCACACCGCCGGACGAAGATCGGGTCAGGGGTGGCATCAGCCGCGCTCGGTGCTCCGTTCAGTGAGCGGTTGCCGAGCGACGAGTGTCCGATCTGATCGCCGCCGCCGATTCAGGCGCTCCATAGACCGCACCGACGACAGCGCCGTAGATCAGGTGTCCGATCAGGCTTCCCATTGCCATGACCGCCGAACCGGAGAATATGGGCATCCCCATCATCGGCATGACCATGATCTGCGCCACGAGAAACGGCGCGATCCCGTAGAGGGCGCCCCGGACCGCAGGCGGGCCGGGGATTCTCGAAGCGACGAGGGCATAGATGCCGGCCAGAATCACGCCGATCATGAAGTGTGCGATCCAGCCGAGCACGAGCATGCCGCCCATCGCGCCCGCGAGCATCTCGGCCGGGTTCATCCTCGGCATTCCCATCATCGGAGCGATCCATAGCCCGACGGCCGTCATTACGGCCGTACCGGCAATGCCCGCGATGGCGGCGCGCTTGATGTCCAGTGTCATTCGATCAGTCTCCATGTTGCTGTCCCGCAATCGATCAGCCCGCCACGCGGCGAGCCTCGTGCGGACCGCCAACCGGGTGGCCAGGCAATCGGTTCCAGTGACCGCTGTCAGAACGTGATGACCTCGAACCCCTCCTCGACCCGCCTGCGCAGGCTCGGGTGCTGCTGGTACTCATCGAGAAGCGCGATACCGGACGCTTCCACCGCGCTGCGGATGCCGAAAGCCTTCGCGCAGTAGTCGCATGCGCCCGCGATGTGATCCCGGACCGCGTCGAGGTTGGGCTGAGCTTGTGATCGCGGCCGGACAGCTCCGCGATCCACTTCGTTCCGGCGCCGTCGAACAGGACCTCGAACTCGTCGCCCGCGTCCATGCATTCATGCGCGGTCGTGAGTGCGTTCGCGATGCGACCGGGATCGCCGTGTGTTTCCGTGTCCGCGAGTACGACTATCGACACCTTTGCCATGCTCCGTTTTCCTCAGTCATGAATGTGTGTGGAGCCCTCAGCCGTACGAGAGTCGAACAGTGCTTCGAGAATCTCTCGCAGCTCGGCATACGTCAGTGCGCCTTCGATCTTCCTGCCGCTTATGAAGAACGTCGGCGTTGCGCGGACACGCATGTCGCGCGCGATCTCTGTATTCCGTTCCAGCAGTTTCCTCCCCGGATCGCGCTCCCAGCAGTCCCGGAAGGCGGCTGTGTCGAGGTCCAGTTCGCTCGCCCACTCCTCGAATCGTTCGCGGGCGCCGCCACGCGACAGCCACGCCGTCTGCCGCTCGTATATCAGGTCGTGCATGGCGGCGAACGCATCCTGTTCCGCGGCGCATTCCGCCGCGCGCCCGGCCTCGCGCCCCTGCTTGTAGTACGTATTGTGAAATCCGATGAACCGCAGGCTGGCACGGCCAGTGTCGATCCACTCGTGACGCAGGAGGGGCAACGTCTCCCGGGAGAACCGTGCACAGAATGCGCACGAGTAATCCGCGAACTCGATGATCTGCACGCGTGCCTCGGGCCGGCCTTCGACGTGTCCGATACCGTCGAGGTCCTGCTGAGCCCGAACGGGTCCCGCGATGACCGCCACGGCGGCGAGTACTGTCACGTACGTTCGTTTCCGCATGTTCAGATGATCCAGGGCAGAAGAAAACCGGCGCTCACGGATGGCCCGGACGGCAGATTCCGCCCGGACACGCTGAAGCGGCCGGTGATCTCGAGTTCGGCGGCGCCGACTCGCCAGCCGACGGTGGGCAGAACCTGTACGAGTCGCCTGCGTGCACCATCGATCGTGAAGCCCTGCTGCTCCGGCGCCAGACCCCAGAGTCCTTCGACAGCCAGGTCCCAGCGCAGAGAGCCGAGCGGGCCACCGAGGCCGATGCGGCCGAACCGCTCGTCGCCCGGTTTGCGCGCGCGCTCGTCATTGCGCATCCGCCAGCGGTAGCCGGCCCAGCCGACGATGTGCAGCGGATATGAACCGGCGAGGACGCGGCCGGCTTCGGCGACGATCTCGATGTCCGTCTGACCCTCGGAGATCGGCAGCACATCCGGGTCTACGGGGAAGTCGCTGCCGGGCAGCTTCAGGCCGGCCCGCAACGACAGTGGAAGTCCCTGCAATCCGAAGAAGTCGCCGCCGATTCGAGCAGACAGGCGAGGATCACCGATGCCGATGCGGCTCAGGCTGCCGGTCTCATCGGAGAATCCGATCCGGTGAACGGGAACCTGCACCCATACTTCGAGACCCCGGACGACGCCGCCGGCCGCGGTGATGAACATCGATGATGTGCTCGTGCTGCCCTCCGACAGGAACGGTCTGCTGTTGCCGTCGGGACCGAAGAAGTCGGACGACTGGCCGTGGTAACCGGTGAACTGGATCCAGCCCGCGGCTGGCGGGAGTATGCCGATGCCGGCCCGACTCAGGTTCGGTGACGAGTGCGGTGCGGCGCAGACCGCCTGCGCCGCGACCTGCACGGACGAAAGGACCAGGGCGCCGGTCGCGATCAGTACGACACGGCCGGGGCGGATCATGACGCACCTGCCGCGGTCCAGATTACCGTTCCGGCGTGGAACGCGGCCCATGCGAACCAGAACGCGACGTACGCCTCCGCCACCGGTTCGAGGCGCTCTCCGCTGAGAGGACCCGACCTCGCCAGACCGTCGACGCCCCAGGTCGACCCGGTTTCGACATCCACGATCACGTTGTCACGGACCTCGAGCGTAAGGGACTGGCCACCTGCGCGGGGATGGTACGCCATGGCCGCCCTGGCTCCGCTGTTCCACAGTACGATCATCCTGGCGCCGTCCGTTGCCTCGTACTCGATGACGGCCGCGGTGCCGACATCGGCCAGTTCGCCGAAGGGAAAGGCGACACCGCTCTGTCCGTCCGCGGACGGGATGCCCAGGACTCTTTCCTTCAGCGCCCTTCTGCGATCGACGCCCGCGAGCGGAAAGAGCAGCTGGTCGTTGCCCACGACGTCGTATGACCCGTAGGGGTAGACTGTGTAATTTCGATTCAATTCAACCCATTGTCGCCCGATATGACGCGCGTGTCCGGGTGCAGGCTGCGCCAGCCGGCCCACGTCATCTCGATGACCGGCACCATATCCAGACTGGTGCCGCTGAGGGCACCGCAGCGCGCGCCGCGCGCCATCTGCGGCCACAGTGATTCGGGCTGGTTCCGATCGTACATGATCAGGTTGTTGCGGTAGAGAAGGCCGGACACGCCGAAGGTGGAACCGCCAATGGCCGAGCGGTCGAAAGCCAGACTCGAGCCGGTCAGCGGGCAGAACGTCACGGCGACCTGGAGGCCCTCGAGATCGAGGTTCACGATCTCGTGCCACCAGCCGATGTTGTGCGGTATCGCAATCGCCTGGCCGTTCCAGAACAGACCGATGACGCGATCGTCGTCTTGCAGGTATTCGAGCCCCGGTCCATCCGCGGCAACGAGATCTGGGTTCCAGAGAGCCGGGATCCCATCCTTGCCCGGCCCCCCATCGAAGATCTCGCCGGCCGGTATCACGCAGGAAAACTCGGGAACCTCGATGTCCGATGGCGATTCGGATTCGCCGCACGCGAACGTCAGAGCGGATACGGCCGCCATTGCCACGCCGGTGCTGCGAATCCGTCGGTATCTCATCGGAACACCATCCTGACACGGTTGCCGGTCGACGAAGTGCTGCCGTTTCTCACAGGTGACCTTCTCTCGCCGCCAACCGGACTGTGCCGTCGGCGGTTCCCCGATTCCGATAACTCACTGCCAGACGCGTGTCTCGGGGCGGAATACGGACCACGCGAACCAGAAGAAGTCGCCGTGCACGATGGAGCGGAGCTGCTCGCCGTTCAGCGGGCCCGCGACAGCGCGGCCGTCGAGCGCCCACGTCGAGCCGGTTTCGAGATCGCGAAACCGCCCGTCGATGTCGGCCGGCTCAAGCGTGAGGATACGACCTCCTATGCGACGCTCGAAGACGGCGGTGGACCCGACCTCGCGGCCGCCTGCAACCGTCGACGCGTCGAGCGCGCTTGCCGCGCCGGGCACCCAGAGGACGACCACCGGATCGCCGGCAACCGTATCGTTGGCGACACGCGCCCGGCGCAACGACGTGAACGGATACGCAACGGCTGCGTCCCCGATGCGCACAGCGACCACACGCTCCATGGCGTGCAGCCGGCTGTCGGCCGGACCCTCGAAGAAGCCGGGCATCGGCGCATCGCCACGATCGTATCCGGCGTACGGATTCCGTCCGTACGGGCGCTCGTGTCCGGTCTCCCTCGAAAGCACGCGCGCCGCCGGGTAGAGCTGTTTCGTCTGGCCCCAGTCGAACATCCGGGCCGGAACGAATTCGAGCGATTCGCCCGCGTACTGTCCGACGATGCCTTCACCCGTCGCCTGCTGCCACCAGCTTTCCGTCTGCCGATCGTACATGACCATGTCCGAATGCCGGAGGCGTCCGGTCGTGCCGAAATCGAGAACGTCGCCCGCGAGTCGGCGGTCGAACGCGAGCGCCGTGTTGCAGAGCGGACAGAACGTGACCGCGATCGGCAGGTCACCGATCCTGTCGTTCACGATCTCGTGCCAGATGAGGATCTGGATCGGATAGATCCTGACTTCGCCGCCGACGTCTATGACCATGACCGGCTCGGTGTCCTCGATCCATGAGTCGGCGAAACGGACATCGACAAACCGGGGCCGATCGATTGCAGGAATGCCGTCCCTGGGTGGACCGCCCGGCACGATCTCTTCGAGGGGGACGACGTGCCTGCTGAAGTCGGTCTTCCACTCCTGGGCGGTGAGCGAGCCGGCCGCGAGAAGAGCGACAGGCAGCAGTGCCGGAATGACGAAGGCAGGCGGGCGGCGCGGCATCGTCATCGTTCCTCGACGTGCGACGTCAGTGCGGTTGCGATCGCTTCGAGAATGGGCTCGATGGTGCCGCCATATCCGCTGATCTCATCGACGACACGATGTTCGCGGTCGAGTACGGCGGTATACGGGAGTCCGCGATAGCCGAACCGCGTCCGCAGATCGCCGCCGCCAGCCGCCAGTGGGTAGCGAACGCCGCCGATCGAGGTGACGAAGCGGATCGCCGCGGCATTGTCCACATCGTCGTTGAGTCCGAGGATCGCTACGCTTCCGCGATCGCTTCGGGCCGACAGCGAATCGAGGGACGGCATCTCGAGCCGGCAGGGCGCGCACCAGCTCGCCCAGACGTTGACGACGACGACCCTGCCAGCGTAATCGGCCAGGCGGATCCGTCCGGCTCCGCCCAGCTCGGGAAGGTCGAAGTCCGTGAACGCGACGCGCTCCTGATGCAACGTCTGATGGCCACCGATGAACACTGCACCAGCCGCATCGACCAGGATCTCTCGTCCGCGCGCCACCCAACCGCTGGCAACGAACACGCCAGCAGCATCCAGAACATCGAGTCTTACGGAATCGCCGGCCGCTCCGGAGACCACGTACACCCGGCCATCGGGTCCGGTCGCGATGCCGTGCTGGACTTCCGTGAAATCGGGCCGGACCGATGATCCCTCGCGGACGAGCTCGGGGGGGTCGACCGGTTCAGGCGCTTCCCGCACGCTACGCCAGATCTCGCGCCCGTCCGCGTCGAATCGCACTACCTCGGGGATCACGGCGAAAGCGAACAGCGCACCGCCGTCCGCGGTTTCCGAGACCCAGCCCGTGTTCAGCAACTCGCCGAGGAAACCGGCATCCGTTCCGCGGACGGATCCCCAGCCGGGTTGCTTGCTTCCACCACGGCTCGTCCGTTCGATGAGAGGCGCATCGGGCGCGACCGGGGCAAGGGAGAACTCGCGGACCGATCGGACCTGCAGCGTTCCCCTGTCCGTCGCAACCGTGAACCTATCGCCGTGAGCGCGACGCAGGTGATCCGCCTCGAACACCGTAACCGCGTCGGGCGTCGGCTGCCCTGGACTCGCGTTCAGAATGTGCACGGCGCGGCCGTTGTCGACGACTATCGGTTCCGCGCCGGTGGCGCGATCGCTGGCGTCCGTTCCCGGATCCACGGTGCACGCAGCCAGCGCCAGCAGCGCGGGGGCGAGCAGGACGATGCGCCCCGCCCGCCCCTCGAGCCGATTGCTCATGCAGCCGTGATCTCCTCGATCACGATCGACTTGATGCCGCCGCGATCGATGACCTTGCCGCGAACCGTAACCTTCTGCTCCGCGAACGGCTTCAGCTGCTCGTTGGCGCCCGTTCCCGGCATGCCCATGCTCACCGGCAGGTACACCTGGCCGTCGGCGAACAGTGCGAGAGGGATGCCGTTGTCAGCACACACCTGGGCACACATCCGGTGGTCCGCGCCGGACAGGTTGTGAACGACTTTGCACGAGAGGTCGACGACGTCGGCCGTGAGCGTGACGTCGCGCGCCGTCTCGCGGCCGGGACGCTCCTGCGCGGAAAGCGCGCCCGTGGCGAAGATCGCGAGGGCGACTGCTCCGGCGAATGTCCTGAGAATCCGATTCATGTTTCTTGCTCCTTCGGGGTTGTGAATCGACGTCGCACCACGCGACATCGTACGAATGACAATCAATGCTTGTGGTCCGCGTGACCGTCCGACTGTGCGTGGGCTACCGTAAATCTGATCGCTGCCGCATCCGGACCGTCATCGAAGTTGACGTAGACGGCCCAATCGCCCGCCATCGGGATGTCGACGTGTCCCACCCACTCCCCTGCCGTGTTGCCGGCCGTCGAACGACGCCATGCATCGGCATGAGCGGCGCAACGAGGTCGACCGATTGCGGGACGCGCGTTGGCGGCTCGACCGAGATCACGAGGCGATTCTCTCCGACTCGCGGCCCGTCCGGTTCCGCCATCACGCGCACCACATCTCCGGTCGGAGTGCGAGCCGTCCAGCTTTGCGAGTCGTCGGCTGCAACCGGTGTCTCGCCCGCGGTGGAATCGTCACCGGCTCGTTCCGGACTGGAACACGCCAGTGTCAGAATCACCACAGCCGACAGGGACCATAGACCGTTCAAGAACGTCCTCCAGGAATCGGGGCGCCCGGCCAACCGGCATCACGTGGCAGCGGTTCCCGCCCGCGAGGACGAGAATCCTTCGTGCGGTAGATGCGACTACGGCAAGTGGCCGTGGCCTTCGCTGCGGATAGCCGTCCACCCGCCCAGCGGGAACCGATTCGAGAACCTTCCGGTTGGCGGGTCACCGCGCGACACGTGGGTGTCGCGCACGTTGAAAACCGGTGCAAAGCCCGCGACCCTGTCGGTCGCGATCAACGGACCGCACAATCAGAACAATGAAACGAGCAGTCGCGTCGAGGGAGACGGTCGGTTACCCGCTATGAGCCTGGAAAGCATCATGCAGCGGCTTCGGGATGCCTTTGACATGCTGAACCGGCGCGATCCCGTGATCGGCATGAACGAACCGCCTGCGCCAAGACCACGCCGCGACGATGCGCCGACAGAAAAACCGGATCACCCGGCGCTCGAGAAGGAAGGGTTTTCCGAAGAAGCACTGCCGTGGATGGATGCTGTGCACCGATTCGCGATGCGGTTGACGCATAGCGATCAGGAAAGGGCCGCCGATCTCGTACAGGACACGTTTCTGAAAGCCTATCGGTCCTGGCACCAGTTCGAGCGCGGCACGAGCTGCAGATCCTGGCTGTTCACGATCTGCAAGAACACGCATCTCAAGATCCTCGACGAGGCCCGGACGCGGCGCGAAATCACGGACGCCGACCTCGATGCCGATGTCGACGCCATGGGAGTGCTCGAGGTGCACGAGCATGCGAAGAGCCTCCAACTCGACGGGCAGCTGTTCGACAGCACGCTGGATCGGCACGTCGTTGAAGCGATCGATGCCCTGCCCGACGATTATCGCGACGTGCTCGTTCTCAGCGACCTGGGCGATCTCAACTATGCGGAGATTTCGCAGGTCCTCGACATCCCCATTGGTACGGTGAAAAGCCGGCTGTTCCGCGCCAGGCGCCGGCTCCAGGAACAACTCATCGATTACGCCGCCGACGTCGGCCTCATACAGGATGCATCCGCATGAAACGCGACATGATTCCCTGCGACGTGGTAGTGCAGCGCCTGTGGGCGTTCATCGATGGCGAACTGGATCCGGTGTCCGAGGACCAGGTGCGAGAGCATCTCGAGATGTGCAACCGCTGTTACCCGCGGTACGATTTCCAGCGCGCCTATTTCCGACTGATGGAGAAGGTGGCCGCGCAGCCCGTACCCGACGAGCTCCGGAGCCGGATCTTCGAGTCTCTCCTTGCGGAGACGGAATGATGGCGGCCCGATCAGGCCGGACCGCGGGAACGGGTCGGACGATGTCCGGCCCGTTCGACTTTCAGTCGCAAGCCGATAGACAGTCGGCCGCCCGGGATCGTTGACCGACCGGAGCACGGTGGCCGTCGGCCGTCAGGCTCAATGCGCGCGCCGAGCCAGCTCGAGCAGGGAGTCCTGTGGCAAGGGTCCGACCAGTGCCCGTTCGATGCCGGCGCTGGCCCAGGTCACGAGCGCGGTGCTGGTGTTGATGCTGGCACGTTCCGCCGCCGGTCGCCGTTCGTCGATGCCGGGTACGGGCACGAGATAGTACGTCACGATGCCGAGCGCAGTCCTGTAGCGGATCACTGCGCCGCGACGTCCATCGAGCAGACACACTTCGGCGCCTGTGATCGCGAGACCGGGCGCTTCGAGAGGAGAAATCTCCGTACCGAGTTCCCGCAGGAGGAATCGCCGGACCTCTCCGGCATCGGTGGTCACGATGTGATCCTCACGGACGGCAAGCCGCACATAGTCCTCGATGTAGGCGGCCGTCGTGTGGGTCGACGACCGAGCGTCGATCAATCGGCTACCCACGAGCGCCAGCCCGCTCACTGCAACGACAACCAGCGCACCAACGGCGACCCGACGGCCGGAACGCCGGTCGACCGTGCGGCCAGCTCGCGCAACGGACCTGACACGCGCAACGGCTGCGAACACGCGCTCACGAACCTCCCGACGTGGCACGGCCCCGGCGAGTCCGGTCCGAAGGTCACCGAGAGCACCATCGATGGCGAAATGAACCCGGCAGGCATCGCAGGTTGCGACGTGCCTCTTCGCGGCAACCACGTCGTGATCCGCGATCCGGGGCCGTTCTGGCGGCCAGAGGAGCTGGCGGGCGCGGCCGCAGTCCATGGGGTTATCGCGTCTCAGCGTGCGAACCTGCGGGCGACGTCGCCCGCAGAATCGTCCAGTGCAGCCCGCATGAGGACATCCCTCCACTCGAGCAGCGAGGCAATCGCGTCAAGATCGATTCCGAGCAGATCGGCCGTTTCATTGTACGATCGTCGTTCGACCATCACGAGCCAGATCGCGGCCCGCGCACGGGCCGGGATCCGTTCGGCCGCCCTTCGAAGGCATGCCGGTGAGACCAACCTGAGGCGGTGGCGGTCGGCCGGCTGCACTGGAGTTGCGGAGGGCCCGGTCGGCAGAGCTGCTGGCGGCGTGTCCGTGACGACATCGGCGAGAATCGCGCGCTCGAGCGACCTGTCCGGCTGTTCCCCGAGCAGGTGCTCCTCGAGCGCCCGCAGAACGGCGCGGGTCATGATTTCCTCGGCGTACTCTTCGTGACCACACGCCATGAAGAGGGCGAACGCGTGCATGGACCCGAGCCGCCTGCTGAGGACATCCTCGAATACGGGGCCTGTATCGAACACGTATCGCTTCTCCTGATGTCAGCCTGCCCGCGCTCAGGACCCCGAGCGAATCGCCTCGAGCGCGCTCAGTATCGCTTCGTTCGTCGGCCGGACCGTGTAGTCGGTCTGGACATCCCGCCACCGCACGATTCCCGCCCTGTCGATCACGTACGTGGCCGGTTGGGGAATCCCGCGCCGACTGCCATCCGGATTCAGAATTCCATAGCGGGCGATGACTGCATGGTCGCTCAACTGCCTGATGCAGTACGGGCACCAGTAGCCCCGATAGAACACGAGCACGACGTTCTTCTCGCCCCTGAACTGCGACAGGGTCACGGTTCCGCCGCCGAACTTCGCCAGAGTGAAGTCCGGCGCTGTCGAACCGACGGCCACACGCTCGATGTCCGTCGCCGGGAGATCCGTTCCGTCGGCCGGTCCGAACTGGCCGTCCTGAGCCGCCGCTTCGCCGGCGAGGGCGAGCATTACGAGAACACCGACTGCAGATACTCTTCCCTTCACATTCCCTCCGTGGTCATGACTTGCCGTGCGTCCGAACGCCAACCGGATTGTCCTGCCATCGGTTCCCGGTTCGTCCGGCCGTCGCTCCAGGCGGCACTCCTCGATTGGACCGCCTCCGTTCGCGTACGGACTCACGCATGGAACCGAATCGGCCGGCAAACGGTTCGTGCCGTTAGAATGACCGCTCATACGAGGCGGCGTCGAATTGATCAGCCGCCGGCCTCGAGTCGGCAGCAGAAGGGCATACATGACTACTGACTGTCTTCGGAGTTCGGCATCGGGTCTGGTGTCGGCGCCGGTCACGCGATCGCACCAGTTAATGGGTCGCTTCCTGCTTGCCGGCCTTCTCGTTCTTCCGATGCCCGGGTACGCGCAGCGTACCGACCAGGACTCGAGTCCGCATAGCGAGATCGAGCTGGTCTCGGACGTAGCGGCGGTCGAGCCTGGCCGTGCGTTCACGGCGGCGATCCGCATTACACTCGATCCCCACTGGCACACGTACTGGATCAACGGTGGCGATGCGGGCCTTCCACTCGAGATCCGTTGGGATCTGCCCGACGGATTCGTGGCCGGACCTCTCGAGTGGCCGGTGCCCGAGCGTATCCCCGTGCCTCCGCTGATGAGCTACGGGTACGAGGACGAAGTGGTCGTTCTCGTGGGGATCACGCCTCCGGCGGACCTCGCAGGGGACACGCGCGTCATTTTGCGCGGCGATGCGGACTGGCTGGTTTGCGCCGACGTCTGCATACCTGCCAGTGCCGACGTATCTCTGACTCTGCCGGTGTCGGTGAAGGGATACGAGCAGGATGATCGGTGGGCATCCGTGATCGCCGACGCGCGTCGTCGCCTGCCTGGCAGACCGGATGCGTGGACCGTGCGCGCGTGGACCGTTGACTCGGCGTTCGTCCTCGAACTCGATCCGGACCCGGCGTCGGCGCTCACCGCACCCTATCTCTTCGCGGATGACATGAGCCTCGTCGAACACGCGCTGCCTCAAGGCGCAGTGCGGACAGGCGACACATGGCTCGTCCGGATCCCGCGCTCCCGGTTCGCACCGGACTCCATCACGCGGATCGCGGGCATTCTCGTGGCGGACGCCGGAGCCGGCCGTGAGAGCACGGCGTGGACGATCGATGCGGCGGTCGTTGTGGCAACCGTCGACGTGGCCAACCGGATCGAGCGGACGTTCGCCGGTGGATCCGTGGTTCAGACGGGCGGCCTGGCCAGCGATGCGGTAGATGTCGGCGGCACGACAGTCGAACCCGGGGCGGCCGCGGCAGGCAGCGGTATGGGGATCCTTCTCGCGCTCGTCTTCGCGTTCGCCGGCGGCCTGATTCTGAATCTCATGCCCTGCGTGTTCCCGATACTGTCCGTGAAGGTCATGAACTTCATCGAGAGTGCGGGAGGAGGTGGGAGCCGGCGCCACGCTGTTCTGTTCACCACCGGCGTCGTCCTCTCGTTCTGGATCCTCGCCGTGGCGCTGTTCCTCCTGCGGGCTGCGGGCGCCGGGCTGGGCTGGGGCTTTCACCTTCAGTCCCCGACGATCGTGGCGCTCCTCTCGCTCGTCATGTTCTCGCTCGCGCTCAGCATGAGCGGCGTCTTCGAGTTCGGTGCCGGTTTGACGCGGCTCGGTGCGGTCAAGAGCAGCCGTCGTGATGTGGATGCCGTGCTGACGGGCGGCCTCGCGGTGCTGGTGGCGGCACCGTGTACGGCTCCGTTCATGGGCGCGGCGCTCGGGTTCGCGCTGGTCCAGCCGCCCGCGGCGGGACTGGCGGTCTTCACGGCGCTCGGCCTCGGACTGGCCGCCCCGTACTCGGTCCTCGCGGCTACGCCGGCGCTGATCCGTAGGCTTCCGAGACCGGGTCGGTGGATGGAGACGTTGAAGCAGAGCCTGGCGTTCCCGCTCTATGCGACGGTCGTGTGGCTCGTGTGGGTGTTCGGCCGCCAGGCGGGTCTGAATGCGTCCGCGGTACTGCTGTTCGCCCTGACGTTGGCCGGATTCGCGGCATGGCTCGCGGGTCGGACCGCGGTCGGTCGTACGACCGTGGCTCGCGCCGCGGTCTGGACTGTCGCGGCGTTGTCGCTTACGGTCTCAGTATGGAGCGCCCGGTCGCTGGCGGCAGAGTCGCCGGAAAACATCCCGTCGAACCCAGCCGGCGATGTCGCCGGTTGGGAGCGCTTCTCGCCGGAACGCGTCGATGCGCTCCGCGGCGAGGGCCGAATCGTATTCGTCAACTTCACCGCAGCATGGTGTCTGTCGTGCCAGGTCAATGACCGTGTGGCACTCCGTAGTGTATCGGTTCGCGAGCGATTCGCGGCTGCCGATGTCGCGTTGCTGGAAGCCGACTGGACGTCTCGAGATGCGGAGATCGCCGACGTTCTGCAGTCGTTCGGCCGCAGCGGTGTGCCGCTGTACGTCGTCTATTCGCCGGAACCCGACCGTGCGCCCGAGATCCTGCCGGCCATTCTCACGCCCGGCATCGTCAGGGACGCAATCGATCGAGCGGAAGCCGACGTTCCGGCAACCGATTGAGAACGTGGCGATCACCGTTGACTTCGCAAACACACACGTCCATGAACGCGTGACTCCATCCTGCCGCCTCGCGCCACGAATGCTTCGCTTGCGCCGTGTAGTGCGTCGCGTCCGCCGAACCGGAGCACGTCACGCAGTGCGGCGCCGGTTCCCCTGACGTGCAATCCCCGGCGCCCCCCCATCTCCCAGGAGTCAATTGAGCGTGAAGGAGTTCGATGTGATAGTGGTCGGATCCGGCCAGGCCGGTGTCTCCCTGGCCGCGCGGCTCGCCGAGGCTGGCAGACGCACACTGCTGGTGGAGCGCGGCCACCTTGGCGGCACCTGCGTGAACGTCGGTTGAACGCCAACGAAGACGATGATCGCAAGCGCGCGCGCGGCGCACGTCGGCCGCGGCGCCGCACGACTTGGTGTACACGCGGATTCAGTTCCTGTGGACTGGCCGGCCATCGTCACACGCAAGGATCGCATCGTGGAACAATGGCGAGGCGGTGTAGCGCGCCGACTCGAGCGGACCGGTGCGAGCCTTTCCGTCGTTTGTGGCCACGCCCGTTTCGTCGGGCCTCGCCAGATCGATGTGGACGGAAAGCGCTTCAGTGCGGGACAGATCGTCGTGAACGTGGGCGGGCGACCGGTCGAACCCACCTCCCCGGCCTGCATTCGGTCGACTGGCTCGACAATGAACGCATCTACGACGAGTGCTGAATAGCGTTGAGGACTGGTTGATGACGACAACGTGCGGCCCGAGTCGGACGTGCACGGCCGTCCGGAGTGTGGTCACAACCCGGACGGCCGTTTGTTCAGTCGTGAAGCTGACCTGCCTCACCCGCGGGTCCAGCGACACTTCAGCGATTCGCTTCGACAGCGATGAACGAGCAACGTCAAGTCGCCGACAGGCGTCACCGACTGTGACTCGAAGGTGAGGAACGGGTTCGTTTTCGACTCCGAAGAAATCCCCCGAACGCAGGTGGTCGTCACGGTTCGCGTTCCCCGTGCCAATGCTGGATACAGGGATCTTCACGCGGACGGTGCTGTTCGCGGGATTCTGCCGGTCGTAAACGAAGGAAACGTCGAACTCCTCGGACCGGCCCGATACGGGTGTGAAGAAGTGTCGGACGCTGAACGAAATCGTCGTATGCGCCTATCGATCTGCCATGTGGTCGGTGCGGGTGTCGCCGCTGTCGTGAGAATGCCGAGTGCGGCGACTGCCATGCTCGAAACCATCTGCGCTTTTGCCGTCTTCCGTCTGTTTCCGTTTTCGGGGTGGCGCCCCGCGAGTGCTTCTCGCGAGACGTGCTTGCTTCGTCCGGCCAACCGGGTTCACAGCCGATCGGTTTCCACACGGGCCGTGCTGACAGTCGCAAGGGGGCGCAGGATCGTGTCGATCAGTCGGACATGGACTCGTCGTTGGACCGGCCGCGACCGACCCGCGGTGGACGGAAGCGGAACCGGTCGTGGCCTGACCCGGTTGGATGCACGTGGCGATCGCGGTTGTCGGCGTACCGCTCACGCACGATCTCATGATGACAGGCAGAATCGGAAGGTAGAGTCCATAGTGAAGAAGACGGTTCGGATCACACACCGCGGGTCCGGTGACCTGATCGCGGAAGGGCCGGTGGGCTGGGGAATTACGCCGTTCGAGGGAAACTGGTACATTTCCTCGAAACGCATGCGAACGGATGGATTCCGGACGACCGCGATACCCGGACTCTGTCCCTACAAGTTCGTCTACCTCTGCCTTTACTTCCACGCAACGAACGGCGACGTTACGAAGAACCTCGGCTGGCGCTACGTCCTGCCGAACCCGCTGTTCCCGTTCATCGCCTTCCGCGTCGCGGTGCCGGGCCAGCATCCTGCGCTCGATGTCACGGTGACGCCGGCGTCATCTGATCGGACTCCATAGCTATGGCACAAAACCCACCCGGTCACAAGAGCGGAGAGAGCACGATCGATCTGGTTTTCTTCGAGGGGTGCCCGAACGTGGATCAGACCAGGACGAACCTGCGTGATGCCCTCGTGTTGGCGGGACGCGCCGAAACCTGGAACGAATGGTGCCTCGGGTCGCCGTCGACGCCCGAACAGATGAGGCATCTCGCTTCGCCATCGATTCTGGTCAACGGCCGGGACGTGACCGGCATCGGCACGGACGGACACGGAAAGTCGAATCCCACTGGTATGGCGTGTCGCGTTGGCGGCGCGCCCTCCATCGACGTTATCCTCGCCGCGCTCAGCACCTTCTGAAGGGTTGTCGGTGGAGGCTCGGGAAATCCGGATCGGGGAATCCGCATCGCCGACGGTAGCCGATTCCCCGCGGCGCCGCGCACTCGGGTCGGTTTGCCTGCGATGCAGGCGCCCGCCGGGTCGGGTGGTCTTCCTGTCGTGACTATGGAGCGGATCGTCCAGGCGCTCGCGTTCGAGTGCCCGCACACCTCCTCGCTGGGCCCGCCGAACCTGGATCCGGACCTCGAGATCGGAGCGCTTCAGACGCTCGATCATCGAAGCCGCGGGCCTCGGCGCGATCGGCGTGGATTGGTGGCAGGGCCTTGACGCGAGGCTGTCGCGACGGCGCGGGAACGGGATCTGCAGTGGGCAGCGACGGCATCAGACACCGCCGGGAGCGACATCGACGCGCGGGCGGTGGCCGGGCTCACCGTGGATTCGGCGAACGGGGCCAGGGCGCGCGCCGGCCGCGCAGTTGTCCATTGAATTGCAGGGAGGCAGGCATGGAGCAGGGACGTATCAACTATCCGGAGATCGTATCGCGGGAAGAGTGGCACAAGGCGCGCATTCGACTGCTCGAGAAGGAGAAGGAGGCAACCCGGCGGCGCGACGCACTGAATGCCGAGCGCCGGCGCCTGCCGATGGTCGAGATCGAGAAGAACTACGTATTCGCGGGGCCCGAGGGCGAGGCCAGCCTACAGGACCTGTTCCAGGGGCGCACGCAACTCATCGTCTACCACTTCATGTGGCTCTGGGATGACGGCCTGCCCCGTGACGAAGGCTGCCCGAGCTGCTCGTCTGGCGCGGACGAGGTTTCGGATGGGCTACTCGAGCATCTGCACGCACGCGACACGTCGCTCGTCTACATCTCTCGCGGGCCGCTCGAAAGGATCGAAGCATACAAGGCTCGAAAGGGCTGGACCTTTCCCTTCTACTCCTCGTTCGGCAGCGATTTCAACTACGACTTCCACGTCAGCTTCGACGAGTCCGTCGCACCGTTCGAGTACAACTACCGGACGATGGCAGAAATCCGGCAGGCGGGCATGCCCGTGGACGAATGGGAGCAGCCGTTCGATCTGCACGGCCACAGCTGCTTCATTCGCGATGGTGCGCGCGTCTTCCACACGTACTCGATGTACGCACGCGGCGCGGAGACCCTCGGCGGGTCGTATTACTGGCTTGACCTGACGGCCCTCGGCCGGCAGGAAGCCTGGGAGAAGCCCGAGAACAGGGTCATGGCGGCTCGCGACGCCAGCCCGGACTTCGCTACCTGAGCAGGCGAGCGCGCTGCCGCATTGAATCGCGAGCGCTCCGGACGAATCTCCTGGCCCACATGCCCCTGGCTTCGCCCGGATGACCACACCACATCTCGAGGCAATGCGCGGACGGTGGTTTTGTCGGCATCTCGGATTCGTTCGGCCGGGCGAGTGCGCCGCGACCCGGCGGCCACGACGTTGCAAATATCGCAGGCGCGGACGGCGACGACTGCGATTTCGGGATTCGGTGTTCATCAGACATCGAGTTCCGCAGACGCGTCCGGCCCGCGATTGCGAATGCGGGTTTCGCTGTCATACTCGCACTCAATTCCACAGGCACACTTGCAACGTGCAGCGACTGCGCGATTGGCAACCAAACTCGACCATGGCAGGGATCGTTCGTCGGCGGCCTGTCGGCCGGCTCCGGGGGGTTGGTAGAATCGCGGCGCGGTGAGCCTCCGCCGCACAAAGCGGAGCACGCGAGTAGTGAGGATCCAGTGCCGTGTGAGAGGCGCGACCTGCATCGGTCCGGGCCTGTTCGGGGCTACTGCCGGACGGTCGAAGTAGCCGGTCCGCCGTGCGACGCGTCCCAGGCAGCCGGCTCGCCGACCACGGGATGGGTCGGTCGTTCTGATCGCGTCCATAGCTCCTTGACCATATCGATAGTGAAGTATATATATAGGGGGAGGTAGCCAGAATGGGACAGGGCTGGCTTCTCGGGCTGGATGCGGCCTCCCGGTTGATCCGAGCCGACGAGCCGGTTCCTGATGGGCCGAGGGCTGCTTTGTCGGGCTGGGTGCGGGCCGTGCCGCGGACTCGTCCCGTGCCCCCCAGAAACCAGCCCGAGAAACCAGCCCCAGAAACGAGTTCAAGGATGGATTCGAATGCCGAGAAAGAGTCGCGCTCCCGACCCGGAATCGCTGCTTCCATTGAAAACGGCGTGGCTTCATGTGCTGCTCGCGGTCGCGGGCGGGCACCACCATGGGTACGTGATCCGGCAGGAAGTCGAGGAGCGGACGCAGGGGCGGGTGCGACTCTGGCCGGCCACGCTGTACGGCACGCTGAGTCGGCTCACGGACGCGGGGCTTCTGCAGGAGGCGCATGCGCCGCCGGCGGACGTGCCGGATGATGATCCGCGGCGCCGTTATTACCGGTTGACATCCCTGGGCGACCGTGTGCTGGAAGCGGAGACGCGGCGCCTCGAGGCTCTTGTCGAGTACGCCCGCACGCAACGGGTCGCGCGCGAGGCGGCGCGTGCCTGAGAATCGCGGCTCGGCGCGCTGGGTTTCTCTGGCATGCAGGACGTACGCGGCCGGGCTTCGGCTGCTGCCGCACGCAACGCGCAAGCGCGATGGCCAGTCCATGCTGCGACTGTTCGAGCGCGTCGCGTCGGAAGCAGGCGAGCACGGTGTGTGGCGTCTTCTGGGCGTGTGGTTGGGCGCTACATCGGATCTCGTTGTGCACGCTCTGCGAGAACGGCTCACACGGAACAATCCCACATCGTCGCTCGCGCCGGAAAGGAAAGCGAACATGCTGGACGCGCTCATGATGGATGTGCGGCAGAGCGTACGTGAGTTGTACAGAAGACCTTTGTTTGCGCTTCTCGCCGGTGCAACATTTGCCCTTGGCATTGGCGCCACTACCGCGATCTTCAGTGTTGTGCACGCGGCGTTGTTGCGTGATCTGCCCTATGCGGAACCGGATCGGATCGTGCGCCTCATTGGCACGCGCCGGGATATCGCGAACGTCGGCGGCACACTGTCCTACCTGAACTATCGGGATGTTGCGAGTCGTGGCACGTCGTTCACGGTCAGTTCCGGATACGATGAGTGGCGGCCGAATCTGACCGGTGGCGGCGAGCCGCTGCTCATCGATGCGGCGCAGGTCAATGCGGGATTCTTCCAGGTGTTCGGTGTGCGCGCGGCGATTGGGCGTTTCTTCCTGCCGGAGCAAGACACCGACGGGCAGGACCGTGTCGTCGTGCTGAGCTGGGCGCTCTGGCAGAGCCGTTGGGCCGGAGATCCATCCGTCATCGGTCGAGACATCGAGCTGAACGGAATCCCGCACACGGTTGTGGGTGTTGCGCCGCGCGAGTTCGAGGATCCCCTGCTATCGGGTTCGTCGTGGCAGAACCCGGGGCTCTGGCGGCCGTTCGGTTTCGAAGGACTGCCAGCGGATCAGCAACCCTCACGCGGATCGTCATCCTACGTGGCGGTGGCGCGTCTCGCTGATGACGTTACGATCGAGCGCGCTCACGCCGAACTCGCATCGCTTTCCACGGCTCTCGAAGCCGAGTTTCCGGAACAGAACCGTGATGTCGGAATGACACTGGCTCCGATCCGCGAGACGATCATTGGTGATGTGCGCGGTTCGCTCATCATCGTGCTGGGTGCGGTAGGGTTCGTTCTCGCGATCGCGGCCGCCAACGTCGGAAGTCTTCTTCTTGGTCGTACGGCCGAACGGCGCGCCGAGATCGCGGTCCGCGCCGCGCTCGGTGCGACACGCAATCGCATCATCGCGCGAACGGTCGTCGAGTCTCTCGTGACGGCGATTGCCGGCGGAGCGCTCGGCATCCTCGTCGCGATCGCGGCAACTCGATGGCTGAGCGCGCTGGTGCGCGAGTTCGTGCCTCGGACCGAGACGCTCGGCGTCAACCTCGCCGTGCTTGCTTTCACCTTTGCGACGACACTCGTGGCCGGCCTCGTGTGCTCGATTCTGCCGGCGATGCTCGCAGCTGATGCGGATCCACGTGCCTCGCTCTCGGAAACGCCGCGCGGCTCCACGAGCAGTGCGCGATCGCGGCGGTTTCGGCGAGGTCTCGTCACAAGTGAGGTTGCACTCGCGATCGTGCTGCTCGTCGGCGCCGGCCTCCTCGGTCGTACGCTCTGGAACCTGATGAGTGTCGATGTCGGTATTGATACGCGTGGACTTCTGACGTTCGAACTGGCGCCACCCGCGGCACGCTATCCGGATGCACCTGCCGTGCACGCCATCCATGACGATCTCGTCGAACGGTTGCGCTCCCTGCCCGCCGTTCAATCGGTTGCACTCATCAACATTGCGCCCCTGACAGGCGGCTTCGACTGCAATCCTGCCATCCGTCCTGACGACCCGGATCCCGAAGAGCGCATCTGCCCTCAAGTGCGTACGGTAACGCCGGAGTATTTTCGCACGGCCGGCGTAGAGATTGCTGCGGGGCGTCCAATCGAAGCAGCGGACCGGTCCGGGAGTCGCCCGGTGGCGGTCATTACGGAAGCGATGGCCAACGCTCTCTGGCCAGGCGAGGATGCAATCGGGCGGCATTTCTTCGTGGTTGACTCGCTGCTGGAAGTGGTTGGCGTTGCCAGCGACGTGAAGCACCTGCGACTCGAGGAAGCGGCCACGCCCATGGTATTCCTGGCCCGGGATCAGGGCATTATCCCATGGCACGGACGGCGCATGACGGTGATGCTGCGCACGTCGGGCGACCCGCTCGCGCTGGCTGCCGGTGTGCGATCTGCGATTGCCGATGTCGATGCGCAGTTGCCCATTACCAATCTGCGCACGATGGAAACAGTGGTCTCGAACGCTGCGGCGGCTCCGCGGTTCCGGGCCGTACTGCTCGGTTCGTTCGCTACGCTCGCGCTGCTCCTCGCCGCAATCGGCATCTACGGCGTCGTGTCGTATTCGGTCGCCCAACGCACACGGGAGATGGCGATCCGACTCGCGCTGGGCGCGAAGAGTGGCGGCGTCATCCGTCTCGTTCTGCGGGAAGCGCTGACGCCGGTCTTGCTCGGAATACTGATCGGTGTGCCCGCGGCATGGGCGCTGGCGCGCGTTCTTGCCACACTACTGTTCGGCGTGACTGCAACGGACCCGTCCGTATTCGTCCTCGTGCCGCTCGCGCTCGTTGCGGTTGCCTTCCTTGCCGCGTTCGTTCCCGCAAGGCGAGCCGTGCGGACGGATCCAATGCACACGCTGCGTGAAGCCTGAGTCGAACCAGCTTCATGTACGAGGGGTTTCACGCTGGGGACGCAGGGGGGGCGGAGGACGCGGGGGCGGTCCGAGTGGAGGTGCGTTGATTATTCCTGACCGGTGTCCGCCGGTCTTCGATCTCTTTGTTGATGCGGGCGCCATGCTTTGCACCGGCCGACCCGTCGGATTCGGGGCGCTTGGCGCTGGCAGCAATGTGCATCGCCGATCCCGCCCGCGGCCCCGTCCATTAACGCGCTCACCTTCACGAGCGCGAAAAAAAGAACACGCGCCCCCGGCCAGCCACCGGCATGCTCAATACCACCATTGACCAGCCCCAGCCGGCCCCGGCGTCCGCTCCCCCCGCGTCCCCCGCGTGAAACCCCGACCGCCGGTACCGCAGCCCGGAGCGTGAAACCCAGACAGCCGGTACCGCAGCCCGGAGCGGCAAGGCCGAGCAGCACGCCGATCAACCGAGCGCGTATTTCCCGGTGACGTCGGCTTCGGACGGCCCGGCCAGCAGGCGGAACTCGTCCTGTCGCATGAGCGGGTCATCACGCAGGTCCGCGGCGAGGCCGAGCGTCTTGTCGATGCGGCGCAGGAAGTCCGTTTCCTCCTCGAGGATGTACAGCGCGACCTCGGGGTGAATGCGGATCGTGATCTCCTTCTCGGAACGCTGCACGGCGATACGTCGCACGGCGCGCTCGATGCGGCGCAGTACGGTATCGGGCCGGAACACGCGGCCCGAGCCGCCGCAATGTGTGCAGGGCTCGGTCAGCGAGTGGAACAGCGACGGCCGCACACGCTGTCGCGTCATCTCGACCAGGCCGAGATCGGACACCTGGAACGCCCGGGTCCGTGCGCGGTCGCGATTCAGATGCGTGCGCAGTTCCTGGAGCACCCGCTCCTGATTGGCGCGCGTCTCCATGTCGATGAAGTCGGCAACGATGATGCCGCCGACATCCCGCAGCCGCAGCTGGCGTGCGATCTCCCTGGCGGCATCCACGTTCGTGCGGAGAATCGTCTTCTCCGGATCCTTGCGACCGGTGTATTTGCCGGTGTTGACGTCGATCGAGACGAGCGCTTCGGTCGGCTCGATGATGATGTAGCCACCTGACGGCAGCTCGACGCGACGCTGGAACGCTTCGCGGATGGCATCCTCGATGCCGTACTTGTCGAAGAGCGGGACCGGGTCGGTGTAGTAGTGTACCCGTTCGAGCAGTGTCGGATCGGTCTTCTCGAGGTACGCGCAGACTTCGTCGTAGTCGACCTTGCTGTCGATGATCAACGCGTCGACGCGTTGCGTGAAGACGTCGCGTATGATGCCCGATGTGAGCTGCGCCTCGCGGTGGATCGCCGCGGGCGGTTTCACGCCCTTCGACTTGCGCTGGATCGTCTCCCACGTCTCGCTGAGCGTCCGGTATTCGCGTTCGAAGACCTCTTTGGTCAGCTCCTCGCCCGCGGTCCGGATGATGACGCCCGGTCCTTCCGCGGGGACGACGCCGCGCGCCAGGCCGCGCAGCCGCGAACGCTCCTCGCGGCCCTCGATCTTGCGACTCACGCCGATGTGCGTTGATCCGGGCATGAAGACCAGGAACCGCCCGGGCAGCGAGATATGCGACGTCACCCGGGGACCCTTCGTACCGATGGCTTCCTTGGACGCCTGGACGAGCAGCTTCTCGCCCTTCTGGATCAGGTCCTGGATCGGCGGCAGCCGCTGGTTCCGGTTGCCATTGCTCTTGTCGTCGTCGTCATCCTCGTCCTCGTCATCACGCGCGACATCGGAAACGTGGAGGAATGCCGCTTTCTCCGTTCCGATATCGACGAATGCCGCCTGGATGCCCGGGAGCACCGCCTGGATCTGGCCGAGGAAGACGTCGCCTACGAGCCGTGAACTGTCCGGCTGGTCGACCATGAGTTCCACGAGGATGTCATCCTCGAGGATGGCCACACGCGATTCCTGCGGCGTGGCCGAAATCAGAATTTCCCTTTTCATTTCCCTGTCCGCTTTCGCGGCTCGACGGACACCAGCCGGTCAACGACCCGGAAGCCGCGCGGCGCCCAAAGAGGCGGCGCGCCGGGTCCCTGCCCTGTGCTTCAGTGTCCGGAGCTGTCGCGAAGGAAGCTCCGTGCGATGACCAAACGCTGCACCTCGCTGGTGCCCTCGCCGATCTCGCAGATTTTTGCGTCTCTCATCATCCGCTCCACGGGCCAGTCGGCCGAGTAGCCGTCTGCCCCGAGGAGCTGGACCGCGTTGGTCGTGGCCCGCATGGCGAGTTCACTTGTATACAGTTTCGCCATGGAGGCTTCGCGGGTGTAAGGCCGGCCCTTCTCCCGCAGGGCCGCCGCGCTGTACACCAGGTGTCTTGCCGCCTCGATTTCCGTGGCCATGTCGGCCAGCGCGAAGTGGACGGCCTGTCGCTCCGGGTCCGGTCCGTCCGCGGCTTCACGCCCCTGCTCGTACGCGAGCGCCGTCTCGAATGCGCCCCTCGCCAGACCCAGCGCGACCGCACCAATGCCGATCCGCCCGGCATCCAGCGTCTTCATGAAGTTCACGAAGCCATCGCCTTCCGGACCCAGACGATCGGACTCCGCAACGACAGCATCCTCGAGGACCAGCTCGCGCGTGTCCGACGCGCGCCAGCCCATCTTGTCCTCCTTCTTGCCCGCCTTCACGCCCGGCGTGAAGGGCTCCAGCTCCGGCGCGTGCCCGACACCGACCCGGTCCGCTTGCTCGCGGTCCGTCGTCTCCTTGGTGACGATGAAGCTCGATATCCCGCGTGCGCCCTGTGCGCGGTCCGTGACCGCCGTGACGACGAAGATCTCGCCTACGCCCGCGTGCGTGATGAAGATCTTGCTGCCATTGATTCTGTACCCGCCATTCTCGCGAACGGCTGTCGTACGCGTCGCGGCCGCGTCCGAGCCCGCGCTCGGCTCCGTCAGACCGAAGCCGCCCAGGACGGCGCCGCTCGCCAGGAACGGCAGGTATCGCTTCTTCTGGGCTTCACTGCCGAACGCCAGGATCGGCGACATGCCGAGTGTCGAATGCGCGCTCACCGTCATCGCGTGGCTGACATCGACGCGCGCCAGCTCCTCGAGCACGATCAGGTAGCTGATGTAGTCGAGGCCCAGGCCGCCATACGCCTTCGGCACGTTGACGCCGAACCAGCCGTGCTCCGCCATCCTCTTGACGTTGTCCCACGGGAACCGGCTCTCGGCATCCAACTCGCGGGCCACCGGCGCGATCTCGGCCTCGCCGAACTCGCGGACCTCGTTCCTGAGGCGTTCCTGCTGGTCGGT
>DATKCF010000053.1:0-6972 GCA_035513345.1 Longimicrobiales bacterium
CACGTAGTCGGCGTGGCCGGGACAGTCCACGTGCGCGTAGTGCCGCGCTTCCGTCTGGTACTCCACGTGCGCCGTCGCAATCGTGATACCGCGCTCCCGCTCCTCCGGTGCGCGGTCGATGTTGTCGAACGACACGAAGTCCGCCAGCCCCTTCGCTGCCTGGATCCGTGTGATCGCCGCCGTCAACGTCGTCTTGCCGTGGTCCACGTGGCCGATCGTGCCCACGTTTACGTGCGGCTTCGTACGCTCGAACTTCGCCTTGCCCATGATTCCCCTTCGTGGTGTTCACCCGGTATATCGCGCGACGCAGCGCGTCGCCGGAGCTATGACGGATGCGGCAAGCCGATCCGCCCATGCGTCAAATCACTTCCACAGCTGCTGTGTACGGGTTTCGACCGACGAACCGGACCGCGTCCGATTGTCCAGGGTGGGCGGAGCAACGCAATCATTCCGCGCGGCACGGCTTCGCCGCGCGAACGGGATCGTTCGCTTCCGTTGTATCAGCCCGCCCTGTTGCCGACTCCAGTGGTAAACGCACGGCAGGCTGCCGCAACACACTAATGCTCCCACCGGAGATGTACAGTCCGCCGCGCAACGCGCAGCAGGACAGACAGGTAGGATACCAGACATTCCGTATGCTGTCAAGCCCGGGCGACGACAGCAGCCGGTTCACGAATATCGTCCCGGTTAGCGGTGCGCTCAGTGGCTGCGGGGCCGTCCGGTCGTGATGAAGTGGCGCGCGCACTTCCGGCAGTAACGCCAGCGGATCGGCAGGATCCATGACAGTCCGAGAATGCGAGCGGAGCGCCGGAACGGCGGCATGGTATCAATCGAAAAGCAGAAATAGCACCTTGGCATGTGGCGGGTGCCCTCGGATGACTTCGTGATTGCCGGCTCGTTCGCCATTCTACTGCTGGTCCTGGTAACCGATGACCGGGAAAAGCCCCGGTCGCGAACGGGCCACGACCGGGGCCAATATCGTGCCATGACCAGCCGAACGGCCCCCGTCGAAGACGACAGGGGCCGGCGACCGGAACCAGAGCGGGCGACGGGGCTCGAACCCGTGACCTATAGCTTGGAAGGCTATCGCTCTAGCCAACTGAGCTACGCCCGCGTGTGATCCCGGAAGTTACCACAGCAGGCGCGAACGTCAAGCCGTGGTACGAGCCCTCGGCCGGCTCAGCGCTTCTCCTGCTCGTGCCGGCGGCTGCCGTACATCCGGTCCGCGTTGTAATCATCGCGGTCATAGAAATCGTCCGTAGCGCCTGCCTTGCTCGCCGCACCGGTGGCGGGCGCAGCTCCGGTGTCGGTGAACCAGGTGCTCAGCGACGTCTCGTACTCACGATCGATGGTGCCCGTGTAAGGCGGCACGGCGCTGACCCGGTCAGCCTTCAACCCGCTGATGTGAACGTGGTCATCTGATTCGTGAAGGCGCGCGTGTCCGACGGGCACCAGGATCCGGCTGCGACTGTCGCCAGCGCTCAATGACTTGTCGACATCCACACCGATGTAACGCACCTTCATGGCGGCTGTGTCGACGAACAGGTCGTCGACCTTCCCGACCTTTCTGCCATCGGCCGAGATGACATCCCAGCCGCGGATATCCGGGTCGTGGTCGGCCACTTCGTAGTTGTCGAGATCAGCGAGACGTGCGACGCGTGGGCTATTGCGGTCTTGCATACTTCCTCCTCTTTGCTGTCTACTGCCTGACGTAGCCATTGAGGAGTGCAAGGGTCATTCCGGTGGTGTGCAAGCTGGCGATCGGACTCGAACCGATGACCTGCTGATTACAAATCAGCTGCTCTACCAACTGAGCTACGCCAGCGACAGCGAGCGAAAGATAATCAAACTTTCTTCCAGCGTGCACCCTGGGGCGTGTCTTCGACGACAATCCCTGCGGCAGCGATCTCGTCGCGGATGCGGTCGGCCTCGGCGAAGTCGCGGCGTTCCCGCGCCTGCCGCCGCAGTACGATACGCTCTTCCACCCAGACGGCGACGTCCGCTTCCACTTCTCCACTCTCAGCGCGGGCGAGCTCCAGCACGCCGAGCACGCGATCCATGGAGAGGAGCGCGTTACGCGTGGTCTGGACCGCGGCTGCCGCGACGCCGATGTCGCGGTCCAGCTCCGCGTTGGATTCACGCACGAAGTTGAACAGGGCAGCCAGCGCGCCGGGCACATTGAGGTCGTCGTCGAGCGCGGTCTCGAAGGCGGCCAGCGCGCGCGCGGCGATCTCGTTCAGAGCCGAAACGGGCGCGTCCGCGGACGTCGGCACGTCATCGAGCCGTCGCTCGAAGTCGAGCAACCGCTGGATGGCCGTGCGCGCCGTGTCCAGGCCGTCGAACGCGAAATTCAGCTCTTTACGGTACTGCGCGCTGATCAGCAGGTACCGGATGGCGGACGCCAGGTAACCCTTCTCGAGCAGCTGGTCGATGGTGAAGTCGTTGCCCTTGGACTTCGACATCTTCTCGCCGTTCACGAGCAGGTGCTTCACGTGCATCCAGTACCGCGCGAACGGCTCGCCGGTGGCGCCCTCCGACTGCGCGATCTCGTCCTCGTGGTGCGGGAAGATCAGGTCCTCGCCGCCCGTGTGGATATCGAATGTGGTACCGAGCGCGGCCATGCTCATGGCGGAGCACTCGATGTGCCAGCCCGGCCGGCCGGTGCCCCATGGCGTGTCCCAGGCGGCACCGACCTGACGGTCGACATCCTTCGCACCTTTCCACAGCGCGAAGTCGCGCGCGTCGGCCTTGTCGTACTCATCGGCATCGATACCGGCCGTGCGCGTGGCCAGGCCGGCACCCGCCCGGATGGTATCGGCCTCGATGCGGGCGAGCCGGCCGTAGGACGGGAACGACGAGATGTCGAAATACACCGAGCCATCGGCTGTGCTGTACGCGTGTCCGCGCTCCAGCAGTGTGCGGATGATGTCGATCATGTCAGCGATGTGGTCCGTCGCACGCGGATACACGTCGGCAGGAAGAACGCCGACCGTCTCGAGGTCTCTGAAGAAGGCGTCGATCATTGGGGCTGTGACGTCGCCGATGACGACGTCGCGTGATGCCGCCTCTGCGATGATCTTGTCTTCGACGTCCGTCAGGTTCATCACGAACACGACGTCGAAGCCCTTCCACTCGAGGTACCGGTGCAGCAGGTCATTGAGCACGAACGTGCGGAAGTTCCCGATATGCGGCGCGCGGTACACAGTCGGCCCGCAGGCGTAGACGCCGACTCGCGGCGGCGCGATCGGCGAAAACGGCTCGAGCCGCCGGGACATGGTGTTGTGAAAGTGCAGCGCACTCATCTGAGCAGGCGTATCTCGTAAATGCGCCACTGTCCGCGTTCGTGCACGAGTGCAACGAAGAGCTTCGCCTGCTCGGGGATCGTGGTGCCGCGGCTGCGCACGTCCCAGGTCAGTTCGCCGAAGGCGCGGGCCGGCTCACCGCCGACAGCGCGTGTGAGGCTGGTCCGAACCCTGACGCTCTCGCGGTCCTCGAAGACGCGGCGCAGCACGGCTGCGGCCTGGCGCGGCCCCAGAGGTCCGACAGTGCTGCCGTCCACGTCGATCGAAATTCCGGCCCCCGCGCCGAGCTCGGTGATCGCACCGGCGTCGCCCCGGTGCCAGGCGGCGGCGACGCGGTTCAGGCTCTGTTCCAGGTTCTGAGCGGCCGCCGGCGCCACGGTCCAGGCCAGGCCCGTCAGCACGAGGACGAGCGTGAGGCAGACGCGTCGCATCATGCGACCTCCTGCACGCCGGTCATGTCCTCGCGGATCCGGGCAACGACCGAGAGCGGGTCTTTCGCCGTCAGGATCGGTCGGCCGACGACGAGGTAGTCAGCGCCCGCGCGTACCGCCTCGCCGGGCGTCGCGGTGCGCGCCTGGTCACCGAGCCCATCGCCGGCCGGCCGGATGCCGGGTGTGACGATTACGAGGTCACTGCCGTGGCGACGTTTCAACGCTTCGACTTCCAGCGGCGACGTCACGACGCCGTGCAGGCCGGCGTCTACGGCCAGACCGGTCAGCCGCACGACCTCGTCGCGGACGGAGCGGATCTCCTTGTTCCAGACCTGTTCGACATCGTCCGCGGTGAACGACGTCAGGATCGTGACACCGAGCAGGCGCGGGCCATCGTCGCCAACCGCCTCGCGCGCGGCCCGCATCATGGCCTCACCGCCGGACGCATGCAGCGTGATCAGGTCCACGTCGAGTTCGGCCGCGGACGTGACCGCGTTGGCCACTGTGCTCGGGATGTCGTGGTACTTGAGATCCAGGAACACCCGCTTCCCGCGCTCGCGCAATGCGGCCACGAAGGACGGCCCCGCGCGGGTGAACAGCGGGGATCCGACCTTGTAGAAATCGATGCTGCCATCGAGCCGGTCGACGAGCGCGAGCGCGTCGTTGGCCGAGGGCAGGTCCAGCGCCACAATGATATCTGCCATAAGTGTATTCGGCCTCATGCGACGAGGCCACTTCCCACGATCTCGGTTATGCTCTGCACGCCACGCGCGGTGACCCAACGTTCCAGGTCTGAAAGTACACGCGCGGCCACGCGAGGGTCCGCGAACGATGCGGTCCCGATCTGCACGAGCGACGCGCCGGCGAGAAGATACTGCACGACGTCTTCCGCCGCTCGCACACCGCCGACGCCGATGATGGGGACATCGACCCGCTGACGGGTCCGGGCTACGGCGTGAACGCCGACCGGCAGCAGGGCGGTCCCGCTCACACCGCCACTGCCCGCGCCGAGGACCGGACGGCCCGTGTCCACATCGAAGAGCAGGCCGGGCATCGTGTTGATGAGCGTGAGCGCGTCTGCGCCCTCGTCGACACAGATTGCGGCCATGGCAGCTATGTCCGGGACATTGGGTGCGAGCTTGACGCTGATCGGACGCCGCGTTGCGGTGCGCGCATGGCGCACGGCGTCGGCGAGCAGGTCCTCGCGGGTCGCGATGATGGCACCGCCCTCCTTCACGTTCGGGCACGACACGTTCAGCTCGTAGCCGAGAAAGCCATCCGCATCATCGAGCCGGCGGATGATATCGCCGTATTCGCCACCGGATCGGCCGGCCACATTGACGAGGACGTGAGCATGCCTCAGCCGCTGCGCGAGCCAGGGCAGCTTTTCCGCCAGCACGATGTCGAGGCCGGGGTTCGCGAGGCCGACCGAGTTGAGCATGCCGGCAGCGAACTCGGCGACACGCGGTGCTGCGTTGCCGGGTCGCACGTCGGCAGTCACCGCCTTGATGACGAGCCCCCCCAGCTGGTCCAGGTCGAAGAATCCGTCGAGCTCCGATCCGTACCCACAGGTCCCGCTGGCCAGGAGCAGCGGGTTGCGGAACTCGGCGCCGAGTACGGATTGGCTGAGCGTCACGGCGCGTACACCCAGAGGTGTTCATTGCGATTGAAGAATTCGTCCACGGCATCCGCGATGCCGCCCACGATCTTGTGTTGAAACGCCTGGCTGCCAATCAGTCCGGCCTCTTCGCGGTTGGACAGGAAGCCGACTTCAATGAGGACAGAGGGCATGATCGATCCTATCAGCACGATCAGCTCGCCTCGTTTGACGCCGCGGTTGGGGCCCGGATGGAACGTAGCCAGCCGGTTCTGGACGATGGTCGCCAGCTCGTGCGACGACCGCATCAGGAAATCGCTGCGCAGGTTGTTCAGGATCTGGCCGAGCCCGTCATCGGTCGGGGCGGGCGGCTCATCCTCGAAGCGGATAGCCTCGTTCTCCATCGCCGCGACGCGACGCTCGTCCTCGGTCCTCGCCTCGGAGAGGAAAAAGGTCTCGAAGCCACGCACGGACGGTGACTGGAACGCGTTCGCGTGAATGGACAGGAACACGGCGACCGGACGTTCGCCGCGCCAGCTGTTGGCCAGGCGCGGCCGGTCGTGCAGCGCTATCAGCGTATCCGCGGTGCGCGTGAGATGCACCTCGTAGCCGCGCTGCTCGAGCAGTGTGCCGAGGCGCTGCGAGAGCAGCAGCGTCACGTCCTTTTCGCGCAGCCCGTTCGGTCCGACCTTGCCCGGATCGCGACCGCCGTGACCGGCATCGATGACGACGACGCGGGTGCGCGCTGCAGCCCTGGCCGCCGCAGCGCGCGCGGCCCCGGCCGGGTCCGGCGTTCTGGCGGCCTCCGTTACAACCGTCGTCACACTCGTCGGCACTGCCGGGCGCGTGACAGCCGGCCCGCCGCCGGAGCGCAGCACGAGCGCGCCGGCCGCATACGCATACCGATCGCCGCGCCAGTCGGGCAGCCAGCGGATGAAGAATTGCTCGGGCAGGTACACTGCGCCGGCATGCCGCTGCACGTCGAACGCGAGCTGGTGCACGACGGATCCGGCGAGGAAGAAAGGCGACGTCGTCCAGAAACGAAGCGTGTCGGCTCCGCTCACCGCCATCACGCCGTCCGGCCGGTCACTCACCGTGAATCCGAGCGCTGCCAGAGCACTTGCCGGGTAGGCATCCGCACCGTTGATGCGGGCCGCTGGAACGGTCGCGTCAGCCGACCCCGACAGCCGCAGCGAAGCCACCTGAGCCTGAGCTGCTGTCACGGCCAGCGCGGCAGCAGGTACGACGAACAGGACACTCCAGGCGACGCGGCGAAGGGCGCGGCGCACGAGGGCTGCCGCGCCGTCAGACGCGGCGGACAGCACGCTGCATTTCCCGATCGGCATCACGCTTCTTCTGATCCTCACGCTTGTCGAAACGCTTCTTCCCCTGGCCGAGCGCCAGTGCGACCTTGACCAGGCCATCCTTCAGGTACAACTCGAGTGGCACTAGCGTGTAGCCCTCCTGCTGCGTGGCCCCGATCAGCCGCCGGATCTCGCGGCGGTGCAGCAGCAGCTTGCGCGGCCGGACCGGGTCGACGTTCCACCGGCTGGCCGGATCGTACGGGCTGATGTGCATGCCGTGCAGGATGGCCTCGTTGCCATCTATCCGGGCGAACGCTTCGGTCAGGCTGACCCTGCCT
>DATKCF010000054.1:0-27291 GCA_035513345.1 Longimicrobiales bacterium
CGCGCTATCTCGAGATATGCGAATCGAATCCGCACGACCACATCTGGGGCGACGTCTGGGAGGAGCCGCGTGAGGCAGTGCGGTCGAAGGCGGCGGCGCTGATCGGTTGCGGTGCTGACGATGTCGCATTGACGCACAACACGACCGAGGGCTTCAACACGCTCGCGCACGGGCTCCCGCTGGGGCCCGGCGATGAAGTGCTGTTCAGCTCACTGAATCATGGCGGCGCGAGCGCGCCGTGGCAGCACCACTCGCAGTCGCGCGGCTATGCGGTCCGTCGTTTCGACTTCCCGATAGTCGACGTGCCGTCGCTGTCGGTTGGCGACGTTGTCCGTTTGCACACGGACGTGATCCGTGACAGCACGCGTGTGCTTGTGCTGCCGCACGTCGACAACATCATCGGGTTGCGCCATCCGGTGCGCGAGATCGTACGCGCTGCCCGTGACCGTGGCGTCGAATTCATCGCCGTGGACGTCGCGCAGTCGCTCGGCATGATTGATGTCGACGTGGCGGACTGGGATGTCGATTTCATGGCGGCCAGTCCTCACAAGTGGGTGCAGGCGCCGAAGGGGACCGGGTTGCTGTACATGAAGCCGGAGCACCGCGACATCGTGCGGCCGTTGTGGGTCACGGCGGGTCAGGCGCAGCAGGGCACGATCCGCGCCTACGAGGATTACGGGACTCGTGACTCGCCGGGCCTGCTGGCGTTCGGTGATGCGCTCGACTTCCAGCGGCGGCTGGGCATCGCTGACAGGGTCGAGCGGTACAGCGCAATGTGGCAGCGCATGCGCGATGCGGTGGAATCCTCACCGCGTCTGCGCTGGTTGTCGCCGACGGACTGGGCTCTGTCGTCGTCGGTGTATCTGATCGAGTTCACGGGGCGGCGCAGTGCTGACGTGCTTGCGGCCATGGGCGAAAGCGACGGCGTCGTGTTCCGCGCGTTCCGGATACAGGGCATCGACGGCGGCCGCATCTCGCCGAACGTTGCCACGACGGATACGGAGATCGGCCGATTCCTCGAGATCGCGGGATCGTGACGGCAGTCGGCGCCGGTCCGGTGCGGCCGTGGCTCGTGGCGCTCGCCTGCATTGCGCCGGGCGTGGCCGTGGCGCCGGCGGCCGCGACGCCGCAGGCCGCCGCTGTGCCGCTGGTCGTGAACGACACGACGGAACAGACACGATCGGCCGAGCGGACGCGTATCTATCTGGGGATGTGGAGCACGCACATTCGCGATATTGCCGAAGGCGTGTCGCCGAACTCGCTGGTCGGCTTTGCGTGGCGTGGCTACTTCGGTGCGACATTCATCAACTCGTTCGGTGACCGATCCGTCGCTGTCGGACTTCAGCGCAACTTCTCGCCGTCCGGGCAGTCGGCAGTGACAACCGCACTCGGCTATCGATTCGGCCTGGTCACCGGCTATGACGATCGCTTCTTCGGCATTGGCCACATGGTGCCGGCCCTGCCATTCGCGCAGCTCGTCGGCACGATAGACTTCAGGAGCCTGGGCCTCGAGCTGAACTACTCGGGCATTGTCGCGTCATTCGTGCTGAACTGGAGAATCTGATCGCGTGGTCGGCCGCCTGAGGTAGATGAGCCAGTAGATCCCTGCAACGAGCAGTGTGCCGCCCACGATATTGCCGAGCGTCACGGGCACCAGGTTGTCGACGAATCCGCGAATGCCGAGGGAACCGGGATCGGGAAGGCCGGCGGACATGCCGGGCTGATCCCGCAGCAGGATACCCATCGGGATGAAGTACATATTGGCGACGGAGTGTTCGAAGCCGAGTGCGACGAAGGCCGTTATCGGCCACAGAATGGCGAGTATCCGGTCGGTCGTGGAGCGACCGGCGTGGCACAGCCAGATGGCGAGGCATACGAGGGCGTTGCAGAGGATGCCGCGGAAGAACGCGTCGAACCAGCCGATGTCGGTTTTCGCGATGGCGATTCGCAGAGCATTCTGGCCGACGGCGTTGTCGCCGAACATCCACGTACCAGACCAGAGGACGAGCAAGACCGTGGCGACTGCACCGACCATGTTGCCAGCATAGACGATAGTCCAGTTGCGGACGACCTTTCGCGTCGTGACCGCGCGGCTGGCCCATGCCATTGCGACCAGGTTGTTGCCTGTGAAAAGTTCGGCGCCGGCAATGACGACGAGAATGAGGCCGAGCGAGAATGTGATGCCGGCGATCAGGCGAGTGATACCGTACGGCATTGTGGAACCGGTCGTGGCGAGCGTAGAGAAAGCAGCGCCGAGGGCAATGAATGCGCCAGCCAGGACCGCGAGCGCGAATGTGTCGGTGAACGGGAGTCGGGCCTTTACGACACCCGTGTCGAGAACCTTCCGTGCGATCTCGGTCGGAGCGTAGGCGTCGGTCATGTGGCCGGCGCCTGGCGGGCTCGCGTCACGTGCTGTCATGTGAGGCCCCAACATGCGCAGCGGGTTGCCCGGTCCGCAACCTGGGGTCGGACGTTGCAGACGGAGCAGGGTTCAGAGGTGTTGGGCGGCGGCAGCTTGCGCAGCCTTGCCTCAGCAGGCCACAAAGAGGAAAAGAAGGAGGGTTAGAGCGACGATGAGCAGAGCCCTGTTGCCGATCACGCTGATTCTGCTGGCGGCGTGCACTGAGCCGCGTGCATTCGAGGCGCCGCCCGACACGTTCGAAACGTTTCGTGCCCGCATCGGCACTGACGCGGTCGAGCAGGTCGTCGCACGCGTCGATACAGCGTTCTTCGGAGCGACGCTGCCGTTGCTCGGGCGCATGTTTGTGGCAGACGAGTACCAGGCGGAGACGCCGGTCGCCATCCTGAGTCACGGACTGTGGTCCGAACGATTCAGCTCACGACCCGACATCATCGGGTCCCCGCTGGAGGTCAATGGGACGCCCCACACGATCGTTGGCATCATGCCCCCGGGCGTAGACGTGCCGGCGGGTGTGGTTCTGTGGGTGCCGAGGCAATGAGGTTCGACTATGCGGAGTACCGGCCGGCCGCCGAGCTTGCCGGGTACATCGCGTCATACTGGAGCTTCGACGTCACGTCGGACGCGCCGTCGCTCACGCACGAAGTACTGCCCGACGGCTGTATCTCGCTCGCCTGCCGGATGGCCGCGGACGGAGCTGCGTCGCTGGTCGCGCTCGGGCCGCGCCTTACCCCGTTCCTTGTGCCTGTCCATGGTGGCGATCGCTACTTCGGCATCCGCTTCTGGCCCGACGCTGGCGGCGCGGTGCTTCGCACACCAGCGGAAGGCCTGCGCGATGCCGTAGTGCCTGCGGCAGACCTGCTCGGTGGTATCGGAGATAAGATCGTCTCGCACATCGCGACGGCGGCGGACCCGTGGGACCGGGTGCGCGCGTGCGACCATGCGCTACGCCCGGTGATTGCCAGGGCGACACAGCTCGACGCCCCGGTACGCGCGGCGCTCACACTGCTGCTCGCGGCGGGCGGCGATCTGCCCATCCGCACGCTGGCCGAACGGACAGGAGCCGGGACGTGCCAGCTGCAGCGCCGCTTCCGCAGAGCCGTCGGTCTGACCATGAAGGAGTTTGCACGGATCCGGCGGGTGCGCGTCGCGGCCGCGGCGTTGCTGGACGCCGAACCAGCGAGCGCGGCGCAACTCTTCGTACGTGGCGCTGAAGAGCCGGTCCAGTTCGGGACGGTCCAGCTCCGGACGGTCGTCGGTCATGCGTGTATGCTTATCCAGCGACCGTCGAAACGGCAAGGCCGGTTGCGGCGTCGAAGCTTCCTCTGATCCGCCGCTCGGGGTTTCACGCTGGGGACGCTGGGGGAGCGGAGGCCGCGGGGACGGATTACTTGTTGGTGAACTCACGGCGGAGCAGAGGTCGACGCGCACCCGCGCCCCGGGAGACGTTCCGGCACGCGCGTCGCCGTCAGGATGGATGCCGGCGTGCCTCCTATGGCTCGATCGTAGTGTCGAGACGGAATCGGACGACGTAGTACTCGTCGAACTCGCCGCGCAGTGTCGCCCAGACCTCGCTGCCGTTGTGCGCCCGCAGCGAGGTCCGCTGCGGCAGGTGCACCCGGCCGAGGTAGGTGCCGTCCGGCTCGAAGATGTCGTACATCACAGGCTCCCGCCACGTGAGCGGCGGCGGCGGATCGCTGCCGTCAGGTCGCGGAGCGGGCGGCGAGGGCTCGAACGGCTCGGAGGCGACGTACGGCCGGACCCAGATCCGGCCATCCAGGCCGATGTCGAAGCCACGGAAGGCGGGCTTCGTGTCCGGCACCGGCGGGATCTCGGCGGTCAGGAACTGGCACTGCGTGCGGCGCATGTGCTCGTTCCTCGCCTCCCACTGGGACTGTTCTTCGGGGTGCACACGCACGGGTTGATGATCACGCTCGATGCGCACGATCGAGCCGTCCTGCTCGCGCAGCTCGAACGTGTACCGGTCGTTGACGCCGATCACCAGATGGCCGAGCGGGCTCATCTCCCACTCCTTCGACCCGACGAACACACCGCCGGCGTTGGTCGGTTCGCGAGGAAGGGTCGGCGGCACGAGCGTGTCCAGTACCTCGCCGGTCCGACTGTAATGCATGAGCGCGACGGGCCACGGCTGGTTCGGCTCCGGCCGCGCGACCAGGAGGATCTTCAGCCAGATCTCGCCGGCCGTGTCGACCACCATCGAATTGGACGTGAACAGCCCACTCGCGACCGGCCACGAATCGAGGGACTCGCCGGTCGAGGAATAGACGTTGATGCGGGAATTGCGTGGATCGCGCATGAGAACGCGGCCGTCGCGCAGCACGGCCAGGCCGAGCACAGCATCGCGGTACTCGCCCGGGCCGGCACCCTGACTGCCGAACGTTCCGGTGTAGTTGCCGTCCGCATCGTAGTGCCGGAGCGCGGGCGCCCGGCCATCGAAGACGTAGACGCCGCCGATCCCGTCCGGCACGAGGTCCGAGACGGTACCGAACATCTCATGGTCCTCGCCATCAAGGGCGCCGATACGGAGTTCCTCGACCAGCGTGGCGGACTGCCAGACGCCCGGCCCCGTGGTCCGGACGATCAGCGTGTCGCCGCGGGTGATGCGCTCGGTCCCGGGCGGGTCGTCGCCGTCATTCGAGCAACCGGCGAGCAGGATCCCGAGGAGCAAGAACGCTCCAGCCGTCCGGTCTGCGATTGCGGTCCGCATTGTCGCCTCCATGCAGCGAAAGGTCATTGCGACTACATCGGGTTGTAGTCCTTGTGGTTCAGCCGGCGCCGAAAGAACGAACGATGGCGCCGACGGCGAAGCCGAGATAGTTGCCGACCGCGTAGCCGAGCAGGCCGACGATCACGCCGGGCAGCACGAGCGCCCGCCACTCGCGAGCGACGGCGACGGCCAGCGCACTGGACGGCCCGCCGACAGCGGCCTGCGATGCGACAGCCAGTGACGCGACATCGATACGGAGCAGCCGGCCCACGCCGAACACGAACACACCGTGGACGCCGACCACTACGAGCGTGAACCAGAAGACGGCAATGCCGACCGCAAGGATCTCGGAGATGCGCGAGAAGATGCCGATGATCACGAAGAACAGGACGAGCGCGAGGTTGCCGAGCTGAAACGCGCCATTGACGCGGCCGAGTGGCGTGAAGTGGCCGGCGATCAACGCGAACGTCGTCAGCCACAGCACCGACGGAATCGCGGGGACCACGGCGGCAACCGCGTCAGCCACCAGCAGAAGCAGCAGTCCCGCGGCGGCGAGGACGGCAAGGTCGAGCGTCGAGATCGATACGCCAGTGAAGAACGGATGGTCGGCGTGCATCGAACCGCCGGTCTCCTGTCGTTCGACCATCGCCGAACCTGCGGCGGACCGCTCGTCCGCAGATGCGCCGCGTGCGTCGACCGACGCGGCGCCCGACGCCATTGCGGCCGCGGCGGGCCCAGCACCAACTGTCGCAGCGCTCGCGTGGGCGTCCGCCGGCGCCGGCGGGTAGAAGCGGGCGAGCCAGATCGGGAGCAGCAGTGTCGCCCCGAGCCACAGTGCGGTAGTGACGTTGTCCGCGGCCGTCGCGCCCGCGAAAAGCTGGTCCGGCAGGCCCGTGCCGCGGCCGACCGCGACAAAGTTCAGTCCTCCACCCGTGTACGTTCCCGTCAGTGTAGCCGCCAGCTTCCACGTGTCCTCGCCGAAGCTGCCGCCGAACATCGCCGCGCCCGCGAACGCGCCCAGTGCTGTGCCGACCGCCGCGAGACCGAAGGCGACGAGCACCTTGCCACCGACCTTCCGCAGATCGCCGAGGTTCACGCTCAGCAGCAGCCACGCGATCGCGAGTGACGTGACCGGCCCGAGCACCACGTCGTAGATGGGTGACTCGATCGGCACGACACCCGCGTTCGACAGCAGCGCAGCGATGAGAATCGCGATCATGCCGGCGCCAACGCGCGACAGCACGCGCACGTGCCTGTCCAGCAGGAAAGAGAGAGCCGCCACGGTGACGACGAGCGCGGACAGGGCGAGCGGCGAAGTGATCATTTGGGAGGGCGCTGAGGTTGACGGAGATGGTTGACTCGTTTCTGGGGCTGGTTTCTGGGGCGCGTTTCTGGGGTTTGCGGGGCCGCGTGAGTGTGGCCGCGCCCGCTTCCGGACGGCACGCTCTTTGGCGCACTGAGGGGTGTGTGCCCCGGGCACGCCACGCGGACCGAACCCCAGAAACCAGCCCCAGAAACCAGCCCCAGAACCGTGTTCCCCACCATTGCCCCGGAAGCTATCCGCGATCCGAACGTGGCGCGAGCCTGGGCCGCTACCCGCGCGCGACGCCTCGCCGGAGGCTATTGTTGGCGATCGGAACCAGGTAGAGACATGGGCAGACTGGAAGCGATCTGGGTCAAGCGTGCGCACCGCGGGCCGATGGATGATGTGGCCGAAGCCACGGTGGTGGCGGGCCGAGGTATTGTCGGCAACGCGCGCGAGGGGCGGAAACGGCAGGTCACACTGATCGAACGCGAGGTATGGGACAGGCTGCTGTCGGAGCTGGGCGCATCGGTCGACCCGTCGGCGCGGCGAGCGAACCTGATGGTGAGCGGCGTTGCGCTCGAGGAGACGCGCAACCGCGTTCTGCGGATCGGCGCTTGCCGCGTGCTGATCCACGGCCACACTCGCCCGTGCGAGAGGATGGACGAAGCGTTCCAGGGGCTGCGCACGGCGATGCTGGACGGCTGGGGCGGCGGCGCGTTCGGCGAGATCCTGGATGATGGCACTATTCGCGTCGGTGACCCGGTCTCGTTCGAGGAGGCGGAATGACGAAAGCGACGATTGAGCGATTCAACCTTCGCACGTCGGCTCCACGCGTACGCGGTGCGGTCGGCTGTCTGCTCGCGGCCGCACTGTCGTTGCCGTCGTTCGTTGCGGCGCAGGCGCTGGTTGCTCGCGATGGCACGATCGACTGGAACCGGTACTACAGTTCGGACGAGACGAACGCGATCATGCGCGAGCTGGCGAGGCGTCATCCGGGACTGACGAACCTGTACTCGATCGGCAAGAGCTATCTGGGCAAGGATCTGATGCTGATCGAAGTGACGAACGAGGAGACGGGCCCGGCGTCGGAGAAGCCGGCGCTCTATCTCGACGGCGGCATACACGCGGGCGAGCTGGCGGGCTCGGCGGTTGCACTGTACGTGCTCGGCCAGTTGCTGGCAGGGTACGGCGACAATCAGCGCATCACGGAACTGCTGGACACACGTGCGTTCTACATCAGGCCGAAGTTCAACCCGGACGGCGCGGACCTGGCGCTGTCCGCGGATCGTCGTCTGCGCAGCACTGTCAGGCCGTGGGATGAAGACAATGATGGTGCCATGGACGAGGATCCGCACGACGATCTGGATGGCGATGGCTTCATTACGCGCATGCGGCTCGAGCATCCGGACGGTGACTGGAAGCAGGGCGAGGATCCGCGGATCCTGGTGCGGCGGCAGCCGGGTGACACCGAGGGTCCGTTCTACTTCGTGGTGTCCGAGGGCGTCGACAATGACGGCGACGGCGAGTACAACGAGGATGATATTGGCGGCATCGACATGAACCGCAATTTTCCGGGCAACTGGCAGCCGGCGCACATCCAGGCCGGCGCGGGCCCATACGCGGGGTCGGAGCCGGAAGTCGCCGCGACCGTCAAGTTCATTGCGGACCATCCGAACATCGCGGGAATCGTGCACGGGCACACGTCGGGCGGCTTTGTCTATCGACTGCCGTCATCGTCGGACCCGGCAACGTTCGACCAGACGGACCGCGCACTCATCGAGGACATGGGCGCGGTCTACACAGCGACGACAGGCAGGCCCGTCCAACCCAGTTCCACGGATGCGACGAGCCACCGCTACGGCACACTGATCGGATGGGCGTACGATGTGCTCGGCATTATCGGCTGGGTGCCCGAGTACGTGCCACCGGACTCGTGGATCACCGACTACGACGGCGACGGTCGCATCTCGGAAGTTGAAGCACTGCGTTTCAATGACGATGAGCTGGACGGCAAGTACTTCACGGACTGGCGCCGCTTCCCGCATCCGCAGCTGGGCGAAGTCGAGATCGGCGGCTGGCACACACGCTTCTGGGGACAGAACCCGCCGTCCGAGTTCCTGGAAGCCGAATGCGAAGTACAGGTACCGTGGATCCTGTCGCTGCTCGAGAAGTCGCCGCGTGTCGAGCCTGGCCGCATTCGTGTGCTGGGCCAAGCGAACGGCATGACCAGAGTCGTTCTCGAGATATCGAACACCGGCTGGCTGCCGACGAACATGACCGAGCGCGGCGCGGTCGGCCGTGAAACACAGGACGGCGAGATAGTCAATCGCATCGTGAAGCCGCCGACGGCCACTCTCGAGGTGGAGGGCGGCGTCATCGAGGGACCGGCGACGATTGTCGTCGGACACCTCGGCGGGTCCAACGAGTTCTCACGCGCGTTCACCGAGACGTCGCGCACGATCGAGTGGCTCGTGCGCCCGACCTCGACCGAGATGACAGTCAGCGTCACAGTGAACGCCGGTCCCGGCGGCACGGCGAGGTCGGGGCCGGTCGTCTATCGCTGAGCCCAGTCGCGACTGATGATGATCAGATGTGCGGTCGGCGTGCCGGGTTCGCGGATCATGAAGTCGCCATCCGCGAGCGGCGTCACACCCGTCGTCGATTCCGTTGCGTACGGCCAGTAGATCATGACATGCGGCCGCCACGCACCCACGCGCGGGCCGTCCTGGCCGTTGTAGATGACCTGGTCGGCGCTCTGCATCCACGCGATCGCCGAGCGTTCGGGTACAGCCAGCTCGCCCTTCTCGATGGCGGCGGCAACGTCCGCTGCGATACGCTCGGCCGTCCAGCCCTGTTCCCTGAGCTTCTGCTCACGCAGAGCGATGGGCAGTATGGTGCGCGCGCCCGCCGCGTCATAGCACATCGGATACAGGCTTTCGGGGTGATCACGCGTGACGAGGCAGGCGACACCGGTCGATCCCGACTTCACTTTCACGTGGCCGCCGCGTCTGAGCACCCAGATGTCCGCGTCACTCGATATCGCGGCCGGCGCAGCGCTCCTGGCCAGCGCGATCTCGGTTTCCTCGTCCATGAGTACGGGAAGGCGAGCCGTACCCGCTGCGGATTGTGCGGCCACCGGCAGTGTCGCTGCGCAGAGCAACGTGCCGAAGACGACGAAACGAGTGGCAATGTCACGCATCAGATTCCTCCCGTGTTCTCGATGGCTCGCAGCTCGATGGTGCCGCCGTAGCCGATGTGTGGGCTGCCGCTTGCGATGGATTCGGCTTCGTCATACGAGCGGGCGCGAATGACGAAGAAGCCGCCAATGTCTGATTCGATCGGGCCGGCCGCAGGCAGATTGCCGAGCAGGCGGCCGCCTTCCGTCTCGAGCTTCTCAGCCACTACCAGTTGGCCGCGCATGCGGAGTGTGTCCGCCCACGCCGTGTAGCGCGCCACTGCGGCCGCGACCGCGGATTCCGCCGGCGGTGGTGTACCTGCGGGCGGTGACGGCGGTCCGTGAAGCAGGAGCAGGTAGGGAACGCGTCCATCCTGTGATTCGGACGCGAGGGGCGGAACGACTGTGTCGCCCGGCATGCCGACTGCCCCGCGCGCGAACCAGCCCGAGCCGATGCCGACGAGCAGTGCGATGGACGCGGCGACCATCGTGAACCGGGGCCGTGCTGTCCCGCGATCCGGCATGAACGTCGCGCCGTTGACAAGTGGTGCGGCCGGTGAGGGCACCTCGAGATCGCCCAGCTCGTTCCAGAGCGAGCGGAGCTGCGCGGCTTCGACACGGCACGTCGCGCATTCCGTGAGGTGGCGGTCGAGCGCGGCCCGAGTGTCGCCGTCTATCGTGTCGGCGAGATCGTCAACGATTGTTGCGCGTGCGGTTTCGCAGTTCATCAGGCGATCCTTCCAGGTCGGAGCATATCTCGCGCAGCCTGCCGATCGCGCGATGCAGTCTCACACGTGCGGCGCCGACCGAGCAGCCGAGCACGGCCGCGATGTCGGCATACCGCAGGTCGTGCATACGGCTGAGCACGACCACTTCACGGTCCTCCGGTGAAAGCGCGGCAAGCGCGTCCTCGATCAGGCTGCGCCGATCGATCCGGCTCTCGGGATCGCCTGCCGCGCGCATGGTTGCCTGGTCGCGCGCCCACTGCGCTTCCAGAGCGGACGTCTGCCGGATACGGCGGCCACGGTCGTTGCAGACGTTGCGTGCGATCCGGAACAGCCAGGGCGTGAAGCCGGCCTTGCCATGGAACGTGCCGGCGTGCCGCTGCACTCGCAGAAACGTCTCCTGCACGAGATCCTCGGCGTCGGCCCATGACGTGAGGCGAGCGCACAGTGCGTGAACGCGCCCGTGATTGCGCTCGAACAGTCGAGCAAGCGCTTCACGATCGCCCGCTCGCACCTCGAACATCAGGCGAGTGTCCGGATCGGGACCGTTGGACATTCCGGAATATGCAGACGGAGGGCGGGGAGGGAATGTTACAGGGCGGTTGGAGCGTTTCGGTCTGGGGAGGATCGGGAGGGACTCGTTTCTGGGGCGAGTTTCTGGGGCTGGTTTCTGGGGGGTGGGGCGGGCGGGGCGGGCGGGGGGTGGCGAACGGGCGTAGGGATCTCCCGCCTGGCAGTGGGCGGGAGATCCGTACGCCGGAATCAGGGGTGGCGCGTGCGAGTGATCAGCGGGCGTGCCAGGCGGCGAGTACTTCGGCTTCGCGCTCGGGGGTCAGGCCGGCGCGCATCTGTGCGTTCCGCTCGGCGGTGCGCGACTTGTAGTAGTCGACGGTTGCGCGTGCAGTTTCGGCCAGCGGTCGGTACGTGAGGCCCTTCGAGACGGCCTTTGCGACGCTGACGCGCATGAAGCCGGCGTTGTTGGGCCCGGCGGCCACCCAGACGGGCATATTGGACCAACCGCGGACCTGGTGCTGCGCGAGGAACTCCTGATCGACGAACGTGAACGTGGCGTTCGATCCGATCGCATCGCGGATGCCGGTCAGCATTTCGCCGATCGGGCGAGGCTGATTGGGTCCGGTCGCGTTGAAGACGCCGACCTCGCCGTTCTCGGCCATGCGGATCGTCCATTCTGCGAGGTCGCGGGCGTCGACGATCTGGGTCGGGTCGTTCGGCGTGCCGGGCGCCAGGACCTCGCCACCGCGGTCGATGCGCGCCGGCCAGTAGGTGAACCGGTCGGTCTCATCGCCGGGTCCGACGATCAGGCCGGGGCGGATGATGGTGGCGCGGCCCGGGAACCAGTACGCGGTCTCCCGCTCGGAGAGCGCCTTGAGCGCGCCGTAGAAGCGGCCGGCGTCCTGGACCGTGAGTGCGAACGGGTCGGTCTCGCCTTCATAGACGTTGACCGGCGTGGTCTCGTCCATTCCGGCCTGGCTCGTGTCGGCATAGACGGAGATCGTCGAGATGAAGATGTACTGGTTCGTCGCGTCCTTGAGCAGTTCGCCACTCAGGCGTACCCAGTTCGGCAGTGTAGTGGGATTGTCGATGACGACATCCCAGTCGCGACCCCTGAGCGCTTCGAGGTTGTCGTTGCGGTCGCCGATCAGGGTCTCGACGGCAGCAGGCAGGTCCGTGTCCCGCTGGCCGCGGTTGAAGGTCGTAACCGTGTGGCCTCGCGCGACGGCGTACCGGACCTGGTGCGGGCCGGTGAAACCTGTGCCGCCCAGGATCAGGATGCGCAGTGCGCGTTGAGCGGGCTCGACACGGCTGTAGTCCGTGGCCGCGGCGATCGGATAGGGGATGCCGAGCCCGAGGGCGCCGCCGCCCGCGGCGGCGAGTCTGAGGAAATCTCTACGGTTGGTGGCCATTGTGTCTCCTACCGCTGTGAAGTTGGTTCGGCGCTCGCTCCTCGAGGCCGGTCACGTGCCCTCTGCCGTACGGTTTCCCCTGTCGTTCCATGGGTAGTGGTTCGTCACCGAAGTCTGTTGGCATTCGAGCGCCGTGACATCCCGCATGGCTGCGTTGCGCCTCCTCGAAATAGCGCCGCCATTCCTTCGTCGTCGCGCCTTGCCCTGCGGGCGCCCCGGCGCTCTCGATGCTCAACACACTTCGGTGACGAACCACCAGGCCCTGCGCGGCCTCAGCCGGTCGGTACCGCTTCTTCCTCCGGGATCAGCGGCCTGCCCGCAATCTCTTCACTGCGCGCGGCGACCTTCAGGCCGACAATGGCCCACACGGCCGCAACGGGCGCCGCCAGCAACGCGATCATGCCGATGGACATCCCGACGAAGGCGAGTCCCGCGTAGATCCAGCCGCTCACGAGGTCGCCGCCACGGTATACGGCCGCGTCTATGAACGCTTTCGACTTGTACTTCTCCTCGCGTGACACGACCGTGAACAGCACTTCCCGGGCGGGCTTGGCAATCCCGTAGCGGCCCGCGCGGTAGATGATCTGCACGATGACAAGCGTCCACAGCGTCGGATATAGACCGAGCACGACGAATCCGATCGCGACCAGCGCCGGTATCATCGCCAGGGTCAGTGCGAGGCCGAGCCAGCGGATGATGCGCGCCGTCAGATAGACTTCGAGCACGATCGTGAGGACGTTGACGGCAAGATCGATCCGGGCCAGGAACGCCGTACGAACGCCGCGGTCGGTCATCGTCGCATAGACGAGGTCGGACTGCGCGAAATAGAGGATGGTCGAGGCGAATGTCATCAGAGCAATGAACGCGGCGATACCGGCAAGGTACGGCGAAGCGAAGACCGCCTTCATGCCGGAGATCGCGGTTCCCGCCAGCGGACGTTGTGCTTCGCCGGTCGCCTTCACGGTGCCGGTTCCGAAGTTGCGATGCAGTGCAACAGCGAAGCGTGACGCGATCTCGAGCGGGACGCAGGCGATCAGCAGCAGCGAAAAAACGGGCACGCGTTCCGCCAGCCAGATCGTGACACCGGACCCGACGATGCCTCCGACGGACGAGCCCACGGCGATGAAGGCGAACAGCCGTTTGGCCTGATCGTTGTCGAAGCAGTCTGCTACGAGGCCCCAGAACACGGTGACGACGAAGAGCGCAAAGACGCTGGTCCAGACGTAGAACGCGCGGTCGATCCACGGCCTTGCGTCCACGGGCAGAAACACGAGGCTCGCCCAGAACCCGATCAGACAGGCGATGAAGAACCGGTTCGCGAGGGGCACGAATACGCCGCGCGAGAACCGCGTTGTAGCCCACGAATACGCGGGCACCGCCACGAACACCATGACAAGGAACACCACCGTCCAGAGGATCTGGAGATTGCCACGATCCTCCGCGGCGATCTCGTCGCGGACGGCCCGAAGTATGTAATAGGAGAACATGATGAAGAAGCCATAGGCGGCCGCCCACAGCATGCCCCGGAACTCCTCGTCGTTCCGGAAGTCGACCATCCTTGCGACCAGTGACTTCACCATCAACGCCCTCCGCAAGACGTGAGTTCGTTCCCGGCCGCTGCGCGTTCTTGCGATCGGTCCTGCAACATACGCGCGGACCACCCCCGTGCCAAAGACGCACAGCGATCGCATTGCGTTGTACCGTCGGTCCGACTCGGAGCCCCTTGCCTACCCGCGTACCCACGTTGTCCAGGCTGCGAGGATCGACGCCGACGCGTCAGGCCGGCCGCTCTGGCCTGGCTGGTGTCGATGCGCGCCGCGCCGACGTTGTCGTGGAGCGGCATCATCCACGGAATCGAGTACGTGAGGCCATGCTCCCGAAGGAACGCGTAGTCCTCGACGCGCACGTGGATTCTGTCGCGGTCAGCCGTCACCGGCGACGTGACGGTGACGAGAGGACCGTGCGGCGGGTGGCGCGCGGCCCGAGCGGGACGGAATCGCCAGGGATCCGCTGCGGGAGGCGGCGCCGGTACTCGCAACGTCCGCAACGACGGGGTGTACGAAGCTGCCGACTTCAACAGGCGACGACACATGACGAAGAGACCGACATTACGTCACGGCGCCTTTGCGCTGCTGGCTGCCTTCGCCCTGCCCGCAACAGCGTGTGCGCAGCAGGCCTCGCCCGTGCAGGCACCGACCGGCACGATCGACCGCGATGCGCTCATCGCGGACATCCGGGCGCTGTCCGCGGACTCGATGGAGGGCAGAGCGGTAGGCACGCCGGGCAACGAGCGGGCCAGGCGTTACCTCGATCGCGCGTTCATCCGGACCGGCCTCGAGACCGTCGGCGCCTCGTTCCGTCACCCGTTCGAGATTCGGCGCGACAGCGGCACGGTCGTCACCGGCGTCAACTTCGTGGGCCGCCTGCCTGGTACCGAGAGCGGTCGCGTCATCGTCGTTACCGCCCACTACGACCATGTGGGCGTCCGTGATGGCGAAATCTTCAACGGCGCTGACGACAACGCATCAGGAACTGCCGCACTGCTCGCGATCGCCCGGATGATGGCGGGGACGACGCCTCGCCATCATATTCTGTTCGTCGCGACGGACGCCGAGGAGGGCGGGCTGCGCGGTGCTCGCGCGTTCGTGGCCGATCCGCCCGTCGACGCCGCATCGATACGGCTCAACATCAACATGGACATGGTAAGCCGCAGCGAGAAGGGCGAGCTGTGGGTGGCGGGCACGCACCACAACCCGTGGCTCCTGCCGCTCATCGACGCCATTGCGGCCGAATCAGCCGTAACGCTCCGCGCCGGTCACGACGTGCCCGGCACGGGCAGCGACGACTGGACCCGCGCGTCCGACCACGGCCCGTTCCACGAGGCCGGAATCCCGTTCCTTTACTTCGGTGTCGAGGACCACGAGGACTACCACCGTGCCACGGACGAGTTCGACCGGATCGACCCCGACTTCTTCGTTTCGGCGGTCGAGACGGTGGCAGCGGTGCTGCGGGCGGTCGACCGGCAATGACCACGCCGCCCTCAAGACCGGGACCTCCCGCGTCGTAACTGAAGGATAGTTGCAGCCAGCCCAGCCACGGATGGAACATGGGCCCCAGGGGCCGTCGCGCCGGTTTCAGCCTGATCGAGGCCGCCATCGTTCTTGTCATCATGGGCGTCCTCGTTGCCCTTGCATCACCGTTCCAGCGGACGGCGGTGGACGAGGCGAGGGGCACGGTCACGCATGCCCATCTTCGCAATGCGCTGCTGGCGCAACTGACGTACTACTCGCAGCACCAGACCTTCACCAACGACCGCACCAGACTGCTTGCCATCGACCCGTCCCTGCGACTGGGCGATGAGGGCATGCCGGGTTCGATCTACATCGCCATCTCGGCATCGTCAGCCTCGGCGGCGATCTGCATGTTCGCGGAGGGCTCGACTGGCGATTGGCAGACGCTCTACTACTCGACCGCGACCGACGAGTCCAGCGACCTGGCCAGCCCCGCCGATTGCACACGCCGCATGCTCGACGAAACGCTGCAGAACGGGGAGCGCCGACGCCTGCACGAACTGGCGCCCCTCGACACGCTCGGCCCGAGATCTCTCATCGGCCACTGACCGTTTGCCGCACCACCCACCATACCACAGATTCATGTGATGCCGGCCCGACCGGCAGGATGAACGCCATTTCCACCGCAGACCGGAGGTGCGGAATGAGAATCGCTGCGGTGCTGACAAGCTTCGCGCTGGGCGCTGCCACGGTTGTGGCAGGCGGGGCGGAAGCACAGCAATCGAGCGGGAACGAGCATATGGACAAGGCGATCCGCGTGCTGTCCACGACGCCGCTCTTCGACGGCCACAACGACCTGCCCTGGGCGATCCGTAACGAATCGAACAGCGACGTGAACGCGTACGACCTGCGCGCCACTGTGCCCGGCCACACGGACATCGCGCGGCTGCGGCGCGGCATGGTCGGCGTCCAGTTCTGGTCGGTCTACATCCCGTCATCGAGCGTCGAGACGGGAGCGGCGAAGATGCAGCTCGAGCAGATCGACATTGCCAAGCAGGTCTTCGCGAAGTATCCCGACGTGTTCGAGGAGGCGACGACGCCGGATGCCGCGCTCGCCGCGTTCGGCGCCGGCCGGGTCGCCTCCGTAATGGGCATGGAAGGCGGCCACGCGATCGAGAATTCGCTCGGCGCGCTGCGCGCGTTCTTCGAGATGGGCGCGCGCTACATGACGCTCACCCACTCGGCGAACACCGACTGGGCGGACGCCGGCACGGATGAACCGCGGCATGACGGACTGACCGAGTTCGGGCGCGAAGTCGTCCGTGAGATGAACCGGCTCGGCATGCTGGTCGACCTGTCGCACACGGCGCCGGCAACAATGAACGACGTGCTCGATATCGCCGAAGCGCCCGTCATCTTTTCGCACTCGTCGACGCGCGCACTCGTCGATCACCCGCGCAACGTGCCCGACGACGTGCTGCGTCGGCTTCCGGCCAATGGCGGTGTCGTCATGGTCACGTTCGTGCCGTCCTTCATCAATGCCGAAGTCAAGGCGTTCAGCGAACTGCCCGCGGAGCAGCGGCAAGGCAGGCAGGAGCCGCGCGCCACGCTCTCGGACGTGGCAGACCACATCGAACACGTCCGTGATGTCGCGGGCATCGACCATGTCGGTATAGGTGGCGACTTCGACGGCATAACGTCCGTGCCCGTCGGGCTCGAGGATGTGTCGACGTATCCCGCCCTGTTCGCAGAGTTGTCGCACCGCGGCTGGAGCGAGATCGACCTGCGCAAACTGGCCGGTGACAACTTGTTACGCGTCTGGAGGGCGGCGGAGGATGCGGCCGCCCGTTTGCAGCGGCTGCGGCCGCCATCGACCCGGACGATCGAGGAGCTCGACGGCCGATGAGGCTGGTTCACGCAGCGACGGAATGAGCACGCGTGGTGAACTTCTCGACATCATCGATCTCGAGCCGCTCGAGGTCAACATCTACCGCGGGACGAACCGCGACATCGGGTCGGGGCGTGTGTTCGGCGGGCAGGTGCTGGCGCAGGCGCTGGTCGCGGCAAGGCGGACGATCGAGGAGGACCGCGACGCGCACTCGCTGCACGGCTACTTCATTCTGCCCGGCGACCTCGAAGCGCCGATCGTCTACTTCGTCGACCGCTTGCGTGACGGACGCAGCTTCACGACACGGCGAGTCACCGCGATACAGCACGGCCGAGCCATCTTCAACCTGTCCGCCTCGTTTCAGGTGAGGGAATCCGGGCCGGAACACCAGGTCGAAATGCCGGCCGTGCCGCCGCCCGAAGAACTGGTGTCCGAACTCGAGCAGATCCGGCGGCAGGCCGACCGCATACCGGAATCATTGCGCGGTGTGCTGACGCAGGACCGGCCGCTCGATTTCCGGATCGTCGCACCGCAGGATCCGATCGATCCGGTGCGGTCCGATCCCGTCCGCCACGTCTGGTTCCGCGTCATTGGCGAGTTGCCCGACGACATCCTGTACCATCAGGCTGCACTGGCGTACGCGTCGGACTATGGCATGCTCGCAACCGTTCTGCAGCCGCACGGCCTGGGCATCCGCGCGCCGGGCCTTCAGGTCGCGTCCCTCGACCACGCCGTCTGGTTCCACCGCCCGTTCCGCGCAGACGAATGGCTGCTGTACGCGATCGAGAGTCCGGCTGCCGCCGGCGCCCGCGGCTTCGCGCTCGGGCGCGTGTTCACGCGCGCTGGAACGCTCGTGGCCAGTGTCGCGCAGGAAGGCCTGACCCGGCTGCGCGACACGGACTGACGCGCGGTCCTGCGCGAGCGGAGGAACGACTGTTTCGCGCAGGGGACGCGATGGGGGCGGGAGGACGCTGGCTGTTCTTCCGCCTCGTGATGGCGGCGATCCCGGAGCACGGGTGCGCGTCGACCCCTGCTCCGCCGTGAGTTCAACTACAGGTAATCCGTCCCAGCGGCCTCCACTCCCCCAGCGTCCCCGGCGTGAAACCCCGAGCGCTGGATATCAGAAGAAGTGTGGGTCCCGGAAGACCGTGGTCACCTGCCGGGCGGTCCGGTGTTGACGCGTACCTCCTTCACTTCCATGACGAACTCGGTGCCGCCGGATTCGAGCATGGAGCGCAGCTGTTTCATGCGGTCGCCCATCATGCGTTCCATCATCTGCCGCTGGCTCGCTGGCATTTCGGCCATCTGCTTGTCGAAGTCCGCGAGCTGCTTGCGCGCTTCCGCGAGCTGTTCGGGCGACATCTCGGTGGACATCAGTTCCGCCATGCCTTCCATCACGACCTTCGTCACGAAGGGGTGCAGCAGGCCGTCGACCGAACGATAGTCGCTGAACTCGATGACGTTCGTGATCTCGCGGCTCTGTCCGTTCATCATGAACGTGCCGTCGACTTCCACGCGGCGGGGCACGTACTCCTCTGCATCGAAATACATCGTCATCGTGCGCAGCTCAAAACCCTCGCCAGCGTTCTTCGACATCTCCTCGGTGATGCCGAGTGCGCTCGCATCATCGATGCGGATCGCGTGCGTGGCATGGCCGTCCACGGTGTGTCGCCCGGCGTACGTCGAGTTGTCGGCGATGCGCGACAGGTCAGTAAGCACATCGGATGCGCCGACCGACATCCTCTGGCCCGCGATGCTCGCCGAACGCGTGACGAACACGGGAACGCCGTCGACCATCTGCTTCTCGTAGTAGGTAGTAAGGTCCGTGCCCATCGTGCTCTGCACGACCGTGTAGTTGTCGATCGAGCGGGCACGCTGCTGATGCTTCTCCATGGCAGCGTTCAGGACGTCCCTGGCGCTCTGCGCTGATGCGGGCGGCGGCGCGATGGCGGCCGCAACGGCGGCCAGAGCGACGATTGCGAATCGGGTACCAGGCATGGCGGGCTCCTCCGTCCGGGATGCCCGCTATAGCGCGGGCAGGCGCTTAACCTATACAACGCGAACGACGGGGGCCAGCCGCCAACGGGGGGCCGGGCGGCTGGCGGCCAGGGGCTCCAGCATCCAGCCATATCGGCGCCGGAAGGCGGGCGCCAGACGGTCACACCAGAGTTGCGCCGTGCCGCCGCAGGAGAAATATCGCCGCATGAGGGAGACCTGCAGCGAGTTGTACGCGGCGAGCGGCGTGCGCGCCCGATCGAGGTGGTGTGCTGCCAGCGTCATTGTCGCCCCCCATGCAGTGATCATCTTCTGATGGGGAATGCGTCAGAACCGCCGTGCGGGGATCATCCTGCGATGGCGAGCACGCCGAGATAGACGACGTAGCTGCCGGTGAGCACGATGCCGGGTGTTCTGCCAATCTGCGCGCGCCGGAGCGTGAAGAATGCGAGAGCGAGCGCGGCGGCGATCATGACGGGCAGATCGAGGCGGAGAAAGGCGGCTGGGATGGCGATCGGCTCGGGCGAGAGCGCAGCCGCGACGCCCATGATGGCGACGAGGTTGATGACGTTGCTGCCGATAACGTTGCCGAGCGCGACGGCGGCCTGACCCTGAAACGCACCGGCGAGAGTAGTCGCGAGTTCGGGCAGTGAGGTCCCGATGGCGATGATGGTGAGGCCGATCACCGTTTCGGCGACGCCGAATCGTGTGGCAATCCCGGTCGCGCCCTCGATGAGCAGGTTCGCGCCGAGCGGCAGCATGAGCAAGCCGATGATGAGGAAGACGGCGATCATGCGCCGGCGGTGCGGCAGGCCGAGGACACGATCGAGTTCGCCGGGTTGGGGCGGCCGCTTCCGACCGACGCGGGCCTGTTTGTAGTTGTAGAGCAGGTACAGGGCGAGCGCGGCCAGGAGCAGAGCACCATCGATACGGCCCAGCGGACCGAGAATGCAGAGCGCGACGAAGAAGAGCGACGTTGCGATCATGATGATGGTATCACGGACGATCGCCTGCTGGTTGCAGATGAGCGGCGCGATGATCGCGGGCACACCTACGACGAGCAGGATGTTGGCAATATTGCTGCCGACGACGTTGCCGAGGGCCAGGCCGGGATGGCGGGCGAAAACGGCCTGGATGCTTACGACCAGCTCGGGTGCGGAAGTACCGAAGGAGACGACCGTGAGGCCGACGACGATAGGGGGAACGCGCGCACGGTGTGAGAGTGCGGCCGCGCCGCGTACGAGGAGGTCGCCGCCCATGAGCAGGTAGATCAGGCCGCCGACAAGCGAAAGTGCGTCGATCACCTGCCGGGCGGCTCCCGTTTGGCGTCACTGGGTGTGGTGCCGGAGTGATCGCAGGGTTGGTCGGGCGGCCGGTCGGTGGAACGCGAGGCTTCGGGGTCGGAATCCTTGCCCTCGACCCGACGCTCGAGTTCGCGGTTGGTCTCGATGAGCTTGGCCGCCATCAGGTTGAACGTGTGGGCAAGTGCGCCGATCTCGTCATCGGAGTGGACCTGAGCGCGCGCATCGACCTCGCCGTTCCGGATCCGGTTGGCCACATCGGCCAGCTCCCGGATCGGTCCGGCCAGGCTGAGTCCGAGGATCGTACCGGTCAGGACCGCGAAAGCGGACAGAGCCAGCGCGACCCTGACCATGTGGCGGCGCAACGCGAGGACAGGCTGCTCCTGTTCGGCGGCATCGAACTTGACGACGAGGCCCCAGCCGAGCCCGGGCATGAACCGCGTGGCCGCCCAGACGGTTTCGCCGCGGTAATCGACCGCCTCCGCGGGTGGGCCGCGCGTGTGGCCGAGCACCGCAAGCGCAACCGGGTCGTCGGGCCGGTGCAGGCCGACACGGCGCGAAAGAGGCGAGCCGGCCGCGTGCCGCATTGCATTCACGATCACGGCGGAATCGGGGCCGATCCGCTCGGCGAGAACGATCTCGCCCGTCTCGCCGAGGCCGGTATGGTCACCGGCGATGTCGAGCAATTCGTGCGCGGCCAGCACGACTTCGAGCGTTCCCGCATGCTGGCCGTCCAGGTCGAGCGGGGCAGTGAAGACGACATCAATGCTATCGGCTGCTGCGTGCCGGAGTCCACCGTACCCAATGCCGCGCACGGAATCGACCGACAGGGCGACGGGCGCCGCCGCAGGCATCGGCCCACCCGAAGTTGCGACTGGACTGCCGTCCGCATCATACGCCGTAATCGTGCGGACCCCGGGTGCCGACCGGCGAGCGTCATCCATGATGCGGAGGACGAGGTCTCGATCGGCGGGATCACGCGAGGCGTGGTACGCTGCGACACTGATCCGGAGCTGCGTCCGGCTCGCAATCAGGCTGACGCGGTCGCGCCACGCCGCCGACAGGTTGTCGAGATCGTTGGCCTTGCTTTCCGCAACGCCATCGAGCGTCCGGAGTGCACTCGCCCGCAACAGGTCGCGCGCGAGCGGATAGCTCGCGAGTCCGAGCGCGAGCATGCTGCCGAGCGCCACCGCGACAAGGGCCAGGACGAGCTTGGTCCGGAGATCCATTCAGGCGATCATGGCGGTCGGAGCGGGGTTTCTGCGCATAGCAGTCGGGCCGACGCTGCGACCGTTCAGACCTTGTCGACGACCATCAGCGCGAGCAGCGCCGGCAGGTACAGGATCGACGCAATGAAGACGCGATGGGCGCGGCCACGGGCGCGATCGGCGAGAAGCGTCGCGCAATAGCCGAGGAAAACGGCGCCGAGCGCGATCGCACCGGCCCCGTACAACCAGCCGGTCAGGCCGAAGAAGGTAGGCAGCAGGCTGACGGGCAGCAGCGCGATCGTGTACAGGACCGTCAGACGCGCAGTACGTGAACCCGCTGGATCCAGCGAACTGAGCATGCGGAATCCGCCGCGCTCATAGTCCTCGCGGTACATCCAGCCGAGCGCAAAGAAGTGCGGCATCTGCCACACGAAGATGATGGCGAACAGGGCGAGCCCACCCGGTCCGATCGCGTCCGTCGCGGCGGTCCAGCCGGCGAGTGCGGGGAGCGCGCCCGGCACGGCGCCGATCAGTGTCGCCCACCACGTCCGGCGCTTCAGCGGCGTGTAGATCAGGACATAGCTGAACAGGCTGGCGGCGACCACGCCGCTGGTCACCGGGTTCACGAGGAAGAACAGGTGAACGCATCCGATGAACGACAGGGCGGTCGCGAACACCAGCGCTTCCGCCATGCCGAGACGGCCCGACGGCAACGGCCGGTTCGCGGTCCGTCGCATGAGCGCGTCCGCCTGACGCTCGACGACCTGGTTCAGCGCATTCGCCCCGCTCGCGGCCAATGCCGTACCGAACAGCGTGTTGAGCAGGAGCAGCAAGTCAGGACCCGCCGCCGAGCCCAGGTAGAAGCCGACGCCCGTCGTGATCAGAACGAGGCGAGTGATCCCCGGCTTGGTCAGCTCCCAGTATGGACGCAAGGCGGAGCCGAGGCCTTCGCGCTCCGGGAGCGCGGCGGGCAGCACGCCGGATGGAACGGGTCGTTGGGCAAGACGCATGGTGAGAATGTGGCGCGAGGTCCCGGTTGGGGCTAGGGGCCGAGCCACCGGGACTCGGCGTCCGCGCCCCTGCGAGGAGCACACTGGTGGCGGTGGCCAGCTCACGCTCGCCGTGTCCGTGGCCATGGCCCGGGGCCGCGCTCCGCGGCGCTCCGCGGCGCTCCGCGGCGCTCCGGTTGACGGCGACGGGTCGGATCCGTACGTGACGTTCCCGGGCCACCACGGGAGGCAGCGGGCTGGCGGTGAGGATTCGCGCACGTATCTTTAGATACTCGCCCGCCCGGACTCCCGCTGGTCCCCACGGATTGCACAGCAGGCGATTCTCCTCGAGACCCCATAACTTTCGGAGGCTGCAGCGTGAAATACCTTCGCGGAGTACGGTGGCTGGCCCTCGGTGTGATCATCGCGGTCGGCGCGTGTAGCTCGGATTCGACCGATCCGAACGGCGGAAACAACGGCGGGAACCCGACCATAACGCTTACGCTTTCAGCTAGCGCGCTGAGTATCGTACAGGGCGCAAGCGGGACGCTGAACGCGACGATCGGTCGAGCCGGCGGGTTCACGGGCGCGGTCACGATCGAGGTGACTGGCGCGCCAACGGGCATGACGGCAACGCCGGCTCCGGCGACGGTCGGATCAGGCGCGACGTCGAGCACGATCACGGTCGCGCCGGGCGCGAGCCTGACGCCCGGTGCCTACACGCTCACGGTTCGCGCGAGCGGTACGGGTGTGAGTGCGGTAACGGCTACGTTCCAGGTGACAGTGACCGCCGCCATCACGGGCGGTTTCACGCTGTCGGTAACCCCGACCACGGCGAGCATACAGCAGGGCGCGCAGACGACGGCAACCGTCAACATCACACGTACCGGCGGGTTCACCGGCAGTGTCGACCTCGCCGTGAGCGGCGGTCCGGGCGCGGGTCTGACGGCAGCCTTCAACCCGGCAAGTACGACGGGTAACACGTCGACCCTCACACTCTCGGCTGCCGGCACACTTGCTGCCGCAACGTACAACCTCACCATCACGGGCACCGCCAGCGGCATCACCCAGCAGGCCGCAACGTTCGCGCTGACCGTGACGGCGACCACGGGTGGTGGCGGCGGCAACACGGTCTGGTCCTTCTGCTCCGACGAGGTGCCGGGGTGGTTCGCCTATCAGGACGGCACCGGCGCATGGACGCAGGTGCAGCCGGTCAACTCGACATTCACGTTCCCGATCAACTCGGGCAAGGGCGGTGTCGCGTACATGCAGGACGGCACGAACCTGGCCATTCTGTACGGGACGCAGCAGGAACTGAACGGCTACGGCGTCCAGTGCGGTGAATCGATGTCCACTGAGCCGACCAAGACGGTCGCGGGCAGCGTGGCCGGTCTCCAGCCGACGGACAACGCGTACATCACTCTGGGTGGCGGGACTGCGATCGTGTCCGGTCTAGCCAGTCCGAACTTCACGCTCACTGGCGTCCGGGACGGCACGTTCGACCTGGTCGCAAGCCGGTCGTCTGTCGTCATTTCCGGCCAGAATGTCTCGACGCAACTGATCGGGCTCATATTCCGGCGAGCCCTGAATCCAGCCGACGGCAGCACGCTGCCCGTCCTCGACTTCGGCTCGACCGAAGCGGTCAGTCCGGTCACGAGCAATCTCACGGTCAACAACATCGGCACGGACATGGCGCTCGTGAATGTCTTCTACATCACGGCCAACCTCGGGTTCGCGTCGCTCTATTTCGAATCGAACCAGTCCGCCAGCGCGACCCGGCCGTACTACGGTGTGCCGAACGCGAGCCGCGTCTCAGGAGATCTGCACGTCCTGAACGTGTTGTCGTTGACTACGTCAGCCACGAACTATCGCAGCGCGTCCATTTACTTCGCGGAAGCGACCGACAGGACCGTAACACTCGGGCCGCAGATCTCGGGCCTGACCGTCAGCACGGTCAATTCCGCTCCCTACGCCCGGCTGCGGGCGCAGTACACGGTGCAGCCCGAATACGATGACCTGATCATCTTCGCTGGCGGCCAGCAGAACAGCACGTTTACGATCTTCGCATCGAAGGCTTACGTGGGCGCCAGTGCGACGTACGACTTCGCGATTCCGGACTTCACGGGCGTCGGCGGCTGGGTGAACTCGTGGGCGCCACAACTCGGAATCAACACGGATTGGTCGTTCTCGGCGACCGGCTACAGCATGCCCGGCGGCCTGCTTACACCGTTTGCTGACGGGCTCCTGTCCCAGAACGCGGTGACGACCGGCAGCATCACGCCCTAGCGCGCAGGAGGGAAGCACACAGGGAGGGGCGGCATCGCACTCGCGATGTCGGCCCTTCCTTGTGCTTCGCGGCGGAGAGGACGCGGTGGCGTACGGACATCAGCACCGCGGAGAGCGCTGAGGTCGAGCGAAGGAACGGGTGGGTTCCGGGCAGTCGGCAATCACCATTTTTTTGTTTGGCTCTTCGGGGGTTCCGAGCGCTCGGTGCGGACCGCGACAGCTTCTACGGGTTCGGCTCGAGACCGGCCGCTCGATCCGGGCCGGCGGCGATACCGTAGGTGGCGGTACCGACGGCGTCGGGAACGGGCTCGACTCTGACGCCGCAGTACTTGAACTCCGGGATCTTGCCGAACGGGTCGAGTGCGGGATTCGTGAGGAGGTTGGCGGCGGCTTCGACGAAGCAGAACGGGATGAAGACGGCACCGGCGGGCACGCCGTCATCGCGTCGGGCCTGTGCAACGAGTGTGCCGCGGCGAGTGGTCAGGCGGATGCTGTCGCCGTCGGCCGCATTCATGGCCTCGAGGTCGGCGAGATTCATGGACACCGTGGCGACGGGCTCGATGGCGTCGAGCACGCTGGCGCGGCGAGTCATTGCGCCGGTATGCCAGTGTTCGAGCAGGCGGCCGGTGATGAGGACGAAGGGGAACTCGGCGTCGGGGTGCTCATCGCCTTCGGCGTGGCCGTGCTCGGCGGGTGAGAACTTCGCAAGGCCGTCGGGCGTCGGGAACCGTTCGGCGAAGATGACCTCTTCGCCGGGGTCGCCCTCGTTGAGGCAGGGGTAGGTGACGGCGCCCTCGGACTCGAGGCGGTCCCACGTGATGCCGGCGCAGCTCGGTACGGCGCGCCGGATCTCGGTCCAGACGTCGGCTGCGTCGTCATGGTTCCAGTCGAGGCCGCATCGCCGGGCGAGGTCCTGGATGATCCAGAGGTCCTGTCGCGCGTCACCGGGCAGGTCGAGCGCCTTGCGGCCGATCTGGACGCGGCGGTCCGTGTTCGTGAACGTGCCTGTCTTCTCGGGGAAAGCGGACGCGGGCAGCACGACATCGGCGAACGATGCGGTCTCGGTGAGGAACAGGTCCTGCACCACGAGATGGTCCAGTGCGGCGATCGCTTCGCGGGCGTGGCCGACATCGGGATCCGACATGGCGGGGTTCTCACCCATGATGTACATCGCGCGGATGTCGCCCTTCTTTGCCGCCCTCATGATCTCGACAACGGTAAGGCCATTCTTCGGGTCGAGGCCATCGACGCCCCACAGCTTTTCGAAGTGCTCGCGGACGGCCGGGTCCTCACACGATCTGTAGTCCGGATAGACCATCGGGATCAGGCCCATGTCGGACGCGCCCTGTACGTTGTTCTGACCGCGCAGCGGGTGCAGCCCGGCGCCTCGCCGGCCGACCTGGCCGGTCATCAGCGCGAGCGAGATCAGGCAGCGGGCATTGTCGGTGCCGTGAACGTGCTGCGAGATGCCCATGCCCCAGAAGATCAGTGATGCCTTCGACGTCGCATACAGTCGTGCGGCTTCGCGGATCGTTTCCGCCGGGATCCCGCACACGTGCTGGATGACCTCGGGGCTGTACGCCCTGACCACCTGCTTCAGTGCTTCGAAGCCCTTCGTTCGTGTCGCGATGAACTCGTCATCGGTCAGACCTTCCTCGATGATCGTGTGCATCATCGCGTTGAGCAGCGCGATGTCCGTGTCCGGCGTGAACTGCAGCATGTGCGTCGCGAGCCGTGCCATCTCCGTGCGACGCGGATCGACCAGGATCAGCCTGGCGCCGCGCTCGATCGCGTTCTTCATGAACGTAGCGGCGACCGGATGGTTCACGGTCGGGTTCGCGCCAATGACCATGAAGCAGTCGGAGAACTGGACGTCGGACACCTGATTCGAAACGGCGCCGCTCGACACGCACTCCATCAGCGCGGCAACAGACGATGCATGGCACAGTCGCGTGCAGTGGTCGACGTTGTTCGTCCGGAACGCGGTGCGCATCAGCTTCTGGAACAGATAAGCTTCCTCGTTCGAGCCCTTGGCCGAACCGAACCCGGCCAGCGCCGATCCGCCATGCGTCTCGAACGTGCCCCGCAGGCCGGCCGCCGCGCGCTCGAGCGCTTCGTCCCATGTCGCTTCGCGGAACACGTCCCACGGGTTGCCCGGATCGACCAGGTCGGTCGCGCTCTTCGGAACGCCATCCTTCCTGATCAGCGGCTTCAGCAGCCGCTGCGGATGGTGAACGTAGTCGTAGCCGAAGCGGCCCTTCACACAAAGGCGACTCCAGTTGGCCGGCCCGTCACGCCCCTCGACATGGATCACGTGGTTGTCACGGATGTGGAA
>DATKCF010000055.1:0-11910 GCA_035513345.1 Longimicrobiales bacterium
CGCTTCGAGCGCGCGAAGGACGTGTTTCGAGACGGCGGGCAGGAGCGCACCGGTCGGACAGGCTTGCACGCATTCGCCGCAGGCGACGCACGTCGAATCGCCCATCGGGTCCTCGAGATCGAACACGATGCGGGCGTCGGCGCCGCGGCCGGCGTAGCCGATCACGTCGTTGACCTGCACCTCGCGGCATGCGCGGACGCAGCGTGTGCACTGGATGCACGCGTCGAGCCGGACCTCGATGGCGGGGTGCGAGAAGTCGGGCTCCGGTTGCGCGCGCGGCGCGAAGCGGGGCGTGCCGACGTCCATGAACGCGGCCCATTCGGTCAGCTCGCTCGCCGGATCGTGCGGCGTCGCGGGAGCGTCCGACAGCAGCAGCTCGAGGACCATGCGTTGCGCGGCGGCGGCGCGGCTGCTCTTCGCGGCAACCTTCATCCCCGGCTGCGGCGCGCGACAACATGATGGCGAGAGAACGCGTTCGCCTTCGATCTCGACGACGCACGCGCGGCAGTTGCCGTCCGCACGCATGCCTTCCGTATAGCAGAGGTGCGGGATGAGGACGCCGTGTCGCTTCGCTGCTTCGAGGATCGTTTCGCCCGGCTCCGCAGTGACCGACTGGCCGTCGAGCAGGAACTCGACAGCTTCCGCGTTACGCGGCATCTGCACGCCGGGAATCGGGCGGCCGTGGATCGAGCCGCCCCACGAATGGAACGCGGGCGGCGGCGCCTTCGATACACCGCTGGTGACGACGCCGTTCGTCTCGCTCATGACTCCAACTCCCGCGGGAAGAACCGCAGGACGCCGTTCGTCTCGCTCATGACTCCAACTCGTGCGGGAAGAAGCGCATCACGCTCCTGACCGGATTCGGCGCGGCCTGTCCGAGGCCGCAGATCGATGCATCGATCATGCACTGACTCAGATCGTTCAGCAGAGGCAGGTCCCACCTGTCCGCGGACATGAGCTGTTCGGACTTGACGGTCCCGACCCGGCACGGCGTGCACTTGCCGCACGACTCGTGCGCGAAGAAGTGCATGATGTTCTTCGCGGCGTCACGAGCGCGGTCATGCTGCGACAGTACGATGATCGCGCCGGACCCGACGAACGCATCGTAGTCGCCCAGAATCCCGAAATCGAGCGGCTGGTCCGCCAGGCTGGCGGGCAGGATCCCGCCCGATGCACCGCCCGGCAGGAACGCGTACAGCTCGTGGCCGTCGAGCATGCCGCCGGCGTGGTCATCCACAAGCTCGCGCAACGTGATGCCGTTCGGCGCGACATACACGCCCGGCCGCTTTACTCGCCCGCTGACCGACCAGAAGCGAACGCCTTTGCTGTCGCCGCGGCCACGGGCGGCAAACGCAGCGCCGCCGTTCTCGACGATCTCGCGGTACCAGTACAGCGTCTCGACATTGTCGACCAGTGTCGGTCGGCCGAACACGCCGAACTGCGCGGGGAACGGCGGCCTCAGCCTGGGCTCGCCGCGCTTGCCCTCGATCGATTCGATCAGACTCGTCTCTTCGCCGCAGATGTACGCGCCCGCACCGCGTCGCAGATGCAGGCGGGGCAACGCGCACGGTGGATCCCACTCGAGCGCGCTGATCTCCTGTTCGAGAAGGAACCGGCAGGCGGCGTACTCGTCGCGCAGGTAGAAATAGACGTCGTCGGCTTCGACAGCCCACGCGGCGATCAGCATGCCCTCCAGAACGCGGTGCGGATCGGTCTCCATGCAGTACCGATCCTTGAACGTGCCCGGCTCGCCCTCGTCCGCATTGACGGCGACAACGCGCGGGCCGGGTTGCGCGCGCACGAACCCGATCTTCCTGTGATTCGGGAATCCGGCGCCGCCGAGGCCGCGCAGACCGGATGCCTCGAGTTCCTCCACCAACTGGTCCACCGTGCGCCGGCCTTCGACGCAGTCGGCCAGCAGAGTGTAGCCGCCGTTCGCCCGGTACTCCGCGTACACGATGGCCGGCAACGGAGCGGGCTCGTCCGCGCCGCCGTCGATTGCGGAACGAACCGCGTCAGGCGACGCGTCGTCCAACGGATTCCGTCCGACCATCGCAACCGGCGCGTGATCGCAACGTCCGACGCATGGTGCGGGCAGTATGCGCACATCGTCGAGGCCGAGACCGCGCAGATCGTCGAGGAGCGCGTCCGCACCCGCCATCGCGCACGCAATCGATTCGCAAACCCGCACCGTCACCGGCGGCGGCGGTGCTTCACCGTCGCGCACGATGTCGAAATGGTGATAGAACGTCGCAACCTCGTAGACTTCGGCCAGCGTGAGGTCCATCTCGAAAGCGAGGGCCGCCAGATGCTTCGTCGAAAGGTGGCCGAACTGGTCCTGGATCCGGTGCAGATGCTCGATCAGCAGGTCCGGCCGGCGAGGCGCGTCACTCAGCAGCGCGACCACTTCGGCATGCGCCGACGGGTCGACCGACCGGCCTTTCGGCGCCGGGCGCATCTGCCTGCGTCCGCTGCGACGCTTTGTCGTGCCATCCGCCATGCGGACCTCGGAACGGCCGGTGGAAACGGGGACCGCGCAGCGCCACGACGCGATCGCTGCAACGATCGGCTCGCGGCTCGATCCGCACGTGCCAATGCAATCGATTCGCGGATCTGCCGCCAGTTGTCCGAAGGTATGAAGGGCTCAGTGTCATGGCCAGTGCGGCGCAACGTCCGCCGCTTGGCGGGTGTATTGCACGGACATTGTCACCGACCGTCGCGGCTTCGCAGACTTCGGACAGCGTGAGGTCCACCTCGAACGCGAGGCCGTCACATGTGCCACCAATTTTCCGCCACGCCGACCCCTGCCCGATGAAGCGACCCCTGAAGCGACCCCTGAAGCGACCCCAGTCCGGTCCACTGTTCGCCGCCACTCTCGCCGTAACACTCGCAGCCTGTTCCATCCCCCGCTGGCCCGTCGAGGGGCCCATGACTTCTCCGTACGGCGTCCGGATGCGGGGAATGCTGCCCCAGATCCACCACGGCGTAGATGTCTACGTGCCTGAGGGCACGCCGGTCACGGCAATGCAGGATGGTGATGTCGTATTCGCTGGCGCATGGGGCTCGTACGGCCTTGCGGTCGTCATCCAGCACGGCGGCGGCGTCCGCACGCTGTACGCACATCTGTCCGCCCTCGACGTCACGGCGGGACAGCGCGTTCGCGGTACGCAGGCAATCGGACGGTCCGGCAGCACAGGGAATGCGACGGGTCCGCACCTCCATTTCGAAGTGCTCCGCAATGGCTTCGCGGTCGATCCGGTGCCGTTGCTGGGCCGGTTTCCGGGGAACGGCGAGGAGGGTCAAGAAGAGGGGTAAAGAGAGGGTTAGAGAGAGCGTTAGAGAGAGAACTCGTGTCTGGGGCTGGTTTCTGGGGCTGGTTTCTGGCGTTCGCGCCGGGCGGCGTGGCCGGCGCGTGGATGCATCCTCAAGGCGTTTCTGGCGCAGGGCTTCTGGACGCAGGCATGGCAGTGATGCTCGAACCCCAGAAACCAGCCCCAGAAACGAGCCCCAGAAACGTTTTCTCAGCCGGGGGACCCCCGATCCCCGAGGGTGTAGAATCCGACGTTCCTGAAGAGACGCGCCTGAAAAAAGGAAGAACCAGAAACCCATGCAGCAGCCCGCGGCCCGAACGGCAGCCTGGTACGACCGCCGACATCGGCGGATCTGGCGCTGGTCCATCCTGGTGTCGCTGCTGCTCCACGTTGTTATCCTGGTGTTGTTTCGAACGGCGCGTCCCATACCACCCTCGCCGTTCGCGGCGGCCGGCCCGCGCGCGGGCGATGCGAGTGCCGCTGCAGGAGGTGGAACCCGGATCGTCGCCCTCAATGTGATGCCGGAGGTCCAGCCGCAGCCGGTGGTCGAGGAAGCCGTGCCGGTGCCGATCCCTACGCCGGATCCGCAGCCCGAGATACGGATCGAGGACCCGAAGCCTTTCGTGAGGGTGACGCCCACGCGGATCGAGGGGACGGGTACGGTCGGTCAGGGCCGCGGCTCGCGCGTCGGCCAGGGCACGGAAACCGGTAGGGGGCAAGGAGATGGCGGGACCGGGGAAGAGGGTCTGTTCCGAGCGGTACCGCCATCCCCGCGCGGCCTGATCCTGCCGCCCAGCGATCGGCCGGGCAACGTGCGCGGCAGAGTAGTCGACGTCTGGGTGTTCGTGAGCGTGAGCGGCCGGGTGGTCGCGGATTCGACGCGGCTCGACCCGCGAACCGGCAACGGCTCGTTCGACGACCGGCTCAAGAAGCAGGCTGCCGAATGGGTGTTCGACCCAGCGAGGAAGGACGGTCAGGCGATCGCGGAGTGGTTCAAGTACACGATCGTCCTGTGAGTCTCCGGCGGGGCGAAAAAATATCCGGTCCGTACCCCCCTGATCCCCCTCCCCAAACCCTGTTCCGCCTCCATCGTCCGACCCCTCTCCGTCTCCGGGCCCCCACCCCTCTCTCCAGTGCAAGCTGGGGCGGGGGTGGGTTGGCGGAGAGGGAGAAGGGTCGGAGGCTGAGGCGGAGTAGCGTTGACGGGAAGGGATCGGGGGCGAAAAACCCCACGCCCGATCTGTCGGTATCCCGGGGAATCTACGGACCCCGCGATCTGGAGTTCCCCCACCTTTGCGGCATGCTTTCCCGACAGCCCCGAGCACAGGCGTGCGTCAGAATATGCGCATGGTTTTTTTATGTGCGCATGGTTTTTTTGCCGCCTGTGACGCATGAATGCGAAGGGTTGCATGGGATCTGCACTCGCGAATCGCCACGGAAATCCGGGTAACGTCCCTGCCGCCCGCGGGCAGCGTCCATTCATGCCGGACTTCGACCAGGCTCCGTTCCTGGTGATCTGGGAAACCACGCAGGCCTGTGATCTGGCGTGCAAGCACTGCCGGGCCGAAGCGCAGCCCGATCGGCATCCTGGCGAACTCACCACGGCGGAAGCACGGAAACTGTTGTCGGATGTGCGACGATTCGGCCCGATCATCTTCGTGTTCTCGGGCGGCGATGCGATGAAGCGTCCGGACGTCATCGAGCTCACCGAGTACGGCGCGAGCCTCGGCCTGCGCATGGCGATCACTCCGGCAACGACGCCGCTGTGCACGCGCGAACGCCTCGAGCAGATGCACGCGGCGGGAATGGCGAGGCTTGCGGTGAGCCTGGACGGCCCGAATGCCGCGGTCCACGACGAGTTCCGACAGGTCCGCGGCTCGTTCGAGCATGGCATCCGGATTCTCGAGACCGCACGCGAAGTGGGCATGTCCACGCAGGTCAACACGGTCGTCGCGAAACACAACATCGATGACTTCCGCGTGATGGCGGACCTTCTCACCGATCTGGGCATCGTTTTCTGGGAAGTTTTCTTCCTCATCCCGATGGGCAGGGCTCGACCGGAAGACGTGGCCGGCGCGGAGGCATTCGAAGCGGTATTCGAGGAGCTGTACGACCTGTCGCGGACCGTTCCCTTCGACATCAAGGCGACCGCGGCGCCGCACTATTCCCGAGTGGTGCTTCAGCGGAAGAACTCGGAGATGCGCGCCGGCGCCAGGCGCGAAGCGTCGGACGTCCTGACCGACGGTACGAAGCACTCACTGCGCGATGGGATCGGACGGGCACGCGGCGTGAACGACGGCGACGGGTTTCTTTTCGTGAGCCACACGGGTGAGATCTTTCCGTCCGGATTCCTGCCGTTGACGGCGGGCAACGTCCGCACCCACGACCTGGTCGACGTGTACCGGGACTCGGACCTGTTCCGAAGTCTGCGTGACCGGAGCCGGCTCAAGGGCAAGTGCGGCGTCTGCGAATACCGGCCGGTCTGTGGCGGGAGCCGGGCCCGCGCCTATGCGATCACGGGTGACCCACTCGAATCGGAGCCCTTCTGCGTCCACGTGCCTGGGCAGGCCTGGAAATCGGCTCAGCGAAACGCCTCGTGAGCCCTGGCCGCCATGGCCGCGAGACCCCACACGAGGGCAGACGCCACGGCCAGGTCCGTGATGCCTCGCCAAGGTTCGGGAAACATCCTGACCACGAGGACGGCGACGACAATGGCGGCGCTCAGAGCCCACGCGCGCATGACATTCCGTGGTGAAGCGCCGATAAGCGACAGACCGTAGAGCGGGGCCAGCAGGCGGTAGAGCATGCCTTGCTGCCGGCGAAGGTCGGACGCCCTCATGATGACCCGCGGTACCCACCGCTGCTGGAGAGCCCGCCGCCCCTCGCCATAGACGAACAGGACCGTCAACACGATCAGGGCGGCCCATTCCCAGATGCCCAGGCCCGCGCGCACGGTCGCCAGTCCACTGCTGCCCAGTCGGACCGCAGCGAACAGGAAGAGGACCGCGATCCCGGACAGCGCCCACGCCGCGGCGGCGGCTCCGGAGACCTGGCTGTGGCTACGCACGGGCAGGCTCGCGGGTGCTGGACGCGGACAGCCTGCGAGCCATCCGTTCGGCCTCGGCCAGGCGGCCGGGCACTCCGGGCCGGGACCACCAGTTGGCCGCCAGGTGGAGGCCGGCCGGCAGCTCGAGTCCATCGATTGACTGCCAACTGAGGTCCCAGGCCGGTATGCGCTCGTGGGCCACGGCGAGCGGACGGGCGTCGGCCCCAGTGCACTGGCGGAACTCGTCGACGGCCAGTCGGGCGAGATCGTCCTCCTCCATCTGCGCGACTTCGGGGTGGCGCGAGCCGCCGAGGTACGCCGTGTAGAGGTTCCTCCGGCCGAACAGGCTGTGGTTGAACGTGACGCCTCGCAGGGTCAGCGCGGCTTCGGTGAACGCCACCTGAAAGCCCATGCCTCGCAGTCGGGTGTCGGCGTCGAGGTGAACGACGGCGAGGGGGTTGTATCGAAGGCTGCCGATGGCGGCGGCGGCGGCGGGAGCGAACTTCTGGAGGAGCCGTGCGGTCACCGAGGCCGGCGTGGTCAGGACGACAGTGCGAACGCTGAACGCATCGCGGTCAGTCTCGATGCGCCACCGGGCCCCATCGGGGTGGAGCGATCGCACGGTCGAGTCGAGGCGGAGTCGGTCTCCGAGCGCGGTTGCCATGGCGATTGGCAATGCGTGCATGCCGGTCCTGAAGCTGCAGGCTGGCGGTGGCCGGATGCGTCCCCTGTTCCTCAGCAGTAGAGGCAGGACGAGCGAGCGACGGACGCCGAACTCACGAAGGACATGGATCAGGGACAGTCCGACCTGCATGTCGGCCGGATCGGACCCGTAGAGGCCTCCGTAGAGAGGTGCGACGAGCGTCTCGTAGATCTCCCTGCCGACCTTGCGGGTGAAGTAGTCGGAGACGCGCTCCTCGGGGTCCGCGGCCGCGGTGAAGGGCTCGAGCGCGAGACGCAGCCTGGCGGTCGGACTGACGATGTCGGACGTGATGAACGCGGCGGCCGAGAACGGTACCTTGCGGAGGCGGCCGTCGCGGAAGACGAACAGATCGAGGCCGTGCGGAGCTTGAAGGACCTGGTCGGTGAGGCCGACATCGCGGATCAGTCGAGCGACATGTCCGGTCATGCGGACTCGTTGGGGTCCCCAATCGAGGATGCGTCCCTCGACTTCGGCGCTGCGGATGACGCCGCCGGGACGGTCGGCCGCTTCGAGAACCACGCAGTCGCCGCCCATCCGATCGATCTCGAGGCCGACCGCGAGGCCGGTGATGCCGCCACCCACGATCGCGATCATCCCCGGTACCTCACGCCGCCGGCACGTACGGGCTCGGAGGCAGATCGCGCAGTCCGTTCGTGCACCACGTTCCGTCGCGCGGCCGGCAACGGCACGGGCCGAGCAGGCCGACGGAACCGGGATCGTCGGACACGAGTTGTGCCAGAAGGTCCGCGAGGAGGAGTGGGAGACCCGGGTCGTCCCACGGCACGGGAACGCGGTGGAACTCCTTGCCGAGTCCTTCGACGAACTCGCGAAGCTCGTGGTCCAGCTCGGCCAGTGTTTCGGACTGCTCCTTCATGAAGCTGATCGGAATGACGACGAGTCGACGCTCAGCCAACTGCCGCAGACAGTCCTCGTTGTCCGGCCAGGTCCATGGAATGCCACGGTTGCTGTGGTTCTGGAACCCGGTCGCGGAGCGGTCGGCGCCGAGGGCGCGAGCCACGTCCTGGCAATGCTCGTGGACGTAGCGGTCGTAGCGATTTCCTTCACGCAGGTACTTGAGCGGTGTGCCGTGCGCCGAGAAGTACAGGAGCGTGTCCGGATCGTCGAGGTCGAGGCCACGCTGTTCGACGAATCTCCGTATCTGCCCGACCCGCAGCCGCAGGTAGTCCGGATGGTGATGCCAGCCCGCCAGTCCCAGGAATCGAGGGTGCCAGTCCTGGTCGAGCAGTGCGGCCCGGACATCGTCGAGCGCGGCCACGGTCGTCGACTGCCCGCACAGCGGATAGCCGGGCATGGCCACCAGCGTCTGGATGCCATCGCTCCTGGCCTGCGCCACCATGTCGGCAATGGAAGGATCGGTGAACTGGAACGCCGAATAGACGCGCGCATCGACGCCTCGCCTCCCGAGTTCGGCGCGCAGCGACTCCGCCTGCGCTTCCGCCTGGCCGTTCAGCGGGGAGCCGCCGATCCGTCGGTATTCGTCGAGCAGACCCGGCGCGCGGTCACGCGCGAGCTGCCGGGTCCGCGCCACGGCCGCGTCGCTGGCATGTCCCTCGAGGGACGCGTTCTGGAGAAAGATGCGCTCGAGGAACGCCGTCACTCTGTCGAGGTCCGGTTCGTCGGGCTCGCCGAAGTTGATCAGGAGGACGCCGAGAGACATGGGATCGCTTTCGCTGCGGCGATACGCGATGCGTGAATCGCCTGTGCCTGTTGTCGTGGCCTGTTCGCGCCGTCTCAGGTGTGCGCGGAATACTCATGGACGCGGTCCACGAGGAACGCGACTCGGTCCGGATCGGTCGTCCGGTGAATGCCGTGACCCAGATTGAAGATGTGGCCGGCCGCCCGGCTGCCTTCGTCGATCACGGATCTGATGGCCGTGTCCAGTTCGTCCGGGGGCGCGAACAGCGCCGCAGGATCCAGATTACCCTGGACGACGGCATCCGGCCCGAGCTGGTCCACCGCTCGTGACAAAGGCAGAGTCCAGTCGATTCCGACCACATCGGCGCCCACCCTGCCTATGTCGTCGACCATCGCGCCGGCACCGTTCGCGAAATAGATGATGGGACGGTCCACACGCGATCGGATCCGTGTCACCACGGACTGCATGAGCGGCAGAACGAATCTGCGGTAGCTGTCCGGGCCGAGCAGTCCGACCCACGAGTCGAACAGCATGACTGCGTCGGCACCGGCATCCGCCTGGGCCGCGAGGTAATCGACTGTCGAAGCGCCCAGCAGATCCATCAGCGCCACTGCCGTTTCCGTCTCGCCGCGGAGGAAGCTCCTGGCCTCCATGAAATCCCTGGAACCCTGTCCCTGCACCAGGTAGCAGAACAGCGTGAACGGCGCGCCCGCGAAGCCGATCAGCGCACGGTCCTTGCTCAGTTCGGCACGAACCAGGCGGAGCGTTTCCAGGACGAACGGTGTCGCCTCCTCGGGGTCCAGTGCACGCAGTTTCCGGACGTCCGCCGCAGAGCGTATGGGCCGCTCCAGAACCGGGCCGGGATCGAACTTCAGCGCGACGCCCATTCCCTCGAGCGGCGTCATGATGTCGCTGAACAGGATCGCCGCGTCCAGCGGAAACCGGGCCATGGGCTGCATGGTGATCGCAGCGGCCAGCTCGGGCGTCTTCGTTGCCGTCAGGAAGTCGACCGTCTCGCGCACCTTCCGGTACTCGGGCAGATAGCGGCCGGCCTGGCGCATGATCCAGACGGGCATGCGCTGACCGCGCTCCCCGCGGCAGGTGCGCTCGAACAGGGTGTTTCCGTCAGGCACCGCCGAGTCCGGTCACCGAGTCTCGAGGCCGAAGAGAGTGGTGGCATTACGCAGGAGCGACTGGCCTTCGGGGCTCGACGGGTCGGCCTCCCGCAGGGCGACCGTCGGGGAATGGAGCAGCGCGCGCGCCAGGGACCGGGCGAACCGGATCATTTCGTCACGCTCCGCGTCGGACAGGCCGCGCGCCCGACGTGTCGCCTCTTCATGGGCCAACGCCAGGACCTGTTCCCTGACGGCGCGAAGGACGGGCGCCGCTTCACGGGCCCTGGCCCACAGGACGAATTCATCGACCTCCGCATCCACGATCGCTTCGGCGAGCGGCACCTGCGCCGCGCGCGCCTCACGGGCGGCCTCGACCCGCTCGTAAATCCGCGCCAGATCGAGGACCCGTACGCCCGGTAGCTGGCTGACGGCAGCCGCGACGTTGCGCGGATGCGCCAGGTCCAGAACGTAACGTGAAGCGCGCGCTTCGGAACGTCCCTCGCCCATCATTGCGGCCGTCACCAGATTACTGCAGCCGGAAACAGCGCCGACAATCAGATCTGCCCGGGCCAGGAGGCCAGGCAGCTCGTCCAGCCCGTGCGCTTCGCCGCCCAGCTCCGCCGCCAGACGCTCGGCCTTCCAGAGCGTCCGGTTCGCGATGATCAGATGCGCGACGCCCGCCTTGCGCAGCAGTCGAGCGACGAGTGAGCCGGTCTCACCCGCACCCAGGATCAGCGCCGTCATGTCATCGAACGTGCCGGCTTCCGCCTCCAGAAGGCGAAGCGCGGCCCCGGCAACGGAGGCCGGCCCGCGGCCGATCTGCGTATCCGAACGAACCCGCTTGCCCGCGGCAAGTGCAGCCTGAAACAGCCGCTTCATGTAGCTGCCCGCTACCGCATCGGTGCCGGGGTTCAGCAGCGCCTGCCTCACCTGCCCGAGGATCTGGGCTTCACCGTAGACGACCGAGTCCAGCCCCGCCGCGACCCTGAACAGGTGCCGGACAGCGTCGTCGGCCCGACGGACATAGGTATGATCCACCAGTTCGTTGCTGGTCAGTCCGATCCGCGCCGACGCCATGTCTCTCAGGACCCGCGCTGCCCGGCCAGGCCGCTCGCTCAGACAATAGACTTCCAGACGGCCGCATGTGGCCAGCGGTACCGCTTCCTCGAGGAGCCCCGGAACCTGGCGCAATCGGCGCAGCCCGGCGTACACATCGTCGAGTTCCACATGCATGCGCTCCCGAACGCTCGCCGACGCCACCGACTGACTGGTCCCGAAGACGAAGAGTCCGGACTCCGCGGTACTCAAGACAGTGACTCCGCCCACTCGTCAACGCCGATCCGAACGCCCGTGTGAAGCGGTGTGTCCGAGCGCGTGTAGCGTCTTGCCTGCGTGTCACGGAGGTCGTACACGAGCTTCGAGAAGAGCGACATGTCGTCGGTCTCGTAAACGACGACGAACTCCTGATCCTGCAGTCCGAACGAATAGAGGAGCAGCTGTTTGATGTCCCTGTACTGCTTTCCGATCCTGATGTGCTCGTTCATCATGCCCTGTCGCGTTTCGCGGCCGAGCAGATACCACTCGGCCGTCTTCGTGAACGGGTACATGACGAGGTACGGCTGCCGCTCGCTCGCGAACGGGTCTATCTCCTGTGCCGATTTCGCCGCCCGCGAGTACTCCGACGGCCGCGTCATTCCCCACAGCACATGCGCGGGCTCGAGGACATCCCGACCGGCGTTCTCGGCCGCCGCCCTCGACCGGAAGAAATCGCCGGTCGCCGCGGGGCCCGCGATCCTCGCCGTGCTCCACACCAGCACGTCGGCTCCGGTTTCAATACCCTGAACGAGATACAGGTGGGCGGCGTCGGCCGAGGCCGACAGCCGTTCAAACCAGGCCCTCGCTCGAGTGCTCCGTTTCGCGGGATCCAGCGTCCAGAAACCGCCGTTGAAGCGATACGTCGCGAAATGGCCGAGGACGACGTCCTCCTCGCTCACATCCAGGTCGTCTGTCAAAGGAATGGCCCGGTAGGGAACGGTGGATCAACGAGGACGGACGGATCCCTGCGATGCTCCGGGACG
>DATKCF010000056.1:0-2901 GCA_035513345.1 Longimicrobiales bacterium
TCCTTCGATGGGGCCTTGGGCTTCGTCCCGCCCCCGCCCATGTCGCCGATCTCCTCCCCCTCCTCGGCGATGACCCCGATCACTTCGCCGACGGGCGCCGTTCCACCCTCCGCGAGCAGGACCTTGCGTAGCACGCCCGACCCACGGGCGACCAGCTCCATCGTGGCCTTGTCGGTCTCGATCTCCGCGAGCACATCCCCTTCGCTCACGGCGTCGCCTTCCTTTTTCAGCCACTTCACGAGCTGCCCCTCCTCCATCGTCGGGGACAGCGCCTCCATGTGAACCTTGGTTGCCATGCCTGGGATAACCCGTGTCTGGTTTCTGGAGTCTGGTTTCTGGAGTCTGGGGTCTCGTGTCGAGAGTCTGGGGTCTCGTGTTGAGCTTCGCGTATCGAGGTACTGTCGGGTGTCACAGGTCAATGACGAGGTAGCGGGTCCGTCCACGACCCCCGACCCCCGGGTCGCGCCCCCTAGAGGAGCACTCGCTTGCAGGCAGCCACCACCCGCTCAGCGGATGGCTTAGCCAGCTTCTCGAGGTTCTTCGCGTACGGCATCGGTACGTCTGCCTGCGTCACGCGTGCCAGTGGCGCGTCCAGATGGTCGAACGCCTCCTGCTGGATCGTGTCGATGACCTGCGCACCGATGCCGACGAACGGCCAGCCTTCCTCGAGGTACACCGCGCGATTTGTCTTTTTCACAGTCGCAAGGATCGCGTCCACGTCCAGCGGGCGGATCGAGCGCAGGTCCAGCACCTCCGCGCTCACGTCGTCCTTCTCCAGCGCGGCCGCTGCCTGAAGCGCCACGTGCACCATCTTGCCGTGCGTGATGATGCTCACGTCATCACCCGCGCGTTTCACTTCGGCCAAGCCGAGCGGAATCACGAAGTCGTCATCCTCCGGGACCTCGCCCTTCACGTTGTAGAGCAGCTCGCCCTCCATGAATACGACCGGATCGTCGTCGCGGATCGAGGCCTTGAGCAGCCCCTTCGCGTCCGCCGGCGTCGCGGGCGTGCAGACCTTCAGACCGGGATAGTGCGCGTACGTCGACTCCATAGCCTGCGAGTGCTGCGCCGAAAGCTGCAGCGCGGCACCCGTCGGGCCGCGGAACACGATCGGACAGTGGAACTGGCCCGCCGTCATGTAGTGCAGCTTCGCCGCGCTGTTGAACACCTGGTCGAGCGCGAGCATCGAGAAGTTGAACGTCATGAACTCGATGACCGGTCGCAGCCCGACCATGGCCGCGCCGACACCCAGGCCGGTGAACCCCAGTTCCGTAATCGGAGTGTCGACCACACGCCGTTCGCCGAACCGGTCGAACAACCCCTTCGAGACCTTGTACGCGCCGTTGTACAGCGCGACTTCCTCGCCCATCAGGAACACGTCCGGGTCCCGCTCCATCTCCTCTGCCAGCGCCTGGTTCAGCGCCTCGCGGTACGTGATCGTCGCCACGCTACGACCCCTCCCCACCGTCGTCGTCGCCCCCGGCCGTCATGGACGCCGGCGGCGATGCACCTTCCGGAAGCCGATCCAGCCGATCCGCGAACAGCCGCCCGTGCGAGTTGATCTCGGAGTACACGTGCTCGTACAGCGCCTCGGGCGGCGGTTCCGGCGACGATTCCGCGAACTCGGCCGCGTCATCCACCTCCGCGCGCACCCGCTCATCGATCGCCTTCAGCTCGTCGTCCGTCAGCATGTCGGCATCCTTCAGCCGGTCGATGAACGCGCGGATCGGATCCTTGACCTTGTGTTCCTCGACCTCCTCCTTCGTGCGATACACACCGTGCACAGGATCCGACATCGAATGCCCCATGAATCGGTAGCAGCGCGCCTCGATCAGCGTCGGACCCTCACCCGCGCGCGCCCGGTCCACTGCCTCCTTCACACGGTCCCGCATGTCGAAGACATCCATGCCGTCCGCCACCGCCGACGGCATGTCGTACGCGTGCGCCTTTTGCGCGATGTCGTACAGCGACGACGCCCGCTCCCACGCCGTGCCCATCCCGAACCGGTTGTTCTCGACGATGAAGATCACCGGCAGCTTCCACAGCGCCGCCATGTTCAGCGACTCGTGGAACGCCCCCTGGTTGACCGCTGCTTCGCCCATGAAACACAGACAGACCCGGTCCTCATCCCGGTACCGGATCGCGAACCCGACCCCCGTCGCCATCGGGATCTGACCGCCCACGATCCCCCAACCGCCGAGAAAATCGTGCTCCGCACTGTACAGGTGCATCGAGCCACTCTTCCCGCCCGAACAGCCGTCGGCCTTGCCATACAGCTCCGCCATCACGGCGCGCGGCGTGATCCCCTTCACCAGCGCCTGTACGTGCTCGCGATAGGCCGTGATCACGTAGTCGTCCGGCCGCAGCGCCGCAAACGAGCCGACCGTCACAGCCTCCTGCCCGATGTACAGGTGGCAGAAACCGCCGATCTTCCCCAGCGCGTACGCCTCCGCCGCTTTCTCCTCGAAGCGGCGACCCAGGATCATCTGGTGCACCAAGTCGTGCAGCTCCGCGCGGTCGTATCCCTCCAGCCGCTTCTCGCCCTTGCGGCCATTCAACTCCCGCTGATCCGACTGCTTCGCCCTCGCCGCCGACGCCATCGATCGCGCCATGCTCCCTTCTTTCCGTTCTCACCGGCCGCAGCCCCCGGAAACGAGGGCGGGGGCGTCTTCGGCGCCCCCGCCCTCGCGCTCTCGGCGAACGCCCGGCCGGGACCACCGGTCAACCTGCCCGGCGACTCTCCAGTCGCACCAGTCGCGGCGACACCTGGCTGATCACCTCCGCCGGCGTCGGCACGTCCGCCTCCAGGATCTCCCGGATCTCGCCCACGCCGCCAGCCTGCACAGTCCTCGCCTGCTTCTCGGCATGGTAGCTCGAGCGCACCAGCGGACCCGATTCCAC
>DATKCF010000057.1:0-7421 GCA_035513345.1 Longimicrobiales bacterium
CCGGGCTCGGTCGTGCCTGCCGTGCGGACCGCCATCGCCGGGATCGACCCGGCGATCCCGCTGCGCGAGGCGACGACCGGCCCGCGAATCGTGCGCGCGCAGACCGCCAGGATCCGATTCGTTGCCGCTCTGCTCGGCGGCTTCGCGGCTCTCGGGCTCGTGTTCGCTGTGAGCGCCGTGTACGGCACCCTGTCGATCGAAGTCGGCCGCCGCGTCCGCGAAGTCGGGCTCCGCATGGCGCTCGGCGCATCCACCGCAAAGGTACTGCGACGCGTCGTCATCACGGGCATGGCTCCCGTCGCCATCGGCGCAGCCGCTGGATCCCTCGCCGTCCTCTCGATCGCGCCCGTCCTCGATGCCGTGCTGTTCCAGGTCGACGCACGCGATCCCTTCAGCCTTCTCACGGGCATTGCCGTTCTCTTCACCGCGGCCGTGCTGGGTTGCGCCCTTCCGGCCATCAGAGCAAGCAGGATCGAACCGGCTGTCGCGCTCCGAACGGACTGATACCGAACACAGGCGGCTCTCTCGACGGCGAGTGCCGGTTCACACGTGGAACATTGAACGGCATTGCCGCGTCATACCCGACGTTCGGGCGGACACTCTTCATCGACGAGGGGGCAACGGGTGAGCACGAACAGCAAGGCACCGGGATTCATGGCGCATGGACTGGCGCGCATCGTGATCGCGTTCCTGTACTGGACGCACGGAGCGCAGAAGATCCTGGGCTGGTTCGGCGGCTTCGGGAACGGCGGGACGGCGGATCTGACGACGCGGTTCGGCGCGGCGGGTCTGATCGAGGTGATCGGTGGAGCGCTGATCATGGTGGGTCTGTTCGCGAGGCCGGCCGCGTTCATCGCATCAGGCGAGATGGCGGTCGCGTACTTCTGGGCCCACGTACCGCGAGGCGGATTGTGGCCATGGGAGAATGGCGGTGAGGTTGTGGCAATCTACTCGTTCTTCTTCCTGTTCATCGCGCTTGCGGGACCGGGCGCGTTCGCGCTCGACAGCCTGTTGAATCGCAGACGGTCGCGGGTCGGGCCGCAGGGCGTCGGGGCCTCGTAGCGTCGATCACTTCGCGCCATCGACCATCGTGACGAGGGTGACGAGGCCCTCGATGCGGAAGCGGCGTTCGCCGGCGGGCAGGTCGACGGAGACTTCCTCGTCGACTCCCTTATTGAGGAGTGAGCGGCCGATGGGAGAGGCGAGGGATATCTGATTTGAATCGAGGTCGATGAAGTCGCCGAAGACGATGACGTATTCGATCTCTTCATCGGAAGCGAGGTCGCGGACACGAACACGCGAACCGAAGCCGACCTTGTCGGACGGCAGCTGCTTCGGGTCGATCCTCGACAGTTCGCGAGCGCGCTGGGTCAGGTGGTTGAGCCTGGCCTGCACGAATTGCTGGCGCTCGAGCGCGGACTTGTACTCGGCGTTCTCGCTCAGGTCACCGAGTTCGACGGCCTTGCGGATTGCGTCTGGCAGGGTGACGGTCAGCTCGTGTGTGAGCCGGTCGATCTCGTCCGCCAGCTTCTGTCGGATCTGTTCGAGCATTGCGCGCTCCCGTGGTGCGCCAGCGCGGCCGGCCACCACTTACGAAGAACGCGACCGACGGCCGCGATGTGGATCGGGGCGCGGGCCGGGTCGCGAACTGTGGGCATTGCCGGACGCGATGCGGTCCGGTCATCGTGGAAACTAGACCCGTCGGGCCGCTCCGTCGAGTGCCCTTGCCACACGCGGGCGGTCACGTGAACTTGTGACCGTTCCAGGCGGCGGGCCCGGATCGACTCCGGCCCGGTTGCTCCCGAGGGGTGACTCCCTGTTTCGAAACGAATGGCGAACGTCGAACGGAGAACGGGTGGCGCCGTGAACCAGACGCCACCGATATCGCTGGCCAGGCGGTACGCGCTCATGGCGGTAGGCTGGACGTCGGTCGGGATCGGCGTGCTCGGCATGGCCGTCCCGGTGCTTCCGACAACCTGCTTTCTGCTGCTCGCGGGCGGCTGCTTCGCGAAGTCGTCTCCGCGCGCCTCCCGCTGGCTCTACTCCAACCGCTTGTTCGGCCGTTACCTGAAGGACTACAAGGAAGCGAAAGTCATCCCGCTGCGGGTCAAGGGGTTTTCGCTTGCCGTGCTGTGGGCGACGATCGGCGCGACGGTGATCGCGGTCCCGTCATGGCTCGTTCGCGTCCCCGTCCTGCTGATTGCCCTCATCATCACCGTACACGTCGCACGGACTGCGTCGAGGCGGCTCGACGTTGCACCTGCCGTGCTGCCGGACGCCTCCGCATCCTGATTCGATCAGGCTGTCCGCTGAGCCTCAATCCGCGCGCATCGTTTTCATCGGGCTGACACGCGTCGTCCTGCGTGAGGGTATGTAACTCGCGAACCACGTGGCGACCGCGAGCGTGACGATCACGGCTGCAACCGTCAGCGGATCGTTCGGCTCGACGTCGTAGAGCAGGCTGCGCAGCACGCGCGTCAGGGCGAACGCCAGGACGAGGCCGCCGACTCCGCCCGCCGCGGCCGCGGCCAGGTACCGCGACTGGACGAGTCGCTGAACCGAACGCGCATCGGCACCGAGCGCCATGCGGATGCCGATCTCGCGGGTACGGCGAGCGACTGCATACGCAACAACGCCCCAGATCCCGACGCACGCCAGGATGAGGGCAGCTCCGGCGAAGAACCCGAGGATCACCATGGTGAATCGGCGCGGCGTCAACGAATCGGCCATGCGTGATTCGATGGTCGCGAACGTGACGGGAACGTCGGGGTCGACGCGCCGGACCGCATCGCGGAACGCTGGCGTAAGCGCGGCCGCCGCGCCCGTTGCCGGCCGCGCGGTGATCGTCATGCTCCACGTCCGGAAAGGCCGCTGGCTGTATGGGAAGTAGAAAGTGGGGAGTGGGTCGAGCGTGAGGTCTCTCTGACGGATGTCGCCCACCACCCCGATCACGGTGGCCCAGCGGTCCTGGTCCCAGAAATTGTCCATGCCTCCGCCGGTCATCTGCTTACCGATGGCTTCGTCGCCCGGCCATGCCGCGGCGGCGAAGGCGGCGTTCACGACGACGACGTGCGGAGCATCCGCGTTGTCGCGTTCATCGAACAGCCGCCCCCGGATCAGCGGGATGCCCATGGCGTCGAAGTAGCCGGCGCTGGCCAGTTGGTACTCTCCCGTGACGCCGGTCTGTGCCGCATCGCGGATGCCGACGAGGCCGTTCGGGATACTGGTCATGGGCGGGGCACCGATCAGACCGTACTGCGCTACCGCCGGTACGCTCTCGATCTCGCGGAGCACAGCGTCGAGGAACACGAGCCTCGCCGCACCATCCGGGTAACGCGACGTGGGCGGGTTCACGGTGGCCGTCAGCACGCCCTCGGTGTGAAAGCCGGGCTCGACGCGCAGCACCGTCCAGAAGCTGCGAAGCAGAAGGCCGGCCCCGACGAGCAGCGTGAGGGCCAGCCCGACTTCGATGGCGATGAGCGCGTTCCAGATCCGCAGCCTGGCACGACTGTGTCCACCGCGCCCGCCCGTCCGCAGCGTGGATCCGTAGCTGCCCTCGGATACGCGCAATGCGGGCAGCAGACCGAACAGCAGCGCCGTCAGGATCGATACGAGAAGGGCGGCTTCGAGAACGGTGGCGTCCAACCCGACCTGATCGATGCGCGGGATGCCCGCGGGCGCGAGCGCCGGCAGGACGTCGAGGAAGACCGCCGCGAGACCGACGCCCAGAGCGGCGCCAGCGAGCGACAGGACGAAGCTCTCGGTGAGCACCTGCCGCAGGAGCTGCGTACGGCCGGCGCCCAGTGAGCGGCGCAGTGCGTACTCGCGCTCCCGGTTGGTTCCGCGCGCCAGCATGGCGCTGGCCAGATTGGTGCACGCGACGAGGAGCACGAGGAACGACGCACCGAACAGGATCAGTAGCGGGCGCCGGGTATCACCCACCAGCGATTCGAGGAGCGGCTCGGTAAACACGCCCTGCGGATAGAAATCCTCGAACCAGTCCGCCGACGCGGCGCCCGGATCCTCGGTCAGGAACGCGGCTGTGATCGCATCGAGATCGGCATCCGCCCGATCAATCGATGTGCCAGGCGAGAGCCGTCCGACCACATTGAAGTTGTGCGCCGTCCGCGATTCCGATTGGCGGTTGAGTTCGATCGCGGCCCAGATGTCGACACCGGCGGGAAAGTCGAATCCCGGCGGCATGACTCCGACAACGCTGACGAGAAACCCACCGACTTCGAGCGTGCGTTCGGTGAACGCCGGATCGCTTCCGAGCCAGATCCGCCAGAACGCGTCGCTGACCACAACCGCGGGCGGTCCACCGAACTGGTGTTCCTCCGGCAACATTGTGCGGCCTCGTGCCGGCGAAGCGCGAAGCGTCTCGAAGAAACCGAGGCTGACGCCGCTCACGCCGACGCGTGCCGGCTGGCCGAGGCCGAGTACGGTCGACGGACCACCCGTGCTGTAGGCAGCGATCGCATCGAACGCACGCTGCCGCTCCCGCCAGTCGATGAAATTGCGCCAGGCGACCGCCATCTGCCCGCCGCTGCCCTTCTCCTCCCTTACGGAGACGAGCGCGTCCGACTCCGGGAACGGCAAAGGCGACAGCAACACGCCGCGGACCACGCTGAAAACGGCGACGTTGGCGCCGATACCGATGATCAATGTGATCAGTGCGGTCAGCGTATACGCCGGATTGCGACGCAGCGAACGAATGGCGAAACGCACATCGTGCAGGAGAACGCTCATGGAAGCATCCTTGTCGCGGTCATGCGGACTTCGGATTCTGTGTCTGAGCGTTGGATAGTGTGAGGCAGTGTACGGTTGGAACGGCCAGTGGCTAGTCTCCGAACTCTGTTGGCATTCGATGCTCAACACGCGTCGGACACGAACCACTCAGCGCATGCGGACCGAACCCAGCGCAGGCTGATCCGACCACCAGCGCCGCTGTATCTCCACATTGACGCGCAGATCGTGATCCATTGGCAGTTCCATGCCGATGGTGCCGGTCCTCGGCGCCATACGGCGCGTTCGAACGGCGGCCGCATCACCGGCCAGGCTGTTGTGAAGCTGGATCGCCGCGACCAGTCGCGCGAAGTGCGTTTCGCGCAGGGCCCGGCCGGTGTTCATGCTGACAGTCCAGGCGCGCGCGTCCGGTTCGCGGCCGGCGACGTCGACGAACAGGCGGATGAACGGATCATCGACCAGTTCGTCGATCGCCTCGACGTACGCCGGGTCGAGCGCGCCACTGTAGGCGATGATGATCTGGTTCAACAGGCTGCACGCTTCGGCGATTTCCGCGGCGGCCCAGTGCACCCACGGCTCCGGCGTCACACCGGACCGGCTGCGTGCCGCTCCCGGATCGCAATGCGCCAGCTCCTCGGTGTAGTGCGTTTCGAACAGGTCGTGCAACTCGCGTGGTGGCGATTCCGGCTCGCGCGGCAGCGTTCCCTTCACCAGCTGCGCCCACGCTTCCGCCATGCGCTGAAGCGCGCGGCTCGCCTTGCGCAGCCCGCCGATCGAGGCACGCAGCCGCTGAGATCGCTCCTGCCGCTCGAGGTATCGATGGACGAACAGCACCACGAGCAGGATCCCCATCGACTCGGTCGCGACATTCGGTGCATAGCGGTCGACAAACTCGACATCGCGCAGCACAACATCGACCGTGATGGCCGCCGCGACGATCGCAATGAGGACGATGTAGATGGTCCGGAGATAGGCGACGACCGTCCCGCGCGGACGTTTCTCTCGGCGCCCGCCCTCGGGCCGGACTCGAATCGGCTTCTTTTTTTTCGGCATCTCGGCGGCCTGATGCGGGCTGGTCCGTCCGTTCGACAGCCGCGGCGCGCGTCGCGGTTGCACGGGCAGCCGGGCCGGTCAGCGGGCGTACTTCTCGTTCGCCTCGCGGGCGGCCTCAATGATTGCGGCGTGGCTGGCCGCCGGCACTGCTATCGTGGTGCCGCCGAGCGTCCGGACCCGCACGGGCACCGCATCCAGATCGACTGTGTACAGCCGGTCCAGCATCACGAGAGCGGCAAGATACGTCCCCAGCCCGCTCGGGTGGAAGGCATCCGGGCCGTACAGCGCCAGTCCGGAGTCGATCGCCCACGCCTCGATCCACGCCTGTCCGACGGGAAACAACATCCCGTCCACCGCCACCGCGGCAACCGTGTACGCCTCGCTCACATCATCGAACGCAAAAAGCCGCGAAGCATCGGGCCAGACCATGTACATCGCCGGCACTGCACCCGCCTCGCGGATCGGCTCTGCCCACCGAAGCGCCCACTGTCGCAGGTGCTGCTGGTTCTCGGGTAGCGACGAGGGGCCCTGCTGCATCACCACGATGTCGAACGAATCGCGGTCGAGCGCCGTTCGGCTCGATGCCGTCAGCCAGTGATCCTCCAGGCTGTAGTCGGGTTCCGCCGCCGTCCGATACCAGAACGGCCGCGAAACGCCGAGCGAATCCGCCATCGCCGCGATCACACCCGGCAGGTCGTTGAAGTATGTCAGGCTGTTGCCGATGAACAGCACGCGGAGCGCGCCCGCTGGAGCCGGCTCCTGCGTTGGCCCGCTCGGCGTGTTCGCGCACCCGCCCACCACGAGCACGACGATGAGCCGCAGAACCCACGGCCCGATCCGCTTCCGATTCGCTTTCATTGCACGGAGAACGTCCGAGAGGCCGTCCGGCTGACGGACCTCCTGTACATTCCGTGGGAGGCCGCGAGACGGAGGGACGGACGAGCCGGAGATGGGACGGGCCGACAGACGGAGTGGGTTGCCGACCCCCAAAAAAGAAGCCGGATCGATCCGGACACAACGGTTCGGGCCACCCCCGGGAGACCCTCGCCGCCACGCCTTCACGACCCGGCTCAACGAGTGTGCGGTGCGACTGGTTCTCGCTTCCGCACACCGAACTGCATCCACATTCGTTCCGGACATGTTTTTACACTATCCGGACCCGGATGTCAAGCGGCGCGGTTGAGAGTGCAGGAATCGCAGCAGTTTTTCACGAGTTGAGGACGGATCTCATCGTGGCCCTGCCCCGCCGCGGACGTCCGGCCGATCGCCAACCGCGTCGGCGACCGGTTGTTCCTGTAACGTGCAACAGCGGGCCCGATGGCGCCAGTGTTCCGTGAAGCCGCTGCCATGTCGGGATCCGGGTCGTGCGGGTGTCGGGCGTGAATCGGAGTTCGTCGGTCGGCGTGCGCTCGGCGCAGGGCGGCGGTCAGTAGACCGGCGGTTGCTGACGGGGAGGCTGGCGCTGGCGATGAACGGCGGGCGACGAGGGGCGGGCGACGAAGGGCGGGCGACGAGGGGCGGGCGACGACCGGCGTGCTACGCGGGGCGTGGGACGAGCGGCGGGCAACGCGGGCCGCGATACCCACAGCGTGAGGGCCGGGGGGAGGTTCGAGCCGGGACTG
>DATKCF010000058.1:0-2507 GCA_035513345.1 Longimicrobiales bacterium
GCGCCTTCGTCGAGGTTCGCCTCGTCGCTGAAGCCGAACGTTGCGTACCTCGTCTTGAACTTCTGTGCGCTTTGGAAGAAGCAGACGACCTTGCCGTCCCCGGCATATGCGGGCATCCCGTACCAGGTTTTCGGCACGAGGGCGGGCGCGCTGGCTTCGATGATCGCATGGAGCCGCCCGGCCATGGAGCGATCGGGTTCGGGCATCTCGGCGATCTTCTCGAGCACGGCGCGTTCCCCGGTCGCCCGGTCCTGGTTCGCGCGTGCTGCCTCCTTCAGCTCTCTGGCACGCTCCTTCATCGCGGCTCGTTCCTCGCCGGTGAAGCCCTGGGGCTTCGTGCCGCTAGTGGACCTCTGTGCGGCCCTCTTTGGGCTCACAAGAACCTCCTTTATCCTCAAAGACACATGATTCGGAAACCGTGCGGCGAGCCGCGAGATTTGTGGGCCTGACGTTCCGCTTCAGCCGCGGCGGCTCAGGATCGCGTCAGCCGCCGTCGGCTGCAAGCGGACGTTCGGCCGCGTCATGGCTTTTCACTCACGGCGAGGTCGAACGCTTCACGCAAGAACGGCATGACCGTGCGCAGGTCCTTCGCGGTCCGGACAAGGACGACGTGTGAGACCCGGTTGCCGGTTGGCCCGGTCTTGATGAAGTACGCGGCGCTCACCTTGCGACCGAGGTGAACCACCACGCGAAGTGCATCCCGCGTTACCGTCAGGTCCGCAAAGATGCGTGTCGTCCGGAACAGCGCGTACCGGTGACGTGTGACCACCTCCACCTCGCCGAAGCTCCTAACGGTGGTCTCGAGTTTCCGGTAGAGATCGGCGAGTGCCGGCGGCCTATCTTTGAGTAGGGTCGCGGCGCTGCCGACTCCGCACGCGTGACGTTGATTCACCTGACGAAAGGTACGATCGCACCGGGGACATGCCCAACTCATAAGGCTCTATGCGTATATGTCGTTGCATCGCCGAGCTGAGCCAAGCCCGCTGCAGTGCCGAAGACGAGAACAAGGGCCCCATGCGAATCCTCTGATTACCATGGCCTGAAGACCCCCCGACTGTTGCATTCTACTGGGCTCGGACGTGCTTGCCGCTTCCTCGGCACGCTCGACGCACTCGCCCCAAGGCGGCCTAAAACGTCCTAGTCAGGGGCGCTGCGGGAGCGCGAACGCCACAACCGCGTCAGACACGTCGTCGGGGCTCAGGTATCCCCCGCCGCCGGCGGCAATGACGACGAACGGGCGTCCGCTCGACGGGCCGGAATAGGTGGACGGAGTGGCGTGGCCGCTCGCGTCGAGCACCGCCTCCCACAGCTCACGTCCCGTGCGTGCATCGAAGGCGCGAATGCGGCGATCGGTCGTCCCGGCGATGAAGGACCAGGCCGCCGGCCGTGGCGATCGCGCCGCCGAGGCTTGCCACCCCGGTCCGCGGCACGCCTGCCGCTTCGAGGCGCTCGACCTTGCCGTGCGGCGAGCGCCAGGCAATCTCCCCCTGCGCGAGATCGATCGCGATGAGCGAGCCCCACGGCGGCTTCACGCACGGCCACCCGTGCTCGTCCTCGAAGCGGCGATAGTGAGTGACGGTGGGCATCCGGTCCGGATCGCCGCCGAGCGAGACCACGAGGGGCAGTTCGTTGACGTTCACGAACAGCAGGCCGCTTCTCGCGTCGAATGCAGCGCCCGACCAGTTGGCTCCGCCGAGCGTGCCCGGCGTCATGAGGGTCCGCTCGTGGCCGATGGGCGTATAGATCTGCCCCCCCTGCACCGACTCGAACAACGTCCGGCAGAACGCCGCAGATTCCGGCGTCACCTCGCTGAGATCGCTCCCGGTTATCGTGTGACGGACGAGCGGCGGCGGGCGCGTTGGAAACGGCTGCGTCGGCCAGGCGGCCTCGCCGCGGACGCCGCCCGGCGGAACCGGCCTGTCGTACACCGGGAAGACCGGCGTTCCCCGCTGGCGATCGAGCACGAACACGAGCCCCATCTTGGTGACCTGCACGACGACATCGAGCGGCTTGCCGTCGCGCCGAATGGTCGCGAGGACCGGCTGCGCGGGCAGGTCGTAGTCCCAGATGTCGTGTCGGACCATCTGGTAGTGCCACAGCCGCTTGCCCGTCCGCGCATCGACCGCGACGAGCGCGTTGCCGAACAGGTTCTGGCCGGGCCGATCGCCGCCGTGGAAATCGTACGCGGGAGATCCGAAGGGAAGGAAGACCATCCCGCGCGCCGCGTCCACGCTCATCGCCGACCAGACGTTCACACCGCTCCTGTTCCTGCGCCCTTCGGCGGTCCACGTGTCGCTTCCGGCCTCGCCGGGCCCGGGAATCCCGCGGAGCTGCCAGACGAGCCGGCCCGTTCTCACGTCGAACGCCCGCACGACGCCCGCGGGCCCGTGCGACGGGCTCTCCTGGATTCTCGTGCCGACGATCGCGAGGTCGCGGTAGATCGCCGGCGGAGACGTCATGGCATACAGCGCGCCCGGCAAGCCTTCGGCGTGTCCCTCCCGCAGGTT
>DATKCF010000059.1:0-85891 GCA_035513345.1 Longimicrobiales bacterium
ACCACCACACCGCCGGGCAACTCCAGCTCCGGCGAGTCCGCCAGATGGTGAAGGATCATCTCCGTGATGTCGAACGCGTGTGTCTCCGGCTCCTGCGTGAGCCGCACCAGACCCGCCATCATCCCGTCGATCGACCTTTCCGCAAGAACAGGGGCTCCACCAACACCATCACGAATACGAACGCCACAAGACTCACCAGCGTCACCGTTGGCGACGGCGTTCCTCGCCGAGTGACCCAGAACGCCACCACGCCGACCGCCGCAAAGCGCAGCACGATCCCGCCCAGCCACGCCATCATGAACAGATCCGTACGGTCCTTCACCCACACCAGCAAGGCGAATGCAACCGCCTGGATCCCCCACGCCACCACCGCCGACAGCAACACCGCCCGCACCGTCTCACCCGACCCCACAACCAGCGCCGCCGTCACTCCGCCCAGCCCGATCAGCAGCGCCAGGCCGGCGTATGCTGCCCAATTCCTCATGGCCGCTTGAAACCGTCTTCGGAAGAGCCGGCCCGCCCACCGTCGCCGCCAGACAGCGTCCGGATCATCCAGTAGAACCCCGCCGCCGCGCCCACGAACGCTCCGATCAGCACGCCGAGCGATCGACTGCCAAGCCGTTCTCCAACCCACTCCCCAGCCAGCGTGAACACCAGTGTGCTCGCCGCCAACGTCAGCCCGACGCCCATGTAGCGCCCGACCGGTACGGCCGCCGATTCGTCTTTCCGCAGGCCCATTTTGCGCCTCCGTCATCGCGGATCAGACGGGCGCGCGCTCGCCCGCGCGGGCGGTCGTGCGCACTCGTCAGGCGGCGCGTAACAATACCCGCTTGTGAAATTTTTCGCAAGCTCCCCGCTTGACGCTCCGCAACCGTGCCGAATATGTTGCTTCGTCTGTGCCCCGCCGGCGATACCCGCCGCCGCAACGCACAACCCGACCGCGACTTAGGACTTGTCGATCAAACCTTTCCCGAAGAACCTGCGGCCTGCTCTGAGCGGCCTTGCGTGCGCACTGACGCTCGTTACGGGCTGTGGCGATGCGGAACCGCGGGAGGCTGGCGGAGCCGGAACGGCGAGGGGCGAAGTCATGGCGCTGGTACCGACGCTGTCGGTCATGGTGACAGGGGATTCGGTTCGATTCACCTTGCGTGTAGCGAACAACGGCGCATCGGGTGTGGACCTCACGTTCGGCAGCGGTCAGCGGTACGATTTCGTGGTGAGCGACGTGGAGGGCGTGGAGATCTGGCGGTGGTCTGCGGACCGGATGTTCACGCAGTCGGTTGGCGAGGAGCATCTTGGAGCGAGCACGGTGCTGGAGTATGGCGAGTCGTGGGATCCGGGCGGTCGCGAGGGCGTATTTCGTGCGATCGGTCGGCTGATGTCGAGCAACCATCCGATCGAGCTCGAGACGGAGTTCGAGCTGGGCGGCGGTTAAGGCGGCATCGAGGGAGGAGCCGGGGATGGAAGCAAGGATACGGGGCGACGCGCCGGTGGACGACGAAGTCGGGCTGCTGGATCGATTGACGGCGGTGCGATCGGCGCTGGAATCGGAGATCGGTCGTCGAGTGATCGGTCAGCATGAGATTGTGGAGGGGTTGCTGACGGCGCTGCTCGCTGATGGGCACGCGTTGCTGGTGGGTGTACCGGGGCTGGCGAAGACGCTGCTGGTTTCTACGCTGGCGGAGGCGCTGGACCTGCGGTTCAGTCGGATCCAGTTCACGCCGGACCTGATGCCGACTGACATCACGGGGACGGAGGTATTGGAGGAGGACCGTTCGACGGGCAAGCGGCTGTTCCGGTTCGTGCGGGGCCCTGTGTTCGCGAACGTGATTCTGGCGGACGAGATCAACCGGACGCCGCCGAAGACGCAGGCGGCGTTGTTGCAGGCGATGCAGGAGCGGGCGGTGACGGCGGCAGGCGAGACGATGACACTGGACCGTCCGTTCTTCGTTCTTGCGACGCAGAATCCGATCGAGCAGGAAGGCACGTATCCGCTGCCGGAGGCGCAGCTCGACCGGTTCATGCTGGAGCTGCGAATCGGGTATCCGACGAGGGCCGAGGAGGAGCGTATCGCGATGGAGACGACGGGAGCGGAGGAATCGGAGATCCGTCCAGTCGTTGATGCGGAGGAGCTGTTGCGGCTGCAGAAGCTTGTTCGGCGTGTGCCGGCGCCGCCGTCGCTGGTGAGCCTGGCGGTCCGGCTGGCGAGGTCTACGCGGCCGGATGACGACGAGTCGCCGGAGATGACGCGGCGGTACGTGAGCTGGGGCGCGGGTCCACGGGCGTCGCAGTACCTGGTGCTTGGAGCGAAAGCTCGTGCGGCGATGGCGGGTCGTGGTGTGCCGAATTTCGACGATGTCCGTGCGATCGCACCGGCGGTGCTTCGGCACCGTGTCGTGACGAATTTCCAGGCGGAGGCGGACGGCAGGACGACGGGCGACCTCGTCGACGAGCTGATCCAGGCGAGCCGGAAATGGACGTAGACCGAAGTAGACGCCGCGCTCCGGGCGCGGGACCCCCCAGGTGACGCCTGTGATCGTCGTTCTGGTAGCGGCAGCGATTCTGGCGTCCGCATTCTTCACGGCGGCCGAGCTGGCGATATTCGCTGCGGCCGAATCGAGGATCCGCTCTCTCACGGACGACGGAGTCCGCGGCAGCGGCGCGCTGTCGAGTCTGCGGACGAAACCGGCGCGCGTGCTTGTCCTGCTTCGGCTGGCCGATGCCTTCGCGGACGTAGCGGCGGGCGGACTGGTCGTGTACTACGCGTATGCGCGCTGGGACGCTGTATGGTTGGCGCTGGCGCTCGGCCTCGTAGCATTGCTGATCGTCTACCTGGGCGAACTGATTCCGATCGGTCTGGCCGCGAATCACGGATTGCGGTTCGCCCTGCTGATCGCGCCGGTGCTGGTGGTGATCACGCGGATCCTCGGCGCTCCGCTCGACCTGGTCGCGCGACTGTCACGGGTGGCTTCGACGCGATCGAGCGTCAACGCCGTCGGCGGCATGGAGCCCGATATCCGGCATCTGACGGCGCTCGGTCACAGGCCGACGCTCGGCGATCCGGAGCGTGAGCTGATCGAGCGCGCGTCGCGTCTCGATGACGCCAAGGTGTGGGACATCATGACGCCGCGCGTGGACATCTTCGCGTGGCGTGATGACCAGGTTTTGCGCGATCTCGTGCCGCAGCTCGGCGCAGTCCGATATTCGCGCGTACCGGTGTACCGCGACACGATCGACAACATCACGGGCGTGCTTTACCTGCGTGACGCGTATCAGGCGCTGGTGAGCGGACAGCGTGACGTGACGTTGCTCGCGCTCGTGCGTGAGCCACTCATGGTGCCCGGTTCGGTGCCGGTGATGAAGCTGATGCGCGACTTTCAGGCGCGACGCATCCATCTTGCGATCGTCGTGGACGAGTACGGCGGTACGGACGGCCTGGTCACGCTGGAGGATGTGCTCGAGGAACTGGTCGGCGAGATCGAGGATGAAACGGATCTCACGGAGGATGCGATCACGCGGGTCACGCGCAACGAGATCATCGCGGCGGGTGATGCCGACCTGCGCGAGATCAACCACTACTTCAACACGGCGTTCCCGCAGCTCGAGCATCGTACGTTCAACGGGTACCTGCTCGAGGAGCTTGACCGGGTTCCGGCAAAAGGCGAGCGGTTCACGCTCGAGGGCGTGATGGTCGAGATCCTCGACGCTACTGACACACAGGTCGTGCGGGTCCGCCTCAAGCGGCTCGGCTCCGGCGTGGATGGCGCGGCACCGTCCGGCGAGGCGGTTCAGCCCGCACGCGCGTCGGTCCGTGATGGCGATGCGGGGTCCGCGCCGACGACGGGCAACGCGGCGCCCTGAAAGCCGGCCGGGTCAAGGAACCGACATCCGTGGAAGAGACCAACCGGCTCACAGTGGCCGATGTCGCGGCAGCTCGTGACCGCATTGCGGGCCAGGTGTGGCAGACGCCGACCGAGCGGTCGAGCTGGCTGAGCGATCTCGTCGGCACTGCCGTTCATCTGAAGTTCGAGTGCTGGCAGCGCACGGGCTCGTTCAAGGTGCGCGGCGCGTTCAACGCGATCGCCCTGCTCGAGCGCACGCGACGGGCCAGCGGCATCGTGACTGCGTCGGCGGGCAACCACGGGCAGGCGGTCGCGCTGGCGGCATCGCGCGCTGGCATACCCTGCCGCGTTTTCGTGCCGACGGACGCGCCCGAAACGAAGAAGTCACGGATCCGTGATTTCGGCGCGGGCCTTGACGACGGCTACACCTCGTATGACGAAGCGGAGGACGCGGCGATCGAGCATGCGTCCTCGCGCGGGCTCTTCTTCCTGCACGCCTTCAATGATCCGGCGGTAGTTGCCGGGCAAGGCACGGTCGGCCTCGAGATCACGGAGCAGGTGCCGGGCGTACGCACGATCGTGGTACCGGTGGGTGGCGGCGGCCTGGTGTCGGGCATCGGCCTTTCGGTCGAGGGCCGCGGCATCCGCATCAGAGGTGTGCAGAGCGAACGGACCCGCAACATGCACGATGCGCTGGCTGCCGGCCGCGTCGTCGATGTGCCGGTCGTTCCTACGCTGGCGGACGGACTGGCTGGCCGAACGGACTGGATCAGCGTGGAACGTGTCGCGCGCTGGGCCAATGGCGTTTCGCTGGTCGCCGAGGCAACGATCGCGGAAGCGATACGCGGTCTCTTCACGCATCACGGCGCTGTCGCGGAAGGCGCGGGCGCGGTGGGTGTTGCCGCATTGCTCGGCGGCTCGATGGAGGTCGACGGGCCCGTCGTCGTGGTAATAAGCGGCCGCAATATCGATCCGGACCGCCTGGCACGTATCCTGAAAAACGAATGACTGCGCAATGGCGATCATCATCCCGTTCGAGGGCGTGACGCCCCGCATCGACCCGACGGCGTTCGTGGCGCCGACCGCAGTGCTGATCGGCAATGTGGAAGTCGGCGCGCACGCGAGTATCTGGTTTGGCGCGGTCCTGCGTGCTGACCATCCTGACCACGGCATAAAGGTGGGCGCACGCGCCAGCGTGCAGGACAACTGCGTTCTGCACGTGAGTGCGCGCGGCCCGACGCTCGTGGGCGAGGAAGCGACGATCGGCCACGGCGCGGTGTTCGAGAGCTGCGAGATCGGGCGCAGCGCGCTGGTCGGCATGAACGCGGTGATCCTGCACGGCGCCGTGATCGGCGAAGCGGCGCTGGTCGCGGCACTGAGCGTCGTGCCCGAGAACATGATCGTAGCGCCGCGCACTCTTGTTGCGGGCGCGCCGGCCCGGGTCCGTCGCGAGCTGACCGGTGATGCCGCGGACTGGGTGCGAACGAGCGCTCAGCATTACGTCGACCTTGCGGCGCAGTACCGGGACCAGCGTATCGGCGAACCGTCGAGCGACCCGCATCGATGAAGGTGTCCTCGCCGGACGTGGTCGTGATCGGTGGCGGCGTGATCGGCTGTGTTGTTGCCCGGCAGATCGCCGCGCGCGGTGTCACTGTCACGCTTCTCGAGCGTGACGTGCCGGGCCGCGCGGCCACCTGGGCAGCGGGCGGAATGCTGTCGCCGCTGGGCGAAGCCGGTGACGACCCCGCGTTCCTCGACCTTGCCGTTCACAGCCTCGACCGCTATCCGCAGTTCGTTTCCGAAGTCACGGCGCAGAGCGGGATCGATGTGGAGTACATGCCAGCCGGCAAGCTTCACATCGCGTTCGGCGGTGACCACGCCGAGCTGCGCGATCTGCTCGAACGCGGGCACGGCTTCGGCGTTCAGTCACTCACAGGTGATGAGGCGCGCGCGCTCGAACCATCGCTCGGACCCGACATCGACGCCGCGGTGCTTGTCGGTCGCGATCATCGCGTGAACAACCGGCTCCTCGGTGTGGCTGCGTGGAAGGCCGCCGAAGCCACGGGCGTCCGCGTGTTGTGCGATTCGGCCGCTGTCTCCCTCGACGTCGACACCCGGTTCCGCTCGGTGCGGCTCGCCGATGGCACCACGATAGCCGCGGACGCAGTCGTCATTGCGGCCGGCGCATGGAGCGGCCGCATCACCGGGCTGCCGCGCGCGCTGCCGATCGAACCCGTGCGCGGCCAGATGCTCGCCGTTGCGCTCGCCAACGGTGAGCCGCCGCTCGAGCGCACCATCCACGCGCCTGGTTGCTACCTGATCCCCCGTGAGGAAGGCAGCATCGTGATCGGCGCAACGTCCGAGCGCGCCGGCTTCGAGCCGGGCCCCACGCCGGGCGGTATCGCGGGCCTCGCGCTTGCAGCCTTCACCACTGTACCCGCCATCGCCAACGGCCGCATGATCGAAACGTGGTCCGGCTTCCGGCCCGGCACGCCTGACGGACTGCCCGTGCTCGGTCCCGACCCGGACATCGACGGGGTCTTCTACGCAACCGGCCACTACCGCAATGGAATCCTGCTCGCTCCGATCACCGCGGAGATCCTGTCGGCGTGCGTGGCCGGTGAGGCGCCACCCGTCCCGATCGGACCGTTCCGGCCGGACCGCTTCGTGAGCAACTGATGTCAGGCGACGACTCTGCGAACCGCGATCCCGGCGCGCCCGTCCCGTCCGACGCAGACGATGGCACGGCACACGCCGCCGGCGATGCGTCGCAATCCAACTCCGCGGGTGCGGACCCGGTCGATGACCGCACTGCCGCTAGCGGTGTTCCGGACGTGGATGCGCCCGTATGTGATCTGTGCGGCGCGCGAATGATCGAACGACACTGCAAGATGGTGTGTCCGCAATGCGGCTACACGCGGGATTGCAGTGATCCGTGAGGCAATCGGCGGCCGGCGCGAGTGACGAGCCACTAACCGATGCCGAGGATACGCACCATGTACCAGTCCATGATCTGCGGTCCCCATGCGTGCGCGACAGCGCCGCCCATGGCGAGGAACGTGCCGAGCGGCAGGTAGGTGCCCATTGGGCGGAGCCTGTTTCTGCGCATCATGACGGGCACGCCGATGGCCAGACCGAGGACCGAGCCAAGCAGCACCGTGAGGATCGCGCCGCGGATGCCGAGGAACGCGCCGATCATCGCCATCATGTGGATGTCGCCCACGCCGAGCGCCGGTTTCCCGAATGCTTTCTCCGCGCCCATCTTCAGGGCCCACAGCATGACGTAGCTTCCCAGCGCGCCGATCAGCGCGGACGTCAACGGGAAGCCGCCGGGCACGGCGGCGAGTCCGAGCCCGATCCCGGTTCCGCCGAGCGAGAACTGGTCCGGGATGACCATTTCACGCGCGTCGGTCATCGCGATACCGAGCAGCAGCGTGAGGAAGATCGCGGCACTCAGCGCCTCGACGGAGAGACCGAAGCGGATGGCGGCCGCGGTCCAGACGAGCGCAGTCGCCAGCTCGATGACCGGGTACTGCACCGATATCGGCGCGCCGCACCTGCGGCATTTCCCGCGCAGCACGATCCAGCTGACGACCGGAATGTTGTCGTACCATGCGACGGTACTGCCGCAGCCGGCGCAGTGCGAACGGGGCCGGATGACGGACTGCTCGGCCGGCCATCGATAGATGCAGACGTTGAGGAACGATCCGACGAGCGCGCCGAGCACGAACGCGAACGACCAGATCATCGGGTCCGGCATCATTGAGTTCCGGCCGTCAGCAGGTACAGCAGGATACCGGTCGCGACAGCGACGTTGAGCGAATCAGCGCGACCGCGGATCGGCACGGCGACGTGTCGCCCGGTCCTCTGCCTGACGGCGTCCGAGATGCCGGCGCCTTCATTGCCGGCCACGAGCGCGACGCGGTCGGGGCGGTCCAGCCCAATGGCCGGCTCACCACCCGCGTCCGCCGCCCAGATCGCGAAACCCTGCGCACCCAGCCAGTCCAGCGCCGTGGCCGTCTCCGCCTGCACGATCGGCACGCGGAACGCCGCACCCGCCGCGGCGCGGACCGCTTTCGGATTCCACGGATCGACTGTCCCCGTCATGGCGATTACCAGGTTGACGCCGAACGCGTCGGCGCAGCGCACGAGAGTGCCGAAGTTACCCGGATCCTGGACCGCGTCCAGCACGAGCGCCACCGCGGCGTCTGGCGGCGTCACCTCCTCGATCGCGATTTCGGGGATCCTCGCCGCGACGACCACGTCCTGAGGCGAGTCGGTGGCCGCGATGCGGCCCAGCTCCGCCTCCGTCGCACGACGTACCTCAGTGAGCGTCGACAGCGTTGCGAGCAATGCCTCACCGCGCGGAGTACGATCGAGACCGGGGCCCGCGACGGCAAGTTCGATCGCCATCGCCGACTCCGCCAGATCTTCGACCACGCGCACGCCTTCGGCAAGGAACAGCCCGCGTTCCTCACGTGAGGACCGGCGCCGCAACCCGTGCAACAACCGCTCTTCCACCCGGCTCAGGCCGCTCACCCGTACACGACGCCTGACACGACCGCGCTCGCGATACGGAGAACCGGCGACACCGCAGTCAAGGACCGGTGGCTGTCACCCGTCCGGCCGACTACGTTGGGCTGCGGTGCGCGGGCGGTTCGCCGGTTGGCCGGCCCGCTCGCGATGCGCGTTCTGAACAGTCCGTGAGGCCGATGCAGACCGCTCTGACGATAGCGGGCAGTGACAGCGGCGGCGGCGCCGGGATCCAGGCCGATCTTCGCACCTTCCACGCGTTCGGCGTGTTCGGCACGACCGCGATCACGGCGATCACGGCTCAGAACACGCTCGGCGTGCGTGCCGTGCACACTGTGCCGGTCGATATCGTCCGCGCCCAGATCCATGCCGTGGCCAGCGACCTCCGTCCCGCCGCGTTCAAGACCGGCATGCTCGCCACACGCGAACTCGTCGGAGCCGTAGCTGATGCCATTGCGGATGAACCGCTGCGGAACTACGTGCTCGATCCCGTGATGGTCGCTTCGAGCGGGGACCGGCTGCTCGATGCGGATGCGGAGCGGTCCGTCGTCAGTCGGCTGCTGCCGCTCTGCACGCTCGTCACGCCGAACCTCGGTGAAGCGGCGATCCTGATCGGTGAGCCGGTCGACGGCACGGACGCGATGACCGCCGCAGCCCGACGCCTGGTCGAGCTGGGCGCGATGGCCGCACTCGTGAAAGGCGGCCACATGGAAGGCGACGAAGTTGTCGACATCCTTTTCGATGGCAATCGGAGTCACGTCTGGAACCGCCCGAAGATCGCCACGCGCAACACGCACGGTACCGGCTGTACGCTGTCCGCCGCCATCGCCGCCGGTCTCGCGCTCGGCAATTCGCTCGTCGATGCCGTCGACGACGCGCTCGACTTCGTGCATCGCGCAATCGCAGCGGCGCCCGGCCTCGGTCAGGGCCACGGACCGCTCAACCACTTCATCGCTCCACGGCCGCGTCGCTGACCCACCAGCGGCCAACGCTGACGAACGTGCCACGCACGTCCATCTCGACTCCGTTCAGCCGCGCGCGCACGACGTTCAGGTCCGGGAAATAGTAGAGGTACCCCCACGGCTGCTCGTCGCGCAGGATCGATTGCAGCCTGTGGTACAACGGCCGGGCCGCTTCGCGATCGACGGTCACCGCCACGGCGTCGATCAGCGTATCGACTTCTGCATTCGCGTATCCTGCGATCTGGTACGGTCCAGCCAGCGCCGAGCTGTGGTACAGGTCGCGCACGTTGACGCGGAAATCGCTGGCCCACCCGAGAATGACCGCGTCGAAGTCACGCGCGGCGGACGTCATGCGGCCGATGAGCGTGCCGAATTCCATGGACTCCAGACGTGGCCGGACGCCGATCGCCGAGAGATCGGATCCGATGAGCTCGGCCACGTCACGAGTGAACGCCTGCTCGCTCGGATAGCTCAACACGAACGTGAAGGGCCGTCCATCGGGCAGGTCGAGCGTTCCATCGCCATCGCGGTCCTCGATTCCGGCCTCCGCCAGCAGCGCACGTGCGGCGGTCGTGTCGAACGGCAGCGGCGTGACCGTGTCCGCGTATGCCCAGTGGAACGGTCCGATCGGCCCGATCGCAAGGGTCGCGAGGCCGCCGCGCAGCCCATCCACCATGCGCTGCCGGTCGATCGCCATCATGAGTGCGCGGCGCACGGCGGGATCACCGAACGGCGCTCGCCGGCCGTTCCAGCCGACCAGCGCGTACTGCCGAGTCTCGCGAACTATGCCGGTGAGTCCGGGATCCGCGGCAAGGCCGGGATACGCGTCCGCTCCCGCATTGAGGATCATATCGGCGCCACCCGTGCGCAACTCGCCGATGCGCGCGCTCGGCTCGGTGATCGGTCGCCAGAACAGACGATCGATGTACGGCCGGCCGCCCAGCGCTTCCGGGAAGTCCGGGTTCGCCTCGAACTCCCAGCGCTCGCCCGGCCGATGCGAGACAAAGCGGAACGGTCCGTTGCCGACTGGAGAGCGGTTGAAGTCGGCGTGTGCCATCCCCGACGCCGGAACCTCGCCGAGCAGATGCTCCGGCACGATCGGCAGAAACGGAAATGTCGCGAGCGGATCGCTGTGCGGCTGCCACGAGATCCGGATCGTGAACGAGTCGACGACCTCGGCGCCCGTGGCAAACGCCAGCTCGCCAGCGCCCGGGTACGCCGTCGCCGGATCCGTCGCGCGGTCGTACGTGAATTTCACGTCGTACGCCGTCGTTCGCCGGCCATCGTGCCACAGGACATCGTTGCGTAGTGTGAACAACACGCCCGTATCACCCGTCATCTCCCACGCCGATGCCAGTACGGGCCGGATCTCGAGGTTCGGGCCGTAGTCGACCAGCGGCAGGAACAGTGCGTTGCGCAGAAAATCCTGGGGCGCCGCCGATTGTGAAACCAGCGGATTGGCCACGTCGATGTCCTCGGCCACGGCGATGACTACGGTGCCGCCGTGACGGGGCTCCCCACCCGCCGGCTCTCCAGAGCCGGGGGCATCGCCCGAGCACGCGCCCAGTGCAACGATCGTGAGTACCGGAACGAACGCGCTGAACCGCACCATGGTCATGCCCCCTCGTTGAAAGCCTGCTCCGGTACTGAGGATCGGCGGTCCGTGCGGCCGGCTCCAGACCGGAACGCATCGGCGATCACGGCGCTCAGCAGCAGTGTGAGCGGTGTCGCCGCCCTGCGGCCCGCGGCCAGGACGTCCTCGTGTGACAGTGTGCCCGGCGACAGACCGGCACCGAGGTTCGAGATGATCGAGACGCCGAGCACGCGCATGGCGCAGGCCCTCGCGGCAATGACCTCCGGTACCGTGCTCATACCGATCGCGTCCGCGCCGAGGCGCTGCACCATCCGGATCTCCGCGGGCGTCTCGTAGCTCGGACCGTGCACTGCGCAATAGACGCCTCGCCGGACCGGGACGCGGTGACGCAACGCGATCCGTTCGGCCACCTCGAGCAACTCGCGATCGTACGGCGATGACATGTCCGGAAACCTCGTCTCGCCCGGCAGGACCGGACCCATCAGCGGATTCGCGAACATCAGATTGATGTGATCGTCGATCAGCATGAGGTCGCCCGGCTGCATGCGCGGGTCGAGGCCGCCCGCCGAGTTCGTCACGACGAGTGAGGGCACGCCGAGTCGCGCAAGCGCACGCACGGGTCGCACGACCGCATCCGCGGAATGCCCCTCGTACAGATGGAACCGGCCCTGCATCGCGGCAACGTGTACGCCGGACAGCTGACCGGCGATCAGCTGCCCGCCATGTCCCGCAACCGTGACCTCGGGGAATCCGGGGATCGTGGCGTACGGAACGACGACTGCATCGAGGATCGATTCCGCCAGACCGCCCAGCCCGGAGCCGAGCACGATCGCGACAGCCGGCACACCGCCGATACGGTCGCCGAGAAAGGTCGCGGCCGCGGCCACGCGATCGCGTTCCTCCCTCATACGAGCATCCCCGCGATCGTCGCGGTCATGAACGCGGCCAGGCTGCCGGCTACCATGGCGCGCAGGCCGATGCGAGCCAGGTCACTGCGGCGCGACGGCGCGATGCCGCCGATCCCGCCGATCTGGATCGCGATCGAACTGAAATTCGCGAATCCGCATAGCGCGTACGTCGTGATGACGATGGAACGCGGAGAGAGGCTAGTGTCGGCGAGCGTGCCGCTGAACTGAATATACGCGACGAACTCGTTGACGACAGTCTTGATGCCGAGCAGCGAACCCACGATCGTCGCGTCCTGCCACGGCACACCCATCAGCCATGCCAGCGGCGCAAGCAGCCAGCCGAGGATGATCTCGAGCGTGAGCGCCTGTCCGGCATCGAGAAGGCCGATCATGATGAGACCGCTCGTGATGCCGCTCCAGCCGGCGACCCACGTGATCACTGCGTTGATCAGCGCGATCAGCGCGATGAACGCGAGCAGCATCGCGCCCACATTCAGGGCAAGGTACAGGCCCTCGCCTGCACCGCGTGCCGCCGCATCGATCGCGTTCGCGTCAGGCCGCTCGATCGGGCCGCTCAGCGTGCCCTGCGTCTCCGGTACCTCCTTCTCCGGCATCATCAGCTTGGAGAAGACGATCGCCGCGGGCGCGGACATCACGCTCGCCGCGAGCAGGTGCCCGGCGATGTCGGGAAAATGGAAAGCCAGCATGCCGACGTACGCGGCCATCACGCCGCCCGCGACTGTAGCGAACCCGCCCGTCATCACGGTCATCAGTTCAGACATCGTCAGGCGCTCGACGAACGGCTTGATCAGCAGCGGCGCCTCGGTCTGGCCCAGGAAGATGTTGCCCGCCGCGGACAGCGTCTCCGCGCCCGACGTGCGCATCGTACGTTGCATCACCCACGCCATGCCCTTCACCGCGAACTGCATGACGCCAAGGTGATACAGCAACGTCATCAGTGACGAAAAGAAGATGATCGTCGGCAGAACATTGAAGGCGATGAACCCGCCGGTCTGTGCGACAGTGCCCGGCGTCGGCACAATGGGCGCATTGCCGGGATCGCCCGTGCCGACCGGTACGTTGTTGAAGACGAGGTCGCCAAAGATGAAACGCGCGCCCTCTACAGTGAAGCCCAGCAGCGCGACGACCACGTTGTTCGCACCGGCGAAAATGGCCGCGCCGACCGGTGTTCGCAGAATGAAGATCGCGAAAATCAATTGCAGTGCAGTGCCCCAGATCAGGATGCGCCACGGAATCGAGCGGCGGTCCGTACTGAGCAGCCAGCCGATGAGCAGTAGTGCGGCCATTCCGACGATGCCGATGAGCCGCGCGGCAAATGGAGTGTCGATGTCCAGCCGTGTCTCGCTCAGGGATTGTCCCTGTGCGAATGCGGCAGGCGACACCGTGGCGGGCACGACTTCGGCGGCCGTGTCGGACGCCGTCTCGAATGCGTCGGCCGCACGCGCTTCCCTGCCCCATGCGCCACCGGCCGCGACCGCGAGCCACACGATGACGAACGGCGAGAGAGCCAGCCAGCGCCGGTTCGGCTTCATCATTGCGCCTTCACTGCCGTGCTCCCGCGCTCGTCACCGCTCATCCTTCAGAACCAGCCACGACGTGGAATCTCGTATGTGCTCAGACGGATGTGCCGCTTGCGCGCGTCCACGAGCTGCCGGTTCTCGAAGAGCTTCACGAGCACAACGCCCGCCACGAACCCGCCAACATGCGCCCAGAACGCGACACCGCCCCCGGTAGCGGGGTCGACCAGCCCCGACAGAACCTGCAGCACGAACCACCAGATCAGGATGATCCACGCCGGAACAGGTACGATGCGGATGAAGATGATGATGATGAACAGCGTGTGAACGCGGACGCGCGGATACAGCAACAGGTACGCGCCCATGACCGCACTGATCGCGCCCGACGCGCCGACCATCGGAACCGCTGATCCGGGCGCCGATACGATGTGCGCCGCGCTGGCCAGCACACCGCACAGGACGTAGAACACGAGGAACCGCAGGTGACCCATCGAATCTTCGACATTGTTTCCGAAGATCCAGAGGAACCACATGTTCGAGATCAGGTGCATCCAGCCGCCGTGCATGAACAGGCTGGTCAGCAGGGCCGCCCATGTCAGGCCGCCGAACCGGCATTCCGGCGCGCCCGGACCCAGGTCCACACCAGACATGCCGCCCGTGCGACCCGTGATCTCGGCCGGAATCGCGCCGTACGTGCACACCGCCTCCCCGAGCACGCGCGGCGACGTGCCCGCGCCCTCGAGGAAGATCCACACCGCAACGTTCGCGAGCACAAGAGCCCACGTCACGTACGGCGTCAACAGCGTCGGATTGTCGTCTCGAAGCGGGAACACGCGGCCTCGGCCGTCCGTCCGGTGTGCGGGTATGGCGCCGGTCTGACCGGTCCGCTGCCCGGCGGCCGGCGGCGGCCAGAATAGCCGTCCGCCTACCGGCGGTCAATCACCACGCACGCTTGCGCACCCGGGCGACGAGGGGCGGGCGACGAAGGGCGGGCGACGAAGGGCGGGCGACAAACGGCGGGCGACAAACGGCGGGCGACAAACGGCGGGCGACAAACGGCGGGCGACAAACGGCGGGCGACAAACGGCGGGCGACAAACGGCGGGCGACGGCGGGGGACGGTCCGGCCATTCCCATGCCCCGGTTTGAGGCCTCAGTTCAAGCCATGGACGAACGTGCGGAAGGAGGTCGAGGGCCGGAACGGCTGCGGGTCCACAACCTGGCACAGAATCTGGCGACGTCGGTGGATCGCATTGACGCGCATCCGCCAGGAATAGGAAGATTGCCGACCGGCTGAGGCGGTCCGCCGAGTCGATCATCCTGAATATCTCCGAGGGCGCCGGACACTACAGTCCTGGCCGTAAGATCTATCACTACCAGCTGGCCCGCGGCTCCGCTGGCGAGTGCATCGCCGCACTCACACACCTCTATCGTCGCAATCCCTCCGAAATGATCGCGTCGTCGCGCAGATCCCCAACGTGGTTTCGGCAATGCTGACCGCCCTCGTTCACTCGCACTAGACCCGACGGTAACCTCCCCCGCCGTTCCCGCCCCACGTCGCCCGCCCTTCGTCGCCCGCCCTTCGTCGCCCGCGTCCCCGCCACTCCCGGCCGGATCGGCCGTGATGCCGGCGCGGCCTGCCAGTGCGGCAGTCGGCGCGCTCCGTACTCGGCCATTGTGGCGCATTCGCGCCTGTGCGCGTGGCATGGCCGTTGCTCCCTCGTGTTCCGATCACTTCAATCCCGGATAAGGAGAACACATGGCGAAGGTCATCGGCATCGACCTGGGAACGACGAACTCGGTAGTCGCGGTGATGGAAGGCGGCGACCCGGTCGTGATTCCGAACGCGGAAGGCGGTCGGACGACGCCGTCGGTCGTTGCGTTCACGAAGGACGGCGAGCGGCTGGTCGGCCAGGTGGCAAGGCGCCAGGCGATCACGAATCCGAGGAACACGATCTTCTCGATCAAGCGGTTCATGGGTCGGAAGGGCGGCGAGGTGCAGGCGGAGACGAGCCGCGTACCGTACGAGGTGAAGACGGACGGCCAGGGTCGTGTCGAGATCCACATACCGAACGCGGACAAGACGTTCTCGCCGCCGGAGATCTCCGCGATGATCCTGCAGAAGATGAAGCAGACAGCGGAGGACTACCTGGGCACGGAAGTGAAGCAGGCCGTGGTCACGGTACCGGCATACTTCAACGATGCACAGCGTCAGGCGACGAAGGACGCGGGGAAGATCTCGGGGCTCGAGGTTCTGCGGATCATCAACGAGCCGACGGCGGCGGCGCTGGCGTACGGTCTGGACAAGAAGAAGGACGAGAAGATCGCGGTGTTCGACCTGGGTGGCGGCACGTACGACATCTCGATCCTCGAGCTGGGCGATGGCGTGTTCGAGGTGAAGAGCACGAACGGCGACACGCACCTCGGCGGCGATGATTTCGACCAGAAGATCATCGAGTGGCTGGTGCAGGAGTTCAAGAAGGACCAGGGCCTCGACCTGTCGAAGGACGCGATGGCGCTGCAGCGGCTGAAGGAAGCCGCCGAGAAGGCGAAGATGGAGCTGTCGACCACCATGTCGACCGACATCAACCTGCCCTTCATCACGGCCACTCAGGAAGGTCCGAAGCACCTGAACATCGCGCTGTCGCGCGCGAAGCTCGAGCAGCTCGTCGACGACCTCGTCCAGCGTACGCTGCTACCGATGCAGAAGGCGCTGAAAGACGCGGGCCTGACAACCGAGCAGATCGACGAAGTCATTCTCGTCGGCGGCTCCACCCGCATGCCGAAGGTCCAGGAGATCGTCAAGGAGTTCTTTGGCAAGGAACCGCACAAGGGCGTGAATCCCGACGAGGTCGTTGCCGTCGGCGCAGCCATTCAGGGCGGAGTTCTGGCAGGCGATGTCAAGGACGTCCTGCTGCTCGACGTCATCCCGCTCTCGCTCGGTATCGAAACGCTCGGCGGCGTGATGACCACCCTCATCCCGCGCAACACCACGATCCCGACCAAGAAGTCCGAGGTGTTCTCCACCGCCGAGGACAACCAGACCACCGTCGAGATCCACGTGCTCCAGGGTGAGCGGCCCATGGCCATCGACAACAAGACCATCGGCCGGTTCCAGCTCACCGGCATCCCGCCCGCGCCGCGTGGCCTGCCACAGGTCGAGGTCACCTTCGACATCGATGCGAACGGCATCCTGCACGTGAGCGCGAAGGACCGCGCAACCGGCAAGGAACAGAAGATCCGCATCGAGGCGTCCAGCGGACTCAGCGAGGGCGAGATCGACAAGATGGTCAAGGACGCCGAATCGCACGCCGGCGAAGACAAGTCGAAAAAGGAGAAGATCGAGGCCCGCAACCAGCTCGACTCGCTCGTCTACCAGGTCGAGAAGGACACGAAGGACTGGGGCGACAAGATCACCGGCGACGCCCGCTCCGAACTCGATGCGGCCGTCGAACGCGGCAAGAAGGCCCTCAAGCAGGACGACCTCACCGAACTCCAGGGCGCCCGTGATCAGCTCATGCAGGCCTTCAGCGCCGCCGGCCAGCTGTTCTACCAGGCTCAGGCCGGCGAACAGACCGCCCCCGGCGCCGAGACCGAGGGTGAGACCGTCGAGGAACCCGTCGGTGCACCGGCCGATGAGGACGTCGTCGAAGCCGACTATGAGATCGTCGACGACGACAAGTAGGGCCCGCGCGGTCCTCGACGCAGGACTCGCGTTCGCGAGCGGGGACCTCCGGGAGCTGTAACGCCAGGCGGGGAGTCGGACTTTGGTTCCGGCTCCCCGCTTCCTGTCGAATGCAACAGCCCGCACTCCGCTCCGACCATTCGCCAGAGCCGAGCACGGCCGATCCAGCCATTCCCTCGCCCCGCCTGAGACCTGATCTTGCCTGCGACGTCCGGGGTTCCCCGGGGTTGACTCATCGAACTGAGTCAACCATACTCATGCTATGAGTAAGAGACTTCAGGTGCTACTCGAAGAGGACGAACTGCTCGAGATCAAGGCCGCGGCCGAGCAGAACCGCATGACCGTGGCGGAATGGGTCCGCCAGGCGCTGCGCGCGGCAAGACGGAGTGAACCGACAATGGATACTGCGCGGAAGCTGGAGGCGGTACGGGCGGCCGTTGCGCACGAGTACCCGACGGCGGATATCGAGACGATGCTCGCGGAGATCGTGCGTGGGTATTCCGGGGAGGTCGCGGGTTGATCTTCGTCGACTCGAACATCCCCATGTACCTGGTCGGAGCCGCGCATCCGAACAAGTCGGCCGCGCGCGTGCTCGTCGAACGCTGCATCCACGATGGCGAGCGCCTGGTCACGGATGCCGAAGTGCTTCAGGAGATCCTGCACAGGTACGTCGCCATCCGCCGGCGTGACGCCATCCAGCCCGCCTTCGACGTCCTCGACGGTGTCGTTGACGAGGTGTTCGCCGTAGACCGCGCGGCTGTCGAGCGCGCGAAGATCCTTGTCCAGGGCCGGGCCAGCCTCTCGGCGCGGGACGCCATCCACGTCGCGACCATGGAGCGGCACGGCGTGTCGCGCATCCTCAGCTTCGACTGCGGCTTCGACAGCCTGCCCGGGATCACCCGGCTTCACGCCTGACGGCATCGGGGCGCGTGTGGCCGTAGTCCGATCGGGCGGCTCTTGCGGTTGGTGGCGCAACCATATACACATTGTGAGTATCACATTGTATGGTTCGGCTCGCCCAATCGGAGATCGCGACACATGAACAGACTCCTGCTGGCGGCCGCGTGCGCTGCCGCGTCCCTCGCTGCGCCCGCTGACGGACAGGTGGCCGGTGGGGTGGCTACCGAGGTTCCGCTGCGAGTGCACGACGGCCGGTTGTACGTCCCCGTCCGGACGGCTGCCGGCGCCGAGCTTGATTTCGTGCTGAGCACGGGCACGGGTGTGACGGTGCTGTCGGAGACCACCGCTCGGAACCTGGGGGAGGGCGCGGCCCTGACGCTCGGCGGTCAGTCGGTCCCGCTCGACGGCAGCCAGACTCTGCCGGACGCGAGTCTCGTGACGGCCGGGAAGGCGTTTGCCGGCATGATCGGCGCGAACACGTTGAACCGGTTCGACCTGCTGATCGACGTACCGGGCGGGAAACTGGTTCTGGGGCCGCCGGGTCCGTCGGTTCAGTGGAGTGGGGTGCGGCTGTCGGAGCCGGTCCGCCTGCAGGTCTTCCACGGTATCGCGCTCGGGCTGGAGGTGGAGTTGAACGGGACGAAGTACGGGGGGCTGCTGGATCTGGGCACGGCGGCGGTGCTGGCGAACGCGCGCGCTGTGGCGGACGCGAAACTGTCGGCCGGTCCGGCCACGCTGCGGATTGGCGAGACCACGTTCACCGACGTTTCGATCGCGCAGACCGATCATCCGGTGGTGAGGAGGTTCGCGGGGAACGACACCGGGTTCGTGCTCGTGGGTGCGCACATCGCGCTCGACTGTGTGTTGTCGGTGAGCTGGGTCCATCGCGAACTGAGGACGTGTGTGAAATGAGCCAGGACTATCTCGGCGAGTTCGAGCAGATGGTGCTGCTGTCGGTCATGCGCTGCGGCGAGGGCGGATACGGTCTGGCGGTGAAGGAGGAGTTGGAGTCGGTTGCGGGGCGGACGCCGTCGAGTGGCGCGTTGTACACCACGCTGGACCGTCTGGAGAAGAAGGGTCTGCTGGAGTCGTTCGCGGGCGAATCGACGGCGGAGCGCGGTGGCCGGCCGCGTCGCTACCTGCGGTTGACGCCTGAGGGTCATGCGATGCTCGCCCGGTCGCGGAGCACGTTGCTGGCTCTGTGGGACGGGCTGGAAGGAGCGCTGGACCGATGAGCGGGCAGCAGCCGCCGCGCTGGCTCGAGCGGATCGTGGAGCGGGCGCTGCCGCCGGGCCTGTCCGGGCAGGGAACCGTGGGCGACCTTGCGGAGGAATACGAGCGACGGGCGCGCGCGTCGCACCTGCGCGCGCGCGCATGGTATTTGGCGCAGGTCGTATCGATCGTGGTTTACCGGCCGTTCGCTTTGACTGGCGGCGGGGTGGCGGGGCTGCATACGGACTTTGCGATGGACGTGCGCTGGTCGACGCGTCTGCTGGTGAAGCATCGGGGCTTCTCGCTGGCGGTCGTGACGGTGCTCGGTCTGGGTCTCGGCGCTGTGGCGGCCGTGTTCTCTGTGGTGGACGGCACGTTCCGGAACACGAGTTGGTGGAGCGACCCGGACCGGACGGTTTCGGTCTGGCCGGAGCGCGAGTTGTCGTTCGGCATGCTGACATTGTACGCGGAGGAGCAGTCGGCGTACCGGTCCGTGGGCGGGTACGCGGAGTTGGCGTTCGCGGTACGTCCCCGAAATGGCGAGAGCCAGAGCGTGAACGGCGTTGTGGTCACGCCGGCGCTGTTCCGGGAGCTGGCGGCGCAGCCGGTAATGGGCCGGCCGCTCGAGGAGGCGGACGCGGCGATCGGCGTCGCGCCGGTGGTCGTGATCGGCGAATCCCTGTGGCGGCGTTCATTCGGCGGCGACCCGGCCGTGATAGGCAGCGCGATCGATGTGAGCGGAGGGTCGGTCACGGTGGTTGGCATCCAGTCCGCTGGCGGCAATGCGCCGGGGGGTCGGGCCGAGCTGTGGTTCCCGCTGGTGGTCGACCCGCGCAACGACGACTATTTCCGGGCGCAGAACCTGACGACCGTCGGCGTCCTGCGGGACGGCGCGGGCATCGAGGACGCGAGCGCCGAGCTGGTGGCGTTCACGGAGCGACTGTCCCGGCTCTTCCCGATGTTCTACCCGCCGGGCTTCGCGATCGGTCAGAGTTCGGTGACGCGGGCGGACGAGAACCAGCGCCGCCTGATTTCGACGCCGCTGCTGCTGCTGCTGGGCGGCACGGGTCTGCTTCTCCTGGTTACAGCGCTCAACGTCGGCAACCTGTTGCTGGGCCGGGCCATCGGCCGGCGAGGCGAGCTTGCGGTGAGAGCTGCGATCGGCGCGGGCCGCGGTCGCATCGTGCGGCAGCTCCTCGTCGAGGCGGCATTGCTCACGGTGCTGGCCGGAGCGGCCGGAGTCGGGTGCGCTGCGCTCGGCGGCCCGTGGATCGCGGGCCTGTTCGTTGGCGAAGCCGTCGTCGCCAGCAGTCCCGTAACCTCGCCGGCCGTCCTCGGATTCGTCCTGGCCGCGGCGGCCGTGGCGTGGCTTGTCCTCGGTGGCGTGCCCATTGCCCACTTCCTGCGCGCGCAACGGTTCGGACTACGGGTAATCCCGGCCTCGACCGCGGTGCAGCGGACACTGGTCACTGTGCAGGCCGCGCTGGCGACACTGCTCCTCGTTTCGGCGACGCTTCTCGTGGCCACGGTCGACCAGCTCCGGCGGGTGCCGCTCGGTTTCGAGGATCACGGGCTGCTTGCGGTCGAGTTGTCGCCTCCGCAGGACCGCGTCGAAACAGTGACCCTGGCCCGCCAGCTCTACGACGGCCTGGCCGACCGCGTCGGCGCACTGCCCGGCGTGACGGCCGTCGGTCTGACCGGCTGGCTGCCGTTGCGCGCGCAGGCGCCGACTACGCCGATCAATCTCCGCAGCGCACCCGTCGAGCCGGCGCAGGCGGTAATGGCGCCTCTGCACATGGTCGACGCCGGCTTCTTCGAGGCGTTCGGCGTGCGCGCGTCAGCCGGTCGGCTGCTTGGCGCGCAGGACCGGGAGTTCGAAGCGAGCGCCGTCGTTGTGAACGAAACGCTGGCCGCCATGCTCTGGCCGGACGGGACCGCCGTCGGACAACTCATCGCGATCGATCCGCACGCATGGAACCGCTGGGTCCCCGTCGTTGGTGTGGTTCCGGACATCCGGTCAGGCGACATCACGGGCCCCATCGGCCCGGCGCTCTACATCTCCCTCGCGGAGAGCCCGGCCCGCGACCTCACGCTCGTCGTACGCACGGCGGGCGGCACGGCCGCACTGATCCCGGCGGTCCGTGGCGCGGTGAGCCAGGTGGATCCGCTGGTCCCGGTCCGAGCTGTCACGTGGATGCGCGACGTGGTCCGGTCGGCCTACTCGATCGCATGGGTTCTCATGGGCCTGCTCGTCGTGCTGGCCGGTCTGGCGACCGTGCTCGGCGCTCTCGGCATATACGCCGTCCTGGCTCATTACGTCGTCGCCCGCCGGAAGGAACTGAGCGTTCGGCTCGCGCTCGGCGCGCGGCCGGCAGCGCTTGTCGGCAGTGTCGTGTGGTCCGGTCTCGGGCTGGCCGGCATCGGGATCGCGGTCGGCACCGTCGCGGCGGTCATGACGTCCCGGTCGCTCAAGTCACTGCTGTTCGGCGTGTCCGCGCTGCACACGTGGGCCTACGTAGTGCCGGCGCTTGCGCTGTCGATCGCCGCGGGCCTTGCCGCGTGGATCCCCGCCGCCCGTGCCGGCCGGCTGCCGCCCGCCGAGGTGCTGCGCAGCGAGTGAAGTAAGGACACTTGCGCAGCGTCCCGGGGCGGCACACAATCATTGCTGTCCAACCTCCTGCACCCCCCGACCAGAGGTCCCCATGACACGCGCTGCACTCGCGCTCGCTGCTCTCGTCACGCTTTCCGCCTGCAGCAGTGCAACAGCCGGCTCGAGTTCGGCGAGGCCGGATCGTGACCTGATCACTCGCGAGGAGATCGCGTCCGTTCCGGTCAGTTCCGCGTATGAAGTGGTCGAGCGGCTACGCCCTGAGTTCCTGCGCGCGGCGCGGGGCGGCGGCACGCCCAACGTGTACATCAACAACTCGCGCAGCGGCGGGATCGCGATACTGCGCTCCATTCGTGCCGACAACGTCCAGACCATACGGTACGTCGATGCCCTTGATGCCAACCTGCGCTACGGCCTTGGCAACGACTCCGGCGTCATCGCTGTCGAGCTGCTGCGCCAGCCGTGAGGCCGCCGGAAGCGCCACCCGCCGAAGCCGCCCCCCTGTCTTGCGTGGACGCGGTCCGCGTCAGGTGCCGATGTTCAGCGTATGCTCGAACTCGGAAAGACTGCCCTGTATGTCGTGGACGATGACAAGAGCATACGTGCCGTTGTCGAGCCCGTTGAGCGTGGCCTCGTAGCGGAACGCGCCGACACGGTCCGCGCAATTGGGTGTTTGCGTGGTGCGCGCCTCGATGCGCAGGGTCAGACGGGTGGAGGATTCCGTCAGGTGCGGAGTCAGGCGGAAGCAGGCGGTAGGGGTGTTGAATTCACCAAGGACGAGCACATCCCTTCCGAACGCGGCGAAATCCGCAAACGCTTCGACGCTCCCCCCGCCTTCTATCTCCGACCAGGTGAAGCTGCCCAGCGTGTCCGGCCCGGTCAGCGTGTCGCAGGCCGACATCAGGAGCAGCAGACCCAGCGCGCCCAGGGCGTTCGTTCCGTTTTTCATGATGCAACATGCCTCCAGATGACCGATTGCCCAGACGACCGCCAGAATTCCCGACGGCTCAGCTGGCGATCCACCTTGCTGCGGGACTAGTCGATTACGGGGCCGTGTTTCAGCTGCGTTCCGCGACCGCCCGGCCCGGAACCCGGTTTGCGGCCCCGCAGCGCGAATTGTATACTCGCCGGTCGCACCCTGAGAATATCCCGGCCTGCCGCCGTCACGCAACTGCCTGTCGGCACGTTCTTATGGTGGTTACTTGGCAGATGGTCATCATTCGGACCAATTGTTCCAGTTGCGCGTGGCCACGACGGAGCACGGCCTCGCGCGTACTTGATGTACCCTTTCCTTGGGAGGTGCCATGCCGCGGAAAACCTTGTTGTTGGGGTTCGCCCTGACCGTCCTGCTGTCACCCGCCGCCGTGTTCGCGCAGAACACGACGTTGCAGGGCGTCGTGAGAGGCGAGACACAGACGCCCGTCGCCGGTGCGTTCGTTGTCATTCCTGCGCTCGACCTGAACACGGTGACGAACGAGTACGGTCAGTACCGGTTCATCATCCCGGCAGAGCGGGTCACCGGGCAGCAGGTTACGGTGCAGGCGTCATCGATCGGCTACGCTCAGGCGGAGGTGACGGTCACCCTGCGGCCGGGCGCAATCACCCAGAACATCACGGTGACCGAACAGGCGATCGGTCTCGACGAAGTCGTCGTGACAGGCACGGCCGGCAACCAGCAACGGCGGGCGCAGGCGGCGGTGGTCGCGTCGATCGACGCGGCGCGGATCACCCAGGTCGCTCCGGTCACATCGGTTGCGAACCTGCTCCAGGCGCGCTCACCCGGCGTTGTGATCAGCAACAACTCGGGAACGACGGGCACGTCCCAGGACATTCGCATTCGCGGCATCGCGTCGATGAGCGGCAGCAGCAGCCCGCTCGTCTTCATTGACGGCGTGCGCGTCGACTCCGGTAACCGCCTGAACGTGTCGGTCCAGAGCGCCAGTGCTCTCAACGACATCAAGGTCGAGGAGATCGAGAGCATGGAGATCGTGAAGGGCCCTGCGGCGGCAACACTGTACGGCGCCGACGCCAGCGCGGGCGTGATCAACATCATCACCAAGCGCGGTCGTGCGGGCAGCGGTTTCACGCAGACGTTCAACATGGAGTACGGCGAGGCGGACCCGAATTTCACGCCGCTCCCGAACTTTGCCCGGTGCACGGCTGGCGCGATCGCACGTCCGACGTCATTTCCGGCCTGCGTCGGCGTGGCGGAGGGCACGGTCCTGAGCGATAGCCCGCTGGAGCGCGAGAATTCGTTCATCGACGGTCGCTACCGCAACCTGAACTACACGCTGTCAGGCGGCGGCGATACGTATACCGTGTTCTTCTCGGTCGGCGCTGACGACAGCGACGGCACATTGCCGCACAACGAGTACGGCCACCTCAGCAGTCGCTCGAATTTCGAGTTCTTTGCCCGCGAGAACCTGAGGATCGGCCTGGGTTTCGGGCTGACACGCGTGAACACGAGTCTGCCGCAGAACGACAACAACATCTATGGCTACCTCGGCGGCGGACTGCTCGGCGACCCGCGCACGGTCGGCGCCACGGCGAAGAACGGGTGGTATGCCCAGCGCCAGACGCTGGCGATCAGCGCGATCGAGGCCAAGGACGCAACGACACGGTTCCAGCCGCGCCTCGAGGTACAGTTTTCGCCCTTCTCCTGGTTCAGCAACCGTTTCATGGTCGGCGCGGACATGGTCCGCAGCGAGGAGATCCGGTTCTGGGCGAAGAACGACCAGGGCTGGTGGGACAATGCTCCCCGGAACAACGGCCAGGTTACGCAGCGTCGCGACGTGGATGATCGTTTCACGATCGACTACCTCGGTAACATCAGCCGGCGGCTGACAGACAGGCTCGGTGTCGACCTGTCGTTCGGTGCGCAGGCGATCGCTCGCCGCGCCGATGTTGTCAGCGTCACGGGCCAGGGTCTGGTGACGAACGACGTGCGCAGCGTCAACGCCGCCGCCGAGCTGATCGGCGGCACCCAGAGCAGCGGCCAGGACCGGGACATCGGTGTGCTGGGTCAGGCCCTGTTCAACTGGATGGACCGGCTGTACGTGAAGGCGGGCGTCCGGCGCGACCAGTCCGATGCGTTCGGAATCGATTCGAAGCCGTTCTACAGCCCGAGCGTCGGCGTGTCATACGTCATCTCGGATGAGGCGTTCTTCCAGAACGCGACGTCGTTCCTGCCGGATGGTGCGCTGACCGCACTTCGGCTGCGGGTCGCGTACGGCGTTTCGGGCCGGCAGCCGTCCGGCGGAGCGCGCTCGACATTCAACCCGTCGACGAACCAGATTTCCGAGAGCGGCGTGGCGATCGGAGTCCGTCCCGGTGCGACCGGCAACCCGTTGATCCGCGCCGAGAAGAGCAAGGAACTCGAAGTCGGTTTCGACGCCGGCCTCCTCAATGACCGGCTCGGCATCGAGTTCGTGTACTTCCACAAGAACATGGTCGACCAGATCGATGACGTCCCGGTGCCGGCCTCGCTCGGCGCCAGCGGTCCCGACCAGAACATCGGTGCCATGGAGAACAAGGGCATCGAGCTTTCAGTGGATGCCAGCGTGATCACTCGCCAGAAAGTGGCCCTCGCGCTGCACGGCCAGCTCTTCACGCTGAGCAACAAGATCACCGACCTGGGTGGCGTGCCCGAGTCAGCCACGCGCAAGGTCGGCTTTCCGATCACCGGTGCGTGGGACTACGCGATCAGGGAAATCGACCTGGAGAACAATCTCGTGATCGTCTCCGACACGCTCGAGCTGGTCGGCAACGAGAAGCGCTACCCCGGTTGGGGCGGCGGCGTGTCGGCCACGCTCACCCTGTTCGAGAACCTGTCGTTCTTCTCGAACTTCGATATCATCGGCGACAACATGGTCTACGACTTCACGAACCAGTTCCGTGACCGCCAGTTCGGCCAGGGCGAGGCAGCCGTACGCGGCGCCGCCGCGTTCGGCACGGATGCCGATGGCAACCCGACCGACGAGGCACGTCGCCAGTACATGAGCCGCTTCGGCCCCTTCGTCACTGAGGAATACACCGATGAGGACGGCAACCCGGCCGGCGGCCGTCAGCTCAACCGCAACTCGGTACGTGGCGCGTACCAGCAGGACGGCAGCTTCGTCAAGCTGCGTGAGGTATCGGCCAACTACCGCATCCCGAGCAGCCTGGTGCAGCGTTTCACGGGGGCCCGTTCGGCCTCGCTCGGGCTGACCGTTCGCAATCTGCATACGTGGACCGATTACATGGGCTTCGATCCGGAAAGCGACACGTTCCTGACAGTGCCGCAGGACCGGCGCTGGACCATTCGGTTCAACTTCCAGTTCTAGGGCGAGGTGACAATGAGAGTGGTAAATCATAAAGCGCTCGGGCTCGGGCTGACCGCCGTTCTGGCGGTCGCGTCCGCGGGTTGTGACGATTTCCTCGATGTCACCAACCCGAACAACCTCGAAGCTGAAGCCATCAATCCGGAGCGTGACGGTCCGCTGCTGTCCCAGTCGGTGTATCAGTCCTTCATCACCGACTGGGGCAACGACGGCGGGTTCACGGTTCTCACTGCCTGGTTCACGAATGAGGCGCGTGTCGGGGATACGTTCCCGACGCGGAACTCGGTCGGACGACGTGATGTCCTGGACGGCAACGGCCACCTGGACAACAACTGGGGTGATGTTCACGACAACATCCAGTTCGCCCGGACCGTTGGGGCCAGTATCGAGGCGGCTGGCAACTCGGTTCACCTGGCACGGGTCTGGTTCGTGTCGGGATTCTCGATCCTGCACATGGCGCTCCATTTCTGCGAGGGCACCATCGCCGAGAGCACACTGGTACCGCGCGGTCAGATGTCGGTCGAGGCATTGCTCGATTCGGCAATCATCGACCTGACGAAGGCCCGGACGATCGCCCAGGCGTCATCGGGCAGTGAGGCGGCTGGCCTGGCGATGGCCGCGCAGGTCGGCATTGCTCGCGCGCACCTCCAGGCAGGCCGGAAGGCGGATGCAGCGGCAGCGGCCGCGGCCGTGCCGGATGATTTCCTGTTCGAGCTGTGGCACCTCGACGATTCGAGCAACCGCGCGCTCGGCAATTACGTCTGGGCGTTCTCCGAATCGCGCATCTCACTCGTCGTCGGTCCGGAGTTCATCGCGATGGCGGACGCAGGTGACCCGCGTATCGCGTATGTCGACGAGGGTCGAAAGTCGCAGGATGGTATCCTCGACTTCATCCGTCAGGACAAGTACAAGGGATTCGGCGACAACGAGCGTTTCGCGTCGGGCCTGGAAGCTCGCTATATCGAGGTCGAGGCCAACGGGAACCCGGCGGCGATGCTCGCGTTCATCAATGAGCGTCGCGCGGTCGGCAATCAGAGTGCGATTTCGACCACGGATATGGACGAGCTGATGTCGGAGCTGATGGAGCAGAAGACGCGTGACTTCTGGCTCGAGGGCAAGAGGGTGGCGGACTGGCGTCGCCTCGGCTCCTACGTTCCGTACATCATTCCTCCGGGTGACGACACGTACTACAAGGACAGCCTCGGCCCGGTCCGTGACATCAACTGCTGGTCGGTGCCTGAGTCAGAGAAGCAGAACAACCCCAACTGGTAGCAGCAGTCGCAGTTGAACAGGCGCGGGGGCGCATCGGCATTGCCGGTGCGCCCCCGCGTGCGTTGGGCGAGCCACACCTTCGGCGCCCCGAGCGCGGCTGACGGTTCGTCTCCGGCCGCCGCGGGCGGTCGCGCGATTGCTCACTGTCCGCCGGCCTGGGCCTTCAAGTCGTCCGCGCGCGCCCGAGCCCGTGCGGCAAGAGCATCGACGCCCGGCAGGCCGTCCACATTCTCGAGCAGTTCCAGCGCGCTCAGGAACGTGCCGGGCATCCAGTCGTGCGTGCTGAGCTTGAAGCCGGTCTCGGCCGTCGCGATCGCGGCGTCGGTCCGACCGAGATACAACTGGATCTCGGCGAGGTCGAAGTACGACCATGGCACGTCGATGGGCGGGTCGTTCTCGACCTGCGCGCGGCGGAACCCTTCCGCGCGGCCGAGCATCACGCCCTGCTCGCCCGTCAGTTGCCACGTGCCGGTCTTTCTCGCGCGAAGCTTGAGCGCCATCAGAAGGGGATAGGGGTGGCCGTCCGACACTTCGACGGCCTTGTCGTACGCGTCCAGCGCGTCGTCGAATCGATCGGCGCGACGCAACACGCCGCCAAGGCTCGCCCACGCGTCGTAGTCCGTTGGACTGTAGTGGACCGCCCTCCGCAATGACTCCTCGCCGGCCGATGCGAAGATCTTGCGGTCCCGTTTGTTCTGTGCGATGCCGAGCTCGCGGTAGGCGTCGCTGTAGCTCGGCTCGTCGCGCTTCTTCCCGATCCGTGCTTCCTTGGCGAGCGCCGACTGGACGAGCCCGATCACACTGTCCCAGTCGCCTTTCGTCTTCGGAAACGCGCTCGCTTTGAGGTCGTGGCGCGGATTGTCCGGGTCGAGCGCGGCTGCTTCGAGCCACAGCTCATGGGCCTGCTCGAAGTCGCCATCGCGCAGCGCGTTTTCCGCGTCGCGGAGAACATCCTGCAGACGGCCGCCGACCTTCCGCTGCGCCCGCAACGCGAGCATGATCGGACTGTCCCACGCGTTCTCGACCAGCGATTCCGTGAGCACCTTCCGCACCAGCTCTTTCGACTTCTCGACGCCCTGCGGCTGGATGGTATACGGGAACGCCTTGATCTGATTGATGTCGAACGGGATCGGCGCGGGGTCCTGTCGGAATATCGCGGTACCCGACTCGTGAGCCCTGTGCCGTGCGCCAAGCTCGTAGAAGACGTTCGCGTTCACGGCCGTGATGTCGGCGACGGCGTAGCGGGCGTACTCGATGTACTCGAACATCGCCTGGCTGATGTGACCGGAGAAGAAGTCCCTGTCGGTACGCACCGGCCGGAGTTTGCCGCCGCCCTCGCTGGCGGGCAGCGTGACCGCGGAGATGCCCGGCACGAAGATCGTGTCGTAGACCTTGTCGAAATCGACTTTCCGCGACCGAATTCCGGTACCGACCTTCTTCGTGCCGAACGGCATGATGACGAAACAGACGTCGCGGAAGTCGGCGGCTGACCTCGATCGGGCTTCGGGCATCGGACACCTCCGATGATTGCGATGGAACGGAACGCTATCCCACACTGCCCGACCTCCGCAATCATCAGGCAGCAGCCAGTGGCACTTCGACGGCCGACGAAGTGCCGCTATCTTACGGAATGTCAAGGCAGGTGAGCAGTCCGGCACGAGGCGGCTCGTGAAGACGCTCCCGGTCCGCGACGGGCGAACCACCGCCAGTGACGATCCCCGGTCCGGCGGCCGGCGGTTTACGGTGGATGGCCTGTGCTGCGCGGCGGAGGCCAGGCAGATCGAGGTGACGCTCGGGCGTGATCCCCGCGTCTCGTCGCTGCGTATCGACCCGGTCCAGCACACGGTCGACGTCGTCGGCGCGATCACTGTCGCGGATGTCGAGCGCGCGATCGCCGAACTCGGCATGACCGCCCGTCCCGTCGACGCGGCGGGACCCGAAGGTTCCCGGAGGTCGAACCACGGCCGGCTCGTCCTCGCGATTGCCTCTGGTGTGTTCTGGCTCGGCTCGATCGTGGCCGCACGAGTGATCGGATCGGAAGCCGTCGCATCCGTGCTCGCACTCGGCGCGGTCGTCACGGGCGGGCGATACGTGTTCCCGCGCGGACTGCTCGCCGTGCGGAACCGCGCGCTCGACATGAACTTCCTGATGTCGGTCGCGGCGGTCGGCGCGCTGCTCATTGGCGAGTACGCGGAAGCTGCGTCGGTCATGTTCCTGTTCGCGGTCGCGCAGCTTCTGGAGTCGGCTTCCATGGATCGGGCGCGCAGCGCGATCCGGTCGCTGATGGAGCTGTCGCCAACGCAGGCGATGGTCCTGCGTGATGGCGAGGAAGTGCGCGTGTCGGCGGAATCGGTTGGAGTGGACGAAGTCGTCATCGTGAGACCGGGCGAGAAGATCCCGGTCGACGGCGAGGTCATGGCGGGCCGTTCATGGGTCGATCAGGCGGCGATCACCGGCGAGTCGGTGCCGGTCGCGAAGGAGCCGACCGACGATGTGTTCGCCGGCACGCTGAACGGCGAGGGCGTGCTCGAAGTCCGGTCGACAAGAGGGCCGGCGGACACGACACTCGCGCGCATCATCCACTCGGTCGAGGAAGCGCAGGCGGGGCGCGCGCCGAGCCAGGCGTTCGTCGATCGCTTCGCTCGCATCTACACGCCCGCCGTCGTGGGCACGGCCGTGCTGGTCGCGATACTGCCACCGCTGATCATGGGTGCGACGTGGAGTGACTGGGTCTACCGGTCGCTCGCCCTGCTCGTCGTCGCCTGTCCCTGTGCGCTGGTCATCTCGACGCCCGTCACGGTAGTGAGCGCACTAACCGGCGCGGCGCGACGGGGCATCCTGATCAAGGGCGGGTTGCATCTCGAGAACGCGGGTCGCGCGCGCGTCGTCGCCTTCGACAAGACCGGCACGATAACGGAAGGCCGGCCGCGCGTCGTGAGCGTGGTGCCGCTCGATGGTGAGGATGGCACGCGCGTACTCGCGCTCGCGGCGGCGGTCGAGGCCCACAGTCAGCATCCGCTGGCAGGTGCGATCCGCGATCGTGCGAAAGCGGACCGGCTCGTGCTGCCGCGCGTGACGGATGCGCGTGCACTGCCCGGTCGCGGCGCGGAAGCGGTGCTGGATGGCCAGCGCCTGCTGGTCGGCAGCGAGCGGCTTTTCAGGGACGAAGGCGACATCGGGCCCGAAATCGCCACCGCAATCCGCGATCTGGAGAGGCGAGGTAACACGGTCGTGCTGATCGGCGTGGCGGATCGCGAGTCCGGTGTCGACAGGCAGCCGCGCATCATCGGCGCAATCGCGGTGGCCGACCGTGTGCGAGCCGAAGCCGCATCGGCGTTGCGCGCGCTCCACGAGTCCGGCATTCGTCACATCGCACTGCTGACAGGCGACACCGCGGCTACGGCCGCCAGCGTCGCCGGAACGCTCGGGAGCACGCTGACGCTCATTCGCGCAGATCTGCTTCCGGCCGACAAGGTGAGCGTCGTGCGCGAACTGCGCGCGGCGCACGGCCCCGTCCTGATGGTCGGTGACGGCATCAACGACGCGCCCGCACTCGCCGCCGCGGACGTCGGGATCGCAATGGGCGCGGCCGCCACCGATGTCGCCCTCGAGACCGCGGACATCGCGCTCATGGCGGACGACCTCTCCGCGCTTCCCGTCATGGTGCGGCTCGCCCGCAAGGCCGAGCGCATCATCCGCGTGAACATCGCGTTCGCCCTGATGGTGAAGGCCGTCTTCGTCGTGCTGGCGGTCGCCGGAATCGCGACACTGTGGATGGCCGTGCTCGCTGACATGGGCGCGAGTCTGATCGTCATCGGCAACGGCATGCGCGCCCTGCGGGTGGGCAAGGCACGCACGGGCTGACGCCCATTCGGCATGTCAGCGGGCGGGCGAATGCTCGCGCGCCATAACGCCGCGGACGGCGCCCTCGATCATGCGATTGACGGCGGCGATCGAGAGCCCGCCCTCGTCGGTGGACGGAATCGTCGCGAAGCCGATCGCCGACGCTGTCGGATAGCGCGTGAATATCTGCTCGAACAGTGTCGCCAGTTCTTCGGATGACGGCCCGCCAGGCACCTTGTTGCCATGGCCCATGACCTCGCGCGGATCGAGCACGTCCATGTCGATGTGGATGTAGAGCTTGTCGGTGATGGACGCGAGCCGGTCGAGTTGGCGGAACACGTTGTCGGAGGCAGTGCTCAGGTCCTCGACCGTGAGCTGCTCGATCATCGAGTTGTCGAGCAGGTGCTGTTCGAGCGGGTCGGTCAGGCGGACGCCGCCCATGACCACGTAGCGGTCCGCGAGCGGCGGATCCAGTGTGGCGTCGAGACGGATCTGGTGCAGCGCCCGACCCGTCGCCAGCGCCACCGGCATACCGCCGAGCGAGCCGCTGCGTGTGGTTTCCGGCGTGTTGAAGTCGGGGTGCGCGTCGAGCCAGAGCATGCCGATGCGCAACGCTTCGTGTGTCGGTCCCGAACGCTGCAACCCAGCCACGAGTCCGGGCATGGAGGGACACGTCGCGAGCAGCCCGACCGTGAACCAGCCGTCGCGCTCGTTGGTCTCGACGATGCCGGCGAAATGGCCGAGCGCCATGCCGAGCCGCTTCCAGCCGCCATACTCGGGCTCCTGTTCGGGGGTGAGCCCCGATTCCGCGACCCGCGTCACCGCGCCCATGCGGTCCAGGATCTTCTGGATGCCGCCGTCGGCCATGGTAGTCGGGCCGCGTGACGTGCCATTGGGTGAGAACGGCTGCTTCGCGAGCGCGACGCGCAGCCGGCCGTCCGGACCGGTGTACTTCTGCGCGCTTGCCAGCGCTGGCGAGATGAGTATCAGAACCGCGATCGCAATCGTCCGCATGTGTGTTCTCCGGTTCGTTCACGGCCGGTCATCGAGTTCACTCACGCGGTCGATCTGGCGCCTGTTCCAGGCGTCATCGCCGAAGGGCGTATCGAACCAGCGGTCGAGGATCTCGTTAAGCACGGGCTCGGGCGTCGCGCGCAGGCTCAGCGCCAGCACGTTCGCGTGGTTCCAGACGCGCGCACCGCGCGCCGTCTCGGCATCAACGCACAGCGCAGCGCGGATACCCGGGACCTTGTTGGCGACGATGCTGCACCCCGTTCCCGTCCAGCACATGACGATCGCCTCGTCCGCCTGGCCGGTTCGAACCTTCTCGATCGCTTCGAGCGTGACGACCGGCCAGTCGACCGACTCTTCGCCCCTGGCCGGGCCGCAATAGACCACCTCGTGGCCTCGCCGGTTCAGGTCGTCGATGAGCGCGTCGACCAGATGCGTTCGCTCGTCCGTGCTGACTGCGATCTTCACGTCGATGTCGTGCCGGGGAATCCGCCGCGGCACGCCCTCGTGCCGTTCCGTTCCAGAGTAAGCGGCAACCTGTCGATGCGGCAACCGAGGCGCATGGCACGGGAATCGCGCTGACGGCGCGGACGCATTTTCGTTATTCTTGGGGAGTGATGATGCTCTTGTCGATCAGGTCCGGAAGATGAACGACCGTCTTCGCATTCTCGTTGTCGTGGGCATGGCCGTTGTTGCTGGCGGCGGGTTCTGGGGCGGCTACGCCTGGAGCCAGCGGACGCCGGCGGCGGTGGCGACGCTCGAGACGCCCGCTCGCCTGCCTGTCGTCCCGCCCAGCAGCATGGTCCGGCAGGCGGCCGGGCTGAGTGATGCGTTCGTCGAGATCGCGCGGGCGGTCACACCGGCAGTCGTGCGGATCGAGGCGGAGCGGACCGTGCGCGTGACGGGTGCGCCGTTCGTGCCGCGCTGGCTTCGTGAGCAGGGCGAGTACAGCGATTCGATGGCGTGGGAGGACCTGCCCGAGCTGGGCGGCGGGACCGGCATCATCCTCTCGGCGGATGGCTTCATCCTCACGAACAACCACGTGGTCGAAGGGGCGGACCGGGTCATGGTCGAACTGGCGGACAAGCGCACGTTCGAGGCTGACGTCATTGGCACGGACCCGACGACGGACCTGGCGGTGATCGACGTCAAAGCGGACAACCTGCCGGTGGCGCGGCTGGGCGATTCCGATGAGAGCCGGGTCGGCGAATGGGTGCTGGCGATCGGCAATCCCGGCTTCGGCGACGAGGAGACGCTCGACTTCACGGTCACGAGCGGGATCATCAGTGCGAAGGGCCGTCCCCTCAGCGTGATCGGCGCCGGCTTCGATTCGGGCGACCCGTCCGGCGACTACGCAATCGAGGACTTCCTCCAGACGGACGCAGTAATCAATCCGGGCAACTCGGGCGGTCCTCTGGTCGACCTGGGCGGGCTGGTGATCGGCATCAACACGGCGATCGCGAGCAGCACGGGCTTCAGTCAGGGCTACGGCTTCGCGATCCCGTCGAACCTTGCGAGGCGAGTGGCGCGCGACCTGATCGCCCACGGCCGCGTCCGCCGCCCGATCCTGGGTGTTTCGATCGGCGACGTCTCGGGCGAGGATGCCGAGGTGTACGGTCTGCCGTCGATCGCGGGCGTGCTCGTGTTCGACGTGAGCAGCGGCTCACCGGCGGGCGAGGCGGGCCTGGTCCGCCACGACGTGATCGTCGCGATCGATGGCGTGCGCGTCGACCGCGTCGGCCAGATGCAGCGCGAAATCGCGCAGCGTGAGCCGGGCGACACGGTGGCTGTCCGAGTGATCCGTTACGGCGACACCGTGACGCTCGGTATCCGGCTCGGCGAGGCGACACTGCCGCCGCGGATCGTGTCGCGACGGGCGGAGACCGACCCGATCCCCGACCTCGGGCTGGTGCTCGACGATCTCGACGAGGCGACCGCCGCCGAGTTCGGCTACGCGGACACGGGTGGCGCGCTCATCGCCGGCGTCGAACCGCTCAGCCCGGCGGACCGCAAGCGGATCTTCCCCGGCATGCGGCTCCTCGCCGTCGGCGATCAGAGCATTGCGAGCGCCGCCGAAGCACGGGTCGCGCTTGGCAAGGTCGGATCCGGCCGTGTCGCCTCCCTGCTGCTCGAGTCTCCGGACGGCGCGACCTTCATCGCGAACGTACGCCAGAACTGACGCGGCGCTGCCGAGGGCCATGGCCACCGTCTCGTCCGTTGTACTGACTTGGACGCGCTGTTAGCTTTCGACGGCTCACTCGATTCGCGAAAGTGGCGGAACTGGTAGACGCGCGAGACTTAGGATCTCGTGGGCGCTGCCCCGTGGGGGTTCGAGTCCCCCCTTTCGCACTGGCAACCCCTTTGAACGCCGATATGGCCGCCGATTCAAGCGAACTGATCATCGCCGTAGAAAAGCCGTCGGCATGGGGCCGGGAACTGACCATCACGGTGCCGGCCGGCCAGGTCGACCGGGAACGGTCGGCCACGGTCAACCGTATCGCCGGCCGGGTCCGGATGCCCGGGTTCAGGAAGGGCAAGGTACCGCCCGGCCTGATCCAGAAGCGGTACGGCGCCGCGATCGAGCAGGAACTGATCGAGAAGGTCATCGGCGACGCGTACCGCGAGGCGCTGAAGCGGGAAGGGCTCCAGCCGATCACGCAGGCGAACATCGACCGGGTCGACTACCAGGCGGGCCAGGACCTGACGTTCAAGGTTGCGCTCGAGATCCGGCCGGAGATCGAACTCCAGAGGATCGGCGGCTTCACGGTGAAGCGTGAGGTGGCGCCGGTCGCCGAGGAACAGATCGACGCGGTGATCCATCGGCTGCGCGAGCAGCAGGCGGTCTGGCGGCCGATCGAGGCCGAGTCGCTGATACAAGGCGACATGGCGGCCGTCGAGATCACGCCGCTGGCGGAAGATTCGCGGGGTGAGCCGCGTTCGTACCGGCTCGTGATCGGCGAGGGACAGGCCCTGCCGCCGATCGAGGAAGCGATCCTCACGTTGAAGCCGGGCGAGGACGGCGACTTCACGGTCAATCTGCCGGAGAACCCGGACGACCCGAACAGCCCGACCGAGGAGCATCGGCTGCACATCCAGCTTGTCGAGGCCCGGCGGCCCGAGTTGCCGGACGCGGACGACGCGTTCGCGAAGAGTCTTGGCGTCGTCGAGTCGCTTGCCGATTTGCGTGATAAGGTCAGAACGGACCTCGCGGCGGAGGCCGTGCGCGATTCGGACCGCCAGGTGCGCGGCCAGCTGCTTCAGCAGATCGCGGAGGCGAACCCGTTCGAGGTGCCGTCCTCGATGGTGACGGACTACCTCAAGCAGATCGTGCCCGAGCAGGAAGGCGACGACAAGGCGCAGCTCGACGAGATCCGCCGGTCCGCCGCACCCGCCGCCGTCAACGCGATCCGTCGCATGCTCATTGTCGACCGCATCGCGAACGTGGAATCGCTGCAGGCCACGCCGGACGACGTCAGCGGCCGGCTCGACGACATCGCAGAACGGCTGGGCAAGCCGCAGGCCGAGGTCCGCGCCCATTTCGCGAAGGAAGGCCGGCTCGACGAGATCCGGAACGAGATCACCGAACAGAAGGTGTTCGACTACCTCACATCGCTTTCAACCATCGAGTAACCGACAATGGCCGTCTACCCGCCGTACGTGATCGAACGCAGCAGCAAGGGCGAGCGCAGCTACGACATCTTCAGCCGCCTGCTCATGGATCGCATCGTGTTCCTGGGCTCGCCGATCGATGACAACGTGTCGAACATCATCATCGCGCAGCTGCTGTTCCTGCAGGCGGACGATCCGGAAAAGGACATCTACATGTACATCAACTCGCCGGGCGGTTCGGTGTACGCCGGCCTGGCGATCTACGACACGATGCAGTACATGACCGCACCCGTGAACACGATGTGCATGGGCATGGCCGCATCGATGGGCGCACTGCTGCTCGCTACGGGCACGCATGGCAAGCGCAGTGCGCTGCCGAACTCACGCATCCTCATCCACCAGCCATCGGGCGGCAGTCAGGGTACGGCCGCGGACATCGAGATCGCGGCACGTGAGATCCTGTATGCGCGCGAGCGGCTGAACGAGATCATGGCCAAACACACGGGCCAGACCGTCGAACAGATCGCCGACGACGTCGACCGTGACCGGTTCATGAGCCCGGTGGAAGCGCTCGAGTACGGCCTCATCGATCAGGTCGTGACGCACCGCTCCGATATCGAGGAGCTTGCGAAGAAGAACGGAGACGAGCGGTAGCGGTTTCCGGGCGAGGGCGTCCGGGACGCACGATCGGGCACGATACCGGAGCATGCGAATGCCCCCGAGCGAAAAGCACTTGCGCTGTTCATTCTGCGGCAAGTCGAAGGAGTCGGTCAAGAAGTTCATATCCGGCCCTTCGGTCTACATCTGCAATGAGTGCGTCTCGTTGTGCAACGAGATTCTTGCCGAAGAGGAGGAACGCGAAGCTGCCGAAGCGGTACCGCGCGTTCCGGTGCCGCAGGAGATCAAGGATGTTCTTGACGAGTACGTGATCGGCCAGGAGGACGCAAAGAAGTCGCTGGCCGTCGCCGTCTACAACCACTACAAGCGCATCAATCATCACGGCGTTCTCGATGACGTCGAGATCGACAAGTCGAATATCCTGCTGATCGGTCCGACCGGCGTGGGCAAGACACTGCTGGCGCAGACGCTGGCCAGGGTGCTCCAGGTCCCGTTCACGATCGCCGATGCCACCACACTGACCGAAGCCGGCTACGTGGGCGAGGATGTCGAGAACATCCTCGTGCGGCTGCTCCAGGCCGCCGACTTCAACATCGCGGAGTGTGAGCGCGGCATCGTCTACATCGATGAGATCGACAAGATCGCGCGCAAGTCGGAGAACCCGAGCATCACGCGCGACGTTTCGGGCGAGGGCGTACAGCAGGCACTGCTGAAGATCCTCGAAGGCACCATCGCGTCGGTCCCGCCACAGGGCGGACGCAAGCATCCGCAACAGGAATACATCCAGATCAACACGCGCAATATCCTGTTCATCTGCGGCGGCGCGTTCGACGGTCTCGAGAAGATCATCGAGCAGCGAACGGGGCACCGCCGGATCGGGTTCGGCGGCAGCACGCAGACGATCGAACAGAGTGCGAACCCGTTCCGCGACGTACAGCCGGACGACATGCTTCGTTTCGGCCTGATCCCGGAGCTGGTGGGCCGGCTCCCCGTGACGGTGACGCTCGACGCGCTCGATGAGGATTCGCTGATCCGGATCCTGCGCGAGCCGAAGAACGCGCTGCTCAAGCAGTACGGCAAGATGTTCGATCTCGAGAACGTTCGCCTCACGTTCGATCCCGATGCCGTGCGCGCAGTCGCTCGTCGTGCGCTGGGCCGCGGGACTGGCGCTCGTGGCCTGCGCTCCGTGCTCGAGGAGATCATGCGCGATATCATGTTCGACGTGCCGTCGCGTCTCGATGTGCGCGAGATCGTGATCACACCGGAATGCGTCGAGCAGGCCATGCCGCCGCTGCTGGTGCTGCATCCTGAGGCCAAGAAGCGGGAAGCCTAGAGTGGTGCGGGTTGGGAACTCGTTTCTGGGGCGGGTTTCTGGTTGGGGGCGGGTTTCTGGTTGGGGGCGCGTTGATCATCCAGTCGGTCGAATTTGCGGGCGCAATCGCGCGGCCGGGTGGGCCCCCGCCGGAGGGCGATCTGCCACAGATCGCTTTCGCGGGCCGGTCCAATGTCGGCAAGTCGAGCCTGATCAACCGGCTGCTCGGCCGGACACGCAAGGCGGTGGCTCGCGTGTCGTCGACGCCTGGCAAGACCCGGGAGATCAACTTCTTCCGGATCGGCGCTCGCCTGCCCGACGGCCGCACCGTCGAGTTCTTTCTGGTCGACCTGCCGGGCTACGGCTACGCGAAAGTGCCACTGGCCGTGCGTGATTCCTGGAAACCGCTCGTCGAGGCGTTCCTCTCGCGGACCCCGGCGCTGCGCGGCGTGGTACAGCTCATCGACATGCGCCACGATCCGACGGCCGGCGACCGCCAGCTGCTGCAGTACATCGCCGAGCTGGGCGTTCCGGCGCTCATCGTGCTCACCAAGTCGGACAAGCTGGGCGTGACCGCGCGCACGAAGCAGGAGCAGAAGCTTGTGGCCGCGCTCGGACTGCCGCGCGACCAGGTCATCGCGTTTTCAGCGGAAACCGGCGCGGGCCGCGACGAGCTGCTTGCGAGCCTGGCCGGATTGCTGGGAGAACAGCCATGAACCGGATGGTATGGGCGATTGTCGTGGTTCCGGTCATTGCGTGCGGTGCGCCGCCGGTGCCGGGTGTGGCGGGTCCCGCCGCGGCCCAGGAGGCGGAGTCCGAATCCATGGTTCCGCCGGGTCACGGCACGCTGAGGATCGATGACACGACGCTGGAACTACGGTCTGGTCCGCTGCTGATCAAGGTGACGCCGCTCGACGAGGGCGTGATCCGGCTGCTGGCGCCGGACAGTTACGAGCGGCTGCGCAACATGGCGGAGCCTCGCCGCGCGGCAGCGCTGGAATCGACGAACGCGCGGCCGGCCGAGTTGTTCCTCGTTACGTTCTTCAGTTACCAGGCGAACGTCGAATTCCAGCCTGAGGATCTCCAGGCGTCACACCAGGGGCGGTTGGCAAGGCCGTCGACGATCCTGCCGATAACGCCGGGCTGGGGTCGCCAGCGTCTGGACCAGCAGACGCAGCAGATCGCGGTCTACGTGTTCGAGGGACCCTTCGATTACGATCAACCGATCCGCATCCAGTACGGCCTGGAAAGCAGCGACGGATGGGCGCGAATCATCCCGACGCTCGAACTGGAACGGACGAAGATCAGGGCGAAGACGGGCGGCGGCTGACAGTCGCCCGGGCAAACGCGGGCGGCGACCTGCATCGCTCGACCGACAGCTCCGGCACAGGTCAGAGTGGAATACCGTACTCCCTGATCTTGCGGTAGAGCGTTCGCTCGCCCATGCCGAGCGTCTCGGCAGCGCGGCGGCGGTTGCCCTTCACATCGCGCAGCGCGGCCGTGATCGCGGCGAGTTCGAGGTCACGCAGGGTCATGCCCGGACGGTAGACGACGACGCTGTCTTCATCCTCTGCGTCGCGATCCTCGTCCGGCTCGTCCTCGATGTCGACATCCTCGATCGACCGGGGTGCCGGCACGATCTCGGTGGGTGGCGGCAGCGGCCAGGGATAACCGGTCCTCAGCAGCTCCGGATGCGTCTCGCGGTACTCGTCGAATCGGCGGCGCAGCTCCTCGACATCCATGCGGAGCTGGAGCAGTGTGCGAAAAATGAACTCGAGTTCCGGCGCGTTCGCGGCGCCCGTGTCAGATCGGTTCAGGCGAGGTATCGCGGCGGGCAGCGGCACGCGTTCAGCCCGCTCGCGAACTTCGCGCGGCAGATCGTCGGGCCGGATGATGCCGCCGGGCGACAGCACGACCATCGACTCGACGAGATTGCGCAGCTCGCGCACGTTTCCGGGCCAGTCGTACTCGGTGAGGATGCGCATCGTGTCGGGTGACACGGTGACGCCCGGCCTGTCGTTCTCTGCCGCCGCCTGGCGCACGAAGTGCGCGATCAGCAATGCCACATCCTCACGCCGCTCCCGCAAGGGCGGCAACTGGATGCTCAGGACGTTGAGCCTGTAGTACAGGTCTCTCCGGAACAGACCGGTCCCGACGAGTTCGCGCAGGTTCTGATTCGTCGCGGCGATGAAGCGTACGTCAACACTGATCGGCGACTCGCCGCCGAGCCGCATGAACTCGCGTTCCTCGAGCACGCGCAACAGTTTGGTCTGCGTCGACATCGGCATCTCGCCGATCTCGTCGAGGAACAGCGTTCCGCGGTTGGCCAGCTCGAAGAAACCCTTGCGCTGGCCGATCGCGCCCGTGAACGAGCCCTTCTCGTGACCGAACAGCTCGGACTCGATCAGCGTTTCCGACAGCGCCGCGACATTGGCCGCAATGAACGGCCGATGCCGGCGAGGCGATAGCGCGTGCAGTCCGCGCGCGACGCGTTCCTTGCCCGTCCCGCTCTCGCCCGTCAGCAACACGGTCGCCGCGACCGGCGCGATCTGCACGACGCGTTCGAGCACTTCGATCATCGCATCGGTCTCGCCGATGATGCCGGTGATCGCGCGCAGCCTGCGCCGTTCGATCAGCCGGTGCCCGACGAGGGCGACTTCAGCGGCATCGGCCGGCTTGATGAACGCTTCGGCCACGGCCAGTGCACCGCGAGTCGCCGGCCGGTCGTCTTCCTTCCGATCGAAGAGCGCAATGACGGGCAGATGATCGCGTTCTGCGGCTTCACGGCCGAGTCGTCTGGCCTGCTTCTCGTCGAGCGCACCCGTCAGCACGAGCAGAACCGCGTTCTCGACATCGGCGATCTTCTCGCCGGCCGTGAGCAACTCGACGCCGTAGCCGGCATCGCGGAACGCGTCGCGCAGCGGCACGGCGTGCTCGAGATCACGCGTGGTGATGACAACCGTATCAGCCATGCGGCGAAGGGTGGCTGGCCGTGTCGATGCCTCGCAGGAGCTGAACGGCATGTGCGGAGAACAGGTCGAGCACATCGAGGCCATCGCGGACGCCGGCCTCGCTGCCAGGCAGGTTCACGACGAGCGCGCGGCCGCGTATTCCCGCAATGCCACGCGAAAGCCATGCGTACGGCGTCGCAGCCGCGCCTCGCATGCGAATCGCTTCAGGTATGCCCGGCACGTCGCGTTCGACGATCGCACGCGTCGCTTCGGGTGTGACATCGCGCTCCGTGAAGCCCGTGCCGCCCGTCGTGATGACGAGGTCGACGACGTCGCGGTCGCAGCAGCGGATGAGGCTGGCCGAGATCCGGTCGCCGTTGTCCGTCACGGTCTCGCGGGCGACAATGTCGTGGCCGCGCTCGCTCGCCCACGCCGCGATCGCGTCGCCACTTCGATCCTCGCGCGCACCCGCGGCCACACCGTCGGACACCGTAATGATCGCAAGACGGATGCTGGCCAATCCTACCTCCGGATCGAGCCATCCGTGTAGAACGGTGGCCGCACGATTTCGGCTGGCGTCGGCCGGTCGCGGATGTCAATCTCGATGGCTGTGCCCGCCTTCGCGAGCGCGGTGGGCAGGTAAGCCAGCCCGACGCCGACCTGCAGTGTCGGACTGAGTACGCCACTCGTCACTTCGCCGACTCGCTGGCCGTCGTGAAGGACGTAGTAACCGTGTCGCGGGAACCCACGCTCGCTCAGTACGAAGCCGGCGAGCTTTGCCTTCAGTCCTGCTTCCTTCTGCTTCACGAGCGCCGCGCGCCCGATGAAGTTGCCCTTGTCGAATTTGACGACCCAGCCGAGGCCGGCCTCGAGCGGCGTACGCGACTCGTCGAGATCGTGGCCGTAGAGCGCGTAGCCGACCTCGAGGCGAAGCGAGTCGCGCGCCCCGAGACCGGCCGGAACGAGGCCGGCATCCTTTCCGATCTCGAGCAACCGGTTCCAGAGGCGGGGCGAGGCATCCGCATCGTGGTACAGCTCGAAGCCGTCCTCTCCCGTATAGCCGGTCCGGCTGATGATCATGCGCACGCCATCGACCGTGCCCTCGTCGAAATGATAGTAGGCGATCGCGTCGAGGTCCGTATCCGTCAGCTGTGCCAGAATCGATTGCGCCTTCGGTCCCTGCAGCGCGATAAGGGCCAGGTCGTTCGAAACGTCGTTCACTTCGACGTCGTAGCTCGCAGCGTGACTCTTCACCCAGCCAAGGTCGTCAGTTCGGCGCGATGCATTCACTACCAGCATCCACCGGTCCGCGCGACGGTATACGATGCAGTCGTCCAGCGCACCGCCGTCCTCGTTGCAGATCACCGAGTACTGCGCCTGCCCGACGCTCAGCTTCGACGCATCGTTCGTCGTGACCGCCTGCACCAGCTCGAGCGCATCCTTTCCCGTGATCTCGAACTCGCCCATGTGCGATACGTCGAACATGCCCGCCGCGGACCGGACCGCTCTGTGTTCACCGATGATGCCCGTCGGATACTGCACCGGCATGTCGTAGCCCGCGAACGGCACCATCTTCGCCCCTGCCTCCACGTGCTGCGCGTGGAGCGGCGTGTGCACGAGTTCAACCATCAACCACCCGGGTCATGGGGATCGGCCGGCATCGAGCAGGCGGGCCATCAGTGCCTTCTGCACGTGAAGTCGGTTCTCCGCCTCATCGAATACGCGCGACCGGGGACCTTCGATCACTTCGTCCGTCACTTCCTCCCCGCGGTGCGCCGGCAGACAGTGCAGGAAGATCGCCTCAGACGCCGCTGTCCCCATCAGCGCTGCGTCCACGCAGTAACCCGCGAACGCCTTCCTCCGCTCCGCCGCCTCATCCTCCTGCCCCATCGACGCCCACACGTCCGTGTTCACTACGTCCGCGCCTTCCACCGCTTCCGCCGGATCGGTCGTCACCATGATGTTGGCCACGCCGCGCGCCCGTTCCAGAATCGTCGCATCCGGGCCGTATCCCTCCGGACACGCCAGCCGCAGCTCGAAGCCGAACCGGTACGCCGCGTTGAGCCACGAGTTCGCCAGGTTGTTGCCATCGCCGACCCACGCAACACGCCGAGGCTCGAGGTCCGCGCCCAGATTCTCCCGGATCGTCAGAACGTCCGCCATCACCTGGCACGGGTGCAACAGGTCCGTCAGACCGTTGATCACCGGAACCGACGACCACTCCGCCAGTTCCTCGACCGTCGCGTGCGCGAACGTCCGGATCATGATCACCGCCACATATCGCGAAAGCACCCTCGCCGTGTCCCGGATCGGCTCACCACGCCCGATCTGGATGTCGCGCGACGACAGGAACAGCGCGTGCCCGCCCAGCTGGTGCGCTCCCACCTCGAACGACACCCGCGTCCGCGTCGAACTCTTCTCGAAGATCATCGCCAGCGCCTGACCCGCCAGCGGCCGCGCGCCGTACGCGCCCCGCTTCATCTGCGCGGCCACGTCCAGCACGTCATACAGACCGGCCCGATCGAAGTCCGTTATGGCGAGGAAGTCCTTGCTGGTCATGACGGGAAGCTATCTGCCGGAACGGCAGGAGGCCAGAGCGGTGGTGGTGGCCCGAGTGAAGGCGGGTCGTTCGGGGCAGGCGTAGGCGCCGCACAGCTGTTGACCCGTTTCTGGGGCTCGTTTCTGGCAACGTTTCTGGGGCTGGTTTCTCGGGCTGGTTTCTCGGGTCCGCGCATGGCGTGCTGGCCGGCGGCCTCAACCGGCAAGTCAGCATCACGCGGACCCCAGAAACGCGCCCCAGAAACGAGCCCCAGAAACGTGCTCTCTACAGGATGTACTTCCTCAGATCCTCGTCCTCCAGGATCGACTGGAGTCGGTCGCGGACGGTGGCGCCGTCGATGGTGATGCGGCCGCCGGACGACTCGGGGAGATCGAAGAGGATGTCGTCGAGCAGTGTCGTCAGGACGGTGTGCAGGCGACGTGCGCCGATGTTTTCCATGCGCTGATTGACATCGGCGGCGATGCGGGCGATTTCGCGGACACCGTCGTCCTCGAAGTGGAGCTCGGCGCCTTCGGCCCCGACGATGGCCTGGTACTGGCGGAGCAGCGCGTTGCGCGGCTCGGTCAGGATGCGGACGAAGTCCTTCTCGGTGAGCGGGCTGAGTTCGACGCGGATGGGGAACCGGCCCTGAAGTTCCGGGACGAGGTCGCTGGGTTTGGCGACGTGGAACGCGCCTGCGGCAATGAAGAGCACGTGGTCGGTGCGGATCATGCCGTACTTGGTCTGGACGGTACTGCCTTCGACGACGGGCAGGAGGTCGCGCTGTACGCCTTCGCGGCTTACGTCGGGGCCGGCGCCGCCACGCTGGCCAGCGATCTTGTCGATCTCGTCGAGGAAAACGATGCCGGCTTCCTCGGCGCGTTCGAGCGCTTCGTTCACGACCTCGTCCATATCGACGAGCTTGTCGAGTTCGTCCTGGATGAGAACGCGGCGCGCTTCGGCGATGGTGACGGTGCGGCGTTTTTTCCGCTTGGGCAGCACGTCCTGCAGCATTTCCTGGAGATTGAAGTCCATGCCGCCGTCCATGCCCATGGGCAGCATCATGTTCTCGATGGGCGGGGACTGCGACACTTCGATGTCGACCATGCGTTCTTCGAGCTTGCCGTCGCGGAGCAGCGCGCGCAGCTTCTCGCGTGTCCGTTCCCTGCGTTCGCGGATCGCGCGAGTGTCCTCATCATCGCCATCCTCGCCGTCGCGCTCTTCCTGCCGGATCCCGCCATCGGAGCCGACGACGAACGCGCGCGGTATGTCGATCCGGTCGTCGCCTGCGTCGGCGTCGCGGTGTGGAATCGGGCCGCGCGGTTTCTGCGATTCCTGCGGCTGAGGCAGCAGCAGATCGAGCAGCCGGTCCTCGACGCGCTGCTGCGCGAGTTCCTCGACATCGGCTTCGCGCTCCTCGCGCACGAGATTGACCGCGACATCGACCAGGTCGCGGATCATCGACTCGACATCGCGGCCGATGTAGCCGACCTCCGTGAACTTCGACGCCTCGACCTTCACGAACGGCGCTCCCGCCAGACGTGCCAGGCGTCGGGCAATCTCTGTCTTCCCCACGCCCGTCGGCCCGATCATGATGATGTTGTTCGGCATGATCTCGTCGCGCAGTTCGTCGTCGACGCGCTGGCGCCGCCAGCGGTTGCGCAGCGCGATGGCGACAGCGCGCTTGGCCGCGTCCTGACCGACAATGTATTTGTCCAGCTCCGCCACGATCTGGCGAGGCGTCAGCTCGTCGACCCATGCCGGCTCGCCCGGCATGGGCGGCGCGGGCGGGCCGGCCGGCCGCGTGGTGGTGATCGTATCGGTAGTGCCTGTAGCGTTGTTCATCATTTCTCTTCCAGCTCGAGCACGACGATGTTGCGATTCGTGTAGATGCAGATGTCAGCGGCGATCTCGAGCGCGGTGCGCACGATCGCGGCGGCGTCCAGAGCCGAGTGCACCTTGAGCGCTCTCGCCGCCGCAAGCGCGTACGGGCCGCCGCTGCCGATGGCCATCACATCGTCATCCGGCTCGATCACGTTGCCATCACCGCTGATGACGAAGAGGTGTTTCGGATCGGCCACGGCCAGGAGCGCGTCCAGCCGCCTCAGATAGCGGTCCGTACGCCAGTCCTTGGCCAGTTCGACGCACGCACGCGAGAGGTTGCCCGGGTATCGTTCGAGCTTTTCCTCGAATTTCTCGAACAGCGTGAACGCGTCCGCGACCGAACCGGCGAAGCCGGCCAGTATCGTCCCGTCCTTGAGCTTGCGCACCTTCTGCGCACTGGCTTTCATGACGGTGTCGCCCATGGTGACCTGGCCGTCGCCGCCGAGCGCGACGCGGCCGCCGTGCCTTGCCGCGACAATCGTCGTGGCGTGGAACTGGAACGATTCGCTCAATTCTCCTCCGGTCCTCGCGGCGCATGCCGCGGTTTGTTCGGCGCGCTTGCCTACGCGCGCGGGTGCGCCTGGTCGTACACGCGCTTGAGCCGCTCGCGCGATGTGTGCGCGTATATCTGCGTGGTCGACAGCGATACGTGGCCGAGCAGTTCCTTGACCGCGAGCAGATCGGCGCCACCATCGAGCATGTGTGTCGCGAACGTGTGTCGCAGCGAGTGCGTCGACAGGCTCTCATCGCCGCTGGCTTCGTGCAGCAGTCTGCCGACAATCGCCTGGATGCGCCGTCGCGACAGCCGGCCTCCTCGCTTCGACACGAACAGCGCACCCCGCTCGGTTGCGGGTGCGCCGCCAACCGCTTCGGCGCGCCTGGGCTCCCAGCGGCGCAGGGCCTGAACGGCTGCCCGTCCGACCGGCACGATGCGCTCTTTTCTGCCCTTGCCCTCTACCTTGACCTGGTCACCGACGAGATCGACATCGCCGGTGTCGAGGCCGTGCAGCTCCGAAAGACGCAGACCGGCCGAGTAGAACAGCTCGACGATCGCGTGGTCGCGAACGCCCTCGAACGTATTCTCGGCGGACCGGTTCTCCGCGAGCGCGAACAGCCGGTCGGCTTGCGTTCTGGTCAGCCATGACGGCAATGTCCGCTCGAGGCGAGGCGAACGAACGCTTTTCGCGGTGTTCGCGTCGACGATCTCCTCGCGGTGCAGGTATCTGAAGAACGTCCGGGCGGCGGACATCTTGCGCGCGATCGTGCGGCGTGCGAGTCCCTTGCGGCCGAGCCGGCCGACAAACGCGCGCAACGCCATGCGGTCGACCTGATGCCACGTCCACTGCGGATCGTCGAGATGGCCGGTCAGGAACTCGCACAGCTCGGCCAGGTCACGGCGGTACGCGATCACGGTGTGCGGACTGAGCTGGCGGCCGTCCTCGATCTCGCGCAGCCACGCGCGCAGCGGAGTCTCCACGTTCTCATTGAAGGCGACATCGCTCATGGCGACCCGCCCGGCATGGTGGCAACGGGCTCGTGATCGAAACGTTCTCCGCGGATCAGGTTCGCGTCGATCCACGCGTCGAAGTCTTCACCCGCTCGCTCGACGAGTCGCGCACGCCGCGCGCCCTTGTCACGGATCGGTTCGGCGAGCGGCTCGAGCAGACCGAAGTTCGAGTTCATCGGCTGGAACTCGGCGGGCGACGCATCGCGCAGCCAGCGATAGAGCGCACCGATCATCGTGCTGGGCGGCGGCACCGCCGGCTCGAGTCCGTTGAGAAGGCGACCCAGGTTGATGCCTGCAAGAATGCCGGACGCGGCGGATTCCGTGTAACCCTCGACGCCGGTGAGCTGCCCGGCAAAGATCACGTCGGGCCGCGCGTGCGGCGCGCCATACTCCGTCAATCGAGCCGGGAAGTTGAGGTACGTGTTGCGGTGGATCGAGCCCATGCGCAGGAACTCGGCCTGGCCGAGCCCGGGAATCATGCGGAACGTGCGCCGCTGCTCGCCCGTGCGGAGCCGTGTCTGGAACCCGACGAGGTTCCACATCTGGCCGGTCCGGTCCTCTCGCCGGAGCTGCACGACGGCGTACGGCCGCCGGCCCGTTCGCGGATCGCGCAGCCCCACGGGCTTCATGGGTCCGAAGCGCAGTGTGTCTTCGCCGCGCTCCGCCATCACCTCGATGGGCAGGCAGCCCTCGAAGTAGGGGATGTTCTCCCAGTCGTGGCCGGCGTACACATCGGCCGCGCGCAGCGCTTCGAGGAACGCGAGGTACTCATCGCGGTCGAGCGGGCAGTTGAGGTAATCATCGCCTTCGCCCTTGCCCCAGCGCGAGGCCAGGAACGCGATGCCCGTGTCGATCGAATCGTGCGAGACGATCGGCGCGATCGCGTCGTAGAACGCCAGCCCATCGTCGCCCAGCATGTGCGCGATGCGCGCTGTCAGCGCCTGCGACGTGAGCGGTCCGGTCGCGATGATGCACGGTGAGTCGGGCAGGTCGGAGACTTCGCTTCGTTCGATCGTGATGTTCGGGTGTCCTTCGATGCGCTCGCTCATTGCGCGCGCAAACGCTCGCCGGTCCACGGCGAGTGCGGTGCCCGCGGCCACGGCTGTCGCGTCCGCCGATTCGAGCAGGATCGAGCCGAGCGCGCGCATCTCGCGCTTGAGCAGACCGTGCGCGTTCGACGGGTCCGAACTCTTGAACGAGTTCGTGCAGACCAGTTCGGCGAGGTCGGCCGTACGGTGGGCCGGCGTCGTGCGGACGGGCCGCATCTCGTGCAGTGTGACGCGATTGCCCCGTTCCGCCAGCTGCCAGGCGGCTTCGCAACCGGCCAGGCCGCCGCCGACGACGACCGCGTGTCGTACGCCAGTGTGCACTAGCGTCCTTTCGAGCGTTGCGGGTTCTTCCCCTTCGTGCTCGGGCTGGTCTTACCCTTCGAGGCCCCTCCGGCTCCCGCGCCGGCCGGACGACGTGCGACCGCCTTCTTTACGGCCGCCTTTTTCACGACCGTCTTCTTCGCGACCGCCTTTTTCCTCGACTTCGATGCCGGCCGCTTCAATGTGCTCGTCCTTGCCGGAGGCCGCGATGCGCCGGCCGCCCGAGGACTCGCCGGCTCGCCGTCCGCCGCCGTTTCGCCCACAATGCCCTCTTCGGTCACGACCGCATTGCAGTTCAGGCACTTCATGAAGTCGCCCTGCTTCTTCGTGCTCTTGCGAACCATGAACGGCGCATCGCACTGCTCGCACGGGTGCGGCACGGGCTCGTCCCACACCGACCAGTCGCAGTCCGGATAGCGCGTGCAGCCCCAGAACGGCTTGCCGCGGCGAGTCCGCTTCTCGCCGACGTCGCCCTGCCCGCATTCCGGGCACTTGAGGCCGGGGACAGTGCGCGGCCGCGTGAACTTGCAGGTCGGGTAGTTGCTGCACGCGATGAACGGTCCGAAGCGACCCTGCCGTTCGACCATCTCGTTGCCGCAGTTCGGACACTTCTCGCCGATCGGTACCGGTTCCGGCTGCTGTTCCGCGTCGAGCTGTTCGGTGTGCCTGCATTCGGGGTAGCCGGAGCAGCCGAGGAACCTGCCGAACCGGTTCCAGCGCACGACCATCTGGCGCTTGCACTCGGGACACTCCTTCGATTCACCGCCGGACACGACTTCACGCACGATCTCGTCGTTGCGGGCGGACCCTTCCTCGAGCTGGCGCCGGAACGGCGTGTAGAAGTCAGTCAGCACGTTGCGCCAGTCGAGTTCACCTTCCTCGATGCGGTCGAGTTCGGCTTCCATGCCGCTCGTGAAGTCGACGTTGAAGAGGTCGGGGAACACGCGTACGAGCACCTTCGCCACGGTCTCGCCGAGCGTGGTCGGCGTGAAGCGTTTCTTCTCGACCTCGACGTAGTTGCGGTCCTGCAGTGTCGATATGATCTGTGCGTATGTGGACGGCCGTCCGATGCCGAGCCGCTCGAGTTCCTTCACCAGACTCGCTTCCGTGAAGCGCGGCGGCGGCTGCGTGAAGTGCTGTTCGGGCACGATCGCGTGCAGTTTGCAGCGGTCGCCCGTGTCGATATGCGGCAGCGGCGCGAGATCGTCGAGCGTGCGATGGTCGCCTTCCTCGCGCGCTTCCTGGTACAGTCTCGTGAAGCCGTCGAATTTCACGACCGAACCGGTCGCGCGGAACAGGTACGACCGGCCGGTCCGGCCCGCGATGTCGAAGTCGACTGTCGTCGTGTCGTACACGGCCGGCGCCATCTGCCCGCCGACGAAACGCAACCAGATCAGTTCATACAGGCGGAACTGGTCGCGGTCGAGGAACGAACGCACGTCCGTCGGGCGTCTCGCCGCGTCGGTCGGGCGGATCGCTTCGTGCGCGTCCTGCGCGCTCTTCTGCTGCTTGCCGCCCCACAGCCGCGGCTTGGCGGCCAGGTAGCGGTCGCCGAAGTCGCCCGCGACCATCGAACGCGCCGCGTCGACCGCGCTCTGCGACACACGCGTCGAGTCGGTTCGCATGTACGTGATCAGGCCGACCGCACCTTCCGCGCCGACGTCGATACCTTCGTACAACTGCTGAGCCAGCCGCATCGTGCGCTGCGCGCTGTAGCCCAGCCGCTTCGCCGCTTCCTGCTGAAGCGTCGATGTCGTGAACGGCGCTGGCGGGTTCTTCAGCCGCTCGCGCCGCTTGACTTCCGTGACGACGAACGGCTTGCCTTCGACGTCGTCGACGACTTCGGTCGCCGCCGTTTCATCGCCGAGCTTGAACGCCTTGCCCTCGATGTGGTGAAGCTTTGCGTCGAACTTCGATTCGCCCTTCTCGAGGTTCGCCGTGATCGACCAGTATTCCTCTGTGACGAACGCGCGGATCTCCGTCTCCCGCTCCGTGATCAGACGCAACGCCACCGTCTGTACACGGCCCGCCGACAGGCCCGGCCGGATCGGCTTCCACAGCAGCGGGCTGACCTGATAGCCGACCAGCCGGTCAAGGATGCGCCTGGCCTGCTGCGCTTCCACTTTCCGCATGTCCAGCGCGATCGGGTGCTTCAGCGCGGAATGGACCGCATCACGTGTGATTTCGTGGAACAGGATCCGCTTGAAGCGGCTGTCATCGCCGTTGTTCTTCCGCTCCGTCTCGTAGCCGAGCTGCTCCGCCACGTGCCATGCTATGGCTTCGCCTTCCCGATCCGGGTCGGTGGCCAGCAGGATGGCCGTGGCGCCGTCCGCTTCGCGACGCAGTTCCTGGATGATCTTGCCCTTGCCGCGAATCGTCACGTACCGCGGCTCGAACCCGTGCTCGACATCGACGCCGAGTTCGCGTTCGGGCAGGTCGCGGATATGGCCGACCGACGCCCTGACGCGATACGAATCGCCGAGATACTTGCCGATCGTCCTCGCCTTCGCGGGCGATTCCACGATTACGAGCTGTCTGCCAACCTTCGTTGCCATGCCTCACACGTCGACCACGAGTTTCACAATGTCGTCCGCGATATCCCGCGGCGACCGGCCATCGACGCCAATGCGTACGTCGGCCCGTTCGTAGAACGCATACCGCCCGGCCAGCAGCGACTTCGCTTCGCCCACCGGATCCTCTACCTCCAGCAATGGCCGCCGGATTCCGTCCGCCATCGCCCGTCGCACCGATTCGCCGGGCGACACGTCGAGCCACACCGACAACGCGGTATCCGGGAGCGCGCCGATCGTTCCATCCTGCGCCGCCCAGCCGCCACCTGTCGCCAGCACAGAATCGTGCCGCGCGACCAGCGCCGGCGTCAATTCCAGCTCGATTTCCCGGAAAGCGGCTTCGCCGTGGTCGCGGAACAGGGCAGCTATCGTGGTGCCGGTGTGCTTCTCGATTTCCGCATCGAGGTCGACGAAGCTCCAGCCGAGTCGCTGCGCGACGATCCGGCCGGCCGTCGACTTGCCCGCCGCCATGAAGCCGACGAGGACGATCGTACGCACTTGTACACCGCCGGGTTTCTTTCGCACGCGGCCGGCTCCGGCGCAATCAGGAAGGCTCGGCGTCGGCCTCTCGGTCCGTCGCCCGGTCGAGACGGAGGCTGCGCGAATCGAGTTGCGCGAGATACGACTCGAAGTTGCGCTTCAACTCGCCCAGGCTGTCGCCGCCGAACTTCTCGAGCACCGCATCCGCCAGCACGATCGCGAGCATCGCTTCGCCTACCACACCGGCTGCGGCCAGTGCGGCCACATCGCTGCGCTCGCGGATCGCGTCCGCACTGTCACCCGTCCTGAGGTCGACACTGCGAAGCGGCTGCATGAGCGTCGACAACGGCTTCATCGCGACACGGACGACGACCGGCTCACCGGTCGTGATCCCGCCCTCGAGCCCGCCCGCACTGTTCGAAAGACGTCTGAACCCGCCCGTGTTCCTGAGTTCAGGCGCCCGTTCGATCTCGTCGTGTACCTGCGAGCCCGGCCGGCGCGATGCCTCGAAGCCCATCCCGATCTCGACGCCCTTCATTGCCTGGATCGACATCATCGCGTGCGCGATCCGGCCGTCCAGCTTGCGATCCCACGATACGTGGCTGCCCAGGCCGGCGGGCACGCCGCGCGCAACGACTTCGAACACGCCGCCCAGCGTGTCGCCGCGGCTCTTCGCGTCATCGATCGCCTCGATCATTCGCGATTCCGCGTCTGCGTCCAGCGTCCGGACCGGCGATGCATCCGCTGCGGCGTTGATGTCGTCGGGCAGCGGGTCCGGCCGTTTCGCCTCGATTCCGCCCATCATGACGATGTGGCTGCCGATCGTGATGTCGAACTCGGCCAGCAACCGTTTCGCCACCGCGCCGGCCACGACGCGCGCCGTGGTCTCACGGGCCGATGCCCGTTCGAGAATGTCACGCGCATCGTCACGGTCGTATTTCAGTACCCCGACCAGGTCCGCATGGCCGGGCCGCGGCAGGTGCACGCGCTTGAGTCTCGGCGACTCGCCGGCCGGCGCCTCGGGATCCATCGCCACTCGCCAGTTCTCCCAGTCGCGGTTCCACACCAGGAACGCGAGCGGCGAGCCGATCGTTTCGCCGAGCCGGACGCCGGCCACCACTTCCGCCGCGTCCCGCTCGATCTTCATGCGGCCACCACGGCCGTAGCCGCCCTGACGACGGCGCAGGTCCGGGTCGATATCGCGCGCTGCCGACAGCGCCAGGCCGGCGGGCACGCCCTCGATCATGCAGACGAGGCCTCGCCCGTGCGATTCGCCGGCCGTACGGAACTTGAAGTGCATTGACCCTCTGGCACCATAGCAAGGAGAGCCCGGTCGAAACCGGGCTCTCCATTTGTCGATCACCCGGAGCCCAATTTCTGCCGGGCTCCGCGGCTTGTCCAGCCTGCGCCGTCAATTCATCGCGACGGCTGCTGCCTCGGGACCCGTGCTTCGTCCCGGGTTCTGCGGTCCGGGCTCGTTCAACGAGACTGGCCACCGGGCTTCATGATGCCGTTCGGACTGCCGGGCGCGATCAGAGGAGCGGGTGCGGGGAAGACGTCGACCGGTCCCGTGCAGGCCGGGTTCCCCGTCAAGTCGACCTGCCGCTGAACGATGGCGCTGAGGTTCTGGTCGACATCGTACGCAGTCACCAGGACGAAGAAGATGGCGTCGTTCCGGACGCACGGAGTCCCCGCCGCAATGTCCTCGATCACCGACAACCTTGGTGGAGTGACCTGATAGGTCGCTTCCGGCCCGTCGACCGCAATCTTGGGCGCCCATGTGGGAGTTTGGTCGAGCACCCCGTTCCATTCGAATGATGGAGTGACGAAGCCACGCCACCGGAACCTGAGGCGCTCTATCGGGCGATCGCCGAGCGCTTGAACGCGGAAGTCTGCGGTGTGCCCTCCGTAGATCGTCCCCGCGTATGGTTCCACGTTCGACACCACCGGGGCGAATGTTGGCGCGTCCACAGTGAATACCTCGGTCGCGCTCAGAACGTTGGCCCGGTCGAGCGCGATTGCGCGCACTCGAAGTTCCGGAACGATCAGGTTGGCGGGCAACGGCACGTCGATGTACTCGAGCGCGTTGGCGCGGGTTGGTGTCAGCCTGACGACCAGGTCCTGCGACCAGCCGCCGCGGATCTCGACACGCACCTCGGAGATCTGCCGGGCCGAACTCGCTGCCACGGCCACACTCAGGATCTTGCCCGCCTGAACGCTGGACGGCACGATAGCGCTCACGGTTGGCGGAGCGATGACCATCGGCACGAGCATCAGCTTGGCCGGACTGGCGGCGCCCAGCTCGTCACGAGCACTGACGGCCAGCTGGATCACTGTGTCCTGTACGAACGCCGGCACGGAGAACACGATGTCCTGTGTCACGTTCGTACGGGGCGGGAAGACGGATACGGTCGTGTCCGTGTGTACGGCGCCGACCGTGACGAGGTCGATCTGCGAGATGTTGCGCGCACCGAACGCGGACACGCGGACGCTTACCAGCGAGCCGGCCTGCACGATTGCCGGTGCGAGCACGCTGTTGATGGTCGGCGGTCCGAAGACGATGACCGTTCCCTCACGCGTGGCGCTCACATCGCCGTACTGGTCGATCACGGCGGCCTGGACGAGAATCAGCGTGTCCGTCACGGCCTGCGGGATCGTGATGCTGACGATCTGGGAGATGCGGGCGAGCGGCTCGGACAGCTCGACGACGGTGTCCTTCTGGACCGCGCCGCGCAGTGCGAGCACGACCTGCGAGATCCCGCGAGCCGCTGCTGCGTCGATGCGGATCGTGACTTCGTCGCCCGCGAACGCAACCTGGGGCAGCGACAGGCTGTTGACCAGGGGCGTGTACTCGCTGACGTCGCCGCTGTAGAGGTTGTCGCCCTCGCATGCGCCGGCAAACACCACTCCCGCAAGGAGCAGGGCCGACAGGCGCCGCACGATCCGGCTGGTGCCGGGAACTACGGTCTGGTTCGTCATATGCTTCGCTCGTTCATCCAGGGACTCGAGCCCCGGGCTCCGGTTCACGTGTGCCTCTGACATGACTCAGTTCCTGATGATGTGCGGCGTGACCATGATCAGCAGGTCGCGCTTGTTCTCTGATTCGCGCGTGTGCCGGAACAGCGCGCCAAGGACCGGAAGGTCCATGAGCAGCGGTATGCCGGTACGCACGCGGGACTTCTCGGTGATCGTGAGGCCACCGATGACGGTGGTCTCACCGTCACGAACGAGCACCTGCGTCCTGGCGTTCTGCGTCGTGAAGACGAAGCCCACGTCGGACGAGGACGGCACAGCGTCGGAGCGCTCTGCATGGATATCGAGCAGGACCTGGTCGCCGGTGATGTGTGGTGTCACGCGCAGGATCACACCAGTGTCCTGGTAGTCCACGGTTGCGATCGGGCTCGACTGCTGCCCGCCGCCACCACCACCACCCTGCGAACCGAGGTCGATCACGCGGACCGGCGTACGCTGGCCCACCTGAATCTCGGCCTGCCTGTGGTTCATCACGGTCACGACCGGCTTGGCCTGAATGTCGCTCAGCGTGACCTGCTGGAGCGCTTCCAGGAACGAAATCAGTGTGTGTCGGCCGAGCACGAGCGAGGTTGCGATCTTGAGCGCCGCATTCGGCACGGGGAAGTTCGCGTTGCCCAGTGCGGCGATCGAGTTGCCGCCCAGCAGAATCACATCCTGCGAGGTTGCCTCGTTCGCCTGGAACACACCATCGCCGTTCTCGTCGATGTAGCCCGACACCATCGAGTTGAGCTGGGTGCCGCGCGAGTCCTTGACGTCGTAGCTGATGCCCAGTTCCTCGAGCGCGGTCCGGTCGACGAACGCGATGGTGGCCGCGATGTTGACCTGCGGCATGCGCACGTCGAGCTGCTGGATCAGCGGTTCGATGCGGTTGAGCACGGACGGCACATCCGTCACGAGCAGCGAGTTCGACGACTTGTTCGCGCTCGCCTTGCCCTTGCCGGTCGTCAGCATGGCCCGCACCGTCTCGACCAGCGAGTCGGCGCTGACGTACAGAATCTGGTACTGCCGCGAGACCAGCGGCTCCTCTTCGACCTTCCTGGCCAACTGCGCGCCGTCCTCGACCAGCAGGACGCCGTTCTCCATCTCACGCGCATACATGTTGTTCGCCATCAGGATCGCTTCGAGTGCAATGTCCCATGGCTGGCCGCGGACTTCGGCCGTGATCACCTTCGACTTCACGTCCTGCGCCGGAATGATGCTGCGATTCGCGAACTCGGCGAACGTCGACAGCACGTTGGCGACCGGCTCGTCCGTGAACGTCACCGTCACCAGCCGCGACTGCTGCTGCGGAACCATCGGCCGACTTCTCGGCTGGTCCGGCGTCTCGGTGCCCATTCGCATCCCGCCCTGCCCGGCTGCATTGACCCGCTGCGTCTGCGGTGCGGCGCGCACGGTGGCTGGTTCGGCCACGACCGGGGCCGGCGTGACTACGCCGGAGTTCCAGGCAGCAAACTCGCCTTCGGGATTCAGGAAGGACACGCGGACTGCGCCATTGTCCTGGTCGACCCGGTAGTCGACTGCATTCGACAGATCGACGACCACGCGAACCGTGTTCTCATCGAACTGCCCAACCCGGAGCCGGAGCACGCCGCCGCGATCGATGGTGTGCTGCGAAGCCCTGACCGTTGTCAGACCGACGAGGTCCAGGACGATCCGGTTCGGGTTCTCGAGTGTGAAATGGCTTGCGGTGACGATGCCGTCGATTCCGATCACGACTTCGGTCCGGTCGGCGGCTGGCTGCACGCTGAGACCGGTAACCGCTGCGTCGGACGTCAGCATCGCCAGCGAAAGCGCAATCAGCTTGAGCATCTTTACGCTCCTTCTTGCTGGTTCTGAGCCTTGAGGTCCAATACTTCCTGCCGGCGGTTACCAAAGTCCTCGACTGTGAATGTCACGCGTTCCTGCGTGATGTCGAGTACCGTCGCATTGCCGACTACGTCACCCTTGCGCAACCGATACACCTTCTTCGAGCCGTCAACGACCAGCGCCACACTCTGGCCAGCCTGGTCGGAGTGAATGATCATCCTGAGCTTCAGATCATCGAACAGCGGACCTATGCCTTCCTGATCCGCGAGCGACCGGAACGGGTCCCGCCTGCTGGACGCGGCGTAGCTGAACACCTCGCGCTCGAAGACGAGCTGGATGTCGCGGGGCTGCGTTGGTGTTACTGCCTCGCCTGCTGCCGCCGTACCTGCCTGTGCCGCGACGGGCCACGGCGCGTACGCCAGCCCGGCCGCCACGACAGCGATCAGAGCGAATCGTTCAATTCGTGACATCGTCAGTCCCCTTCAGGCGGAACAGTGGCCGCATCCGGAATCACGTACGTCACTATGCGGAAGCTCGCATCGATCAGCGGTTCCCCTCGCCGGTTCGTTTCCGGCTGCGGCGGTAGCGTGATCTTGAGCTGTGTCGGCGTCACGATCCGTGACAGCGATCCGATCTCGGACAGGAACAGACCGACATCGTGATACGTCCCGCGAACGCCCATCTCATAGATCTGCCGCGTGTAGAACGGGCTCGGATCCTGGGCTTCCGGGCTCATCTTCGTCAGGTCGACGCCTGCCGATTGCGAACGCAGCGTCACTGCGTACAGCAACTCGGCGACTTCCTCACGCTTCGGAATCAGCTCCTCGAGCTGGCGCATGTGCTGCTCGTAGATCGCGAGCTTGCGCTCGAGCTCCGGGCCGCCCTGCGCCGCCAGGAACTTGGCTGCGTTGTTCGTGACTGTCAGCTGTTCGAGACGGTCCTCCATCACCTCGACCTCGGCGACCTTCTTGCCGTGAGCGAGCTGGTGGTACGCAAGCAGACCGAGCAACGGAACGAGTCCGATCAGGAGCTTTCTCTGGCTCGACGAATCGGTTGGTAGCAGCGCCATGGTCAGTCGCCCTCCCTGGCCTGGAAGATGGGCACTGTCTGGATCAGGTCGGGCGACGGCGTCTGGAACTCGCCTTCCAGCACGAACGCGTAGATCAGCGCCTCGCCCTCACGTATCTGATTCGTCGACATGAGATTGATGGTCCGCAGGAATGGCGACGCTTCGAGTTCCTGCATGAACTCGGTCAGCGCGAACGTGCTGCCGGCTCGACCCTCGATGGTGAACCGTGGTGTTTCGAGGGCCGACGTGACCGGCTTCGACGTCACGTTGACGAGCCACGTGTACGATGGCAGCGCTCGGCTGATCTCGTCCATTACGTGGACCCACGCGTACCGGCCCGCGTCGATCTCCTGGATGATCTCGAGCTTCTGCGCGATCGAATCCTGCCTTGCCAGCAGGATCGCGTTGGCGGCGCGCATCTCCGCGTAACGAGCGGAGTCCATGCGCGCACTTTCGATCGCGATATCGAGATCGGAGATCTGGTTGCGGGCGCCAAAGAACAGCCAGGCGGTCAGCAGCGGGCCAACCATCCAGGCAATGACCAGAAAGAGCACCCAGCGATCGACTGAGGGCATCCCAATGCCGCCCTTCGGCCGGAGCCCGCTCAGGCTCGGCAGTCGCCGCTGCGACCTCTTGGTCGCACTCGGTAGCAGGTTGATCTTGATCACAGGTGCCTCGTTCGATCAGGCTTGTCTGAGTGCCAACCCGACGGGCAGCATCAGCATGGGCGCGATCTCGTCGACCGACTCCATAGTGGCGTCGGGACGGACCGCAATTCCGTTCAACGGGTTCGCTACCTCGGTACGAATGCCGAGGCGGTCACCGAGCGCTTCTACCAGGCCCGGGATCCGGGCACCGCCACCGCACAGGAACACACGGTTGATGCCGCCACCGGACTGAGCCACCAGGAACGCCGCAGCCCGTTCGATGCCGACCGCAAGCTCCTCGATTCTCTCACTTACGACCGTTCCGGCATCGGCACTGTCGCGCTGGCCCTGCACGATAGCTTCGGCTTCGTCGCTGCTCAGGCCGCGGTCGCGCTGAAGCGCTTCGCGGACCTTGCGCGAACCGAACGGGATGTCGCGGACCAGTACGGGCGCGCCATCCTGAAGCAGATTGAGGTTGCTTGTTTCATGGCCGATGTTCACCAGCGCGACCAGACCGTCAAGCGAACCCGGATAGCCCTGCTCGAACGCGTTGTGAAGCGCGAACGCTTCCACGTCGATCACGACCGCGTGAAGACCGGCGTCCGCCAGCAGGTTCATGCGGTTGTCGATCAGCTCGCGCTTCGCCGCCACCAGCAGAACCGACATCTGCGCGCTGTCGCCGTCCGGATCCAGGATCTGGAAGTCGAGCTGCACGTTCTCCATGTCGAACGGAACGTGCTGCTCCGCTTCCCAACGGATCACCTCACGCGCGTCCTCCATGCTCATCCGGTCCATCTGGATGCGCTTGATGATCACGTCGTGGCCGCCCACGGCCGCGATGACGCGCTTGTTCTTGAGGCCGACGCTCTGCACCAGTGACTGGATCGTGTCGGCGACGAGCACGGGATCCATGATCTCGCCTTCAACGATCGCGTCGGGCACGAGCGGCGACGTAGCGACCTGGATGATCTCAGGCTGTGCCTTCGAGTGATCGACGACCACGAGCTTGATCATGCCGCTCCCGATGTCGAGCCCAGCCGATATCTTGTTACGGCCGAAGAATACCATGCTTCCTCAGGAGCCTATGTGGCTGACGCGGATCGCGGCCGATTCGTGCCGTGATCCGTTGCAGAGCGGCGGGTGCTCGACACCCATCTCCGGTCGGGCATCCATGTCCTCACTGACCTTCAGTACCACGTCCACACTGCAGACCATCGAGCTTTCTCCGGACTTGAGCCGGCCCGTGGAACGGAGCCGGAACGCTGTCGGTGTTTCGTGCAGCAGCCTTACTGACCAGGTCCCCATTGACTGTTCGCCCCGGAAGACCCTCGCCTGCATGACCATAGAGTCGGCACCGAGCGGAGCCAGCATGAGTTCGCCAAGGTCAGCACGCTCCCTGAACTCGCGAACACCGGCCAGCGCCAGAATCGTCGCGCTGTCGCTCGCTCCGAACAGCCGCGTATCGCGCAGCTTCGCCGCCAGCTGGGCCGCACCCACGCCACCCAGTACGATCAGTGCGATCAGGACGGCGATCAGCGCGCGCATCCAAAGTGCGGAGCGCGTGTCTCCATCGTTGACAGTCAGTTCGTTGCTGCTCATTTCCTGCTGCTCCCGCGCCGCCATCCGGCATGGTCCCGGACTCGAGCGAGACTCGGTTCTTCAGTTGGGAGCCCGGGGGATCGTTCGGCTCCGGCAGTTGCTTCACCAGTCCGTGCCGGCAGCTACTGCCTGTCGCCGCTTCCCTTCGGCTTTCCCTGCACCGCCCGCAAGCGGCGTTATCCGGATGCCCGATGGTTCCAGTTCCGTGCCCACAGTTCATTTCTTTATATCACAACGAGTTGAGCCCCCTGACCCACCCCGCCGGCTGGAAATGATTTCCGCCCGCACAACCTTTTGTTCGCTCACCACGCGGCCAGCCACCAACGGTCGGCCACCCGGTAGACTTTTCGCATCAGCGGCGAAAGAGTGAATGCGCGGGTCAGCGAGCATTCGTCGAAGCGGATCACTGCGGCACTGCGGGACCCGCGGCCACCGACGCGGACGGCACCGTCGATGGTCGCGGCGGCGGCATCGAAGCGGCCGGTAACGAGGATCGCGCCCCGGAAGCGGACGCCGGCGGCGAACCTCAGATTGCCGTCGACAATGAGGATGCCCTGTCCTTCGCCGCCGGCGATCGTCAGGTCGCCGGGCGCGAACACGAACGGCAGCCAGTCAAAGCACGGGTGCGACCGGTTCGACGGTGCGCCCCAGTTGCCGGATGCCACCGTATCGCAGGCCGTGCCGGTCGTGCGTGGGCCGAGTGTGATCGTCCCCGTCTCGATGCGGTCCGCGATCGCCGCCAGGTCGGTCAGCGCGACGGCTCCGAAACTGCCGAATGCCGCGCCCGCCGCCCGCGGCGAGTTGTTCAGCACGCCCGGCGATCCCGTGACTGCCGAGCCCGGCGCCTGGACCAGCGTCGCACCCGTACCGAGTGCCACGCCCGGCCGGTGCCACCCGGCCGGCAACGGCGAAGCCGGTCCCGGATCGACGCAGTCGGAGGGCTGGAGTGGTGCAGGTGCCGATGATGGCGAGGAGCCGTCGACGACGGCACCCACCAGCAGCGAGAAGTCGCCACCGACGACCAGTGCCGAGTGAAAGTCGAGCCGCGGCTCATCCGATGGAATGGACGTGACCGTCGCGACCGCCGACACCCGGACGCCGGTCCCGCCGGTCCCTGACCACGCGGTTCCGCGCACCAGAAGGCGTCCCCGCTCCAGCCGCTCCGCTTCCACGGCGTATTGCAGACCGCCGGGCAGCGCACCTGCGGCCCACGGCACCGTGAACCGCGACCCCGGACGCGGGAACGCGACGGCCCTCTCGTCCCAGGCCGCGACAGCGACCCGCACGGCGGACTCCGCCGCGATGCGCGCCGTGGAATGCGATCCGTATTCCTCGACGGATACTCGCGACCTCGCCGTGAGCGCAATGAGCCCGATCGCGACTATCTCGATGAATGCCAGAGCAGCAACGGCCGCAATGAGTGCGAAGCCCCCGCTCCGGGCACCGCTTCCCGCGATCATGGCAAGGGTACCGAGTCCAGGGGAATGGGAATGTTGAGAAGCGGGACGTATCTCGTGGCTGGATGGGTAGCCGCCGGCCTGCCGCGCGGGACCGTGGCAATGCGCAGCCGAACGGCCAGCGTCTCCTGAACCGCGGTAGTGGCCAGTCCCGTGACGATCGCCAGGTCCGTCGAATCATCGAGGAACACATCGGCCGTCAGCGGCTGGCGGCCGCTGGCACCCCGACGGTATCGCAGCGCGCCGCCGGTCAGGTGATAGGAGCCGCGCTCGAATACGAGCACGATGTCGCCTGACTGGAGGCCCGATCCCGGGCGCAACGCGAGCGCCGACTCGCCCGGCCTGGCCACGCACGACGGCGAGGCACTGCCGGACCCGGTCAGCGGTAGCGCTCGCTCCGGCCCACCGCCCGCGAGGACGAGCAGTGAATCCTTCGCCGCGTCCGGCGCTCGCAGTCCCCTGTACCGCACGTCCGCCGAAACGCTGTCCGCGCTGCACACGATCGCCAGCCCGCGGAACGCTCGCAGCGCCGCCGAGTCGCCGCCGATCGCGAAGCCGTCGCGCCGGCCGTCGAGCGTGCGCAGCTCGTGCACGATCACGGTACCGGCGTGCGCGCGCGCAGCCAGCATCTCGGCGCGGTCCGCTGCGTCTCGCTCGAGCCGCGAGACCGCAATGACCGTAGCCGCGAGTCCGGCCACGAGCATGCCGCCGACCGCCAGCGCGACCACCGCTTCGATCGCACTGAATCCGGGCCTGGCCGCACCGACCGCCTCACGGTACGACATGAAGCCTTGCCGGCACCGGAGCCGCCAGCGCAGACACGGAGTCCGATCGTGCCCGCGTGCCATCGACCCACAGGACGCGCACGACGATCGAAGCGGTCAGTCCCGAGTCGACGACCGTCCACGTCAGCGCGTACCTCCCGCGCATCGCCGAACCGCCTACCGGCGAGGCGAACTGAGTCAGCGAATCCGCAACCGACAGCATCGCCGCCCGCGCACTCTCCAGCGACTCCGCCTCGCGCAGCATCATGATCGCTCGCGATGCGGCGCCCGCGATTCCCAGGACACCGGCGCCGAACACCGCCAGCGCTATCAGCGCCTCGATCAGCGACAGCCCGGCCCGTCGCGACCTCACCATCGTCGCACCCGTCCGTACGACGACACCGACAGCCCGGCCTGCGCCGGTCCTCTGCTCAGCGTGATCGTCCGGCTCGCCACAACGCCCAGGCCGATCGCGTTGAAGTCGAGCGACACCGGCACTCCCGTTCCACCCACGCTGACCGCCACGCCATACGCCTCGCCGAGCCGCAACACCGGATCCACGGCCAGACCGATCGGCGATTCGATGGCGATCGTGCCCGCCGCGGGATCGACCGTTACGCGTGCGGTTCCGCGCGCAACCGCGAGTGAGCGCGCCCGCTCGACTGCTGCCGCCGCCGCGTCACGCGCCGACCGGACCGCGCCATGGGCACGCAGCGCGGCCACACGCGGCGCCGCCATGCCGAGTACGATCCCCAGTATCGAGAGGGTGATGATCAGGTCCGCGAGCGTCAGGCCCGCGCGTTGTCGCACGATCCGCATGGTGGGGAACGTGCGTATGGAACCGGGGCGGCTCCATGGCTGTCAGGGACGATCCGCCCGGCTTACTCCAGCCCGTACTCGCGGATCTTGTATAGCAACGCGCGTGAACTGAGGTCGAGCAGGCCGGCCGCGCGTGTCTTGTTGCCGCCGGTACGAGCGAGTGCGATGCGGATCAGTCTGCGTTCGAGCACGGAGCTGTGCTTCTTGACGGACAGCTCGTCGTCCGGCAGGTCGCCGCCGTCGAGCGGTATGACGGGTGATATGATCTGTGGCGGCAGGTCCGTCGTCTCGATCTTCGGTCCTTCACTCAGCACGAGCGCGCGCTCGATCGTGTTCTCGAGCTCGCGAACATTGCCGGGCCAGCCGTAGTCGAGCAGCAACTGCATTGCCTCCGGATCGACACCCGTAATCGACGTCTTGAGTCGCCTGTTGTTCTGGTCGAGGAAGTGACGCACCATGATCGGGATCTCTTCCTTGCGCTGCCGCAGTGGAACGAGATGGATCGGCACGACGGCAACGCGATAGTAGAGATCGTTGCGGAAGTTGCCGTCGCGTATTTCGTCCTCGAGTACCTTGTTGGTAGCGGAGACGAGCCTGACGTCCACATTGCGCAGGCGAGTGTCACCGACTCTGCGGACATTGCCGTCCTGGAGCACGCGCAGCAGCTTGACCTGCAACGATGCCGGCATCTCGCCGATCTCGTCGAGGAACAGGGTTCCGTTGGACGCGACTTCGAAAAGGCCGGCCTTGTCGCGGTCCGCACCAGTGAACGCGCCCTTGACGTAGCCGAACAGTTCGGACTCGAGCAGGTTCTCGGGGATCGCGCCGCAGTTGACGGGCACGAACGCGGCATCGCGGCGATCGCTTTCGGCGTGGATCAGGCGAGCGACGAGTTCCTTGCCGGTGCCGCTCTCACCCGTGATCATCACAGGCGACGGATGTCGCGCGACCTTCACTGCGACCTCGATCGCCTGCTTCATGGCGGGTGACTTCGCGATGATGTCGCGGAACTTCCGGTCGATCGCAACCTCTTCGCGCAGACGACTGACCTCACGGCGGAGCGACTCCCGTTCCTCCGCCTTGCGAAGCGTCAGCACCAGCTGATCCGGACCGAAGGGCTTTGGCAGGTAGTCGTACGCACCGCGCTTCATCGCGTCGATCGCCAGTTCCACACTGCCGTAGGCCGTCATCACGATGACCATCCCGCTCCCGCCAGCATCGCGGTAACGGTCCAGGAAGTCGAGCCCCGAAAGACGTGGCATGCGTACGTCGCACAGAATGATGTCGGGCTCCGAAGCCAGCGCCTTGTGCAGACCCTCCTCGCCGTCGCTCGCGGACTGTACCTCGTACCCCTCGTCCGCGAGGATCAGCGAGACCGTCTGCCTGAGACCGGGCTCGTCATCAATGATCAGGACGTTCATTCGCCTTCCTGTGCGATCTTGCGCTCTCCGGCCGGAAGCACCACCATGAACGTCGAGCCGCCGCCGACCATGCTCTCCGCCCGGATGATACCGCCCATAGTCTCGACCAGACGGGCGCAAACCGCCAGCCCCAATCCGGTGCCCATGCCGGGATCCTTCGTTGTCACGAACGGTTCGAACACCTGCTCGATCAGATCTTCGGGGATCCCCGTCCCATTGTCCATCACCGCGATCTCGACCACCATGCCCGTCGCTTCCGCGATCGGATCGAGCGACGGTCCGGCCACGCGCGTCAGCCTGCGGCGGTGCGAGTAATCGATGCCGGGCGGATCGTCCTTCCGTCTTGCCGGCTGACGCCTCTGCTTCTCCCACGGCCGCACCCGCGTCGACACCTCGATTCGCGGTGACTCCGCTTCCCCAAGTGCGTCGACCGCGTTGACCATCAGGTTCACCAGCACCTGTTGCAGCTGGTACGGATCACCCATCACCGGCGGCAGCCCTTCGGCCAGATCCAACTCCGTCTCGATCCCGGTCAGCTTGCCCTGCATCTGCAAGAGATCGACCGTCTCCTGGACCACCCGGTTCACTTCCATCGCGAGCGACCTGCTTTCCCTCGCCCGCGCGTAGTCCAGCAGTCCGCGCACGATTCGGTCGATCCGGTTCGACTCGTGCTCCGCAGCCTGTATCATCTCGAGGTCCCGGCCCGTGACGTTGCGCTTTACCAACCCCAGGTAGCCGAGTATCGCGCCCAGCGGGTTCCCTACCTCGTGCGCGATGCCCGCGCTCAATCGCCCCACCGACGCCATCTTCTCCGCACGAACCATCGCATCGCGTGCTTCGGTCAGCATCCGGTTCGTCTCATCCAGTGACTGGATGTTCGCCGAAAGCTGCGCCTGATCCCGGATCAGACGCTCCGCCATGTGGTTGACCGCCGTCGACAGTCTCGCCAGCTCGGTCGGCCCGGACTCGCCCAGCCGCCGGTCGAACTCGCCCGCCGCGATCGTCTCGACCTGCGCTACCATCTCACGGATCGGCTTCAGAACCAGCCGCTGGATCAGAAGGTGTCCGAACAACGCGAACAGTCCGACGATTCCCAGCGCCAGCAGGCCGAAATAGACGAAAGAGGCCGCTTCCGTGCCACGCGGCAACAGAAACAGTACTCCGATGATGAACAGCAGCAACGCGCCGGCAAACACGAGCGCCAGCGCGGTCACGAACTCACGTCGCAATGTCGGAAGCTTCGCCATTCCCCTGCCCGGAACCCCACGTGTTCGATGCGATAATGATCCCGGAGTCGGCCTCGCCGCAAGCCGGTCCGACCGGGTCACCACCTCGAAACAGGAAATCCCGCGGAGCCATTGCGAGGCCCCGCGGGATTGCCGATTCCTACTGTCTGCCGACCGTCAGTTGCAGTTGATGATCCCGTTCACCGTTGCCGGTGCGCCCTGCGCCGCCGGTGCGTTGCCCGTGAAGTAGCCGCACTGCGTCGGGCCAAGCGATACGTGTGTCGCATTCGCGGCCCAACCATCGTTCGCGGCGTACGTCAGGTTCACCGTCACACCCAGGCTCGGTGTGTAGTTCGTCAGGTCCGCGACGGCGCTCGCATACGACAGATTGTATTCGAAGTACAGTTCCTGCGCGGAAGCCATGTTCCGCAGATCACTCTGAACCACCCCTTGCAGGCTCCTGTCCTTCGCAGCCCAGAATCGACTGACTCCGATCGTCGCGAGAATCGCGATGATCACGAGTACGATCACGACTTCGATCAGGGTGAATCCGTCTCGCCTAGGCATCGTCACCTCAGCAGTGTATCCGGGATCCGTGGGCCGGGGAGCGGCCGAAACCGCTCCCCGGTTCACTCACGCGAGGTGGGTACTACTCACCCGTGCAGGTGACGATACCGGCAGTCAACGCCGGTGCCACTGGAGCCGCGCCGCCATTGAAGATGGCGCAGTTCTGTGTAGCGGCAGCCAGCGCGGCGTGCGTCGACGTCGCCGACCAGCCCGTCGTACCCGAAGCCGCGATCGCGACCGTTACGCCCTGCGACGGCGCGTAGTCCGTCAGCGCAGCAACGCTCGCCGCGTACGTGTAGCTGTTCGCGGGGATCGAGTAGTAGATCTCCTGCTGCGCCTCGAGATTGCGCAGGTCCGACATCATGGCCTTGAAATAGGCCTTCTCGCGGGTCTTGCTGAACTTCGGAATCGCGATTGCGGCAAGAATACCGATGATCACGATCACGATCAGCAGCTCGATCAGGGTGAAACCTTTGCGAAGCTTCATACCGGCTTCCTCCAAAAGAAAGTTGTTCGGTCGGGATCGGCAGGCAGCTTTTCCCGTCAGTAGTAAGGGCAAGAGCCATTCCCGCCCTCAACCCACCCGTGCCGGTAGCTCTAACTGATTGCCATTCAACGCTTTGGGGCCGCAGCGGTACGATTGTCGCCGGGCTCGCCAGCCTCGCGACCCGTTGCATTTTGCAAGGGGTTGGCAACTTCGTGCGCACTCGGAGGCAGAACGACCGGCCAGCCGGCGAGCGGGTCCGCACACGGTCGCGGGAGATCCGGGGCGGTGGAATGGCTGGTCGGGTCATAGCAGCCGCGGCCGATGGCGGAGCGGAGCCGCTCGATGGCCGTTCTGATGGGAGTGCCGGGCTGCGTGCGGGCGAGGGCCGTGTCGGCGGCGACGACCGCGAGGTCGGCGTGGCCGGCGCGAGCCAGCTCGCGGGCCAGGAGCATGCGGAAATCGGGCGTGTCGCCCCTGGTGGTGCCGATGACGTTGCGGAGCGCCGCGCTGGCGTACTCGTGGCGTCCCAAGCCGGCGTAGGCCTGGGCACGAAGCGCGTTTCGCAGAACCGGATCGATGTCGAACCGGTCGGCGCGGTGCACGGCGTCGAGGGCGGGCCCGGGCTGACTGGCGGAAAGGTAGGCGAAAGCGAGCATCTGTTCCGTGCTGCCGAGCAGATCGCTGAGTTCGCGTGAGCGTTCGAGGACGGGGATGGCGTCCTCGTACCTGCCGAGCTGGATATTGATGCCGGCGAGATTGTTGAGGAGAACGGCGTCATACGGCCAGATGCGGTTGGCCAGTTCGTAATAGCCGCGGGCGAGGTCGAGGTTACCGGCCTGGAGCATTCGCCATCCGTTGACGGACTGGGAGCGGTAGCTCTCGGGGTGATCGCGGACGATCGCGTCCCAGACGGCATCGGTGGACTTCCAGTCCGGGTTCCGGATGACAGAGCGCACGGCCATGGCCAGGAGGCAGGCGGCAGTGACTGCGGTAGCGAGTCTGACGCGGCGGCGATCGGCGACCTCGGCGAAGCGGCGGGCGGCGAACGCGACGGCAATCGACAGCCCGACGGACGGCAGGTAGAGGATGCGCTCGGCCAGCAGGACGCCTATGGGCAGCACGAGGTTCGACACGGGGAACAGCGCAATGAAGAACCATGCGGCGGGCAGTCCGGCCTGGCGGAGCCAGGGTGTCGCGATGGCGAGGGCCCCCGTCACGAGGAGCATGAGCGCACCCGCGATGACCATCGGCGAGAGGCTTTCGACGGGCAGGACGACGCCGGGCGAGTAGTCGGCCACGAGGTCGACGGGGAACAGGAGCAATCGAATGTATTCGGGCCACGCCCGCAGCGCCGAGAGGAAGCGGTGGCCGTGTCGCAGGAAGGGGAGGTTCGGGGCGGCGTCCGCGCCACCGATCGAGCCGAGAACATGGAGTCGCAGCGTCAGGTATGCGGCCAACGCCGCGGCGAGAAAGAGCATTGGCCGCATGGCGGTCAGCAGCCAGCCCTTCAGGCTCGCGCGCACGGGCCGCACGCGGCCGGTCGCGAAGTCGAGCGCGACGAGCAGTCCTGGCAGTACGACAGCGCCCTCCTTGGCCAGCAGGCCGGTGAGGAACAGCGCGACGATGAGCAGGCTGCGGCGGACGCCCGCTTCCTGTCCCGGCCGGTCGACGTACACGATGCAGGCGGCAATGACGCATGCGGCGGCGATCATCTCCGCCTGTCCCACGACGTTCGCCACGACCTCCGTGTGCAGGGGGTGCACGGCAAAGAGCAGTGCACCGATCAGCGCAGCCCCCGGACTCGCCAGGCGGAGCAGGAGCGCCAGTACGAGCAGGCTGACCGCCGCGTGCATGGCGATGCTCGTCGCGTGGAAGACCCATGTCGCGCCATCGCCTATGGCCCACTGCACGGCGTAGCCGAAGATCGCGAGCGGGCGATACAGTCCGAGCGTCTCGCCGAAGTTCGGCCAGTAGGGCGTGAGCCAGATGGCGGCCTGATCCGCGAGCTGGTGTACGCGAGCGTTCGATTCGATGATGTGGGTGTCGTCGAGCGCGAAGCCGTTCACGATCGAGTTCGCGAATGTCGCGATGGCGACTGCCGCCACGCTCGCGAAGGCTGCCCAGCGCGGGATCCGCGTCTCGGTCATGGGCCGGTCGTGCCCGCGGCCGCGGCGACCATCGAATCGAGTGCCTCGCTCATGCGGCGGAACCCTTCATCGCCGGGCGAGATCGCCAGCCCGGCGCGTATCGCGTCCGCCGCGCGCTCCGTGTCGTTCGTGTCCAGCGCGACACCGGCGATGATCCGGTACGCTTCGAGGTCATCGGGCCATTGCCGCACCATCAGTGTCGCGATTCCCGTGGCCCGGCCGAACTCGCCGTTCATGGCCGCGAACGCCGCGGCTTCGAGCAGCAGGCCCTGCCGGTGCGGCCACAGCGAGACCGCCGTGTCATAGTGGGCGACAGCGCGCCTGACGTCCTGCGCCTCCCTGGCCATCCGCGCGACGTGCCAGTGTCCACGGAACGAGTCCGGCCGGTCGCGCACGAGCGCCTCCATGATCGTGTCGGTCGAACGCCAGTCCGGGATGCGTGTGAGTACCCTCGCCGCGAAGAGCAGCATCACGCCGACGACGGCGGTGGCGCCCAGTCTGGCTGCCTGCCCGGCATTGAACACCGGCAGTGCCGCGATACCCGCAACGCCGGCGGCCAGCGCGAATGATGGCAGGTAGAGCGTCCGTTCGCCGACGAGCACACCGATGGGGATGAGCAGGTTGGACACGGGCAGGATCGTGACCGGCAGCCACAGCAGCACGAGCGCCAGCCGTCCGTTGCCGCGGGCGAGGGCGAGGAAGCCGCCAGCGACGAGGCCGGTCGCGATCGTGAGACCCGCTGCGGCCATGCCCGTCAGACCCACGGCCGGCTCGATGATGCGCGGGCCGTAGTCCGCGAGCAGAGTGGTGGGCGCGAAGAGCAGTCCCAACCAGATCGGCCACGCCTGAAGCGCGGTCAGGATGCGATCGCCGTTGGCTGTCGCTACCTCGAGGACCGGGTCGAGCTGCGCCGGTGCGATGGCACCGAGTACGGCGAACCGGACACCGAGGTATGCCGCGGCGACGACGCCGAGCGCAACGACCGCGCGCGCATCACGCTTCAGCCATGCCAGCGGCCGTCGCACATCGAGCCGTCCGGTCGCGGCATCGACGAGGACGAGCGCCGCAGGCAGCATGATCGCGCTCTCCTTCGAGAACAGGGCCAGCGCGAAGAGCAGCGGGGCGAGGACGACACCGCGTGACTCGCGTTCGTCGCGTGCCCAGACCAGGCAGCAACCGAGCATGAACGCGGCCGACAGCAGCTCGGACCGCCCCACGATGTTCGTCACCGCCTCGACGTGTACCGGGTGCGTGACGAAGATGAGGGCACCGGCCAGGGCGGGTCCGCTGCCGAACAGCCGGGCGAGCAGCAGGAACACGAGCACGCCAACACCGGCGTTCAGCAGTACGTTCGTGAAGTGGAACCACGCCGCGTTCGCCGGTGCCAGTGACCAGTCGAGCGCGAAGCTGAGCGTGGTGAGGGGCCTGTACAGCGACAGGTCCGCGCTCTGCCAGTAACCGCTGGCCAGCATGGACGGCAGGTTGGAGAATGAGCGAATGCGCGCATCGTTGAGCACGATGGGTACGTCGTCGTACGCGAAGCCGTCGAGCATGCCGGATGCGAACAGCGCGAGCGCGACGGTCGCGACCAGCAGCGCGCCGACGGGTGCTGGCACCATCTCGCGGCTCACGCCCTCACCCTCTCCCTTGCCGCGTCGTCGCTTCTGTTCCCGCGCGCGACGATGTGATGCTCCCGCCACAGCTCCAGCACGAACAGCGTCCACAGCGGTTTGCGGTGGTCGGCCCGGCCTTCGTGATGCTCGCGCAGCAGCCGGGCCACCGCGTCCGCGCGGAACCACCCGGTCTGGCGCAGCCGATCCGGCGACAGCATCTCCTCAGCCAGCGGACGGAGCGGCCCCATCAGCCACATGGCGACCGGCATGCCGAACCCCTTCTTCGGCCGCTCGAAAACGCTCGGCGGCACGACGCCGCGCAGCGCGTCGCGCAGGATGCGCTTGCCCGTCAGACCTCGCATGCGATACGAGTCGGGCAGCGAGAACGCGAACTCGACGACATCGCGCGCCAGGAAGGGCGCACGCAGTTCCAGGCCGAACGCCATGCTGGCACGATCGACCTTCGTCAGGATGTCGTTGGGCAGATACGTGAGCGCATCGAGGTGCGCGGCCCTGGCCAGCAGCGGCGATCCTTCAGATGCCGCCCACGCCTGTCGGAACGACGCGAACGCGGATTCCGGCTGCGCCGCTTCGTACGCTTCGGGCGTCAGCAGCGTCCGCTGTTCTGACGGCGAGAAGGACGACATCCACAGCGCATGATTGTCAGGTGAGGGCGCCCGCGAGCCGCGCAGGAACGAGCGCAGCTTGAACCCGGCCGAGAAGTTCTGGTGCGAGACCGGCATCAGCCCGGCCAGCGCGTCCATTGCCTTGTGCACGGGCGACGGCATGGCTCGCGTCCACCGGGCCACGCAGTGCGCCCGGTGCATCGGGTAGCCGGCGAACAGCTCATCGCCGCCATCGCCACCGAGCGCGACGGTCACCCGCTCGCGAGCAAACTTCGACACCACCGCGGTCGGCAGGATCGATGCATCGCCGAGCGGCTCATCCAGCATCTGCGCCAGGCCGGGCACGAGGTCAGCCATCTCGCTGCCACGCACGACGCGCTCGTGGTGCCGGCTGCCCAGGCGGTCGGCCACATCACGCGCCGAGCCGCTTTCGTCGAAGCTCGATTCCTCGAAACCGATCGAGAACGTCTCGACAGGACCGGCCCTCGCGGCGAACGCGGCGATCGCGCTCGAATCGAGACCACCCGAAAGAAAGATGCCCAGCGGAACGTCGCTCACGAGTCGCGACCGGACGGATACCTCGAGCAGGTGACGCAGCTGCTCTACGGCCGCCGGATACGGCGGCACGTTCGCCGCCGGCCGCGGATCGAGTCGCCAGTACGCGCGCACATCGATCTGGCCATCTTCGAGAACGAGCACGTGACCGGGCTCGAGCTTCGAGACAGCGCGCAGGATCGTGCGCGGCGCCGGCACGTATTCGTGCGCGAGATACGCCGAAAGCGAAGCGGGATCGATCCCGGGCTCGACACCCGGATGCGCCATGAGCGCGGTCAGCTCGGAGCCGAACACGAGCTGTCCGTCCGCGACCGCCCAGTACAACGGCTTCTCACCCATGCGGTCGCGCGCAAGCACCAGGCGGCGTCGCGCACCGTCCCACAGCGCCAGCGCGTACATGCCATCGAGCCGGTCCAGGAAGTCGAGGTCCCACGTGTCGTACGCGAACGCCGCAACCTCGGTATCCGACTTCGTACGGAACCGATGTCCGGCGGCCTCGAGTTCGCGGCGCAGCTCGCGGTAGTTGTAGATCTCGCCATTGCACACGACGACCGTGCGCTCGTCCTCGCCGAACAATGGCTGGTGCCCGCCTTCGATATCGATGACGGACAGGCGACGATGCCCGAGCACGACGCCCGGCGCCTCGAACACGCCTTCATCGTCCGGACCGCGATGCGCGACGCAGCGCAGCATTCCGCGTACCGGTCCCGCGTCGAGCGGGCGGCGGGGATCGAGGGCGGCCTGACCGGCGATGCCGCACATGTGTGCTAGACCGTTGCGGTCGACGCGACCGGGACCGCAGGCACCTGCGCGTGGCCTCGCCAGCTGTTCGCGTTGTGGTGCTCGATGTGCGCGTCATCCAGACCGGCACGCTCGAACCACTGCTCGAACTCGCCCCGCGCAATGTAGTATGCCACCGGCGCGACGAGGTGATCGAACACGATCGACCGCTGCTCGCGCCAGGGGAACGGCGCGATGTAGCTCAGATACTCGCCGTATGGCAGCCGCATGCCGAGCAGCCTGCCACCGGTCGGACCGTAGAGCAGCCGTGTCGCCGCGAACAGCGGCACCGTCAGCCCGGCCGACAACACATCGAGAACGCCGTGCGGCAGGTGAGATGTCACGTGCTCGCGGACCGGCGAAATCACATGCACGATCCAGCCGTTGTTCTCTCGGCCGTACACCCATGCCGAGACCGAGCCGCCGGGCCGTACGCGCGACACCAGCGCACGGAAACCTTCCTCGGGATCGGGCAGATGGTGCAGCACGCCGATCGAGAACGCGAAGTCGAAGACTCGCCGCAGCGGCGGCTTCTTCAGGTCGGCCTGCACGATGTGCGCGTTGGGCAGATGGCGAGTGTTCGCGAAAGCAGCGTCCACCGCATGCCCGAGGTCGACCGCAACGACATCCCGCGCGCCGAACTCGGCGGCGAGCGCCGTATGACGGCCCTTGCCGCAACCGCCCTCGAGCACAACCCGCCCCTCGAAGAATGCCTCGTCCACCGGCCGGATCCAGTCCAGGAACTGCTGGCGGTACCTTGCCGCCAGCTCATTGTATCGCGTCCACTCGTAGCCGAATGCCTGCGCGGTCCGTTCCTCGAGAGCCGGAACGCCGCCCGCCATGCGCGGGACACCGCCGCGTATCGGGAAGGCGCGGTCGCAGCGGCCGCACGTCAGCGAGCCGTCCATGATGTGGTCGTCTTCATGACGGTCCGCGTGCAGAGCCAGGTCGCCGCCGCACTCCGTGCACGCCAGGTACGCCAGCAGCCGGTCTCTCATTCGCCACCTTCGATCGAACTGATGATGTACGTCCGCTTGCCCTGTGACTCGTAGTAGGTGCGCACGGTCAGCTCCGCGACCAGTCCGAGCAGAATGCTGAGGCAGCCGACGAGCCCGAGCATGACGACGACAAGCGGCAGCGGCGTTGCCACGAACGCACGGATCCCCGCAAGCTTGAGATACACCATCAGACCGAATACGCACAGCGCGCTGAACAGCGCGAGTATGCCGAACCCGCCGAACACGTAGATCGGCTTGGTTGCGTAGGAGGCCAGGAACTTCACCACGATGAGGTCGAGAACGACCTTGATCGTGCGTTCCATGCCGTAGTTCGACTTGCCGCTGGTCCGGGCGTGGTGCGTGACCGGAATCTCCGTGACGCGGCCGCCGTTCCAGCTGGCGTAGATCGGCACGAACCGGTGCATCTCGCCGTACAGCCGGACATCCTCGAGTGCCGAACGACGGTATGCCTTGAGCGAGCATCCGTAGTCGTGCAGGCGGACACCGGACAATGCAGAGATCATCCAGTTCGCGATCTGCGACGGCAGGCGTCGATGGAACGAGTCCTTGCGATCGACTCGCCAGCCGCTGACCACGGCGTAGCCTTCTTCGAGCTTTTCGAGGAGGCGGGGAATGTCCTTCGGATCGTTCTGCAGGTCGCCATCCATCGGAACGATGATGTCGCCACGGGCGTGGTCGATGCCGGCCGACAGAGCGGCCGTCTGGCCGAAGTTGCGCCGGAACCGGATCACGCGTACGCGCGGATCCGACGCAGCGAGCGCGCTCAGGCGCTCGGGTGTTTCATCGAAGCTGCCATCATCGACGAAGATGAACTCGGCATCGTCGCCCAGCACGGCATCGAGCTGCGCGTGCAGAACGGTCACGTTGGCCTGCTCGTTGAATACGGGCACGACCACCGACAGCCGGGGCCGTTCGGTACCCGGCGACTCGACTCGCAGCGGTTCGACGCGTGGTATCATGACCGGTTCCTTCCGGTGTCAGCGCGCAGCAGCGCGACGTATCGCAACGGTATCGCACGCAACGGTATCGCGCGCAACGCCTCGATCGTCGCGGTCCGCTGCACGATCGTTTTGAACATCCGCAAGTCGAAATGGTGCAGATGCCATTCATTATTCTCGGCAGCCAGTGTCTTCAACAGTTGCCGGATCACGGGCAGCCTGCGCAGCGTCCGCTTCGCGCGGTCGATGTTGACCTCGTTCGGGATCGACACGACGACCCGGCCCGCCGGCCCCGCCACGCGCACCAGCTCGGCCACCACGCCCGCCGGGTCCGGCACGTGCTCGAGCACTTCGGTGCACACCACGACGTCGAATGCGCCATCCGCGAACGGCAGTGCGTCGGCCGACCCGCGCGCCAGCGTGACAGCGTCACCGAGACGCCGACGTATGCGGGTCAGCATGCCTGCCGACAGGTCGATGCCCGTCCGCATGACACCCTCGAATCGTTCGAGAACGTGGCCTGCGCCGCAGCCGACCTCGAGCACGCGGTCGCCGGGCTTCGCCGCCGCCATCGCGACCAGCACGTCGAGCCGTTGCCGCTCCAGACGACGGACCAGCGGGTGCGACCGCTCGTAGTAGCGCTCGATGTCGTAGCGCTCGACCATCGCCTCGTTCCACGAGACCAGATCCGTGTCCGGCGTCGCTTCGCTCACCCGCTCGCGCTGCTCCATCTCAGTTGCCTGGCTCATCGATCCGGTACACCAAGAGCGTACGCGCGATCACGGTGTCCGGCTGCAACGCACGGAACCGCGCGAACGGGTCGCCGGTCATGTAGACGCCGTTCAGGTTCGTTGCCGCGATGACCGCGTACCGCGGCGGTGTCGCCGGCGGAGGGCCGAACGGCGGCAACGCGAACATGCTCGGCATCGGAACGTACCGGATGCCGTAGCCGGCCGGTACCGCCGATCCGAAGTAACTCATGTAGACGTTGTCGATGGCCCGCTCGTCCATCCAGTCACGGAGGTCGAGGAGGCCCTGGCCCCAGTCGAGGCTCGAGTCCGCCAGGAGCATGTGGCCGTTGTCCGCGCCCGCGCCGTACTCGCTCGTGTACGCCAGAAAATGCGGGTAGAAGGCCAGCGTCGAGCCGGCGAACCAGATCGCCAGAACCGCCAGTGCGCCGCGCAGCACGCGGCCGCCATCGCGCCACAGGGCGGCAACACCGACGGCCGCGATGATCGCGAGCAACGGCAGTACCGGCAGCGCGTAGCGGAACCCGATGTTCAGATTCGATGTGACCAGCGCCGCGCCGAAGACGAGTGCACCGATGACCGGTGCGCGCAGCCGGGCTCCCGCGACCGACCGCAGCGTCGGACGGCCCAGGGCCTTCGCGAGCCCCGCCACGCCCGCCAGCAGGAGGATGTGCAGCGCAGCCGGTGTCTTGTAGAGGAACACGAGCGGGAAGTAGTACCACCAGCCATCCGGACTCAGCTCGCCCATGAGGTAGCCCGGCGCGCTGTGGCCCCGGCTCACGTGGCCGAACGTGTAGTCGAGGCCGTAGAAGAACTCGGTCAGCGCGAACTCGCCGCGGTATATGCCCACGAGTCCGGCGTACCCGGCAACCAGCCCGCAGACCACCGCGATCCCGAGCGCTCGCCACCACTTCGCATCGCGACCCTGAACCAGCGATTCCGCGGCGATCAGCACGAAGGCCAACGGCCCGAGCAGCACCGCACTGAACTTGACGCCCAGCGAGAACGCCACGGCGAAGCCGGCCAGCGCGCCCGCCATCGCGGTCGGCTTTCGTACCGCGTTGTCCAGCGCCCAGACCGCGAGCAGCCAGCCGAGCGCCAGGGGAAGGTCATTGTAGGCGACACCGCCGTGGGCCAGTACGTCCGGCAGAAACGCGACCAGCCCCGCGGCGGCTACCCCCGCGGCAGCACCGAACCGGCGGGTGAAACCCCATGCCGCCAGCACGAGCAGTCCCACAAGCAGGGCGCCCGGCAGCCGGCCGAGCATCGCCATGCGCTCCGGATCGTTGCCCGTTGTGAAGAAGAACTCGCGTGAGTACGTGTACCGGAAGCTGAAGTCGTCACCGCCCACCGATGCCACCGTGCCGGCCGGATACGAGGGCTGTGCGAGGTGGATCGGCAGGCCGTAGATGTACTGCATGAGCGGCGGATGCTCCGGCGCGATGTCCCACTCGCCTGTCTCCCAACCGCGCGCGCCACCCGCCATCAGCACGATCTCGTCGAACGTGGTCGAGGTGCGCGTGCTCGCCGCGATCGTGATCAGCGTCGAGCTGGTGACGATCAGGGCCAGTACGAGACCAGCCTTCCACGCTCGCGGCTGGACCGTCCTGCCCGCCTCCCGCACCTCGGTCGGCGACCTCGTCACGGCGGATTCCGTGCCCTGCACTTCCATCTATTGGTCCCCCCACAGGTGCTGCATCGCGGTCGCGTAGTCCATCAGTTCGGGCACCATGTCCGGGTCCCGCGTCGCGAGAAGGAGCGGCGTCCGGCCGCTGAACGCGGTCAGCAGCCGGGCATTCGCGGTCGGCCCCATGTCGCGCGCGAACATGATTCCGCCCGCGCTCCCCGCCTGCATCGCGCCGTCCGTATCATCGCCCGGCACGGACCCGAGCCACAGCAGCGGCGTAACGTCGATCGTGCCGAACCGATCCGCGGCGGCCTGCCGGGCGCATTCGCCCGCGAGCCGCTCACCGGCGGCAACGCGAATGCGGTTGCCCGGCGAAATCTCGACCGCCCGTGGCAGTCCGACCGCTCGTCTCTCGAAATCGAGTGTCGGCAACGGATGGCCCATCACAAGAGCATCGGCGAACGCCTGGACCGCACACGTCGGGTTCTGCCGCATCGCCGTCTCGACCGAGTCCAGCCGCATGCCGGAAGCCGCCAGCCGCGCGCTCAGCCGCGAGGTCCAGCCGCCATGCACGAACACGATCGCGGGACCCGCCGCCGCCAGCGCCACTCCCGGCGCAGCGGGCCGCTGTGTGTAGCTCGCCAGGCGCATCGGTGCCAGGACGAGCAGTCCGGCCAGCAGGGCCGCGACCGCGGCTACGGCGCCGAACACGCGCGGTGAGTACGGTCCCAGCCGGTCGGTCGAGGCCGGCAGCCGGGCAACCAGCCACGTCACCGCGATGGCCGCAAGCAGGCACCACGCCGGCGCGACCTCGTTCAGCATGCGCGGTCCCATGAACAGGCCGTGGTGCCAGTAGAGCGCCTGCGCGGCCACGGGCGCGAGCGCCCATCCGGCGATCAGCCGCTCGCCGTGCTCCAGCCGCGGCTTCCACGCCAGCCACACCGCGATCAACGCCACCAGCGGCAGCGGTGTCTCCAGCAGAAACAGAGACAGAGCGGTCAGTTCCGCCGAGGTATAGCCGACCGCTTCCACCAGACCATAGGTGTTACCCCACGGATCCAGACCGAAGCCAGGGCCGCCGGCCGGACCGAGCGCGGCCGCGTAGCCGAACGTGGTCGGCGAACCGAAGAAGAACGCGTTGTAGGCGCCGACCAGCAGTCCGAACGGCAGTGCGCCGGCGACTATGGCGAGCACCCGGCCCGCCGCCCTCGCCCCGGCGAGGCGTGCCCGGCGATCGACGGCCGACGCCAGCCATACCGCGATTACGGTCGCGAGCGTCAGCGCGGACAGCGGCCGCGTCGTGAACATCACGCCCGTCGCCGCACCGGCCAGGACCATCCACAGCACGGGACCGCCGGCCGCTCGCACGGCGCACCATATCGCGATCGCGCCAAAGGCAGCCGCCGTCGTGTGGTTCATCCAGGCGCCGGCGTGCGCGATCATGAACGGCGAGACGGCAACGAGCACGGCGCCGAGCCGGGCGACCGCCAGCCGGCCGGGCAGCAGGCGTTCGGCTGCCAGCGACGTGAAGAACACGGTCAGCGCGAGCATGAACGGGCCGACGGCCCACGGGATGCCAGCCTTCATGCCCAGCGCGAGCAGCACGATGTGGCCCGGCGGATACTGCGATACCCAGCCCTCCGACGAGAACAGGCTCTGCTGCGGCATCCAGAACTCGCCGAACGACGGACCCGGACCGGCCAGGCTGCCATCCGCCATGAACCGGGCGTGAAGAAGCTGGCTCATGGCGTCGACGAGATTGGGCTGCCCGTCGAGCGCGAACCGGCCGAACGCGGCCGCCGCCGCGAATGCGACAAGCGCGAGCGACACGGCGAAAGGAAGTGTCGCCTGCGATTCGAGCACGCGGCCGGCCGAGCTCGCCGCTCGCGTCACCGTGCCCGGACGCATCAGCCGCGATGCCAGGAGCGCCGGAATCGCGAGGATCGCCAGACCGGCCCACACCATGCCGGCGAACGATTCCGTCATGGCGACCGTGGCCTGGCCGGCGAGCCCGACCTCCGGCCGATCGAGAAGGCGCCAGAGCGGTGCGACGGCCAGCAGGCCGATGACGACAGCCACCGCCCGGCGAGGGCCGCGCCAGGCATCCGTCCTGTCAACGACCGCGTTCACTGAAGCTGGGGCCTCCGTGCCCCCTGCGGCGAGGTCACCGCGGCGAGTCGTCGCCCGCCCGCATTGAACCCGACGCCGGCTCCCCGTCCGTGATGGCCCGCGACGCCCGGCGAGTCGGGATCCGCGGGCCGCTCGCCTGTGGCGGCGTGTAAACGGGCGCACGCGGACCGGACAGATTGAAGCGGAGGATGTGCCAGAATGCCGCGACGCCGTCCTTCCAGCCGATTTTCTTCCCCTCCGCGTAGGTGCGGCCGGAGTAACTGATCGGCACTTCATAGATCCTGGCTCTGGCCTGCGCGAGCCGCGCGGTCAGCTCCGGCTCGATCCCGAACCGGTTCGCGGTCAGGGGCAGGCTCTTCATCAGATCCGCACGGACCATCTTGTAGCACGTCTCCATGTCCGTGAGGTTCAGGTCCGTCAACATGTTCGACAGCAGCGTGAGCAGCCCGTTGCCCAGCCGGTGCCAGAAGTAAAGAACGCGGTGTACGCCGCCCAGGAAGCGGCTGCCGAAAACGGCATCGGCTCGTCCATCGAGGATCGGCTCGAGGAGACCCGGAAGATCGTTTGGGTCGTATTCCAGGTCCGCGTCCTGGATCACGATGATGTCGCCCGTCGCCGCCTCGATGCCCCTGCGGACGGCCGCGCCCTTGCCCGCGTTCCTTTCCTGCAGCTCCAGCACTTCGATAACGCCCTCGCCGTGCAAGCGCCGCAGGATGTCGGGCGTGCCATCGGTCGATCCATCATCCACGCAGACAAGCTCCATCGGCATGCGCACCCGCCGCACCCGCATGATCGATGACTCGACCGTCGCGGATTCGTTGAAGATGGGCATGACAATGCTGAGTCTTATCGAGTTCACGTCGGTCGGTGTCTGCACGCGCTCCTCGAACCTGTTCAGGAAGTACCCGCCACTCCATAGCGGCTGAGCTTTCGATACAGCGTCGATGGGTCGATACCGAGAACGTCGGCTGCCTTCGCCTTGTTGCCGCCCTCCGAATCGAGCACCCACATGATATACGCCCGCTCCACAAGGTCGAGCGTCGGGTTCGTCGCCGTCCGGTCCGCAACCAGCGGCTCCGGCTCCGGCTCCGTTATCCGCTTCGGCAGCGCACTCAGTGGAATCTGTTCCTGCCCCGCCGACAGGATCGCCGCCCGCTCCAGCGCGTTCTCCATCTCGCGCACGTTGCCCGGCCAGTCGTACGACTGCATGGCATCCAGCGAATCCTGCCCGAGCGCCGCCGGCACCGTTTGGCCGTTCGAGCGCGACTCGTTGAGGCGGCGCAGGAAATGCTCCGCAAACAGCGGAATGTCGTCGCGGCGCTCGCGCAGCGGTGGAATATGCAGCGTGATGACGTTGAGGCGGTAGTACAGGTCGCTGCGGAACTGGCCCGACCGGATCTCCTTCTCGAGTTCGCGGTTCGTCGCGGCGACGATCCGGACGTCGATCTTGACCGGCTCCGTCGCGCCCACGGGCACGACTTCGCGCTCCTGCAGTGCGCGCAGGAACTTGACCTGCAGACCGGGCGACATCTCGGCGACCTCGTCGAGGAAGAACGTGCCGCCACGCGCCGCGGCCATGAGACCTTCCTTGTCACGGACCGCGCCCGTGAAGCTGCCCCTCATGTGGCCGAACAGTTCCGATTCCAGCAGGTTCTCCGGCAGCGCGCCGCAGTTGATCGAGATGAACGGGCCGTTCTCCCGTGCCGACAAGCGATGGATGTAGCGCGCGAGCACCTCCTTGCCGGTTCCGCTCTCGCCCGAAATCAGGACGGTCGAGTCGGTGGGAGCGACGGTCTCCGCCATCCGCAGGACATCGAGGAACGACCGGTTCTTGCCCAGTGGCTTCTCGCCGATCGCGACCTGCTGCCGTTTGATCTCCTTCTTCAGTTCGGTGTTCTCGGTCTTTAGTGTGCGCGTCTCGACCGCTCGCCGGCAGAGCGCCACCAGCTCGTCATTGCCGAACGGCTTCTGCAGGTAGTAGTACGCGCCCTCGTTCACCGCCTTGATCGCCGACTGCAGCGACGCCTGCGCGGTCATCAGGATCACCGGGATGCCCGGGTCCTTCGCCCGAACCGCTTCCAGCACTTCGATCCCGCTGATCGCAGGCATGCGGATGTCCGACAGCACCAGGTCCGGCTTCAGTTCGCCGATCCGGTCGATTGCATCGCGGCCGTTCTGGAACGTGTGCGTCTCGAATCCCTCGCTCCGAAGCAGGATCCCGACCGTCTCGAGGATCGACTGCTCGTCGTCGATGATCAGTACCGTCGCCGGCATGCTCCCTCAGTTCCTCCGGCCGTTCGTATGGGCCGGCAGATAGATCGTGAAGCGCGCACCCCGACCGCCGTTGCCGTCGACGAGGATCGCGCCGCTGTGTGCTTCGATCGCCCGGTGTACAAGCGCCAGGCCCAGGCCGTTGCCGCCGTTGCGGGTCGTGAAGAACGGGTCGAACAGCCGGCCCAGATCCTCCTCGCGGATGCCCGGCCCGGAGTCCTCGACCGTCAGACGCACCGGCGACTCGATGGGCACGCTTGCCGGAACCTCGAACGTGTCTGCGCGTCCAAGCTCGATACGCACGCGTCCCGTCGGACCCGCATGCTGCACACCGTTCAGCACGAGATTGAAGACTGCGCGATGCAGCAGGTCCTGGTCGCCGTCGATCGACAGCGGCTCGAGCGGCGGATCGAACTCGATGCACGTGCCCAGACCCGTGTCCGGATGCTGCGCAACGAGCCCGACCGCTTCCTGCGCGATGTCGCGCAGATCGAGCTTCTTCCACCGCCGCAGCTCGAGACGGGAGAACTCCATGAACTCGGTCAGCAGCCGGCTGAGCCGGTCCGACTCCGTCATTACCAGTCGGCTCAGGATCGCCCGATCGCCCACGCCAACCCGGTTCTTCGACAGCTGCTCGACACTGCTCCGTATCGATGCCAGCGGATTCTTGATCTCGTGTGCCAGCGAGGCACCCAGCTCCGCGATCGACTGGAGCCGTTCCGCTCGCCGGATCAGGTCGTCGATGCGACGATTCTCCGTAATATCCTGGATCACCGCCGTCACCCACGGCTCGTCGCCTCGCTCGAGCAGTGTCGTGCGCACGTTCAGGAATGCATCGCCTTCGGGCCGCGGCACCCGGATCTCCAGCCGGCGCAGCGCTACTTCCGTGCTCGCCGTGCGCGCGACCGATGTGCCCAACTGGGGCGCCGCGCGGTCCAGCGCGTCGAGCACCGGCCGACCCCGCCAGTCATCGAAGCGCATCTCCAGGATCTTCTGCGCCGCACCGTTCATGTACATCAGGTTGCCGCCGGCGTCCGTCGTCACCAGGCCCGTGTCGATCGCCGCCAGAATGTCGCCCGTGTCCAGGCGCAGCTGCCGCAGCTCGGACTCCGCAACGCCAAGCGCAGCGCCGGTCCGCCGCAGCCGTCCGCCCAGCGCCGCGGTCACGCCCGCAATGATCACGAACAGCGCGACATGCAGCAGTGAGGCGGCCATCACGCCGAATGGCTGGAGCCAGAGGATGTCCGCGATGTAGAGGATGCTGGCCAGACCGGCGATAAGCAGGCCGCCGGGCATCGGGAGCAGCAGCGATGTGAGCGCGATGATGGGAACGTACAGCGCCGAAAGGTTGCTCGGCCCGGTCGTCGTCGTCGTGATGTGGACGACCGCTGTGATGAACAGCGTGTCGAACAGGACCTGGCTGTAGATGAAGTTGCGGTCTGGCACGCGGCGCGCGAGCTCCGTGTACCAGAAGCCGACGCCCGAAACGCACAGCGATCCGAGCAGGCCGAGCGTCGCCGTGAGTGTGACGGCCGCCGAAGCATCCGTCCACGCCCACAACGCGGCCAGGAAGATCCCGACCGCGATGGTCAGCCGTCCGATGTAGAGCAGCCTGAGCAGCCGCAGGGTCTGCGCCATCGCACTTTGCATGGTCGGCCCGATCGAGTCGCCAGGTCCGGAAGTGCGCACTTCGCCAGCCTTTCGAGGCAGCTCTCGCACTTTGCAAGACGGTCGTCCTGCAACAGGCCATTAACGTTCGGGGGCCCGGCGTCGTCCATTCAGTATCGGGCGGACCCGGCCTACAGGTGAGCCCGCGACCCCGAGGCTGTGCCGGCGTACGGGTTTCCGCGGAACCGTGCACCCGGTCCAGGCGACAGCGCGGTCGGATGACCGACGAAGCTTCCACTCCCGCCGAGCCTCTCGGGGCGCCTCGGAACACGGCCGGTTTTGCCCGGATTAGTCACGGGTAGCGGAACCAGTTGGTGGTTTTTCGAGTACAGATCGAGTCGCGGGCCGCCGGGAACGCGAATCAGCCAAGAAACGAAGGGGAGGTACCCGATGTTCCTCCGGCCGGTACGAGGCCATGGCCTCTCCGCGACAGTTCTTGCCACCCTTGCCGTCATGACGGCAGCGCCGCTCTCCGCCCAGTATTTCGGCCGGCAGAAGGTCCAGTACGAGGCGTTCGACTGGCATGAAATGCGCACGCCGCACTTCCTGATCCACTACTACCCGGCCTCGCTCGAGGTCACTCAGGACGCGGCGCGCCAGGCCGAGCGATGGTACGATCGCCTCTCCGGCATCTTCCAGCACGAGTTCGACGAAAAGCCGATCGTGTTCTACGCGGACCACCCGGATTTCCAGCAGACGAACGTCATCAGCAGTCTGATCGGCGAGAGCACGGGCGGCGTTACCGAAGGCCTGCGGAACCGCATGATCATGCCGTATACGGGGTCGTACAAGGACAACGACCACGTTCTCGGCCACGAGTTGGTTCACGTCTTCCAGTACGACCTCGCCGCTTCGCCTGTCGGCGGCGGCCTGCTCGGCTTCGTCAGGCTCCCGCTGTGGCTGGTCGAGGGCATGGCGGAGTACCTGTCGCTCGGCCGCGTGGACGCGCACACGGCCATGTGGCTGCGTGACGCCGCGCTCCGTGGCGAACTGCCGACCATCGAGCAGCTCACGTTCGACACCCGCTTCTTCCCGTACCGGTACGGCCAGGCCCTCTGGGCGTACATCGCCGGCCGGTGGGGCGACCGGGCAGTCACCGAAACGTTCCGCATCGCGACCAATGCGGGCTTCGAACAGGCCCTGCAGCGCACGCTCGGCGTCACCTCCGGCCAACTCTCGCAGGACTGGATCACCGCGATCCGCGCCGCCTACCTGCCGCTCATCGAAGGCCGGCAGAGGCCGCAGGACGTCGGCACGCCGATCCTGTACGATCCGGAACCCGGCGCAATGAACCTGTCGCCCGCCGTCAGTCCGGATGGAAGCACGGTAGCCTTTTTCGGCAGGCGAGACCTCTTCACGGTCGACCTGCTCCTGGCGGACGCGCAGACGGGCAGGATCATCAAGGAGTTGAGCAGCCCCCAGCGCGACCAGCACATGGACGCGATCAGCTTCGTCCAGGGCTCCGGCGGCTGGTCGCGCGACGGCCAGCGCTTCGCCTACGTCGTGTTCCGCGGTGGCAACAGCCAGGTCGAGATCCTGGACGTCAATTCGACGGACGTTATTCGCCGCGTCGAGGTCCCCGGTGTCGGCGCCGTTTCCGACCCGAAGTTCTCGCCCGATGGGCAGTTCATCGTGTTCCAGGGCATGTCAGGCGGCCAGAGCGACCTCTACGTCGTCAACGTCGAGCAGGGCGATATCCGGCAGCTCACCGATGACCGCTACTATGACGGCCAGCCTGCATGGTCGCCCGATGGCCGCCGGGTCGCGTGGGTGACGGATCGCGCCGGTTCGGACCTCGACCGCCTCACATATGGCGAGATGCAGCTCGCGATCATGGATGTCGATACACGCACCTTCGAGGTGCTCGATATCTTCGACGACGTCAAGCACATCGATCCGCAGTGGTCGCAGGACGGCCGCGATCTCTACTTCATCTCGGACCGCGAAGGCATCAGCGACATCTACCGCCTCAATGTGCAGTCGGGCACGGTCTACCAGGTAACCCGGCTGGCCACGGGCATCAGCGGCATCACCGCGCTCTCGCCCGCGATCTCGATCGCCAGCGAAACCGGCCTCCTCATGTTCTCCGCGTTCGAGAACAGCGGAAACAACATCTACTCGATAGACTGCTCGCAGGCATGCGGTACACAGGTCGAGCGGGCGCCGCAACCGCGCATTGCCGCCGCCTCGATCCTTCCGCCGATGGGTGCACTCGGCGGCGGTACCGTTGCCGCGTACCTCGGCGATCCGGACACCGGCCTGCCCGAGGAGCGCGAGTTCCCGACGGCCAGGTATTCGCCGAGCATCGGCCTCGACTACCTCGGGCCGCCTTCATTTGGCGTCGGTGCCTCCGACTACGGCACCGTCCTGGCCGGCGGCGTGTCCGCTTACTTCGGTGACATGCTCGGTGACCACTTCATCGGCACCGCGATCCAGGCCAATGGCACGCTCAAGGACATTGGCGGCCAAGCGTTGTACCGCAACTCGAGCCGCCGTATCAACTGGGGCCTCTCCGTCATGCACCTGCCCTACCTGACCGGCTTCTCGACCTTTCAGCCGATCGGCACCAACTTCCAGATCGACAACTACTACGACCGCATCTTCATCGATCAGGCGCAGGCGATTGTCTACTACCCGTTCTCGACGTCGCAACGATTCGAGGTGCAGGCCGGCGCCACGCATTACTCGTTCGACCGCGAGATCCACCGCGCGATCTTCAACCAGTTCGGCCAACAGATCACTCAGGTTGAAGTCATCGATACGACCGCGCCTGCACCGATCACGTTCTTCGAGACATCGTTGGCGTATGTGGGTGACAACTCGTTCTTCGCGTTCACGTCGCCCGTTTCCGGCAAGCGGTTCCGCATCGAGTTCTCGCCCACGATCGGAACGCTGTCGTACCAGACCATGCTCGCCGACTATCGCAGCTATCGCTTCATGAAGCCGTTCACGCTCGCGCTCCGCGGACTCCATTTCGGTCGCTACGGCAGCAATTCGAACGGGTTCGCCGATGACGGCACGCGCGTGCTGTCGCCGCTGTTCATTGGATGGGAGACATTCGTGCGCGGCTACGCGCAGGAATCCTTCACATCGTCCGAATGCCGGCCTGACACGTCCGACCCGACCGGCCTCGCATGCCCCGCATTCGACCGGCTGATCGGCTCACGCGTCGCGCTCGCCAGCATCGAGCTGCGCGTCCCGCTCATCGGTGTGCAGGAATTCGGACTCATTAATTTCCCGTTCCTGCCCACCGAGATCTCGCCGTTCATCGATGTTGGCCTCGCATGGTCGAGCGGCGATGATGTCAACTTGTCGTTCGAGCGCAACAGCACCGCACGCGTGCCCGTGGTCAGCGCCGGTATCTCCGCACGCATGAACATCCTCGGCTTCATGGTATTCGAAACCTACTACGCCTACCCGTTCCAACGCCCCGACAAGGGCGGCCATTTCGGGTTCCAGATCGCGCCGGGGTGGTGAACCCGCGCGGTGCCTGACGGCGCCGCGCGTACCGGGCAGGCGTCCGGGAGGGTTACGCGCTGAGAGCCGCCGTCGATCGACGGCGGCTCTTTTTTGGGAACACGTTTCTGGTTTCTGGTTTCCAGGGCTGGTTTCTGGGGAACGGCCGTCCGGCTGGGTTGCGGGTAGTTCCCGAGAAACGCGCCCTAAGAAACCAGAAACGAGTACTCAATTAGCAATGACGGTCCGTCCGTGCGCCCATTGGCGCAACGCGGCGATCCGCTCGGCCATGACCTCCGACAATGGCCTCGTCGCCTCGATCTCGGCGACGAGCAGCCCGGTATCGATCGC
>DATKCF010000060.1:0-5458 GCA_035513345.1 Longimicrobiales bacterium
TGCTCGCCGTTGCGCTCGGCCCCGGGTCGATCGCGGCCCGTGAGGTGCCGGATCGCGACGGCGATGGTGTTCCCGACGTCGTGGACCGCTGTCCGGACACGCCGCCCGGCCTTCCCGCCCTGCGCGATGGCTGCACGGAACTCGACATCGTACGCCGGCCCGGGGTCATCCTGGATCCGCTGGACCGCTTGATCGCACTGGTCGGCGAGGGGCTGGCGGACGACCGGGTGCAGGCGGAGCTCGGCCGCGACCTGCTGCGGGCCCGGGACGTTGTCGGCCGGGTCGCGGAGCGGCTGGTCCGGGGTCAGCTCTGTCCCGCGGCAGAGCACTTCGATGGCGTGCTGCGCGAGCTGGGCAAGGCATCCCGGGTGCTGGACGCCGCGCTCGCTAACGCCGGTCAGTCGCCGCCGGTGCGCCAGCCCGACGCGCGCCCGGCGGACATCGCGCTCGGCTACCTGCTGATGCGGAGCGAGCGGCTGGAGACGGCACTCGATGCGGCGCGCGACACTCAGCTGGCGCTGAACGGGCTGTGTGCGACCGCGCAGCCCTTCCGCACGACGGCGGCCATCGCGTCCATCGACGATGCGGCGGGCGTCGTCGTCCTCGGCGACGTGACCCGGCTCGCAATCACGCCCTACGCGAGTCAGCGCCCGTTCTCCGAGCGCCAGCAGGCCGTGATCGAGGGCGTGGGACGCACCATCACCAAGGTCGAGCCGCTTCTCTTGAAGTTCTTCCCCGGGCTCTTTCCCGCGCCCTGTCTCGCCCTGCGCATCGCGCCGATCCAGCCGTTCGGTCCGCCGACGCCGGCAACGCTCACCTTGCTGGAGCCGACGGCCTACGAGTCGCTTGGCGTGCTGTTCCTCGAGGCGTCGATGCGCCTCGCGGTGATGTCCTTGGGCTGCGATGTGCGTCTGGGTACGCGGCACAGCGTGCAGCTGGATCTCTTCTACAAGAACTGTCAGGGGCACCAGGCCGCAATCAACTTCGCCTATGACCTGGATCAGCACGACGCGCCGATCCCGCTGCCCTGTCTGGACCCGCTGAGCGCAGCGACGCTCGTGGTCAAGCACCGCCGGCAGTTCTGTCCGCCCGGCGGCGACTGTGGTCCGTTCACACCGGGCCCGACCGAACAATACAAGCTGCTCGCGCGGCCGGATCGCGACTATGCGGCCGCCGTGTACAGCAGCACCTTCTTCACACTCGAGGACGACGACGCGACGAGCTTTCAGACGGCCAGTGTGGCATTCGTGGACACCGGGACGTTCTATGCCGCGGACCCGGGCACGACGCCGGTCTTCGAGGCGGAGGGGTACGCGGTCAACGGCGGTGTGTCGACGTTTCCGAGCGCCGTGTCGATCTTCCTGAACCAGCCGTTCGCGATCTTCAACCACGACTTCTTCGACCCGGACGCGCTGTTCGCGCAGGAGACCACCGGTGTGGTACGGCCGTCGGGGCTGCGGTGGCCGCGGGTGTTCGGAATCCGGAACGGGAGCCTCTTTCAGTACAGCGCGGACGTACCGCCGATCATCCGCGACGGCCTGGCGGAATGCAGCGGCAGCGTGCCCGACTGCCTGTACCGCGTGCCGTTCGCCGGCGGCTTTCCGAGGTTCATCGCTCAGGGCAACAGCACGAACGACCCCACGGCGAGCCACTGCATCGTCAACGAGAACGGCGACCCCTGCATTCAGCGCTACGCGTTCGATTTCGGGGCGGCGTTGTCCACGCCGATCCTCGCGGCGCGCGGTGGCACCGTGATCGCCGCCGAATCACAGTTCGTCGCCAATTGCGCGAACACCTGCGGAACCTGCCCGGGCACGAATCTCATCTTCATCCTGCATCAGGACGGCACCCTCGGGCAGTACTTCCACATGGAGCCGGGTGGGGTGTTCGTGAGCCAGGGTGCCAAGGTGCTCCGCGGCGACCTCATCGGCAGCGTGGGGAACACCGGCTGCTCGAGCGGGCCGCACCTGCACTTCCACGTGGTGCCCAACGCGGGCGAACTGTTCACGATGCCGATCTCGTTCCAGACTCTCGCCGGCAACCTGTTCTGCGTCCCCAATCTTCCGACGCTGAACTGTCAGGTGCCGGCCGCACAGAGCTTCGTGTGCTCGAACACCTCCCCGTGAGGTCGGTCGAGCTGTAGCCGAACCGGTCGTTGTCGGGTCAGGGCCGGACGGCCGAGAAGAACCTTGGTCGAATCGAAGAGCTGATTCGCGAGGACGAGAATGTCATCATAGGGAAGCTTGGCACAAATACTTTCGGCAGTTGTTCGCCAGCGTAGCCCGGCATAAGGTACTCCGCAGGTTCCACCCTTTCAGGTCATCGCGGGATGCGCAAACTGAAACGAATACTCCTGTGGACTCTACTCGTTCTGACTGTGGTCGCTGCCGCCGCAATCGTCGCGGGAATCAGCTTTCGTGCGGCCCTCGGACCGGCGGTTGAGGAGTCCCGTGCCCGTGCCGTGTATGCTCCTCACGGTGCTGTTGCCACGAGTCAGCCCCTAGCGAGTCAGGCTGGACTGGCCGTCCTTCAACGAGGTGGAAACGCGGTCGATGCGGCGGTGACGGCCGCCGCGGTGCTGAGCGTGGTCGAGCCATACATGTCCGGGGTGGGCGGCGACATGTTCGCGATCCTCTGGTCCGCTGAGGAGGCCCGGCTCGTCGGTATCAACGGAAGCGGTCGTTCGGGATCGCTGATGACGCGGGAGGCGCTGTCGAGCGTCGGCCGCATCCCGGGAGACGGACCCAAGACGATCACGGTACCCGGCGCGCTGTCCGGATGGGCCGCCCTGCTGGAGCAATACGGCACGATTTCCCTCGCGGAAGCCCTGGCCCCGGCCATCGTACTGGCCGACGAGGGGTTTCCCGTCTCCCACGTGACGGCGGCGGAGTGGGCGATCTTCGCGAATCTGCTGGAGCAGGATCCTGGAGCCAGCGCCACGTTCCTCGTCGATGGAGAACGCGCGCCCGGTGTTGGGGAATGGTTTTCCGACCCGGACCTCGCAGCCACCTTGCGCAGCATCGCGCAGGAGGGTGCCCGCGCGCTCTACGGCGGCGAACTCGGCCGACGCATTGCGACCCACGTCCAGGAGCTCGGGGGGTATCTGACGCCCGAGGACTTCGGCAGCCATACAGTCGAATGGGTCGAGCCTCTGTCCGTGTCATTCCGGGGCTATCGGCTGTGGGAACTCCCCCCCAATGGTCAGGGGATCGCAGCGCTGGAGATGCTTCGCATCCTGGAGCCCTTCGATCTCGCGGCGATGGGGCACAACTCGACAACCTACCTCCACCATCTCATCGAGGCCAAGAAGCTGGCATACGCTGACCTGCAGCACGCCGTCGGGGATTCCGATTTCATGGCGGTGACGCCCGACCAGCTTCTCACTGACGACTTCATCGCCAGGCGCCGGTCTCTGATCGACCGCACCCGGGCGCTGGAGCGCCCCGCCCCGGAGGCCTCCCTGACCACGAGCGAAACGACCTACCTCACGGTCGCCGACAGCGAAGGCAACATCATCTCGTTGATCGGCAGTCTGGGAGGGGGATTCGGCTCGGGAGTCGTCGTCCCCGGAACCGGGTTCGCACTCCAGAACCGAGGGGTCGGGTTTTCGTACGAGGAAGGCCGGGCGAACAGCGTGGGCCCGGGGAGGCGCCCGTTCCACACCATCATTCCTGGCTTCGTGACGCGGACCGCTCCCGACGGGAGACAGGAGCCCTGGCTGAGCTACGGCATCGTTGGCGGACCTCAGCAGCCGCAAGCGCACGTCCAGGTTCTGCTCAACATGCTGCTATTCGATATGGACGTGCAGCAAGCCCTTGATGCTCCACGTTTCCGCCATTGGAGCGGGAACCAGGTCAGCTTCGAGAGGGCGATCCCGCCGCCGGTGATCAACGAGCTTCGGTCCATGGGGCACGCCCCTCAGAACCGCCTGATAGAGACCGCCCAGACCATTTTCCTGGGCTCGAACAGCGGCCTCGTCTTCGGCGGCGGTCAGGCCATCATGCGTAGTCCGCGGGGCTACGTCGCGGGTTCTGATTCGCGAAGGGACGGCTTAGCTGCGGCCCACTAGAGCTCCTGTTTCGCAGACATTGAATGAGTGAAGTTCCGGTACACGTCAGTTGATCGCTTAACGTCTGCATCGTACGCGTCGCGACCGCGCCTAACTAAGTTCTTGCAGCCGACCCGGGCCCGCCGTTCCAGGCTCGAGGCGCGGAGCCGATCCGGAAAGAGACGGGCGTACGCGAGGGCGAGGCGCGTGCCGTACGAGGCACCGATGAGGTTGATTCGTTCGGCGCCGAGCGCCAGCCTGACATGATCGATGTCGCGCGCAAAGACTTCGGTACGGAGCGTCGCGCGCGCGGAGAGACGGCGCGCACAGTCGGGAAGATTTTCGGAAGCGTGAAATGCGTAGATCAGGTTTCTGATCTCGGCCGGCTCGAGCTGGCAGGCAAAGTGGCCGGAGCTTCCCGTCCCGCGAAGGTCGAACAGCACGAGGTCTCTCGATTCCTGGAACTTCGTCATGTTGCGTGCGAAGAAACGTGCGCTGTCCGTCGCGGCGATTCCCAGGCCTCCCGCGAGGGAGATCACCGGATCCGGGGCCGCCTTTCCACTCCGGACGGGAAGGATGACGACGTTCAGCTCGAGCTTTTCACCGTCGGGATCGTCGTAATCGGTCGGTACCCGAACACTTCCGCATTTTGCGTTTTCGGGGAGCCCGTCGTGTTTGCAGGGACCGAGCTCCGCGTGAGTGATCAGCGGCATGAGGAGTGCGAACGAGATGATTGTGTGCCTGACGAGTTTCACGACTTTCTCCCGATTTTCGATTTTCCGGCGGCCACACGACTTTCGAGAAACGCCGTAACGGCCTCGACCAGCCGGGTCGTCTGCGATTTGACAGTCGAGGTTCGGTGCGGCCAGAACTCCCGTTTGAAGAAGAGCTCACGCAGCGGGGCGACCAGGAGCAGGGTGGCCGTTTCGAGGTCGCGGCGCGGAATCGGATAGCGCTTGGCCAGCGCGTCGATCGTGAGGTCGATGATGACTGTCCTGAGCGACTCGATCCTGGCCGCGAGCTCAGGCTCCGCATGGAGCGCGCTTTCGATGAGCCGCAGTCGGCCGCCGTTTGCCTCGTACGCGTCGGCGAAAGCGTCCGCAAGACTCTGCACCACGCTCGTGCCGGCGTCATCAGCGCCCAGCTGCAGCCTGGCCTGCTCGATCATTGCCTCGTAGCGAGCCATGAGCGCTTCCAGCAGGGAGGCCTTCGACGGAAAGCGGGCGTAGAGCGCGCCGATCGTGAATCCGGCGTTGGCGGCGACCTCCTGAACGGTGAGCTGATCGAAGGTCTTGGTGTTCCCGAGCGCCTCGGCCGCCTCGAGGAGGGCCTCGCATGTCTGTCGGCTCCGTGTCTGAAGGGCAGTTCGCGGAGTGATCATGTAAACATAACAGTCGCAACTATGTTTTA
>DATKCF010000061.1:0-7505 GCA_035513345.1 Longimicrobiales bacterium
CGGGACAGGTCCAGGATCAGAAAACCCCCAGAAAAAAAGATCTCCGGCTGCCTGCCCGGAGTCGGCGCCATCAGAAAGCGATAGAACAGCAGCGTCCTCCGCCCCCACCGCGTCCCCTGCGAGAAACAGTCGTTCCTCCGCTCCGGGCGCAGAAACCGTCGTTCCTCCGCTCGGCGAGAAACAGTCGTTCCTGCGTCCGCCGTCATTCGTCCGCTGCGTCCCCCTCGTCCGCGTGACGGCTCGCGGGAATCCGTCGCTCCCACCACCGCAGCGGCACGAGGACGACCAGGACGAGGACCGTGGTACCGATCGCTTCGACGTACTGGCCCGCGCCGCAGGCGATGCCGATTGCCGCGACGACCCAGATTGTGGCCGCCGTCGTGAGCCCGTGGACCCGGCCGCGGTCCGTGATGATCACGCCCGCGCCGAGGAACCCGATTCCGCTGACGATCGCCGCGGAGATGCGCGTCGCATCCGACACTGAGCCGGTGGCCAACGAGACCGACAGCTCCGTGAGCAGCGCCGAGCCAATGCAGATCAGCATCATGGTGCGCAGCCCGGCTTCCTTGCCCGTGATCTCGCGCTCCAGACCGATCGCAGCGCCCAGCACGGTGGCCAGCAGCAGGCTGCCGAGCAGGTCGAGCCGGATCAGGTCGGCCAGGGAGTTCAGGTCCATTGGCTGGTCCTCTCGCTTCGGTTCTGTTCGCGTCGGTCCCGACAATCGGACGAAGATCCGTTTCCGGCGAGTGGCTGGCAATTGAAACGAGAAGGGCGGAGGGGTCCGGCTTGCCTGCTTCGCGGTCGGAATCGATCTTCGGCGTGGAGCAGACCGAACGAGAGGGCGGGCGCATGAAGGATATTGGTTCGATGAAGGTCGAGAAGCGGCCGGACAGGCTGCGCTTCGATGGGCGGGTTCTGTTCCTGGTCGACGACGCGGATCTGGTGCGACGCCAGCTCGGCGGCGAGGACCTGGAGCTGACGGACGAGTTGCGCGGGAATCTGCGCGACCAGATTTCGACCGACGAGATCACGCCGGCCTACATCTGCTACTACTTCGACGAGACGCTGGGCGAGTTCCCGTACCTCGGACTGCGCGCGAGCGGCGAGTTCCCGGTTCAGCGGGGCATGGTGCGCAAGGGCGGGTTCGTCTGCTCGGTCAGCGGCAAGCGGCGGGGCAAGGGCAGCTCCAGGGAGCAGTCGCCGTATGCCGAACTGATGGCCGGTATCCGGCTGGTCATTGCGGAGAACATCGAGCGCATCTACAACGAGAACTGCCAGAACCTCGGGATCCTGACATCGACGGACTTCTCGCTGATCGAGCGGCTGCGCGCGGGCGAGCAGATCCCGCTGGCCACGTTCACGGAGGGAACGGACGCGATCACGCGCGGCATCATCGAGTACGGCGGTCTCTTCGAGTACAACGTCGCCAGGCTTCAGGGCAGGGTCGAGATTCCGCGCGTCCTCTCACAGCACCCGTCGGACGAGGAGGAGCACGCCGACGAGGTGCAGGTCCGGCGAGGCGCCGGCGGCGAGGACCCTGACCCGGCGCACTGGTCGGAAGAGGATGCCGCGATCCAGGTTGCCGCGACGTCGCAACCGACGAACACGACGGCTGCCGAGGGTGCCGGCTCGAACGGCGCGCCCGGCCGTGCGAATCGACGCCGGCCGATGACGATCGCGGAGAAGATCTTCGCGCGCGGCTGGGTCGTCGATGCGGCGAACGGCGAATTCGGTGTGCCGTGGGTTAAGCCGGGCGATTCCGGTTTCGTGCGAACGGACCTCCGGTTCTCGCACGAGTATGTCACGCCGATGGCCGCCATCTTCTTCGAGCAGAAGCTTGGCGACGACGCGAAGGTCACGGATCCGTCCTCGATCCTCATGTTCCGCGACCACCTCACGTACCTGCACCAGGTCATGCCGCAGGAGCGCGTGCAGCTCGGCCTGCTCGACGTCGCGAGACAGCTCGAGGTCAAGCAGCGCGAGTTCGCGGCGAAACAGGGTATCCGGCTGTACGGCGAACGGCTCGGCGCACGACTCGGCTCCGAAGCGATCTGCCACTCGAAGGTCCTCGAGGACTACGCCGAGCCCGGCATGCTCATCGTCGGCACCGACTCGCACACACCGCACGCGGGCGCCGCCGGCTGCATCGCGTTCGGTGTCGGCACTACCGCGATCTTCAATTCGTGGATCACGAAGGACGTGCGCGTGTCCGTGCCGCCTTCGTTCAAGGTCGTGGTGCGCGGGACGAAACCGGCCAATGTAACGGCCAAGGATTTCATGCTCGAGATCCTGCGCCATCCGTACATCAAGGAAGGGCATGCGATCGGCCAGATCATCGAGTACGCCGGCGATGCCGTGCAGACGCTGAGCGTCGACGAGCGCGCAACCATGACGAACATGGCCGCGGAAGTCGGTGCGTTCACCGGCATCATCGCGCCCGACGACAGGGTCATCGACTACCTCGTCGCCGAACGGGGCATGGACCCCGCCCGCGCCAGGTCGCTCTGTGATGGCCTGTTCTCCGACGACGATGCCGCATACGTCAAGGTCATCGAGGTCGACGCCGCCGCGATCCGCCCGATGGTCGCGTTGCCCGGCGATCCCGGCAACGGCATATACATCGACGAACTGGGCGACGACGCTGTCCGCATCGATGTCGCCTACGCCGGCTCCTGCACCGCCGGCAAGAAGGAGGACATGGACATGTACGCCGCGGTCCTCTCGGCCGCACGTGAACAGGGTCTGGCCGTGCACCCCGATGTGAAGCTGTTCATACAGTGCGGCTCGCAGGAGGTCCGTCAGTACTGCGACGCGCAGGGATACCTCGCCCTGTTCGAGCAGATCGGCGCGGAGTTCATCGAGCCAGGCTGCGGCGCCTGCATCGCCGCGGGACCCGGAACGAGCAGGACGACCGACGAAGTCACGATCAGCTCGCAGAACCGCAACTTCCCGGGCCGTTCCGGACCCGGCCGGCTGTACCTCGCATCGCCATATACGGTCGCCGCATCCGCGATCGCGGGGCACATTGTCGACTGGAGCCCCGGCCGGCCGATCCACCGCCTCGAACCCGCGGCGGCCTGAACGTCATGAACGAGCAAGCCATCAGCAGCACCGAAACGCAGGCGAGGGCTCGCCTCCGCCGCGTGTTCACCCGGGTCATGATCGTGCAGGTCATCAGCCTGTTGCTGCTCTGGCTGCTTCAGACCACTTACGGGACCGGCTGAGCCGTGCATCCGATCAACTGGGCGATCGTCATTGTCTATGTCGTCTATGTCGTCTGGGACGGACTGAGGCGAGCCAAGGGCACGGACGAGATCGAGGGCTATTTCCTGGCCCGCCGCAGCCTGCCGTGGTGGGTCGTAGGCCTGTCCGTGATGGCGACACAGCTCAGCGCCATCACCATGGTCGGAACGACCGGCCAGGGCGCGACCGACGGATTACGGTTCGTGCAGTTCTACTTCGGACTGCCGCTCGCCATGATCATCCTGTCCGTCACACTGGTGCCGTTCCTCTACAGGGCGAAGGTCTTCACCGCGTACGAGTACCTCGAACGAAGGTTCGACGCGAAAACGCGGACGCTCACAGCACTGCTGTTCCTGATGTCGCGAGGCATGTCCGCCGGTGTCATCATCTCGGCGCCCGCCGTCATTTTCTCCGCCGTGTTCGGCTGGCCGGTCTGGGCGACTGTCGGATTGATCGGAGTGCCGACCGTGCTCTATACCATGATCGGCGGAGTGCAGGCTGTGGCCTGGGCAGACGTGAAGCAGATGGTGCTCATCGTCGTGGCACTGCTCGCAATCGTCGTCGTGCTCCTGCTCGGCCTGCCGGACGGTGTGGGCGTGACTGATGCACTGGCCATTGCCGGTTCGACCGGCCGGCTCGAGACATTCGATTTCCGGTTCGACATCAATGAGACGTACACGTTCTGGTCCGGCCTCATCGGCGGCACGTTCCTCATGATGTCGTACTTCGGAACGGACCAGAGCCAGGTACAGCGGCACCTGACCGCCAGCTCCGTCGACGCCGCGCGCAGCTCCCTGTTCATGAGCGCGTACTGGAAGATTCCACTGCAGGCGCTGGTCCTGATGGTCGGCGTTCTGGTCTTCGTCTTCTACCTGTTCACTGCGCCGCCGCTACTGTACAATCCCGCGCACGAAACGGTGGTCCGTGATGTCGCCTCCGCGGAGTACGCTCAACTCGAGGCGAGGTACGAACAGGCGTTCGAACAACGGCGCACTGCGGCCCGTGCCGTCGCCGCCGCGAGGGCTGGCGGCATCCCGGCCGCCGAGGCGCCCGACCTCGAAGTGTTCCTCGCCGGCGAAGCCGAGATTAACACGGTCAGGGACGAGGCGCTGGCGCTCGCAGAGACCGTCACCGGCCAGAACCCGCGCGACGTCAACTACATCATCCCGACGTTTGTGCTCGGACAGTTGCCGATCGGACTCGCGGGTCTGTTCATTGCCGGCGTGCTGGCCGCGGCAATGTCGAGCATTGCAGCCGAGCTGAACGCGCTCTCGACAGCCAGCGTCATCGACTTCTACAAGCGCTACATCCGGGCCGAAGCGCCCGACGCCCATTTCCTGCGCGTGTCGAAGATGGCGACCGGGTTCTGGGGCCTGTTCGCCTGCATCGTCGCCATCTACGCGGTCGCGCTCGGCTCGCTCATCGAAGTCGTCAACCGGTTCGGTTCCTTCTTCTACGGCTCCATCCTCGGCGTATTCCTGCTCGCGCCGCTCCGGCTCGCCAACGGCCGCGGCGCATTCGTCGGCCTCATCTCCGGAATGGCCGTAGTCGGCTTCGTCAACTTCACGTTCCCATCCGTCTCGTTCCTCTGGCACAACGTGATCGGCGCAGTGACCGTCGTCACCGTCGGACTGGCTCTCAGCCTGACCGGCGGCAGGCCACCGCGCGTCGGCGTGGCCGACGCCGCAGCCGGCGAGTCGGACGTCTGACGTCATGGCCACGTCCAGAATCGACCAGCTGATCGCCATGCGCGAGAAGAACCCGCGCGACGGCCGCGTTCTGTTCGCGCTCGCGCTCGAGTACGAAAAGCTCGAACGCTGGGAGGACACGGCCGCCGTCCTCCACGAGTACCTCGAACTGGCCGACGACGAGGGCAATGCATGGGGCCGGCTCGGCACGGCACTTCACCGGCTCGGCCGAACCGACGAGGCGAAAGCTGCCCTCGAACGCGGCATCGATGCAGCCAACCGGCACAGTCACCCGACCATGGCCGCCGAGTTCGCGGAGATGATCGACGATCTGACCTAGCATCGCCGGGAGATACGGCGACCTCGAGCGGTTTGCGGATGCAAGGGCGTTGCTTCGACGGTCCTCTCAACCCGCCTCGCTTGCACGGCGGGAGAGCGGGCACGGAGACGGAGAGGGGTCGGACGATGGAGGCGGAGCGTCTGGGGAGGGGGATCAGGGGTGTTTCTTTGCCGAGATCCGTTCCGTTCAACGCGTGTGTCGAGTACGTCGCGATTCCCGGACCCGTATCCGCCAGCCATGTCTTTACGCTGGCATCAGCCTCGCCAGTTCCGCTCACGCAATGACCGGCGCCACGCTTCGGTGTGCTTCCTTCCCAGCCGCAGGTGTCCCTTCAGGTGGCTCGTCCGTTCCTCGAGCGGTCGATCCACGAGCGCGTCCCGGAGGATTTCGCGCGCGACGTCGGATACAGTCCTGCCCTGCGCAGTGGCGCGTTTCACGAGCGCCTGTCGCAGGGCTTCGTCCGTGCGGATGGTCAGTGTCGTACTCATGTGTACAAATATATACGCGGAGTTGGGCACGTCCACTACGGTCATCCGAGGAAGCCGACCGCGAGCGGCCGGTGCCGTTCCCGCAGGCCGACCGGCTGGCGCTCGTTCTGGCGCGGATCTTCAATGCCAGCGAGCCTGGAATCTCTTCGCGACCCTCGGGGCGAAACCGCTGCTCGGCCGCGGCCCCGCGGACGAGGATATGAATCCGCCGCTCAGGCGCAAGGCAGGTCTCTCACGCCAATTTCGGTCAGTACTCACATGTGGACCTCTGCCTCGAGTCCATAATACGAGCGCGCCGTTGGCGCTGGCCTCGAGTCCATACAGTAAGCCTGCTTCTACAGGAGGCATATACTCCATACTCTCATAGTCATGTCATACAACCTCGTGTCACGGGTAAAGACCATCGGATCACCAATGACAACACCATCAACCACCACTGCCACGTTTTCACATTGGCGACTCGACGATGACCTCATCGAACTCGCCATTCGTCTTGTCGATTCAATGCAATGCAGATCACGTCCGCTCTGTCGTATAATGCGGACTCGCAGGCTTCCGAGTTGCCGGACTGCATTGTGGATCGGGACACTATGCTGCTCCAGGACGGCCATCATTTCTCCGGACAGGACGTAGGATGTGCGACTGAAACCGACAGGCGGCGCAGGACGCTCGGATCTGGCAGTTGCCTGTATGGTATCCAGCTCCATGACCGTCGGTGCAAGCACGAAAGCTGGAATGGCAAGCTCATTGCCACTCGCGAAGCTCACTGCACGACTGCTCGTGGCGTAGCCAGGCATCGTGGCATCAATGTAGTAGGCGGCATGCGGCGTGTCCTCGAACTCGAAGAAACCGGTCGCATCGGTGCTGGTTGAAGCGATCTCCGAGCTGTCCGAGGACAGCAACCGGACACGAGCGTCTGCCAGACCTTGCCGGTTTGGCTCGTCCACAACGCGTCCACGCATTGATTGCCCCGCCAACGCTGCCGGATACGCGGCCAGGCCACAGCTGACGACGAAGAGGAGAACTGCGTTCGCTCTGTTCATTGTACCTCCCGCAGTTGCCGTTCTCTTGCCGCGCCGGACGGCTCAAAATGCGCGTGTTGCCCGACAACACAAGGCGGAAGGTGGGTGCCGATGAGCGATATCAATGCTTGCAACTCCGGCCTGTGTCAGTCACGCTCACTACTAATAAGGTCTTGCTCGAAGGCGGTGTCAATATATCGGCGAGCAACGCATGTGATGTCATGTCGCTCTTCCTGGAGCCTTGGTGGCGAGTGCCCCTATCGTCGGCGGGCGGAGAACGTAGCAGGTGGACGCCCGACCGGAGGGTGCAACACCGCGGTCAAAGCGCCAGAGCCGGCCCGTCGGAACGCGCGTGTGTCGGGTTGCCGCGCCAGGCGCGGCGAAAATGACAATGCTCGCCTTCGGAGCCGCGCGCTTGTCGGGTATCCCGCGCCAGGCGAGGGAAAAGTGACAATGGCCATCGGGGAGCGACGCGACGGGTCGGGTTACCACGCCGGGCGCAGCCGAACGGGCGCGGCCGGATCGTCGGCTCGCAGGTCCGGGTCACCGGGGGCGCAGAACCAGCCCCCGGATCCCTCTCCCCAAACCCTCTTATGAGAAGGTATGTCAAGGGGGGCAACGTGGTGCCCGGGGAGCGAGGGGGATCTGTTGTCCGATGTGCCACCCTCTTATCCGCACTCTGATCGGCGTGGACGCCGGGTGCATGCTGGGGTCCGGTGTCGTG
>DATKCF010000062.1:0-4131 GCA_035513345.1 Longimicrobiales bacterium
CGTCTGCGGCGAATTCGACGCCTGCGACGACGTCACCTCGATGGTCGCGCCGTACGTGCCGGCCGACAGCGAGCCGGTGACCGGCTGCGCAGTGATCGTCGTCGGGGCGGTGCCGCCGCCGAGCGAGGCGTTCAGCCAGCCGCCGGGCTGACCACCCGGATAAGAAACCGACAGCGCCAGCCCGTCGAGTGTGCCGCCGGTCGTGTTGGTGACGTTCACGGTCTGAGCCGACGGACTCGAGCCGCCGGCCGTCGCCTGGAACGTGAGGCTCGTCGACGACAGGCCGATCTCGGGCGACGCCGCGGCGGGACTCAAAACGAGCGTCACCTGGATCGATCGCGGCGAATTCGCCACGCCGGGCGCCGTGATCTGAATGGTCCCGGTGTATGTGCCTACGGAGAGACCTGCGACTGTCGCCCGGACCGTCAGCGTCGCGGGAGCATCGCTGCGCGAGAGCGCGGCCGTCAGCCACCCGGTCGGCTCACCCGCGGCGTGGCTGACGTCCGCGGCCAGACCGGTCAGCTGCCCACCGCCAATGTTCGTGATCGCGACACCGACCGGCGACGGATCCGGACCGCCGCCCGTGGCCGTTATCAGAAGGCTGCTTGTCGAGACACCGATCGAGGGCGGCGGATCGGCGACGTCGAACGTCACGGTGATCGTCTGCGGGCTGTTGCTCGCGACGCTCGACGTGATCATCACGGTAGCGGTGTGCCTGCCCGCCGCGAGCAATCCGATCCGTGCGGAAAGAGTCAGCTCGGCCGGAGCCGCGGTCGAGCTCAACGCGGCGGTGAGCCAGTTCTCCGTGGTACCCGCGCCGTAGGTGATCGACGCGCCGAGGTCGTTCAGCGTGCCGCCGCCGGCGTTCGACACGTTGATCGATGCCGGCGAGGGATCAGGTTCGCCCCGGGTCGCGCTGAAGCCGACCACCGTGTCATCGAGAGTGATCACCGGCTGCCGTTCCTGAACGTCGAACGTGACCGTGATCGTCCGGCTGTTGCCGGCATCCGGTGAGGTTACGGTGACTGTCGCGATGTACCGTCCGTCGTCCAGTGACGACATCGACGGAGTCAACGTAAGCGTCGCCGGCGCGGTCCTGCTGCTCAGCGACGCACTCAGCCAGCCCGTTGGCTGACCGTCGGCGTACTCGATCGACGTCGACAGATCGGCCAGCCCGCCGCCGCCGTTCGCGCGGACCGTCACCTCGGCCGGCTGCGGTGCCGCCTCTCCCACACGACCGGTGAAGCCGACCGTGGACCGGTCGACCGTGATCTGCGGGCGCGGCCCGATGACGACCATCGCCTCGTTTCGAATGCCGTTGCTGCTGGCTTCGATGACCGTCGTGCCCGACGCGAGGGCAGCCACCCGGCCACCGGCGTCGACCATCGCGATGTCCGGCGAGCTGCTCGTCCAGGTGACGGCCCGACCGCTCAGCTCGTTCCCGTTCGCATCACGCAATGTCGCCGAAAGCCTCGCCGTATCACCGACCGTCAGCGAGAGGGATTGCGGTTCGACCTCGAGCATCGCGATGTCGACCGCCGTCACGTCGACCTCGGTACACGAGAGCGCCGGCCCGCTGGCCAGCAACAGCGCGAGCAGCCACGCGATGAGGCTCCGCCCCCACGGTGCTCTGCCGATTCCAGCCACGCCATGGGCTCCGCGGGATTCGAACCTCGATTTCGCCATCATTCCCGGAGAACGGATTGTCGGCCGGAATACGCAAATCGAGTGCCAGCGCCAGCGATAGGAAAGCCAAACGCCCTTTGCCCGAATGATGGATCGAAGAGCGGGGCAGGTCAAGAATCTGCTTTGCGCGAGGACCATGGCGGCGTGGGCTACGCACCCTATCTGGACGGGTCGATGACGGCGGGCGGGGTCCTGGCAGGCCCGCGGTCGGGAGCGGAGCGAGGGCGGACGGGTGGAGGCAGCGGCCGCGAGGCGCGGCTCCGCCTTCACGCGCCCCGGCTCTGTTCAAACTCGAGGTCAGCTTTGTCGCCTGTCAGACGTTGTCTGGTGTGTACCAGGCGTGTTGGAGCCCACCGCCTCGACCGGAGCCGTCCGTTGAACGACGCACGCGCACGTACCTGTTCACTGGCGACAATCGCTTCGGCGCTCATCCTGTCGGGTTGCGCGGACTCACCTATCTCGCCGTCCCGATTCCTGGACGAGGTGCCACCGCACTTCACGCTCCTGCATCGCGACAACGTGAGTGCATTGCTGGTCGGGAACGGTGGCCAGGTCGTCAACCTCGCCATGACCGATGACCTGTACGAAATCCATCGCGATGGTCCCTGGACGAACGAGGTTGTGAACATACTGACGCGGCGGATTTTCCATTACGTGTACGATGATGTCTTCGATTTCCTGATCGTGAGCTTCGATCCCGACGATCCGCGCCGGGATGGCCCGCTGGGCTGGAACACGAGCATTCGAAACGACGTCAGGGGGCTGTGCTGGCCACGCCATGACTTCAGCGGGATCTACAACACGCCGCCGCGTCTGCGCTCGGTCGCCATGCTCTGGCGCCACGCCAGCCTGCGCAACGGTCCGTCGCTGCACGAGATCGCGCACACCTGGGGCGCTTCGCTCACGCCGCCGAGCGACGGTCACTGGAGTCTCTCAGGCGTCGGCGGCCAGCTAGGCGGCTGGGTTACCGGCACGCTCGAGGAACTCGAGCCCGGCCTCTACAAGGGCTACGGCCCGACCGGCGCCCCGTTCCATGTGATTGCAAACGGCGGAAACCGCGTCCCGTACGCACCGCTCGAGCTGTACATGATGGGGTTCCTGCCATCTGACTCGATCGGGCCGGTCGAGTTCGCGGTGGACGGCGAGGTCGTGGATTCCATCGGCGGCACGTTCACGGCGTCTTCGATCCGGTTCATGGACGACGAGGACCGGCCGCTGAAGTGCGGGCCACGCACACCGTCGCACCTGGACGTACCGCGTGAGTTCGGCGTGCTCTATGTCGTGCTGAGCGCTGGCGCACTGTCGAAGGAAACGCTCGACTCTATCGCCGCGGATGTCGATAAGTTCGCGCGCGCGGGTCCGGATGATCGCAACGACGTTTACAACTTCTGGGAAGCGACCGGCGGACGTGCCACCCTTCGTTTCGGCGGCCTTCTCGAAACCATGTTCTGATGACCGCCTGTCTCCCAACGCGCCACCACGGCGGCGGGAACCGTCTCCTCGTCGGCGCACGCAGATCGTGGCACGCGCCACTCGGCAGAAAAGGACGACAGGATTTGAACCTGCGGCCCCCTGAACCGAGGCGATGGCGTGGGTCGGCGCCCTTCCCGGCGTAGCCGTCGGCCAGCCCTGCGCGCACTCGGCGCCCGTGCCGTTTTCGGCGCAGGCGACCAGTTTGCTGAACGCGCTGTGATACGTCCGGAACTCCTCGGCGTTCATTGGATAGCCGTGGCCGGGAATCAGCCGCTCCAGAGGTTTCGCCGCGATCGAATCGAAGGCAGCGAGCCAGCCGATCGGACAACCGGTATCGAAGAGTGGAACCGGCAGCGTAACGATGTCGCCGGCGATGACCGTGCGAGTGCCCGGATCCCATATCCACACGTCCGACCCGGTCACGGCGTGGTCGGTGACGTGCAGCTCGAGGTTACGGCCGTTCACGGGGAGCAGCAGTGTCGCGACGACCACAACGTCCGGAATCAGCGCCACGCGCCCGCGGATGGGGATCCGGACACGCTTCTCATCGCTGAGCGCCTTCAGGCGCTGAGGTTCAGGTCCAGGCTGGCCGCAGTCGAAGTTGCCATGATCCAGCATACATAAACAAGACTTGATTTGTCAAAGCCCGGCCAAGCGGAATGCGGCAGCGGCGGGGTCATCCAAAAGGTATCCCAACGCCTGGAGGGCGAGCGATCGAGTCAGGCGCCCGAGCGATCCCGGGCCTCGATCCTCATGCGCACCAGAAACGGAACGCCCATTTGATCACGAGTGAAACCGTAGACGAATTCTCCGGTGAAGATCGGCGGCACCGGCCAGAAGGCCAGCGACGTGGTTGTCGGAACCGCGCCGAGATACCGGCCATCGGGGCGGAAGACGTCGTACCTCACCATTTCCGCGTCGGCGCGTCCTTGCACGGCCACCCAGATGTAGCCACGATCGTCCACGGCGAAA
>DATKCF010000063.1:0-7785 GCA_035513345.1 Longimicrobiales bacterium
CCCGAGCGCCGGATACCGGAGTTGGCCGTCCTTCGTGGTGGTGAAGATCTGGCGGAACGCGGCCATGAACCGGTCCATCTCGGCAGGCGTGCCGACAGACACACGCATGTGCTCGGTCATGGGCGGGAACGAGCGGCCGACCATCACGCCCTGCCGGCGGAACTCGTCGCGCACATCAGCGACGGGCCGGCGCACGTGCACCATGAAGAAGTTGGTCTCGGACGGGATCACGTCGAAGCCCACGCCTTCGAGCGTGGCGACTGTCTTCCTGCGCAGGTGCAGCGTCTCGGTGCGGACGCGATTCACTGACGCTTGGTCGCGCAGCGCGGCCACGCCGCCCCACTTCACGAGCGCGTTGATGCTGCCCGTGCTCCACGGCCGCATGCGCCGGATCAGAGCGGGCGGCGCGACGGCGTACCCGAGCCGCATGCCGGCCATGCCGTAGATCTTGGAGAACGTGCGGGCGACTATGACGTTCCTTCCTTCGACCACGTGCGGCACCGCCGTCGCGTACGCGGGATCCTCGACATAGTGGTGGTACGCTTCGTCGATGAGAACGGGCACGTCCTCGGGGATGCCGTCGAGCAACTGCTTCACTTCGGCCGCGGTCACTGTGCGGCCGGTCGGGTTGTTCGGATTGCAGAGATAGACGAACCCGACATCGCGGTGGTTGCGACGTGTCGCCTCGACGATTGCGGGTATGTCCTGGCGCCAGTCGTGTAGCAATGGCACGAGGTGCGCCTCGGCGCGAATGCTCGTCGCGTGCGTGTAGACCGAGCTGTAGGACGGGTCGCAGCCCACGACTTTCCTGCCTTCGAGGAACGCGGTGCCGACGACATCCAGGATCTCGCCCGAGCCCGCGCCAAGCAGGATGTGGCTGCGGTCGACGCCGTGGTGGCTGGCGATCCCGGCGACAATGTCGCCATCGGGATAGCCGTAGCGGTTCGCGTACTTGAACGCGCCGGTCATTGCCTCCATGACCGCGTCCGACGGGCCCCACGGGTTCTCATTGAAGTGCAGCTTGGCCAGCGAGTCGTAGTCCTGGCCCTGCTGCACGCGCAGCGTGGCGTCGTACGGGCCGCGCGCCCACAACTCCCTCGACTCGAGACTGAGGTAACCGACGGCGGTGGCGAGACCACCGACGAAACCACGACGCGTGAGGGCCTGCTGCGGTTGCATGGAGCGCCTCCGTGGGTCGAGCGGACTACGGACTGTGACTTGATCGGCAAGGTAAGCGGCGCCGCGCGGCCCCACAATCCACTCAAGAAAATGATCAGTTTTCGTCACCCGCGTCCTCGGCTCCCCCCGCGTCCCCAGCGTGAAACCCCGACCGCCGTAATCGCACGGACGATGAAGTGTCCGACTGGCGTTCGACAGGGCGGGACTGTAGTCTCGCATGAAAGCCCGTGCGAGGCGGTCCGCAGACGGCCTCGACCGATGGTTCATGCGACAGGCAAGGTCATGGTGCAAGGCGATTTCCTCGAGCGCCGGTTCTCGGATGACGAATTGCGGCGGATCCTCGAGGATGCCGCGGAGGCCGGCGTGCGTTCGGAGCGGTCGCCCGTTGCCGCCGGCTACACGATCAGCGAGATCCGCGACATCGCGCGCGAAGCCGGCATCGACCGCGCCGACATCGATCGCGCGGCCGCGAACCTCATCGCGGGCGGGACCCCACCATCAAGGACCGAGTCGCGGCTTCCGTTCGCGAAAGTGCTCCACCATGAGCGCGTGATTCCGCGCAGGTTGACCGACAGGGAGATGCGCTGGCTGATCAGGCAGGTCGAACTGGTGGTCGACCGGCCCGGCACAATGGTCGAGAGCGACGACCTCGCCGAATGGCGGGATGAAAAGGCCAGGGTCTACGTGGGCGTCGCGCGCGGGCGGTCGCAGACGCGGCTACGCGTCATCACCGACGAGTCCGGCGTATTGATCGGCGGCAGCCTCCTGATCGGTGTCATGGGCTTCAGCGCGATGCCGGCCGCTACCAGCAGTGCTTCGTCCGCCGCCGCCGTGGCCGGTGGCCTGCTCGTGGCCGGCGCGACCGGTGCACTCGTCGGACTCTACTGGAAGTGGCGGAACGGGAAGACACGACGCGAGATGCGCGAACTCCTCGACATCCTTGGCGACGCGATCCCGCCGACCACCTGATCCACGATGCGGGCCCGCTGCACCGGCGCCGCCGCCATTCACGACGGAGACCACGATGATGCTCTTCCAACGCACGGTACCTGCCGCATTCATGATGGCTGCGCTCGCGCTGCCGGCGTTCGCCGGGCCGGCAACGGGGCAGGAGGACTACAGGTCTGTCGTGCCCGCCACGGCAAGGACCGATCGCGGCCTGTTCGACGTGCACAACGTCGCCGATCGGCTGCTCTTCGAGATTCCCGACTCGATCCTCGGCCGCGACATGGCGCTGATGAGCCGCTACGCCAGCGTGCAGGACGGATTGGCCAATGGCGGCGACCGCATGGGCGGCAACATCGTCGTGCGCTGGGAGCGTCGCGACGACCGCGTTCTGCTGCGCGGCGTGTCGCACAGCAACACCGCCGACGAGAGTGGCACGCTCGCGCTCGCCGTAGAGAACGCCAACTTCTCGCCCGTACTCCAGTCCTTCTCCCTGCGTGCCCGTGGCAACGGCACCTCCGTCATCGACGTGACCGACCTCTACCTCGCCGATGTGCCCGCGTTTACACTGCCGCGCAACACACGGTCGCAGCTCGCCGTGCGCGCACATGATCGCAATCGGGGTTGGCTCGAATGGGCGCGCAGCTTCCCCATCAACGTCGAAGTGCGCGTCGTGCAGACGTACGCCGCCGATCAGCCACCATCCAACGCGCGCGGCGGCACCCTTTCGTTCGAAGTCAACCATTCGATGGTCCTGCTGCCCGCCGAACCAATGCGACCTCGCCTCTACGATGAGCGCGTCGGCTTCATATCCATCGCCCGAACCGACTACTCCGACCCGTTCCAGGGCGTGCGCGACAACCGCTACATCGTTCGCTACAGACTCGAGCCGTCCGACACCGCCGCGTTCCTGCGCGGCGAACTCGTCGAGCCCGTCAATCCGTGGGTCTGGTACATCGATCCCGCCACTCCGCCAGAGTGGATCCCGTTCTTCGAGGCCGGCATCCTCGAGTGGAACGCCGCCTTCGAACAGGCCGGCTTCAGGAACGCGCTCCAGGTCCGCGTCGCACCGACCGAAGAGGAGGATCCCGAGTTTTCGCTGCTCGACGCGCGCTACTCCGTGCTGCGATACGTCGCCAGTCCTACCCGTTCGGCAAACAGCGGCGGCGATGTCGTCGACCCGCGCTCCGGCGAGGTCATTCGGGCGCACACGAACATGTACCATGGCCTGATGGAACGGCTGCGCTGGTGGCTCGTGTCGCAGCTCGCGACGGCGAACCCATCGTTCCGGACGGCGAACCTGTCCCACGAAGACATGGGCGAGGCCTTGCGCTACGTCGTGTCGCACGAGACTGCGCATTCGGTAGGACTGCCGCACAACCAGCGCGCGAACTTCGTGTTCCCGGTCGATTCGATTCGCGACCCGGCCTTCGTGGAGCGGATGGGTCATTCGGCGTCGTCGGTCGGGCGTACGCGGTACAACTATGCGGCGCAGCCGGGCGATGGCGTACCGCCGGAGCGGCGGATGGGACTGTGGGACGCGTTTGCGGTCTACTGGGGCTATCGTCCGATCATCGAGGCGACGACGCCGCGGGACGAGATCGCGACGCTCGACCGCTGGATCGTCGAAGCCAGTGACCGGCCGTGGTTCCGCTTCGCATCGGCGCAGTTCGGCATGGACGAGGAGTGGGATCCGTATCGGATGACGGAAGGCATTTCGGCGGACCCTGTGGAAGCGGCGGACCTTGGCATGGCGAATCTGCGGACGGCGACGGAGTCGTTGATGGAGTGGGTGCTCGAGCCGGGCGATGACTATTACGAGCTGGAGACGCACTACCTGCAGAACCTGACGCAGTGGAACCGGTACGCGGAGCATGCGGCGGCGGCGGTCGGCGGGTCGTGGACGCATCACAAGCGGTACGGCGAGGAGGGTGTGGTATACACGCCGATCGAGCCGGAATACCAGCGCAAGGCGATGCGATTCATCGACGAGCACGTGCTGCGGACGCCGGCGTGGGCGCTGGACATGGACATGCTGCGGCGGCTCGAGCACGCGGGCGCGGTCGAGCGGATCCGGGCGTACCAGGAGCTGGCGGTTCAGCGGCTGCTGAACCATGCGCGGCTGGCCCGCATGATCGAGCACGAAGCGTTCCTTGGCGACGCGACGTACCGTCCGGCGGACATGCTTGATGACGCGCGCGGGATGGTGTGGCGCGAGGTACGTCAGAACCAGCCGGTCGACACATACCGGCGCAACCTTCAGCGCGCGTACCTCGATCAGGCGCACTATCTGCTGCACGAGGCGACATCGGACCACTGGACGCCGCCGGGCTCCGGCAACCTGCGCGTCGGCAACAACAACGATCCGCCGCTGAATGCGGACCTGCACATCGGCCAGTCGGACATCCGGCCACTGATCCGCGATCAGCTCCGGCTGCTCGAAGCCGAAGTGGGTGCCGCGCTGGACAGCGGTCCGAGCGACCGCATGACGCGCATCCATCTCGAGGACGCGCTCATCAGGATCCGCCGCGCGCTGGAGGGGTGAGCCGAGCGAACGGTTCCGGTACAGTCGCATCCGATCGTGGTTCGCCGGGGCCCGCGCGGCGCGAACGGCTTGCGGAGCTGGCGAGGCTGTTTCTGAAGCTCGGCATCGTGGCGTTCGGCGGGCCGGCTGCGCGACCGCCGCAACCGTCACGGCCGGCGCAGCCGCTTTCTCGCTCGGCAAGCCGTTGCTCTTCTTCGTGAAGATCGGCCGTCGCGGCGCTCGGCCTCATGGCGGCTGTCACGATCCGGCTCGGCGTCGGCGTGCTCACGTCGTGGCATGCGTGGGCCATCGCGCTGGCCGCCGCCGTCCTCGCGCTCCGGTTCCGCGTCAATGCCGCCTGGCTCGTCCTGGGCGGTGCGCTCGCCGGCTGGCTCCTGCTCCGCCTCCTCTGAGCGACAACCGGACGCCTTCCCGCCGTAAACCCCAGAAACCCGCCCCGGAAACCAGCCCCAGAAACGTTTCTCACCGGAACAGCCCGGTACACGCTACTCCTGCGGGATGGCTGTCCGATTCCGGGACCGGGTACGCGCGTCCGGGCAGTCGCGCAGGCTGCGGGAGTAACCAGATACGTGTTCGATGTTGCTTAGTGACAAGCAGTTGCGGAGATGTACGAGATCCGGCACACGACTGGCTGGGGAGTGGTGGACACGCTGTCGCCGGACCCGAGCCGCAATGCGCGGCATCGGTGAGCGCAACCATACGAACGGAGCGGCCATGATACACTTCGCGTCGCAGCTTCGCCTTTCCGCGCGATCCCTGGCCCGCTCGCCCGGCTTCACCGCGGTGACCGTTCTCACGCTGGCGGTCGGCATTGCGGCGGTGACGGCAGTGTTCGCTGTTCTGGAGCGTGTGGTGCTGCGGCCATTGCCGTATCCGGACTCGGATCGACTGGTCTCGATCCGGAGCGTGATTCCCGGGCAGAATCCGGACGAGGTCTGGGGTCTGTCCGAAGCGGGTTACTTCCGCTTCGCGGAACAGAGCCGCACGATCGAGGCGATCGGAGCGGCGGACAACGTGTTCATCGATGTGAAGTTGACGTTGTCGGGCCGGGATGGAGCGGTTCGAGTGGCGGGTGACAGCGTGACGGCGAGCATGTTGGAGGTACTCGGCGCGCGCGCATCGCACGGACGGCTGTTCGACGAACGGGATGACCGGCCGGGCGCGCCGCTCGTGCTGGTACTCTCGCACGAAGTCTGGACAGCGTACTTCGGTGCGGATCCGTCGATCGTCGGCCGCACGATCAGGGTGGACGGTAGCGCGCGAGAGGTGATCGGCGTGATGGAGCCGGGGTTCCGGCTGCCGGGCCAGACGGCAGGCGCATGGGTCCCGCTTCGGCTCGACCCGTCACGGCGGCCCGTGAACGACCACATTCTCGGCGGAATCGCGCGGCTTCGGCCGGATGCGACGATCGAGGCTGTGCGCGCGGAGCTGGGTGATCTGACGTCGAGGTTTCCGGAGGTCTTCCCGACAGCTTACACCGCTGACTGGATGGAGCGCTGGGGCTTCGCGACGCGCGTACAGCCGCTGCGGGAAGCGGTGATCGGCGATGTCGCGCGGGTGCTCTGGACGCTGCTGGGTGGCGTCGGACTCGTCCTGCTGATCGCGCTGGCGAACGTGGCGAACATGTTCCTGCTGCGGACGGAAGTTCGACGTGGCGAGCTGGCGATCCGTACCGCGCACGGGGCGAGCCGCTGGCGTCTCGGAGCGGAGGGTCTGGGCGAGAGCGTCGTCGTCGCGGCAGCCGCCGCTGGCTCCGGACTTCTGGCTGCCAGCTATGCGCTCGATATCCTGGTGCTGGCTTCACCGGCCGCGATCCCCCGCCTGTCAGAGGTGGCGCTCGGCTGGAGTGGAATCGCGGCAGGTATCGGGATCGCCCTGGTCGCGGCGATGATCGTAGGGCCACTGCCGCGATTGTGGGCACGCGTTGATCTGACGGCTCTGCGCGAAGGCGGCGCGGGCCAGATGGTGTCGGCGAGGCGACAGCTGTTCCGCCGGATGCTGGTCGGTGCGCAGGTCGCGCTCGCGTTGATGCTGTTGGCCGGAGCGGGTCTGATGCTGCGGAGCTTCGACCGACTCAGCGGCCAGGAGATGGGTTTCGACCAGCGGAACCTGCTCACCTTCCAGGTAGCGCTGCCGGCTGTACGCTATGGAGATCCGTCTCTGAGCGCGCGCTTCTATCGCGATCTTGGCGAACGGCTCCTCGCCATGCCCGGCGTGATCGACGCGGGCGCCGTGACCGAGCTGCCGTTCGGAACGGCGGACGGCTGCTGGCAGACGCATTCCGACGACCGACCGGTCGCCCCCGATGAGCCCGCGCCGTGTGTCCGCGTGCTCGCGGCCACGCCGGGCTACATGGGTGTTCTCGGCATGTCCATCGAGGGTGAGATCCCGGGCTGGGCGGACCTGGAAGCGGGGACGGACGGCGTGGTGGTGACGCGCGCGCTCGCGGACCGCTTCTGGCCGGGTCAGGCGCCGATCGGCAAGACGATTCGCGGGTTCGCCTGGGGCGATGCGCCCCACTACCGCGTGATCGGCGTCGCGGCCGACATCCGGTCGGCGGGCGTCGATCGCGCCCCGCTCGAGGCCGTGTTTCTGCCGATCCTTCCGCTTCCCGGCGCGCCTCTGCACTGGGGACCGTTCTGGGGCGGTGAGCGCGAGCTGCACATGGTTGTTCGCGCGTCGGGCTCGCCCGAGTCCCTCGCTCCCGCGATCCGGGATCTGCTGCGCGGGATGGATGCGGACGTCGCACCGGGCGAGTTCCGGACCATGACCACGCTCGTCGGGCGGTCCGAATCGGTGGCTCGGACGTCGCTGCTCATGGTCCTGCTCGGTGTGGCCGCCGTAATCGCGGTCTTCCTCAGCGCCGTCGGTCTCTACGGCGTCGTGTCGTACTTCGTCAGGCAGCGGACGCGCGAGATCGGACTGCGCATGGCACTCGGCGCCGATGTCCGAATCGTGACCGCCAGTGTGCTCCGGCAGGCGGTGGCCGTGGCGCTCGCCGGCGTTGCGGTCGGACTGACCGGCGCGCTCGGGCTCACCCGGATCCTCAGGTCCCTGCTCTTCGAGGTCCACCCGAACGATCCGCTGACACTGGCTGCGGCGGCGATCGTGCTGGT
>DATKCF010000064.1:0-9542 GCA_035513345.1 Longimicrobiales bacterium
TGTTCGAAGGGAGTACGGACTGAACGCGATCCTTGCCAATCTGCGCGAGTACTGGCTGGTCCACTCGCTGCTCGGCCTGTACACGGTGCTGCTGGCGTGGCACGCGTGGCGCGGCAACCGTGCGACGAAGAACCTGGCGGACTACTATGTCGGCGGCCGTGCGATGGGCGGCGTCGTCATCGGGCTGTCCTTCTTCGCGACATACTCGAGCACGAACAGCTTTGTCGGGTTTGCCGGCCAGGCCTACACGTGGGGAACGCCCTGGCTGCTTCTCGTGCCGTTCCTCGTCGGCTTCAGCCTGTTCTCCTGGTGGTTTGTCGCGCCGCGGCTGCGCGAGTTCACCGCATCGCTCGACTCGCTCACCATCCCGGACTTCATCGGGTTCCGCTTCGACAGCACCGCCGCCCGCGTGCTCGCCGCCGTCATCATCCTGTTCGCCAGCCTCTTCTACATGACGGCGGTATTCAAGGGGATCGGCAACCTGCTCGAGGCGTTCCTCGAGATTCCGTATCGCGTCGCGATCGGCATTGTCTTCGTCATCGTCATGCTGTACACCGCGGTCGGCGGCTTCATCTCGGTCGTGAAGACGGATGCCGTGCAGGGCGTCGTGATGGTCATCGCCGCCATCCTGCTGTTCACGGGAACGACGGAAGCGGCCGGCGGCATCGGCAGCTTCTTCGCCGTGCGCGACCTGCCCGCCGGTCCCAACCTGTTCCGCTGGGGCGGCGGTGTGGCGGTGCCCGTGCTGTTCGGCGTTCTGTTCGCCGGGACAGTCAAGTTCGCGGTCGAGCCGCGCCAGCTCTCACGCTTCTATGCGCTCGAGAGCCGCGCCGCCGCCCGCACCGGTCTGTGGGTTTCCACGCTTGCGATCGCGGGCGTCTATGCACTGCTGACGCCGATCGGGATCTACGCGCGGCGCATTTTTCCCGAGGGCATCACCGAGACGGACACGGTCGTGCCGCAGCTTCTCGCGTCCGCCGACGTTTTCACGCCAGGCGTCAGCGCGTTCCTGCTCGTCGCCATGGTGGCCGCCGCCATGTCCTCACTGGACAGCGTGCTGCTCGTGATGGCTTCGACCTGCGACCGCGACATCGTCGGCATCCGCAGACGCGACACGTCGGAAAGGAAAGCGGTGCTCGCGACCCGGCTCTACGTCGTCCTCTTCGCGTTGATCACGGCGCTCATCTCACTCGATCCGCCCGGCAGCATCGTCACGCTGACCGCTTTCTCCGGCAGCCTGTACGCCGCGTGCTTCTTTCCCGCGATCCTCCTCGGTCTGCACTGGCGCCGGGGCGATGGCGTCGCCGTGATCGCATCCTTCCTGGCCGGTCTCCTCGTGCTCTTCACGTGGCGCTTCGTTCCGGGCAGCGAGATCGTGCACGAGGTGTTCCCGGCACTCGCACTCTCGAGCGCTGCGTACGTCGGGTTCGCGATCGCGCGGGCGAAGGAGCCGCCTCCGGCGGTGGACCGCGCGTTCCGGTCTCTCTGACCGGTTCCGGTCAGTGGCCGGCCACCGTGGACGCGCAACGCCCGCCGTGTCAGGTTCAGTGGCGACCGACCATGTCCGGACCGGAGCTACCATGACGCAGGCACTCGAAGGTGTAGTCGTCATCGACCTGACGCAGGTCATGGCCGGACCGTTCTGCACGATGCTGCTCGGCGACCTGGGCGCGGACGTGATCAAGATCGAGCCGCCGGAGGGCGACCTCTCGCGCCGCATGGGCGGCGCGAGACTCCGACTGAAGGGCGACGACAACGCGCCGTTCCTCGCGCTCAACCGCAACAAGCGGAGCGTCGTGCTCGACCTCAAGGAGGAGGCGGGCCGGGACCGGCTGCTCGAGCTGGCGCGCACCGCCGATGTCATGATCGAGAGCTTCCGGCCGGGCGTCGTCGGCCGGCTCGGCGTCGACTACGCGACCGTTGCGGGTATCAACCCGCGCATCGTGTACGCGAGCATCTCGGGCTTCGGACAGGATGGCCCGTACGCAGGCCGGCCGGGCTTCGACCTGATCGCGCAGGGCATGGCGGGCGTGATGAGCGTGACCGGCGAGCCGGGCGGCGCGCCGGTGAAGTGCGGACTCCCGATCTCCGACCTGGGCGCCGGTCTGTATGCCGCGAACGGTATCCTCGCCGCGCTCCTCGCACGTGCGCGCACCGGTCGCGGACAGTATATCGAGACGTCGCTTTTCGAAGCAGCGCTCGGACTGTCCGTGTGGGAAACGACCGAGTATTGGGCGACCGGCGAAGCGCCGCGGCCGTGCGGCTCGGCGCACAGGCTCAATGCTCCCTACCAGGCGCTGCGTACAGCCGATGGCTGGATCACCGTCGCCGCGCTCACCGGCGCGCAGTGGACCGGGCTTTGCCGCGTTCTGGAATGCGACGATCTCGCCGGCGACCCGCGCTTCGCGTCGAACAACGCGCGCATGGCCAACCTGCCGGCGCTGGTCGAAGCGCTGGAGTCAGCGCTCGCGGCAGACACGACCGACCGATGGGTCGAGCGACTGCTCGACGCGGGCGTACCGGCCGGTCCGATCCACGACTACGGTCAGGTCTTCGACGATGCGCACACGCGGGCGCGGCGGATGGTCGAGGAAGTCGAGCACCGCGTCGAAGGCCGCGTTCCGACGCTCGGCTTCCCGCTCGGCATGAGCGACACGCCGCCGCGCGTGCGCCGGCCGCCGCCGCTGCTCGGCGAGCATACGGACGAGGTGCTGAACGCCCTCGCCGACCGTCGCGATGCCCGTGCGCATGCGGCCGCACACCCGGGTGAGGAGCCACCACGATGAGTCCCGATCCGGACGGCACTGGTGTGGTGCGCTTCGAGCGACGTGACGCCGTCGCGTACATCACGTTCGACCGGCCAGCGGCACGCAACGCGATGACGGAAGAGATGTACGGGCAGCTCGTCACGAGCCTCGATCGCGCGGCGGCCGAGCCCGGCCTGCGCGTCGCCGCGCTGCGCGGCGAGTGTGGCACGTTCGTCGCCGGCACCGATATCGCGCGGTTCACCACATTCGACTCGGGTGATGACGGGCTGCGGTACGAGCGGCGCATCGACTCGGTCATCGCTGCGCTCGAGGCGTTGCCGGTTCCGACGATCGCGGTCGTGGAGGGCCATGCCGCGGGCGCCGGACTGCTGATCGCGGCCGCGTGCGATCTGCGACTGTGCACGCCGGACGCCCGCTTCGGAGTGCCGATCGCGCGCACGGTCGGCAACTGCCTGTCCATGGCCAGTACCGCGAGACTGCTGGCGCACTTCGGTGTCGCGCGTACGAAGGCGCTTCTGCTCGATGCCCGGTTCATGAGCGCGAACGAGGCGTTCGCCGCGGGCTTCGTACTCGAGATCGTCGAGCCCGACCGGCTCCATGATCGCGTCGATGAGCTGTGCGAACGGATCGTGTCGCACGCACCGGTCACGATCGACGTGACACGCGAAGCGATTCGGCGGATCGTCAGTACGGGACTGCCGGATGGCGATGACCTGATCCGACGGGCGTACGAGAGCGCCGACTTCCGGGAAGGCGTGGCCGCGTTCCTGGCGAAGCGGCGGCCGCGCTGGGAGGGTAGGTGAGCTGCCGCTCAGTCGTCCTGCTCGAGCGACCGCATTGCCGCGTCGACACCGCCTCGCTCGATCGGAACGCTCGCGAGCGTGAGGCCCGACTCGACGCCCGCGAGCGCCGCGATGAGCATGAGATCGTTCATGTCGCCCACATGACCGATGCGGAAAATCCTGCCCTTCAGCCGGCCGAGTCCCGTGCCGAGCGCCATGTTGAACCGCTCGAGGACGAGCGTCCGGAACCGGTCCGCATCGTGACCGTCCGGCATGACTACGGCCGTGAGCACGTCGCTCATCTCATCCGGTACGACGCACTGCATTTCGAGGCCCCATGCGCGCACGGCTTCGCGCACCGCACGGGCATGCCTCGCATGCCTGCGGAACACCGCGTCGAGCCCCTCCTCCTCGAGCATGGCGAGCGCTTCGCGCAGGCCGAACAGCAGGTTTGTCGCCGGGGTGTACGGGAAGTACCCCTTCTCGTTCTGCGCGACCATGGCGTCCATGTCCCAGTACGAGCGTGGCAGGCGCGCGTCCTTCGCGGCTTCGGCCGCGCGCTCGCTCCTGGCGAGGAATGCGAGGCCGGGTGGCAGCATGAGGCCCTTCTGCGATGCCGAAACCGTCACATCGACTCGCCACTCGTCATGACGGTAGTCCACCGATCCGACCGACGACACCGCGTCCACCAGCAGGAGCGCGGGGTGCCCGGCGCGGTCCATCGCGCTCCGCACGTCGGCGACGCGCGTCATCGCACCGGTCGATGTCTCGTTGTGAACGACCGCCACTGCGGCGATCGAATGGCCCCTGTCGCCGGACAACCGCTCCTCGAGCAGTGCCGGATCCACACCTCGCCGCCAGTCGGTCGGCACGACTTCGACGTCCAGACCGAAACGCCGCGCTACCTCCGCCCAGTTCGCGGCGAACTGCCCGGTCTCGACGAACAGAACGCGATCGCCCGAGCTCAGCGTGTTCACGAGTGCGGCTTCCCAGCCGCCCGTGCCGGATGCGGGAACGACCACGACCTGCCCGCTCGTCCGCATGACCGAACGCAACCCGGCGAGCACGGCATTCGTCAGCTCGGGGAAATCGGGCCCGCGGTGATCCGTCGTCGCACGCGAGATCGCTTCCAGAACACGAGCCGGCACGTTCGACGGACCGGGCAGCTGGAGGAAATGCCAGCCGGTCGGCGGTCTTGTCACGGGCGATGCGCTCCGGAACACGTTTCAGGCGACACGACGGCAGCCACGTTCGCGGCGTGCACGAGGGAGCCGGACGTTATGCGGCGGGCGCGACGAGTGTCAAGCGGATGAGAGGGCGTCGCGCGCTGCCCGTTCACGCGGCCCCGGATCTCGAGAGCGCACTCGCTCGGGCAATCCCTGGAGGCGTTCGTTTCGACACGTACACGCGGCACCTCTACTCGACGGACGCGAGCATATACGCGATCGAGCCGATCGGCGTCGTGTTCCCCCGCCATGCCGACGACGTTATCGCCGCGATCGAGATCGCGGGCCGGTACGGTGCGCCGCTCCTGCCGCGCGGCGCGGGCACCAGCCTGGCCGGCCAGACCGTCGGCCACGCCGTCATCCTCGACTTCTCGCACGCGATGCACAGCATTGTCGCGATCGATGCGGAGGCGAGGATGGCTACCGTGCAGCCGGGCGTCGTGCAGGACGACCTGAACGCGGCCGCCTCGCCGCACGGGCTCTGGTTCGCGCCGGACACGTCGACCGCGAACCGCGCGACGATCGGCGGCATGATCGGCAACAACTCGTGCGGCTCGAGGTCCGCGCTGTACGGCATGACCATCGACCACGTCGAATCGCTGGATGTCGTCCTTTCCGACGGCAGTCGTACGCGTCTGGATGCAGTGACGCCGGAGCAGTTGTCCGTCCGGGCGCGGGGCTCCGGACTCGAGGCGGCGCTCTATCGCGAAGTCTCCGCCCTGGTCGAGACACGCGCGGACGCGATCCGCGACGGCTTCCCGCCGCACTGGCGGCGCAGCGGCGGCTACCGGCTCGACCGGATGCTCCCCGAGGCCGGTCCGTTCGACCTGTCGAAGCTCGTCATCGGCTCCGAGGGCACGCTGGCGACCGTCGTCGAGGCGACACTGCGCCTCGTGCCCCGCCCGCTCGCCGTGGTCGGCATGGCCGGCCACTTCGACAGCGTGGACGCGGCGCTCGGCGCCGTCGAGGCCGCACGCGAGTGCGGCGCCGCGGCCATCGAGCTGGTCGACGACGCAATCCTCGATCTGGCCCGTCACTCACCCGTACACGGCCGGCTGACGGAAGCGCTGGTCGGACGGCCCGGCGCTCTGCTGTGGGTCGAGTTCTACGGCGACTCGCATCCTGAAGTCGCTGCGGCTGCCTCGAAGCTCGAAGCGGTGTGGACGCGCACATCGGCGGGCCGTCCGCGCGAGCATCGCGCGGTCAACGGCTGCAATGGCGTGTACGCCGTCGTCCGCGCGAAGTCGAGTAAACAGCTGAGACAGTTCCGCGAGCTTCGCAAAGCGGGACTCGCATTGCTCACGGCTGCGGGCGAGGGCGGTGAGCGGTCGCTCGCGTTCGTCGAGGACACCGCCGTCGATCCCGCACGGCTGCAGGAGTACACGCGCCGGTTCCGCGGCATCCTCGAGCGGCACGGCCTGCGCGCCGGATTCTACGGCCACGCGTCCGCCGGCTGCCTGCACATCCGCCCGTTCATGAACCTGCGGCAGCCGGGCCGCATCGACACGCTCCGTGCGGTCGCCACCGAAGTCGCCAGCCTTGCCGCCGAGTTCGGCGGCATGAACAGCAGCGAGCACGGTGACGGCCTCGCGCGCGCCGAATTCAGTCGACAACTGTTCGGCGACGCGCTGTACGAGTGCATGCGCGAGGTCAAGCGAGTATTCGATCCGCTCGACCGCCTCAACCCCGGCAAGAAGGTCGATCCGCCGCCGATGACGGAGAACCTGCGGGACCCGGCGCTGCCGGACGCAGGGCCGATCCGTACGCACTTCGCGTTCGACGCGGACGATGGAATGCGCGGTGTCGCCAACCGGTGCGCGCGTATCGGCGCGTGCAGGAAGTCGGCCGGCTCGGGCGGCACGATGTGTCCATCATACATGGCGACGCGTGACGAGCGGCACGCGACGCGCGGCCGCGCGAACGCGCTGGTCCATGCACTGTCGACACCGGATCCGGCAGCCGCGTTCAGCGATGACGGTCTGTACGAGATTCTCGACCTCTGCCTCGAGTGCAAGGCGTGCCGCACCGAGTGCCCGTTGTCGGTCGACATGGCCATGCTCAAGGCCGAGTTCCTGGCGCACTACCACGACGCGCACGGCGTTCCGTTCGGGGCGCGGCTGTTCGGCAACGTGCGCACGCTGAACCGGGTCGGATCCTCATTCGCGCCGCTGTCGAATCTCGGGTCCGCCGGACCGTCGCGATGGCTGCTCGAATGGCTCGCCGGCGTCGATCGGCGGCGTCCGCTGCCGCGGTTCCGACGGGACACGTTGCAGAGGTGGTTCGCCCGGCGCGATCACGGTGGTGCGGACGCTGGCGCTCGGCAGGTCCCGGGGCTCGGTGCGGCCACGAGACCCGGACTGGCAGACGGCGAGCGCGGCCGCGTCATCTTCCTGGCGGATTCGTTCACGAGCTACACCGAGCCGGAGATCGGTCGGGCCGCCATCGAGCTGCTCGAAGCCGCTGGATACACTGTCGAGCTCGCGGGCGACGTGTGCTGCGGCCGCGCCCTCATCTCGAAAGGCCTGCTGCGCCAGGCGAAGGCAGCGCACGCCCGGCTGCTCGACCGGCTCGCACCGGCGGCGCTCGAGGGCACGCCCATCGTCGGTTGCGAACCTTCCTGCGTTTTCACGCTGGTGGACGAGCTGCCCGCGCTCAGCGGCGACGACCCGCGCGCGGCAGCCGTCGCGCGCGCGGCCGGTCTAGTGGACGATCTGCTCGTGGCGGCGATCGACGACGGCGATCTCTCGCTCGATGCCGGATCGGATCTGCACCGGAAACGCATTCTCCTGCACCCGCACTGTCACCAGAAGGCCGCTTCGGCGGGCGGATCGACCGTTTCGCTGCTCGAGCGGCTACCCGGTGCGATGGTCACGACGCTCGATGCGGGCTGCTGCGGCATGGCCGGCTCGTTCGGCTTTGAAACCGCGCACTACGATCTGTCGATGCGGATCGGCGGAATGCGCCTGTTCCCCGCGGTCGACGCCGAACCGGATGCGATCATTGCCGCGACCGGCACCTCGTGCCGGCAGCAGATCGAGCACGGCGCCCGCCGGGTCGCCCTACATCCGGTCGTCCTGATCAGGCAGGCACTTGCCGGACGTATCGATGCACCTGCCGGCGGCACAGCCGGCTGACACTCGAATCCGAAACGGGAAGGCGATGATGGACGCCGGCATCACCGACAGTGTGCTGATCGCGATTGCCGGTCTGATCGCCGTCGTCGCCGTCCTGTTTCTCGCCATCACTAGACTGCGCTGGCACGTATTCCTGGCCCTGCTCGTGCCGATCCTGCTCCTGCCACTCGTGCCGGGCATCGACCGCGTCGCCTACATCGAAGCGTTCGAGCAGGGTTTCGGCAGGACGATACAGAGCATTGCGGTCGTCATCGTGCTCGGATCGCTGCTCGCGGAAGCGCTCAAGCACACGGGCGGCATCGAGCGGATCACGATCTCCATGATCCGGCTCGTCGGTCAGCGCAGGATGCCGCTCGCGCTCACGCTCAGCGGGTTCGTCATCGGCGTCGCGATCTTCTCCGATGTCGGCTATGTGATCCTGAATCCGCTGGTCCACTCGGCCGCGCTCAACACCGGGCTGAACATGAGCGTGATGTCGACCGGGCTGGTGGGCGCCATGCAGCTGACGCATGCGCTGGTGCCGCCGACGCCCGGCCCGCTCGCGGCGGTCGCACTCGTCGAAGCCGACATCGGCACGGTCATCTTCTTCGGGCTGATCGCAACCTTCTTCGGTTCGCTCGCCGGCTGGGGCTTCGCCATGCTGGCCGGGCCGCACATCGCATCCCCTCCTTCGACCGAGTTCGTCGGCCAGTCGTTCATCGACCAGGGCCGTGAATCGGAGCTGCCCACGACCGCGCGGGCCTATGCGCCGATCCTGATCCCGCTCGCTCTCATTGCGGGCCAGGGCGTCGCCGCGTTCGCGCTGCCTGAAGACCATATCGTTGCCCGCGCCATGGTCTACCTGGGCTGGCCGGTCGTCGCCCTCGGCATCGGCATCCTCCTCGCCTACCGCAACACGCAACGCGCTCAGGCAGGCGCACGCACGAGCGAATGGGTCGAGAACGCGCTGCGCACTTCCGCGATGATCATCATGGTCACAGGTCTGGGCGGCTCGCTCAGTCAGATCCTGCGCGAGACGCCCGCCGTCGATGCCATCGCACAGGCCATGGCCGCGACCGGCCTGCCCGCCATATTCCTCCCGTTCACGCTCGGCGTCGTCGGCAACATGATCACCGGCTCGACGACGGTCGGCGTCATTACGGCCGCCTCGATCGCTGCGCCGATGATGGCCACGCTCGGACTGTCGCCCGAAGCGACCATGCTCGCGGGTGCCGCCGGCTCGATCATCATCAAGTACGTCAACTCGAGCTACTTCTGGGTGTGCACGTCACTGTCGAAAATGCCGCTGCGGTCCGCACTGCTGAGCTACGGCGGCGTCACGCTGGTCAACGGGATCGTCGCCATGGCCGCGGTCTATGTCTTCTGGGCGGTCGGCTGGATCTGAGAACCGCATGTCCGGCAAACGTGGACGGGCTGGGCCGGAATCAACGGCCGCCGGGCCGGCTGAGGAACGGGACAACGTGGTTCGATTTCGATTTCGACTTCAAATCTCAAATTCAAGTGGTACGCCGGCAGGCGCCTCGAACTCGAATTCGAAATTGAAATCGAAGTTGAACGTGTTGTTGCTCTTCAACGGAACGGGATTCGGATCAGCGCCGACGGGCAGTGTCGGATCCGCCGCCGAAACCGCCG
>DATKCF010000065.1:0-48234 GCA_035513345.1 Longimicrobiales bacterium
TTCAACGAGCAGGAGGAAGGATGCGAGTTCCCTCGGATGTACCTGAGGCGGGCAGGAAATGGGCGGGTGCGGGCGCAGCGTGCGTTCTCCTGGCTGTCGCGGTGGCGGCGGCGTGCGAGTCGAGCACCGATCAGGGGGAGCCCGAGCTGCTGGACCCGGCGCTGGTGGCGGAAGGGCGGGAGATCTTCCGCTTCGACACGTTTGGCGACGAGTCGTACTGGACGGACACGTTACGCATGAACGAGGTGGTCGCGAGCAGCGTGAGTCCGACGTTGGCATTGCAGGTGGGTCTGAAGGTCGATGTAGAGGCGCTGCCGGCGGCGGTGCAGCAGGCGATCGCGGCGGGTGAGGTGGACCTGAACGACCCGGCGACGACGGTGACGCTGCTGAAGCTGAACGCGGTGCTGGGGCTGAAGGGGACCGTGGAAACGGTGGACGGCGAGGACGTTCTCGTACGGCTGGGGATCACGTGCGCGCTGTGCCACTCGACGGTGGACGATTCGTTCGCGCCGGGCATCGGCCGTCGGCTGGACGGCTGGGCGAACCGGGACCTGAACGTGGGCGCGATCGTCGCGCTGTCGCCGGCTGTTGACGACGCGCTGAGACAGGTGCTGAACAGCTGGGGTCCAGGCCGCTACGATCCGCGTATCAACATCGACGGCGTGGACGAGCCGATCGTGATTGCGCCCGCGTACGGCCTGCGGAACGTCGACATGGCGACGTACACGGCGGACGGTCCGGTGTCCTACTGGAACGCGTACGTCGCGGTGACGCAAATGCACGGGCAGGGCAGCTTCAGCGATCCGCGGCTCGACATCAGCGTGACTCGCAGCCCGGACCTTGTCACGCCGAAACTGCCGGCGCTGCGCGAGTACCAGCTGAGTCTGGAGCCGCCGAGTCCGCCGGCCGGGAGCTTCAACGTCGCGGCGGCGGAGCGCGGCCGTACCGTGTTCAACGGCGCCGGCGAGTGCTCGGAGTGCCACGATCCCGGTTCGAGCTTCACCGACGTGAACGCGGGCGTCCTGCATGAGCCTGCCGAGACGGGCATGGACCCCACGTACGCGAACCGGACGGCGACGAACCGCTATCGCACGACTCCACTGCGCGGTGCGTGGCAGCATCCGCCGTACTTCCACGACGGCAGTGCGGCTGACCTCGCGGCGGTGGTGGACCACTACGACAATGCGCTCGGCCTCGAGCTGACGGCGGCGCAGAAGGCGGATCTCGTACACTACCTCCGGTCTCTCTGAACGGACTTCGAGCACGCTGGCTGGTGGTCAGGTGGTGGCGGTCTTGACAGGCGTCTCGCCCAGGCGCATCAATTAGACCGATCGGTCTAGCGCACTGAAAAGGCGAGGCTCAGGTTGCACGAGACGAAACGGCGACTGCTGGAAGCGGGGCTGATGATGCTGCTGGAACGCGGCTACCACGGTCTGGGCGTGCAGGATCTGCTGGACAGGACCGGCGTTCCCAGGGGGTCATTCTACCACCATTTCGAGAGCAAGGAGGACCTGGCTCTTCAGGCCGTGGATCTGTACGCCGCACTGGCACACGCGCAGCTCGAGGCTTCGCTTTCCGCCCTGGAACGGCCGCCGCTCGATCGGGTTCGCGATTTCTTCGACCAGATCCGGAGAATGTACGCAGCTGAAGGATACCTGGGCTGCTTCCTCGGCGCGCTGGGGCAGGAGTTGTCGGGCATGAACGACATCTTCCGGGGCCGGATCGAGGCATGTTTCGCCTCGCTCGCCAGCCGGCTCGCGGAGTGCCTCGAGGAGGCCAGGCAAGCCGGAGACATTCCGACCGACACGGATGCGCAGCAACTGGCCACGGTCCTGATTCAGGCGTGGGAAGGAGCGGCGCTGCGCTCGCGACTCGTCCGCAGCGCCGTTCCGCTGGACAGCTTCTTCGAGTTCTACTTCAGACCGGTGGCTCGGTAGTTTTTTTGGCCGGCGGCTAGACCGACTGGTCGGTTTATTACGACCGCGAAACACGTTCAACCACCACACTCGGAGGTAACCATGCCGACATCCGGAAGCGCTGCCGTCAACGGACAGGAACTGCACTTCGAAGTAGAGGGGGAGGGCGATCCGCTGGTGCTGGTCATGGGGATCGGGTACGACTCGTCGATCTGGAAGCTGCACCAGGCCGCCGCACTTGCCCGGCACTTTCGGGTCGTGCTGTTCGACAATCGCGATTCCGGGCGCAGCTCGCGGGCGTCCGGCCCGTACACGATCGCCGATATGGCGGACGATGTGGCCGGGCTGCTCGACACGCTGGCGGTCGAGCGCGCACATCTGCTGGGACTGTCGATGGGGAGCATGATCGGGCAGGAGTTCGCGCTGCGGCACCCGGATCGGCTGGGTCGTCTGGTGCTGTGCGGCTCGGGGGCGGCGCCTGCGCGGAGTGCCTTCGACCCGATCGGGATCTGGAGCTGGGTGAAGACACACGATACGACCGGCGAGGTGTTTGCCGCACAGCAGTTCGTCTGGCTCTTCTCGTCGCGCTTTCTGCGTGACGGGATGGCGGTGCGGCAGGTGATGGCGCTGCTGGCGAGCAACCCGCACCCGGTCGGTGCGGACGCGTACGCACGTCAGGCGCAGGCCTATGAGCGGCACGATGTTCTCGACCGGCTGCCGGGCATCACTGCGCCCACGCTGGTCGTGGCTGGCGAGCAGGATCTGCTGACTCCGCCGTGGATTTCGGAGGAAGTGGCGCGTGCGATCCCGGGTGCGCGTCTCGAGGTCATTCCTGGTGAGGGAGCATCGCACCTCGTGATGCTGGAGCGTCCCGAGGAGTTCAATCGGGTGGTGACGACATTTCTCACCAATGCGCCGGCTGGAGGGAACGTCGGGGTGGGGCACGAAGTGGACGAAACAGCAATTGCGTCCGCGGTCAGCCCTCGAAGTCGATGACCGTGTTCAGGACGCGGTCGATCTCGTCGAGGCGGTGGATCTCGGAACGGATCTCGAGGAGCGATTGTCGCCATGGTTCCTCAATCTGGAAGGCCTGGGCGACCTGCCATGACACGTCGCGGCCGGTGTCGATGCGGGGGATGGCGTCCGGCATGCGGCCGGTATGGACGGCGGCTTCGAGGAAGAGTTCGGCGGTGCGGAACCGGCGGGCGGTGAGCCGGCTGACTTCGTCGCTTTCGAAATCGGGCCATGGTTCGACGAGTGCTTCGTTGAACAGCGTATCGGATTCGATGCCATCGACGACGCGGAACCGTTCCGTGCCGCGGGTGGCCATGAGGGAGCGGCCGTCGGGCAGCGGCTTGAACTCGAGGATCTCGGCGACGCATCCGATGGCGTCGTCGGCCAGTTCGAACGGCCCGGTTTCGGGGTTGTGGAACAGGACGCCGAAGCGGCGATCGGTTTCGAGACAGCGCGCGGCCATCTGGCGGTAGCGCGGCTCGAAGACGTGCAACGGCAGCAGGGCGCCCGGGAACAGGACGGTGGGCAGCACGAACAGGGGCAGTCGGCGCATGGCTGGAAGATGACCGGACGGGGTCGTTCGCGCGACGGGTCCGGTGGCGGCGGGCACCTGTCGGCCCCAACGCTGGCGGTGGTCGGTGCGTCAGGCCATTGTGACCCGCGATTGCTTGCCGCGGCGGCAGAGCCGCGCCCATATTCGGCATCTTGCGATGGCGTCGCCGGCAGGCGCATGCCCTCGCGACGCATCACGACCGGCGCCCGGCCGGACCCGGATCCACAAGGGAGGCTCCAGATGAACACACGAGTAAGCGCGCGTATGGCGAAAGTCAGCGTACGCGTGACGCTTTTGCTCGGCCTGCTGCTGCTGCCGGCAACGGTGGCGGCACAGGCGGCGAACCAGAGTAACGGTTCGAGCACGGCGGACCAGATCATTCTGCAGCAGACGTTCGCGCAGCCGCCGCAGGAGATTGCGGAAGCGGTCCTGGCGCCTCGCTATCTGAACATCACGCTGAGCAACAAGAGTCCGGACGGCCAGTGGTTCCTGGACGAGATCGGCGATGGCCCCGTGACGATGGATGTCTTCTCGAAGCCGTTCCATGAACTGGGTGGCCAGTTCATCGACTACGGCGCGAACCGCAGCCGCGTGCTGACGATCCGGAACAATGTCGGGATACAGGTGATCTCGGCGGCGGACGGGACGAAGCGCCCGATCCAGATTCCTGATGGCGCGCGCGTATCCGGCACGAAGTGGTCACCGGACGGCAGCAGCATCGGCTACCTGGCGCACTTCGACAACGGAACGCACGTGTACGTTGCGGACCCGTCGAACGGGCGGTCGCGGCAGGTGACGCGTACGCCGTTGCTGGCGACCGCGGTCACGGATTTCGAGTGGGTAAGTGACGGCAGCGCGATCGCGGTCGTGTCGCCGCCGGAGAACCGACCGGTGATGCCAGTGGCGCCTGCGGTGCCGCCGGGCCCGCAGGTGAAGGTTGCGGAGGAAGCCGACCGGAACATGCTGCGCACGTACGCGAGCCTGATGGCGACGCCGTACGATGAGGCGCTTCTCGAGTGGCACGTGACGGGCCAGCTCACGGTGATCGAAACAGGGAACCGTCGAGTCACGCGCGTCGGCCAGCCGGCAATGATCCGGTCGATCGACGTGTCGCCCGACGGCATGTACTTCCGCATCACACGGATGGTCAAGCCGTTCAGCTACATCGTACCGGTCAACAGCTTCGGTACGGTCGAAGAAGTGTGGGACCGGTCGGGCACCGCGCTGACCACGATCAACGAGCGCGAGTTGAACCTCGGCGTTCGGGACGACGACGCGCCCGGCGGCGGCCGTGGCGGCGCGGCGGCCAACGCGACCGGCAAGCGCGAGTTGTCGTGGCGCACGGACGGCCAGGGTTTCACCTACCTCGAACAGGAGCCCGCGCCCGACAGCGCGGACGCTGATGACGCCCAGCCGCAGCGTGGTGGCGCGGCGCAGGCCGACCAGGCGGGAACCGGCCGCGGCGGTCAGGACAGCAATGGCGCACGCCGGCCTGATCGCGTGATGCAGTGGCTGCCGCCGTTCGACAGCACGAGCACCGTCGTCGTGTACGAACAGAACACGCGCATGCAGGGCCACAGGTTCTCCGAAGACATGAGCACGCTCTTCTTCACCGAGCGGACCGGCGAGAACGTCACGGAGTTCGCGGTCCGGCTGTCTGACCCGGAGACAAAGAACCAGCTGGTCCGCTACAGCACCGAGGACTTCTACGAGAATCCCGGCTCGCTCGTCACCACCAGGGGCGGTGGTGGCGGAGGCCGGGGCGGGTTCGGTGGTGGTGGCGGCGGCGGCGCCGTGATGGTGTCGGGTGACGGGCGACACGTGTTCTATCAGGGCACGCAGTACGACGAGAATCCGACCGAGACAGGGCCGAAGACGTTCATCGACCGTGTCGCCATCGAGAACGGCGAGAAGGCGCGCATCTACGAGAGCGACAACAACGGCGTCTACGAGAGGATCACGTCGATTCTCGACATCGAAGCCGGCCGTTTCATTGTCGCGCGCGAGACGCCGACCGACGTGACGCAGTCGTATCTGCTCGAGAACGGGCAGCGCACGCAGTTGACGCAGAACGTCGACTACACGCCCGACCTCACGCGGGCGCGCAAGGAACAGTTCGTAGTCACGCGGCCCGACGGCTTCAAGTTCCGCGTGACCGTCAACCTCCCGCCGAACTACGTCGAGGGCACCAGGCTGCCGGCAATGTTCTGGTTCTACCCGCGCGAGTACACGGACCAGGAATCGTACGACGAAGGTGCCCGGACCTACAACCGGAACTCGTTCGCGAACTTCGGCATGCGCTCGATGGAGTTCCTGCTCCGACTCGGTTACGCGGTTGTCGAGCCCGACGCTCCGATCGTCGGCGAGCAGGGTCAGATGAACAACAACTACGAGCATGATCTGCGCAACAACCTGGCCGCCGTGATCGATGAGGTCGATCGGCGCGGCTGGGTCGACCGCCAGCGGATCGGCATCGGCGGCCACAGCTATGGCGCGTTCTCGACCGTCAACGCCATGGTGCACACGCCGTTCTTCAAGGCCGGCATTGCGGGCGATGGCAACTACAACCGCACTCTCACTCCGCTCGCGTTCCAGAGCGAGCGACGGATCCTGTGGGATGCGAAGGACGTGTACCTCGGCATGTCGCCGTTCCTCCACGCCAACAACCTGACCGGCGCACTGCTGATGTACCACGGCCTCCAGGACCAGAACGTCGGCACCGATCCGATCCATTCGCCCAAGCTGTTCCATGCGTTGAACGGACTCGGCAAGACCGTGTCGATGTACCTCTATCCGTTCGAGGACCACGGCCCGGCCACGCTCGAGACCCAGCTCGACCTCTGGGCGCGCTGGACCGCCTGGCTCGACAAGTATGTCAAGAACGCCGGCCAGCAGCAGAACATCACGACCGACGAAAACGCGATCAGCGGCAACTGAAGCCGTCTTATCCACGAAACGGGCGGGCCCCTGCCGGGGGGCTCGCCCGTTTTGCCGGTGTGCCGCCCCTGGCGCGGCGAACTCGACACGCGCGTGGCTCCCTTGCCCTACGTTGTCCCTTCTGCCGCGTCTGGCGCGGCCGACCGGACAAGCGTATAGCTCCGAGGGGTGCCATTATCCCTTCTGCCCGCGTCTGGCGCGGTCCACCGGACAAACGTATTGCTGTACCGAACCGGTTGGCACCCGGAATGCCATGAAACTCGATGGAAATGACCCGTGCAGCCCGTGGTGAGGGCGAGGTCGAGGCTCGGGCGGCGACGGAACCGTGCGAGATCCGCAGGCCCGGTGCGGCAACCGCACAAGCGCTGCCTTTGCAACCTCAATTGCGGCAAAGGGATCAAACAACCATGGCACTGTTTGGCGTCAATGACGTAAGAAGTAGTAGGAGCATCGATTCCAATCCAGAAGATCAGGCAGGGTTCATGACAATCCGGACGACGAAGCGGTCGATACGCGCTCGTCCGCGCGGCGGCTTCACGCTGATCGAGATTCTCGTGGTGATCGCGGTGATCTCGCTGCTGGCTGCGCTTGTGGCGCCGAACGTGTTCCAGCAGTTGGGCACGGCGAAGGACGCGACGGCGAGGTCGCAGATCGAGATGCTGGGCGCTGCACTGGACGCGTACCGCCTGGACAACGGCCGGTATCCTTCGACGGATCAGGGGCTGTCGGCGCTGTACACGGAGCCGACGATGGAGCCGCGACCGACGAACTGGCGGGGTCCGTACCTGCGCAAGCAGGTGCCGAACGATCCGTGGGGCAACCCGTACGTCTACACGAGTCCGGGTTCGGTTGCGGGTTACGACATCGTCTCGCTCGGTGCGGATGGCGCGCCGGGCGGTGAAGGTGAGAACGCGGACATCGCGGGCTGACGGGGCCGTCGTGAAGCTGTTCGCGTACGAGGCGGTCGACCCGGCGGGTCGGCGAACGCGCGGTCGTCTGACGGGCGCCACGGCGGCGGCCGTGACGCGCGATCTCGAGTCGCGGGGCCTGCTTGCGCTGGACGTCGAAGAGGCGGCGGGCGCGATCGAGTCCGCGGGCTGGGGCATTGGCCGGCGCCGCGGTGTGATGGAGTTCACGCGCGCGGTGGCGGCGCTTCTGCCGGCGGGCATGCCGCTGGCCCGCGCACTGGCGGCCGGCGTGTCGGCGTCGCCCTCATCGTTGCGCGCACCACTGGAGATGGTGCGGGCGAAGGTCGAGCGAGGCGACGAGCTGGCGGCTGCGTTGGCGGAGCATCCGCGGCTGTTCTCGCCATTGTATGTCGGCATGGTGCGGGCTGGCGAGCGGAGCGGTGCGCTGGACTCGGCGTTCGAGCGACTGGCGGTGCATCTCGAACGGGACGACGAGCTGCGCTCGAAGCTGGTGTCGATGTCGATCTATCCGATCCTGCTCGCGACGGTCGGGCTGGGCGCCGTCATGATCCTGATGCTGCTGGTACTGCCGCGGTTCGCGGATCTGCTTCAGAGTTCGGGTGCGGCGCTGCCCGCGACGACGGCCATGATCATTGGCGGCGCGACTGCGGTCCGCGAATCGTGGCGGATCCTGCTGATCATCCCGCCGCTCCTGATCGTGCTGCTGACATGGTTGCGAACGACGGAAACAGGCCGGCGAATCAGTTCGACGATGCTGGTGTCAGTCCCGATCGTGGGCACGTGGCGGCGACAGGCGCTTGCGGCCGGTTTCGCGCGCATGGTCGGTGAGCTGCTGTCGGGCGGTGCGCCGCTGTTGACCGCGCTGGCCGATGCGCGCGATTGCATGTCGGACCCGGTTGCGCGCGATGAGACGGAGCGGATCCGGACGCGCGTCCGCGAGGGCAGTGCACTTAACGCTGCGATATCGGAGCGGTCGCTGTTTCCGCCGATGCTGCCGCAGCTCGTCGCGCTTGGCGAGGAAGCGGGCCGACTCGCGGAGTTCATGCTGAAGTCGGCGGACATGCTCGAGCGGCGGACTGAGCGGGCGGTCGAACGGATGGTCGCGTTGGCGGAGCCGGCAATGATCGTGCTGTTCGGCGGGCTGGTCGCACTTGTCGCGCTCGCGCTGCTCCAGGCGATCTACGGCGTCAACGCGGGATCGCTGTGATGCGCGCGCGACAGCTGACGGTCAGCGTGATTCGACATCGCGCGGTCGCGCTCCGGATGCGGTCGCGGCAGGGGTTCACGCTCCTCGAGATCATGGCGGTGCTGCTGATCCTTGCCTTCGCATCGGCGCTGGCGGTGCCCGCGTTCCGCAAGTTCGTCGAAGAGGATGACATGACGAAGGCGACGCGGCGCATGGAAGCGTTGTTCCGGATCGCCAGGGATTCGGCGGTGCGCAGCGGCGTGCCCGTAACGGTCGTAATCGATTCGGTGTCCGGCAAGGTGTGGTTCGATGTGGCAGCGCAGGTTTCACTGGACTCGGCGTACGCGCAGCCCGGCGTTCTTGTGCCCGCGAACCGGTCAGTGACGATGGGCAGTGGGCGGATGCGCGCTGGCGTGGCGGCGGCGGACCACGTGGTGGAGGGCGAGGAGCTGGGCCTGCCGGAGTCCGTGACACTGGGCGTGACGAGAGCGAGGGCGCGCTTCGAGTTCTCGCCGAGCGGCGCGTCGTTTCCGGACACGCTGTTCCTGCGGTGGACGCTGGGCGAACGGATGATCACGGTGCACAGGTGGACGGGTGACATTCTCGTTTTCTGAATCGCGTCGCGGCTTCGTGCTGCTCGAGGCGGTGGTCGCGCTTGCGATCATCGGACTCGTAGCGATCGCGTTGCTGTCGACCACGAGTTCGCAGTTGCGGACGGCAAGCAAGGCGACCGTTCTGCTGACTGCCCGTTCGCTGGCTGAGGACCGGATCGCGGCGATCCGGTTTCTGAACTACGACGACCTGTCTCGCCTGCCGGACTCGCTCGTTGCCGGCCGGTTCCCACCGCCGTTCGATGCGTTCGAGTGGACGACAGTCGTCGAGGAAATGGAAGATGAGTACGACCTGTTCGGCGCGGAAGTTGTCGTGAATGGGCTGGGTGAGTCGTTCCCCTTGCGGACGCTCGTGCACGCGCCGCGGCCAGTACTGACGGGCGGCGCGACGGAAGCTGGTAGGCGAGGCGGCGAGCCAGCCGTCGGTCGGGGTGGACGTGGCGGCGATGCGGCACCGGGCCGCGGCGGGCGTGACGGCGGCTTCGGCCGAGACACCGGCGCGGGTCGCGGCGGCGATGCCGGCCGAGGTCGTGGTGGAGCACAGGTCGGGCGTGGCGGACGTGGCGGTGGCGGCCGAATCGAGTCGAACGAAGCCGCGGCGGTGTCGCCTGCAATGACGGCGGTCCGGACCACACCCGCAAGCGGAGTCCGGTGATGCGCATGCGCGCCGGCTTCACGCTGATCGAGGTGCTCGTGGGTCTGTCGGTTTCGGCGCTCGCGCTGACTGCCGGATTCGCGGCGCTTTCGTTCGTGGCGGACCGTGCATCGCAGGCGGAAGCGGCAACGGTGAGCGCGCTCGAGGGTGTTGCGGCGAGGGAGCTTCTGGTCGAGTGGCTGACGGGTGCGCGGCTTCGCGCGCCGGGCAACACAGGCAGCTTCCAGGGTACGGATGGCGAGGCCAGGGGCGGGATGCCGGACGATCAGCTGATGTTCCCGACGACCGCGCGGACGCCGCTGCACGTTCGCAATACTGTCGTGCGTCTGTACATCGATCGCGATGATGAGACGCCGGAGACCGGACTCGTCGCGGAACTGACCGAACGCATCCAGGACGAGCCTCGCCGGTTCGAGCTGGTGCCACAGGCCATCGGTCTCGACATCCACTATCTGCCTGAAGCCGCGGATGCGTTCGAGTGGCTACCCGACTGGCTCGGCAGGAACCAGTTGCCGCGGGCTGTCGAACTGGTACTGCACGTGGCGCCGGGGGACACGGTGCCGCCGCTGCTGCGCTATCCCATTCGAGTCGCGCTGGGCCGGTGATGAAGGCGACGAATCTGGGCAACGCGCACTGCGCGAGCGGAGCTGAAGGGGGCGGACGCAGGAACGGCTTCATCCTCATTGCTGCATTGTGGCTGCTGGTCGCGCTGGGTGCGGTGGGTCTGGACGCGGCGTTGCGGTCGCGGTCGCGCCGTCTTGCCGCGGCGAATCTGATCGATGAAACGCGGGCGAGAGCGGCCGCGACGGCGGGTGTCGAGTACGCGAGGTCGCGATTGTCGGCAGCGATGCTGGACCGTGCGGACGAGTTACGCGCCGAGGCGCTGTCCGCGGCCCGGACATCGAGGCAGCGGACTCAGGCGGAACGACGGAGTGTGACGAGCCTGTTCCGGCAGTCGGATCCGCTGGAAGACCCGTGGCGCGCGCCGGACGAGTTGATCCGTGAGGAGATGACGTTCGGCGATGCGCGTTACTCGCTGCGTGTTCGCGACACGGGCGCCGCACTGAACCTCAACAATGCCAGCGAGGAAGTCCTGCGCCAGTTCTTCGCGCAGGGTATGGCTGTCGACTATGCACACGCGGACCGGCTGGCGCAGGCGATTCTCGACTGGCGCGATGCGGACGAGATTCCCCGGCTGGGCGGAGCGGAACGCGACCAGTACCTCGATGCGGAAGCGCCGATGCTCCCGCCGAACCGCGACTTTGCCGAGCTGGATGAATTGCGCTACGTGATGGGAATGACGCCGGAACTGTACGAGGCAGCGAAACCGTACCTGACGCTGATCGGGTCGGGTAATGTCAATGTGAACGCGGCGCCCGGGCCCGTGCTGCTGGCGTTGCCGGACATGACGCCGAGCGCGGTGACGGAGCTGATGCGGCTGCGCGAGATCGGCGGTGTGCCACGCAGCGCGAACCAGCTGCGCCGCATGATCCCGATGTTCGACACGAACCGCGGCCGGGAACGCGAGTTCGATGCGATGACGACGTACACGACCAACGAAGTCGAGATCCTGGCGGAAGGCCGGGTCGAAGGCAGTCCGATTCGCGTGCAGGCAAGAGTCGTGGTCGCCCGATCGACCGCGGGCGCGGTCGTCGTGTGGCGGAGGTTCGATTGAGCGCGCGCCAGGTGCGGATCGGCATCGCGATCGGCGATGATGTCGTTGTCGGCGTGGCCACGGCGGGCGGCGCGTCGCGAGCCGCGTCCGTACCGTTGCAGTGGCCGGATCGAAGCGACGGCGTGGCCGCGGCAGTCGCGGCGGCGTTCAACGAGCTGGCCGCAATGCTGGCTGCCGAGTCCGGCACCGGGCTGGACGGCGCTCACGTGCGTATCGCGTTGCTGCCGCCGCTCGCGGACGCGCGACTCGTGCCGTTGCCGCCATTGAAGCTGCGCGAAGCGGAAGCTGTCGTTCGGCGCGATGCAGCGCGTCATTTCGTGGGTGGCGCCGTGGCGCGCGCGGTGGCGGTTCTGCCCGCTTGGGGAGCGGGCGTGCGGAGCGGCGCGCGACCCGTGCTCGCGGCGGCCTCGCCTGTTGCGACACTGGAATCCGTCCGCGCGGCGGCGGCCGGCGCCGGCTGGACGGTCGAGTCGATCGTGCCCGCGCATGGCGCATGGCTGGCTGGTCCGGAAAGCGGGTGGTCAGGCGACGGCGCGCGTTCGATCTTTGCTGCGCATGGTGATGCAGTGCACGTGATGCGCATCGAAGGTGAGTCGCTGGTCACCGTGCGCCGCGTGCCGGCATCGCTCGTGTCCGAAGTCGTGTCCGCGGCGGGAGCGGCGCCCGGCCGCGCGATCGTGTGTGGCGAGGCGGGGCGTCGCGAGTCGCTGTCACGCGCGGTTGCGGCAGCAGGGTGGACACTGGTCGACGACGCGGCCCGCTCGCGATCCGCGGCGGAAGTCGCGGCAATGCGCGCGCACCGCTCGCCGCTCGAACTGGTTCCGCCATCGCTGACGGCGGAGCGCTGGCGTCGTTCGCGCGTGATCGGACGCCGGCTCGCGGCAGCGGCTGTCGTGCTGCTGGCGGTTGCGGCCGCGATCGAGTTCTGGGGCATGCGTCGCGAGCTGGACGCGGTGCGCGCCAGGCGAGCGGAGATCCGCTCGGAGGTCTCACCACTGCTGGCGACACGCGATTCGATCAACCAGATGGAGTCACGCACGCAGGCGATCCGCGAGATCGAGCGCAGTACGCCGCGGTGGACGCGTGCGCTGTTCGACCTCGCGTTACTGCTGCCATCGGACTCGTACCTGACATCGGTCCGCACGCGTGGCGACACGCTTGTCATCGAGGGTTCAGGCGCGAGTGCGGGCGAAGCGATGCAGGCGCTTCGTCGCGCGGGCAGCCTCACGGATTTCCGGTTGGAAGGCATCGTCGAGCGCGATCTCGAGGATGGCTCGACATCGATCGAGCGGTTCCGCCTGAGCGCTCGCCTGAAGCCGCCACTGGGTGCGGCGAGGCCATCGATCCTGGATCCGAAGGTGGAGCGTCCGCCGCCCCCGACCGGTGGCGACGAGTTCGGTGAGAGAGAGCGAATCGAATGAGGATGCTGCGCGCCGTTCGCGAATGGCTGACGTTCGACCGGCTGTCGCCGCGCGACAGGCGAGCGCTCCGTATCGGGCTGATGCTGGCCGTGCCCGTGCTGGCGTGGACACTGGTCGTGCGACCCTATCGGTCGTCACTGTCGGATCTGAGAGCACAGGTCGAAGCGGAGCGCGGCCTGCTGGCGCGCGAGGAAGCGTTGCTCGTGTCAGCGGATGTGCTGCCGGTCCGTGCCGGCGAGGCTGCGGCGCACGTCGAGCGTGTCGAGCGCAGGCTCGTCAGCGGAGCCAACGTCGCCCTCGTCGAGGGCATGGTGATCGACCACCTCGAATCACTGGCGCAGGCCAGCCGGGTTCTGCTCCAGGAGATTCGCGGCATGCAACCGGCGCGGCCTGACGCGGAATCCGAAGTCGTGCGGCCGATCCGTCTGGCGGTCACGGCAGAGAGTGATCTGGACGGCGTGACGCGGCTGCTGCACTCGATCGAGGAGAGCCCGATGCTGCTCCGCATCGAGGAGCTTTCGGTCGAACCGCAACTGTCGAGACCCGAGTCCACCGGCCGCGGCCGGAACGCCCAGCCGGCAGGCCCCGCGCGGCCGACCGGTGTGATGCAGGTGTCAATGATCGTCATGGCGTACGCGCCGCCGGACATCCCGGATGACGCAGTGGTCGGCGAAACGGAGATGATGCCATGAGAGTCGTCGCGAGCCGGACGTTCCTGCTTTCGCTGGCCGGCATGACGGGTGGCGCGCTGCTGTGCGTCGTCGCGATCGCACGCGCGTTGACAGTCGAACCGGTGACGGCGGCCTCGACCGCGCTGTCGGGGATCGCGTCGGGTGCGGAGCTTCCCATCGACGACCTGGCGTCGGCGACGGTTCCATCGGAGAGCGTGCTCGAGCTGGAGTCGCTTGCGCTCGCTGTCGATCACGACCCGTTCATGCCGGACCGGCGTCGCGCCCGGCCGTACCGCCTGCCGGGCGAATACATGCCGCAGCCTGTTGCAGTGCGCATGGAGGAAGCTGAACCGCCGCCGTTCCGCGTGATCGGCACGGCCATGGTTGGCGAGTCGGGCATCGCGCTTGTCGAAACGCTCGACGCCGGAGCACCCGAGATAATGCGGGTCGGCGGTTCGCTGTTCGGGTACCGGCTGCAGAGCGTGGACGCGGAAACGGCGACACTCGTCAGGCAGAGCCAGACACTGACACTCGCGGTGCAGTCCGGTACGGATGGCCGGGGCGTTCGCGGTCGCAACCCGGAAAGCGAAGCCGACCTGGTGCGTGAAGTGATGATCAGGGAGCTGCGTGAAGGCGGGATGGCGCCCGAGCTGATCGAACAGATGTTGAACGCGCAGAACCGGGTGAGCGGCCAGCAGCGGTTCCAGTTCCAGGGCGGCCGCGAAGGGTTTGCGCCGCTCAGCACGATGCAGTTTTTCGGCAACACCGACGGCAGGGGCCCGACCGTTCGCCTGCGCGCGGACACGATTCGTATTCCGAACCGGCGGCCGCCAGAATCACAGTGAGCCGAGCGTTCCGAACGGATGATCGCAGCGACGGGAGTGGTGCAATGAAAGTACCGGTGAGCAGAACCTTCGCACTGTCGGTGGCGGGCGTTGCGGTTGCCGCGCTTCTGTGTGCGGTGGCGCTGGCGCGTGCGCTGACTGTAGATCGGGTCGAGCCGTTGAGCCCGGCGCCAATGGGTGTCGCATCGATAGCCGAGATCACGGTGGCCGATGTGCCGGCCGCGCGCGTGCCGTCCGAAGGCGTGCTCGAAATGGAATCGCTGGCGTTGGCGGTCGACCATGATCCGTTCATGCCGGACCGCAGTCGTGCAGCGTCGTACCGTCTGCCGGGCGAGTTCGTGGAGCGTCCGATTGTCGTGCGAGAGCCGGAGCCGGACCCGCCGCCGTTCCGTGTGGTTGGCACGGCACAGGTCGGCGACGCGGGCATCGCACTGGTCCAGGTCGAGAACTCGACTGCACCTGAAATCGTGCAAGTCGGCGAGTCGCTGTTCGGCTATCGACTGCAGCGTGTCGAAACGGAGGCCGCTACGCTGGTCGGCCAGGGCCAGTCGTTCCGCCTTGCGGTCGAGCGCGGCGAGGTTGCAGGCGGTGAGCGAGCCGAACGACAAGGCGGCCGCAACGCGCGCAACAACAGCAATGCCATTGAACAGATGGCCGAACGGCTCCGCGGCGTAGCGGAGCAACTGCAGGAACGCGGGTTGCCGGTTCAGATGATCGAACAGCTCATGCGGCAGCAGATGGGTGGGCGCGGGCGGAACTTCGAGGTCATTCAGGGCAGCGACGGCCCCGCGCGAGTGATCATCAGGGCGCGGCCGGACACACTGAGCATCCAGCCTCCTCACACGCCGGAACCCCGATGAACCGAGCGCTCCCCGGACGGTTCATCGCCGTCGCGTTCATTGTATCGATCGTGTTCGCTCCGCTGGGCGCGGATGCGCAGCGGCCGGACATCATGCGGACGGACGGTGGTGTCATCCTGAACTTCCAGGACGTGCCACTCGCGCACGTGTTCAGCGCGCTCGCCGAGCTGGCAGGGCTCAACGTCGTGTACACGGATCTGCCGGACAAGATGGTCACGGTCCGAACACCGCGGTCGATACCCATTGCCGCGCTCGACGGAATGATCCGTGAGCTGGCCGCGACGAACGGCGTTGCGGTCACCGAAGGGGATGGCTACATGCGGCTTCAGGGCGCAGCCGCGGCGCAGGCCATACCGACGCCTCGCCAGCTGTACATCATGAAGCTGCGTCACGCACGGGCGCCGATCCTCTCGCAGACTCTGACGACGTTGTTCGGCGGCCAGGTCATCCAGCCGCAGACGCCGCAGCAGGCGCAGACGCTGTCGCAGCAGTTGCGACTGGCGGAACAGCAGTCACAGCTTCAGATGATGCGCGCGGAGCTTGCACGCAGTCAGGGTCAGACAGTGGTCGTGCCGCTTGCCCGCGCGGGCGAGCTGGAAGGCGAGGTCACGATCGTGCCGGACGAGCTGACGAACTCACTGCTCGTACGGGCGACGCCCGCGGACTACTCGATCGTGCAACAGGCGGTGCAGGCGCTCGATCTGAGACCGTTGCAGGTTGTGATCGAAGTCGTGATCGCGGAGGTTCGCCGCACGGACGATCTGAACGTCGGCACCAGCTTCGTCGTCGAGTCGGAAAGCGGCAGGACTGTCGGTGAGCTGGTCTCCGGCCAGCCGGCGGATGGCGGCGCACTCGGCATCATACGATCGGGCGTGGTCAATTTCGAGGCGACGATCGCCGCACTGGCATCGACGGGCAATGTCCGGATCCTGTCGCGCCCGCTGGTCGTTGCACAGAACAACCAGGAAGCGCAGATCTTCGTAGGTTCCGAGCGACCGTTCGTCGCGTTCTCGCAGGCGCTGCCGACCGACCAGGGCGTGCTCAACCAGAGCATCCAGTACCGCGATGTCGGCACCAATCTGACAATCACGCCGACGATCAATGACGAAGGCTACGTCAATCTCGCGCTGCTTCAGGAAGTCAATGTTGTGACGAACGAGACGCAGTTCGATGCGCCGGTGATCAGCACGCGTACAGCGCAGACGCAGATTCTGGCGCGACACGGTCAGACAGTCGTCGTCGGCGGACTCGTCGATCGTCAGGAGGACAGGGTCCGGTCCGGCATTCCGCTGCTCAAGGACATACCGATCCTGGGCTGGCTGTTCGGTTCGGAGCGGTCGACCACGGGCACGAGCGAGCTGTTCGTGTTCCTGACGCCGTACATCGTGGTATCCGATGACGACGCGGACCGCGTGCGCCAGGAGATCGAGAACCGCGCGGAACTGCTGGAGGACATGGTCCCGATATCGCCCCTGACGCCGCGGGTGATCCGGTTGCCTGCTGACACGATCCGGATCCCGCCGCCGGATACGTCGTCCGTGCAGCAGGACACGGTCGGGGCCGCGAGGTGAGCGAGCTGGCAGGGCCGGCCCGTTTCGGCGCGGTCGATGTAGACACGGCCGCGCCGGGCGCTCCGGCGACGTTCGATCCGACATCCGCACTGCAGGCGGCGGAACCGTTGTCGCCTTCACTGACGCCGGACTACCTCGAGCATCATGCGGTGCTGCCGCTCGGTTTTGCGAACGGCCGGCTGCGGGTCGCGACGTGGGTCGAGTCGGTCGATCCGAACGCGCTCGACGATCTGCGCCTGATCGCGGGCTCATCGCTCGAACTCGTTCGCATGCCTGAGCAGGAGGTGCGCGCGGCCATCCGGCGCATCTACTCGCCGGACGCGTTGACGGCCGAGGACGTGATCGCGGGACTGTCCGATGACGTACGGCCGGTCGGCGAGCTGGATGCCGCGCTCGACGACCTGGTCAGCCTGGCCAATGAAGCGCCCGTCGTGAAGCTCGTGAACCTGCTGCTCCTCGAGGCGCTCGAGGCAAGGGCTTCGGACGTGCACCTCGAGTCCTACGTCGGCGGGTTGCGCGTGCGTTACCGCGTTGACGGCGTGCTGCTCGATGCGCCCGCACCGCCTCGCCGGCTTGCCGCAGCGGTCATCAGCAGGCTGAAGATCATGGCCGAACTCGACATCGCGGAGCGACGACTCCCGCAGGACGGCCGTATCCGTCTGCGCATGCGGGACCGCGAAGTCGACGTGCGCGTCTCCACGTTGCCCACGCTCCACGGCGAGAGCGTCGTGCTCCGACTGCTCGACAAGGAGCGCGGTCGCATCGACCTCGAAGCGCTGGGCATGGCCAGTGACACGATGCGCAGCTTCGCCGCCGTGATCGCGAAGCCGCACGGCATCGTGCTCGCTACCGGGCCGACCGGCTCGGGCAAGACGACGACGCTGTATGCTGCGGTCGACAGGATCCGAACGGGTCGCGAAAAGATCATCACGGTCGAGGACCCGGTCGAGTACGAGCTGCCGGGCGTGCCGCAGGTGCCGGTCAACGAGAAGGTCGGGTTGACGTTCGCGAACGCGTTGCGCGCACTGCTGCGCCAGGACCCGGACATCATGCTGGTCGGCGAGATCCGCGACCAGGAAACGGCGGACATCGCTACGCACGCGGCACTGACCGGCCACCTCGTGCTGTCGACACTCCACACCAACGATTCCGCGACCGCGCTCACGCGGCTCGTCGACCTGGGCATCGAGCCGTACCTCGTGGCCAGTACAGTCGAAGCAGTCCTCGCGCAGCGGCTGGTCCGCCGCATCTGTGATGACTGCAAACATGCCGAGCCGCTCACACCGGAACAGCGGATCGCTCTGGCTGTGGCGCCGGACGATTTGCCGACAGCATGGAAAGGCCGCGGCTGCGGCAGGTGCCGCGGAACCGGCTATCATGGCCGTATCGGCATCTACGAGCTGCTCGTGCTGGACGAGGAACTGCGTGCCGCGCTACAGGAAGACGTGAGCGCCGGTCACCTGATGAAGCTCGGCGTCAGGAAGGGAATGCGGTTGCTGCGCGAGGATGGCCTGCGTCAGATGCGTGCAGGTGTGACGACAGCCGAGGAAGTACTGCGTGTCGCGAACGCATGACCGCGCGCAAAGCTCAAACGTCACAAAGTGGATGTAGCTCCCGCCATGGAATCCAACCATCTGGACAACTGGCTTGCCGCGTACGGCCTCGCCTGGGAGCGGAGCGACGCACAGGCGTTCGCTGCCCTGTTCACGCCGGATGTGCACTACCACTGGACGCCGTTCGAGGAAGCCAGGGTCGGCCGTGACGCAGTCGCTCAGGCATTCGAGGCAGCCGTTGTCAGGCAGAGAGACATCCGATTCGCGGCCTCGGTGCTGTCCCGAGGCGATCCGGGTGGCATCGCTCACTGGCAATGCTCGTTCAGGCGAGCAGGTGCGGATTACACTGTCCGGCTGGACGGCATGTTGATGGTCGAGTTCGCTGACAGCGGCTTGTGCAGGATATTCCGGGAATGGTGGCATTCGGACGAGGGCGTGCTTGCTATCCCGGGGTCAGTGGAGCGCAAGGCATCGACTTCCGCCGATTGAATTGGAACCATCGCGAGTCTGGCGAGGCTGTGAGCGACCGGGGACGTCGATGAGATCTCCAGTTCTGGCTATTCTGTTTCTTGCAGCGGCCGCAATCCCGGCTGCCGCCCAGACAGGTGCCCAGCTTTCGGGCCGTGTCGTCGAGCGCGGCAGCGATTCAGGCATCGCTGGCGCTACGATCGAGATAGGAAGTCGACAGGTTCTGAGCGACTTCGAAGGTCGCTTCGTCGTGGGCGAGCTTCCGTTCGGGACCCATCCGGTTGCGATCAATGCATACGGCTACTCACCCCGGGAAGTCAGTGTCAGGCTCACGGGCGACACATCCATCGTGGTGCAGCTCGATCCCGCGCCAATATCGCTCGACTCGCTCCTTGTAGAAGGGCGGACGATCACAGTTCAGGGAGAAGTATACGAGCGCGGTGACGATCGAGGTCTGCTGGACGTCGAGATCCGTGTTGAGCCTGATCACGAAACGTACACGAACTCGGTCGGTCGCTTCAAGCTCGAGGATATTCCCGCAGGACCGCCATTGCGCTTTTCGGTCCGTGGCTTCGGATTCCTTCCCATCGAATCAGTGCTTTCTGCCTTCGAAGACACGACCCTCGTGATCCACCTCGAAGCAGATTCGGTGGCTCAGCGGATGATCCAGCAGCAGGTCGAGCGTATCGTGAATCGCGCGCGTCCCCATGCGACGGCTGTGATGCCGGCGCTGAATCGCGAGTACCTGCTGAGGAACCGGAACGCAACGGCGCTTGATATCGTCCAGAGTCGTTACGGACGGTTTCTGGCGCGGGTCAGGTGCATTCTGATCGATGACCGTCAGAGCTACAATGGCCTGGCTGAACTCGCGCACTTTCTACCCGACGAGCTCGAGCGGGTCGAGGTGCTCCTGCGTGGGGTCATGCTTCGCATCTATACGCGTGATTACCTCCGGGACAGGCTGGGTCAGACAGCGAAGCTGCCGACGCCGGTGTACGTCCCGGGGAGTCCACCGCTCTGTCGTTGAATGGATGGTGGCTTCTCCGGAGAAACGTTTCTGGGGCTGGTTTCTGGGGCGCGTTTCTCGGGTTCACGCGGATCAGCGTTCTCGGCGGGCCGGTCGAGCTCGCCGATCGCACATGGCCAGGACGTTGGCAGACGCATCAGGCCGGGGTTTCACGCTGGCAAGGACACCGAGAACATCGTTGACCTTGAGGAGAGGATTTTCGACCGGCGCTGAGGCGGTGGAATCCCCACCGAGCGGTGCGGCGGTCGTGGTCCGGGGAATCGACCGGCGCAGAGGCGGTGGAATCCCCACCGGGCGGTGCGGTGGCCGTGGTGCGGGGCATCGAGCGGCGCTGAGTCCCACCCGCGAAAACAGGCTATCTTGAAGCTGGCGGACATGCCGTCGCTTCAAACCGGCCTCGCCCTCGGAGAATCAGCTTGCGAATCGCGAAGAAGGACCTGGCCATCACCAGCCTGGACGATTGGCTCGAACACGCCGGCCCGAAGGATCCTGACAGACAATGGGTGGAAGGCCGAAGCGCGATGGAGGCCGCTCGTGCGTGGCTCGAGGGGGCGCCTGCTGGTCCACCGATCGAGATTGCGAGTCTGCTCCGATCGAGTGCAGACTTTCAGAACGTTGTGATCGATCAGGTTGAGCCTGAAGCCCGCCTGTACTTCGATACTCGCCGCGGCGAGACAAGGAACGCCGACCTTGTGTTCCTCGGGCACGATGAAAAGGGGTCGGTTGTCGGATCGGTCGAAGCCAAGGCGGACGAGGCATTCGGTCCCCGCATTTCCGACGTGCTCAATACTGCGCTCGAGCGAGCCGTGTCGAATCCGCGGTCGAGCGGCATCGAGCGTGTCGTGGAACTGGTGAGGGGGCTCGTGCCACCCAGAGTGACCGATACCGTATCGATCGGTGAGCTGCGCTATCAGCTTCTGACGGGTATCGCTGGAACCCTCGCACTGGCGGCGGAGCACCGAGCCGAGCGCGCAATCTTCATCGTGCATGTTCTCGAGACAGGTATGACGTCGTCGCTGCAGCTTGCGGCCAATGCGGATGATGCGAGTCAGTTCGTCCGCCGCATCACTTCGGGTGCGGTGAAGGAACTGGAAGAAGGCGTATTGTGCGGGCCCATTCGTGTGCGGGGTGAGGCACTCTCCGCCCGGCCCGCCGCGCTGTACATCGGCAAGGCTATTCGACGTATATCGGATCCGTTGCCGTGAGCACTCGGTAAGGGGGCCCGGACGCGCCGCGCCGTGGGGTCCGACGCGCCCCGGCGATGCGGATTCCCCAATACGGACGGCCGCGGCATCGGTCGGCCCTCGTCGAATGTAAGGAACCGGTTCGGACGGCCGAACTGGTCCTTTCGCGAAGTCTCTGCGTTACATACCGTTCCATCGCTGCATTCCAATGACGAAGGGCGAATCAGATGCCACCCGCTGAACCCGGCGGCCGGGCGCCGGGTGCACGGCCGCCGCGGCCCGGCCACGCAAGTCGAAAGACGGAAAGCCCCGATCAGAGGCGACGAGGCGGTCGGACGACCGCGCGCGCGATGTTCTACTCGCATCTCTGGCTCGGCGTCACGGGTACGGGCATCCTGCTGCTGATCTCGATCACGGGCATTCTGCTGAATCACAAGCGCGGCCTCGGCCTGATGCCGGATGTGTCGAACGAGGCCAGGGGCGGTCTGGAGACGGCACTGCCGATGGCGACACTGGTTGCCAATGCCGCAGCGGCGCTGCCCGCTGACAACAGTGGCACTGCGGTCGACCGGCTGGACATCCGGCCGCGTGACGGAATCATGAAGGTCCGCTTCGACGATGCCCGCGCGATGGAGGTGACGGTCGATCTGCACACGGGCGAGGTACTGCACGTCGGCGAACGCAATGACGTGTTCCTCGAGAAGCTGCATTCGGGCGAGATATTTGGCGATCGGTGGGTCCTGCTGAGCGATGCCGCCGCCATCTTCCTCGTGGTGCTGCTCGTCAGCGGCTACTGGCTGTGGCTCTATCCCCGGGGTCGCGCTTGATCCTGGCACGCATTGCCCTGCTGACCGGGTTGTTCATTGCACCGGCGGTTCTGCTCGTGCTCGGGCACCGCATGCGCGAACGGTCCGATCGCTCGAAGCGCATGTTCTGGGGCGGTGTGATCGGACACAGCATCGGCCTGGCCATTGCCATGCTCGTGATGATGACGCCACCGGTATGGTGGGCGGATACCGAATCGGCGCGCACGTTCACGGTCCACTGGTCGATGCTGCTGGGGTTCGGGGCCGGCGCGCTGGTCGCGCCCGTGCTGCCCCGCGGACGCTGACTACCGGCCCCCGTCGGGCTCGAATCTCTCTCGGACCTCTCCGTTCCACGGCACTCCAGGCGACGAACCAATCTAGCGCTCGATCTCGGTTTCCATCCGTTGCACACGTACCGAGCCAGGCGAAGGCAGGATCGGCGAGCCTCGTCGTTCGGCCCAGACCTGCGTGAACTCGGCTCCGAAGAAGAAGATCAGGGCGGAGTAGTAGAGCCAGATCAGGAATACGACGACGGAACCGGCGGCGCCGAAGCGTGATCCAACGCCGGCGGTGGACAGGTACCAGCCGATGACGGTACGACCGACGAGGAAGAGCGCGGCAGTGAGGATGGCGCCGACCCAGACGTCTCGCCAGGCGATCTCGACGTCCGGCAGGATTCGGTACGTCGCGGCGCACAGCAGTGTGAGGACGGCGCCCGACACACCGAGTTCGAGAAGCATGACAAGAGTCGAGCCGACCGGCATCCGGTTCTCGACGACGGGTGCGATCCAGTTGGCGGCCGCACCGAGCAGCACGGAGAAGAGCAGCACGCCGCCGGTAGCGAGAATCATGAGGAACGCGACGAGGCGGGCGCGCACGAGGCCGCGGATCATGCCGCGGCTTCGGCGCTTGACGTTCCACATCGAGTTGAGCGTGCCCTGCAGATTGATGAACAGGACGGACCCGCCGACGAGAAGGAGCACGGCACTGCCGATCATGCCGACAATGCTCTGATCCTGGTCGGGCGCGTTGTCGATGATCTGTAGTGCGATCTCTTCGCCGCGCTCACCGAGCATGAGTGTGAGCTGATCGACGAATGTCGAAGCGGTAATGTTGTCGCGCGCGAGCAGGGAGACAACGGAAACGACGAGGAGCAGGAGCGGAGCCAGCGACAGTGTCGCATAGAATGCGAGGGCCGCACCGTGTCGCATGCCGCCATCGTCCATGAAACGGCCAATCGTGCGCCAGATGATCGAGCCGACATCGCGGAACCGCATCAGTACGTGCGCCCGATGGCGATGTGGAGGTGCCACCGCTTGAGCGATCTGGTCGGCACGGACAGGATCGGCTGGCCGGCGACGAGCGCCCTGGCGACGGGATCGGGGTCGCGCAGGTCGAGCGGCGACGGGTTGAGCTTGTAGCCGACGTCGATGCGCAGCGGTCCGACGATCGTGCCGAACTCGACGCCGAGGCCGGTGCCGAAGAAGAACTTCTCCTGGCCGAGCGGATCGCGTGGCAGGGACGGGTCGTAGAAGCGGTCATCGGCCGTCCAGATGCGACCCGCATCGACGAAGACGTGCGTTCCGTGGCGCGGCCCGAGGAACGGGAACGGCAGTCTCATCTCGAGCGATGCAGTGAGCCGGGCGAGGCCGGAGAGGACGAGGTAACGGTCGGCCGACGCGATCACGGAATCGCCCTGCGTCACCAGGCGCAGGTCGGGCACCTTCGGACCGAGCTGCGCGTTGCCCCAGCCCCGGACGTCGCCCGTGCCGCCCGCGGTGAAGACCGCGTCGCGGAGACGGAGCAGGATCGGCAGTACCTCACCCAGGCTGTCGGGCACGCTCTCGCCGTATGGGAACAGGCGTCCGCCCGAGACGCGGCCCACCAGGCTGACCGACCGGCCCACGGGAAGGAAGCCGGTGACGCTGCCCTCCACACGGCCGTACTGGACGCTCGAGATGGCGGGTGGTCCAGCCGCCTCGACCGACGTGCGCGTGATGTAGCCACGGCGAGGACCGACCGGATTATCGACGTGTCCGATGACCACGCTGAGGCCGAGCCGACTCATACTGACGTTGCCGACATCGACCGGAATGGCCGACAGCAGCAGCGTGTCCGCCTCATCGATTCTGGCGGTGAGCGTTGGCGCATCAATGACGTGACGGTTCGAGATTGTGTAGGTGACGGATGCCTGCCGGAGCGCGCCGCGCTCGAACAGCAGTGACGCATCCGAGCCGACCGCGAACGACTCGTCGCGGATATCGTCGCGATACTCGACGAACGGGCGGACGGTACCGGACAGGCGATAGTCGAAGATATACGGCTGCCGCAGTGCGGTGGAGAGACCGAAACGCCGGTCGACGTTGTCCGAAACCGCCATCCAGCCGGTGTTCGCGACGCCTGACACGGTGAACGAGCGAGCGCCGCCCATGAAATCGCGGTGCTCCCACTGGCTTTGCAGGACGGCGCCACGTTCGGTGGCATAACCGAGTTCGCCACTGATCGCTCGGGGCTGTCCCTCCTCGACGCGCATGAGCAATGTGACAGTCGAGTCGCGGGCCTGGTCGGCCGCGACATCGAAGAGCGCAAGCCGGACGAGGCCAAGCCCGAACACCTGGCGCTGACCTTCACTGACCTTGCCGGCGGAGAACCAGTCACCATTCCTGATCGGGATCTCGCGGCGGACCGTGTTGTAGCTGAGCGACTCGATGCCTTCGATTGCCACCGAATCAACACGGGCGCGCGGACCGGCGTCGACGCGAATGTGAAGGTCGGCGGTTGCGGCAGCGGAATCAACGAGCAAGGTGTCGAGTACGTTCGCGAACGCGTAGCCATTGGTGCGCAGCCACTCGAGTGGCCGCGAGCGCAGCCTGATCCGATCAACCTCGCTCAGTCGGATGCCCTTCTCCCTGCCCATCCGTTCGGTGAACCGATCCCAGTCGCCGACGAGCGCGGTGTCGAGGTTCGACGTGCCCTCGATCAGCGTGACACCCACCGTGTCCAGCAGGAGCGGCCGGCCCTCGTCGATGCGGAACGTCACGTCCACCGAGTTCGACGCAGTGTCGAGCTGCACCTCGTACTCGACAGACGTTTCGAGGAACCCGTTCTCCCGGTAGTAGCGCTCGATGCGGACCGCGTCGCGGCCGAGTTCGAGCGGACTGAACGGGTGTGGTGCGGGTGTACTGATGAACGGCAGGATATCGAACACAGCCTGTATCGCGGCGAGCAGGCCGGGCTCGGTCAGACCGATGCGCAGACGTATCGCGTCGCGCTCGAGTGTCTCGGTCCCCGGGAACGACAGATCGATCGACGCAACGCGCGTATCCGCATCAATGAGGAACAGGGGTGCCTGCGCGGCCGCGCTCGACGTCGCGAACGCGCAGAGCGCCACGCCGAGCACAAGACGGCCTGATACGCACAACAGCATGCGGCTTGCCTCACCGATGGCGTCCGCGACTGCACGCCCTCGCCGGGTCAGGCGAGCACGGCGGCGCGGCACACGCGCGACCGTTGACCGCTGAGACACCGCGTCAGTAGGCATGGCGGAATCTGAACAGGAAGCTGACTGCGGAGTTGCTCGCCTGCATGTTGAGCAGCAGCCAGCGCACCGCCTGGTACTCGAGCTCGACCTCGGTCCGCTCGAACTCGCTGCGGCCGTCGGCGTCGTCGGGGTCGCGGCCGATCGGCTGCTTGAAGCCGACATAGACTCTCGGTGTGACGTAGCGGCCGGCAATGAGTGTTGCGCCGCGGAGTCCGTCCGGCCGGATCTCGATGACGTCGAGGCCGACACCCTCGGCCGCGAGTCCTTCCACGAGGCCTGTGACCTGGCCGAGGGCCAGGTCGGAGCCGATCGAGCCGATGCCGCCACCGCCACCACTCTGGCCGAAGTCGAGGCTTGTTGCCGCGGGCCGGCCAGTGGCGAGGTACGAAACGATGTCGGCGTTTTCCATGTCCGGCTCGGAGCCGAGGAGGAGGCTGAGATCGCTCGTCGTGCCCCCGATGCCCAGCGTAATGATGGCCTCGGGCACGCTCGGATCGCGGGTAGACGGGACGCGATAGGCGGCACTGATGTCGAGTCGCGCTTCGGATACCTTGCCCTGCAGCTCGACGACACCCGTTTCAATGGCGAACCGCTTGCCGAACTGTTCGACGTAGCTGCGCTGAGCCACGGCCTCGATGCGGCCATCGAAGCGGAGACTGTCCTGCGGCTCCTTCGTGACACGCACATCACCGGTGAGCTGGATCTCGAGTCTCGGATTCGAGCGCTGCCTGACCCATGTGTCGCGGCTCATCGATACGTCAAGGTCGATGGTGAGCGCTTCAAACAGCGCGTTCGGATCACGTTCGACCAGGATCGGCAGTCCGAAATATGCTTCCAGTTCGCGCACCTGCTCATCCGTGAGTTCGACCGGCCGCACGGACGCGCCCGACACGCGGTCGTCAAGGCGGATATCGGTCTCGACGAGATCGATGTTTCCGACGAGTCGCGGCTCGCTCGTGGTGCCGGTGATGCCGGCCGTGCCGGATGCGCTCACGCGAAACGCGTCATTGTGGATCGCGCGGAACTCGTCGAGCCGCGCTTCGATATCGAACTCGCCGAGCGACAGTTCGGGCAGTGAGACAGTGCCGCCGAGCGTGATCGTGCCATCGCCCGTGCGGGCCCGTGCGCTGTCGATTCTCGCGACATTGCCATCGAGCGAAACGCGAATGGCCGCGTCTTCATATGTCACGCCCAGGCGAGGCACGGTCACGCGGCCATTCGACAGACCGACCGAGCCGGACAGTACCGGATCCGACTGCGATCCGGTGACGCGCGCATCGATCTGAAGCTGGCCATCGAAGTCGCGGGCCGTTGACCGGTCGAGGAACGGCTCGATCCATTCGATGCCGAACGAGTCGGCGCGTATGGTGAGATCGACACTGCCGGGCGCGGCCGACGCAAGCCGTGCCGTGTCGCCTTCGGCCGCACGGGTGAGCGCCAGGTCGATTGGCAGGCCGCCCGCAACGGTCAGCGCGTCGCCGCGGTCGGTGCGAATGCTCGCATCGAGATCGAGGCGCAACGTGTCGTACGTGAGCGTTGCGACAAGGGAACTCTCCTGTCCGCCCTGCCAGTCGATGCGAGCGTCCATGCCACCCGTAATGCGTGGAGATGCGGCCGGACCCTCGACTCCGAAAGACGCGGTCAGCGTGCCGTCGAGCCGGTCGTACCCGAGGAGATCGGCTACACTGCCCATACGGAACTGCTCGATGCGCACGCTGAAGTCGCTGCGGTCATCGGTATCGAGCAGTCCGTTCACGGCGATCACCTGATTGTTCGCGCGCAGGACAAGGCTGTCGACACGGATGCCGTCGGCCCATGAGATGGTCGGCGTACCGGTCAGCTCCCAGCGATCCTCGTCCATACGGAAGTCGAGCTGATCGAGATCCGCGTACGCTGATCCGATGCGGGGATCGCCGCGCATGGCGAACGTCAGATCACGCCGGTCGTCGATTGTCGCCTCACCCTCGAGCGCGAGTTCATCGCCGTTCCATTCGCCCGAGATGAGGGAAATGCGGACCTCGAACCCCGCGAAGTCCAGCCGGTCAAGCTCGATGGTGCCCGTGGCCGATGCGAGCCGCAATCCGCTATCCAGGTATCCCTGAAAGCTGGACTCGAGGCCGATCAGCCGTGTCCGGCCGAACAACGCGGCCGATGCGGCGACAGTCGCATCCACGCGGAGCGAGTCCGCAGGACCGGTAACCGCGAAATGGACCACCCCCGTGCCGAGGCCGAGCGGTTCGATCCCGAGCCAACGTTGCACTGCGTCGAGCGAGCGGACCGTTGCGTCAATCGTGAGGTCGGCCGTGACGGCAGCCGCGGAATCCGACACCGGCATCGAGCCGTTGCCCGTCAGGTGCGCGAAGTTCGAGCTGACCCGGAGCGTGTCGATCGTGGCAACACCGCGATCGATCAGGACAGCGAGACGCAGCGTACCGACGCGCAGATCGCCGATCACGGCACTATCGGCCGTGGCATGGATCCGCGTGGTCATGCTGGCGAGACTCGTGCCGCGGCCTTCGACCGAGACGGTGGCGTCGACGAAGCTGCCAACGCTGTCCTCGCCGGCCAGCCGGGCGGTACCGCCGGAATGAACCACCGCGTCCAGCACGTAGCTCATGTCCGCTTCGGTGAACGTCACGGCGGCGTCCGCCGTGAGTCGGCCGGTCGCGAAGTCGATGGTCGCATCGGCATCCAGCAACGAGTCGTCGAGCGTCCACGCGACCAGCCCCTCACTGATGGGCTCGCGATCGATGCGTGACGCGTCAAGCCGCAATGTGCCGCTCGCCACCATTGTCCGCGGATCGAGGCCCTCGACAGTCGCGATGATCGAGCCGTTCAACGACGCGCGCGCGTCGCCGCTACCGCCGGGCGTACCCGTGAACGCGAACGGATCCAGCGCACGGAAGTCGGCTTCGCTGATGTCGAATGTCGGACGTTCGGCGAACGGGCGGCCGTGCATTGCGATGTGGATGCCGCCGGAGTCGACGAACGCCAGGTCCAGATCGACGTCAGCTCGTGACTCCAGCAGGACCAGCGTCCCCTGTCCGCCGGTGATGACTTGGCGGCCGACCCGTGATGAGTCGAGCGCTACGGACAGGTCGAGCGCGAGCTGCTCGATCGACGTGCCGCGGCCGGTGCCGCTCACGCTGCCGGTGATGCTCGTCGTCAGAGTGGTATCGGTCGACAGCACACCGAGATCGATGTCGGCGAAACGGAGCTGGTCGACATCGAATGACGGTACCTCCGCGAACGGGCGTGCACTCAGCTCGAAGTCGGCGCGGCCCGCGTTCGAGAGAGCACGTCCGGTCGCGTTCAGTCGCCCACCGGCCAGCCGCGCATCGACCGCCATCGTGTCGATGACGAACGTGCCATACCGGCCCTCCCGGATCGTCAGGTGGATATCGGAGAGTATCAGGTCGGGTTGACCGGCCACGCCCGATGCTGTGAAGTCGGCATCCAGTCGGCCTGGTATCGTGTCGCCAAGGAACGCGGCAATGTCGAGATCGCGGACCGTCGCCTGACTGACGGTGAAGCCGATCGACTCGCCGAGCGTCACATTGCCATTCGCGGCAAGGCGGCCGTCATCGCTCGACCGCGCATCGAGACGGAATGCGACACGGCCGCTGTCCAGACTCGCGACGATATGTCCCGACTCGAGACGCGCCGTCATGACCTCGATCGTGGATAGTGCGACATCGACATCCAGATGGGCCGAAGCCGGGTCGACACCCGTCCCGGATGCCGTGATCCGGCCCGCTAGCACGACCAGGTCCGTGGTGTCGCCGGGTAGACGGAACCGGAACGGACCGCGCACGTCGTAATCCGGCACCGCGTCGAGCGGCCGCATGTTGCCGGCGAGGCTGGCGGAGATGTCGTCGCCTTCGATGCCGAGATCGACTGTTGCATTGCCCGCAACCCACGACGATTCCAGCCGCACGCTCCGCAGCGACGCGGGTCCGATGGCGAACCGGTCGAACGCAGCGTGCGCATGGCCGTCGAGCGCGGAACGTGACGGTCCTTCGAGGTCGACGTCCAGAGTGCCACTGATGGCGCCGGCCAGTGCGGTGTCGCCGGTCAGAGTCGCCGGATCGAGAGACGTGATCGCCAGGTTGGCGCGATAGTGGACGTCCCCCCGGCCGGCGGGAGCGAAGGCCGCGGTGCCATGAACCTCGCCGCCATCGCTGGTGTTCGCACTGATGGCGGCAGTGAGCAATGCGGTCGTCCCGTTCACATCGACAGTCGCGTTCAGACGCGCACTCTGATCGGGCGGATTGCCCAGCGCGGCGTGCACAATGGCGAGCGGCAGCGAATCCACATCGAGATCGAAGTCGACCGCGACGGGAGCGCCTGTCGAATCCGGCAGTGCCAGATTGCCCGCGCCGGTGACACGTGTGCTCGGCCCGTCGACAGTGAGCGTTTCGATGTCGATCCGACCATTGGCCACGCGCGCGCTGGCGAGGAACTCGAGCGGCCCGACGTCCGCCTCGGGTGGCAGTGTGGGCACATCGATGCGACCGGTCGCGGAGTCGAGGACGAGCGCGAATCGATCACCGGCAAGCAGGTCGTGAAGTGCGACGTCAACGTGATTCCACGCGAACGCGACTTCCCGCCCGTCGAGATCCGTCCGGGCGTCGGCCGTCGAACCTGACGGCGTGCGCGCGACCGTGTCGATCGCCGTGGTCAACCGACCGGCGGCTCGCTCGACAACGAGTTCGCCGACCGAGATGTTCCAGCCGCCGTCCTGCGATGCGGTTTCAGCGGGCGGTGTGTCCGTTCGCGGCCAGCCCTCGATGCCGACCGAGCCGTCCGCCGCACGCGCGAGGCGGACCCGGGGTGCGGCAATGTGCAACCGCCGCACATCGACCCTGCGGCGCAGAAGTGGAAGCAGACGGTAGCTTGCGTGGAGAGTGTCGATCGATACGACGGTGTCGCCGCCCGGAACGGACAGGCGCAGGCCTGCGACGTTCAGCGAACGCAACCAGCTACCCGAAACGCGCTCGATCGAAACATCGATCGAATCGGGAACCACGCGACCGGCGATCGCGCGAGCAAGCAATGTCCCGACAGCGTCGAACTGGAGTGCGACGATGAAACCGGCCAGCACGCCGGCGATTGCACCCGTCCCGATCAGCGCAACGCGCAATGCGCGGCGCCAGATCGAGCGGGATTCGCCCGAAATGGCGCCTCCCGGGGTCATCCGTAACCGATCATCGGCATCGAAGCGAGTGGAAGCTCACGCGCGGAACGGTGCATCAGCCGCCGTTCAGCGCGTCGATGAGCTCTGCCTTGGTCATCGAGGACCGTCCCGGAATGTCGCGCTGACGGGCCCTTTCGTACAACTCATCGCGCGTCGGCCCGCCATTCATGTCCGGCCCGTCCACGGACAGCAGCTCGACCTCCGGGCCGGACTTCCGGACTCGCCTGAAGACGGCGAAAGCAGCGCTGCTGATGGCAACAGCCCCGGCGATGCCGGCGACGGTCCGCGTGTGGAGCGCGGCGAACCGGCGGATCGGTGAACTCCTGTATGCGATACGCCTTGTGATCGTGTCGAACATGGATCCCTCCATTGTCGTTGGGTTATACGCCCGATAAGCATGTGCAAGGTACGGACCAGCGGCATGATCGGGAGCGTGTGACGGGTCAGCCTGCTGTCAGCGGCCGAGGAACTCGCCGAACGCCATGAAACGCGGGTACGCGTCGGCAATGACCTTGAGCGTCGTCAGGATCGGCACGGCCAGGAGTGCGCCGGGCACGCCCCAGAGCCATCCCCACAGGATGACGCCGAGGAAGATGGCGACGGGGTTGAGGCGCAGTCTCGCGCCGAGGATGGCGGGTGTGACGATCGTGCCTTCGAGGGCCGTCAGGGCGAGATAGATGAACGGCACGAGCAGGGCGAGGCCGAGCGTGTCGATCGTGGTGATCGCGATGACGGTGACCACACCAACGCCGACCATTGCACCCAGATACGGGACGTAGTTGAGGATACCGGCCATGACGCCCCAGAGCACCGGGTTGGGCATGCCGACCGCGCTGAGCGCGAGGCTGACGGCAATACCGAGCGCGGTGTTGATGGCGGTGATCGTGAGCAGGTGTGTCGACAGATTGCGGCGCACCGCGGCCGCCGATTGGATGGCACGCTTGCGAGCACTGTAGCCGGGCAGCACGCGGACGAGCTTGAGCAGGAACAGCTCGCCGCTCGAGAGCAGGAAGAAGAGGAGCGCAAGCGTGAGCACGCCCGTGGTGATGATCCCGGTTGCGCCGCGCAGGACGGCGGCCGAGGGCGCTTCCTCTTCGACAGTGACTTTCTGCGTTTCGGACGCGCCGCCCCGCGTGATCTCGCCGACCTGCTCGGCCGCCGCGGAAACCTGCTCGACCTGCCCCTGCAGCGATGCGATCTTCTCCTGGACGTCGCTCAGCAGCCCGGGCGCATCGGCCAGCCAACCGGCTGCCGGATCGAGGAGGCGGCTGGCGCCCCACGCAGTCAGGCCGACGAGGAGCATTACCGTGAAGCCGGCGCCGAGCGCCCGGGGCGCACCGATCCGCTCGAACAGCGAAACCAGAGGCGCCAGCAGAATCGCCAGCAGAACGGCGAGCACAACGGGCATCAGTACGGGCTTGGCCACGTGCGTGGCGTACAGTATTGCAAGGATGAACAGGCCGGTGAGCGGAACGCTCGCGATTCGCTGTTGGTGCACGATTCACTCCTGATCAGGATCCGAGTCGCCGGTCGCCAGGCCGGCCTGATCGGGAAGGCGTCGGCTGGCCGCGAACGGATGATCGCGCCGCCATTCCGGTCTGTCTCAACTGGTCGTCAGAATGACTATGGAACGTTTCGTGCCAGCGCCGCCCCAGCGTAAGCCACCAGGTGGCGGAAGTGCGCGGCCGTCACTAACTTGCGGGTCCGGTCGGCCGTCGATGGGCGACCGGTCCGGATCCGCGATTCCGGCGGGATCCGGCAGGAACGAGGCCGGCTTCAGTACCCGAGGAAGGACGTCACATGAGGTGCCGCACCGTTTCAAGTCTGTCCGCGGTGGCGGTTGCGCTGGTCACGGTAGGTTGCCAGGCTGACGCGGCTGGCCGCGATCCGCTGGCCGTCGTGCGTGACAGTGCCGGCATCACGATCGTCGAGAACCCGTCACCCGACGATTCGGCGAGCAACGTCTGGTGGCGCCTCGAGGGTCCCGACGTGAGCATAGGCGGGATCGATGCCCAGGAGCCATACGCGCTGTACCGTGTGACGGACGCGCTCCGTCTGAACGATGGCCGGATCGCGGTCGCCAGCAACGGATCGGACGACATCCGCTTCTTCGATTCCGACGGCGTCCACGTTCGCACGAGCGGCCGCACGGGCGGTGGGCCCGGCGAGTATCAGAACCCGAGCGCGCTGTTTCGTGGTACCGGCGACTCTCTACTCGTGGCCGACGCCACCACTCGCCGCGTTTCCGTCCTCGATCCGGCCGGCCAGTTCGTGCGCGTGTTCAACATCGGCGAGACTGCCGTCGTTCCCCGCATTGTCGGGCGCTTTGCCGACGGCTCGCTGCTCGCCGCGCCCGTCCTCGTCGCTCCCGAAACGATGATGGGTGGGAGTGGCGACGAGGTCTCGCGGCCGCCGTTCACGCTGGTCCGTATCGACACCCGTGGTGCCATCGCTGACACGATCGGCGAGTTCCCCGGTGCCGAACACCTCGTCCGGATCAGCACCAGCGGCGGCCAGATCACATCGGTGAACGTCATGTTCTTACCGTTCGCGAAGTCGCCCACATTCGCGGTTCACGGCGATGAGGTCCATGTCGGCGCGCAGGACGGTCCCGAAATCCGCGTGTACGGCATGGACGGTGGCCTGAGGCGCATCGTGCGGACCGGCCGTACGCCTGACGCGATAACGGAACGGCACCTCGATGCAGTGTTCGAGCGTCAGCTTGCCGCGATGCCCGATGAACTCCGAGCCGAGCGCCAGGCCGCTGGCCGCAATCGCGACCTGCCGCACGGTCCGTTCGTGCCCCCTTACGGCGAGATTACCACGGACCTGGCCGGCAACCTCTGGGTGGCCGACTATCCCGATCCGACGAAACCGGCCGGCGGCTGGACGATCTACGATCCGGAGGGTCGCGTGCTCGCTCGCCTTATCGTGCCCGAACGGTTCCGTCCGTTCGACATAGGCGAGGACTGGGTGCTCGGCCGCGAGCTGGACGAGTTCGACATCGATCACGTTCGCCTGTACCGCATCGCGAAGTGAACGCGCCCGGTAGACTGTCACGGGTCCGCTGGACCAACACCCGACCACGACGGCTGGAGACGCACGGATGAACCGATCGCGGATCGAAGTGCGGGGCACCCTCGCAGCATGTGCGTTGCTGGCGGTTGCCTGTGCGCCCGCTGACGAAACGGAAAGTGACCCGATGGTGGCGGACGTCAATACTCTCGCGGACCGCTACGTCGCCGCGTACTTCGACGCGTTTCCGCATCAGGCGACACTGCTTGGCGCAGCCGACGCGGCGCACGACAGGCTGCCCGACCTCTCGGCCGCGACTCGACAGCAATGGGAATCGATGGAAGACTCGATCCTGCGCTCCATCGAATCCATCAATGCCGGAAGCCTCGGCACCGGCTCGGCCGAAAGCATCACACACGGGTTCCTCACGAATCTCATACGCAACGCACAGGCATGGCGAGCCTGCCGCATGGACCTGTGGAACGTGAGCCCGACATGGACCGGCTGGCAGCAGGAACTGGCGCTGCTGGCAAGCTCGCAGCCGATCGGCAGCGCGCAACAGAACGATGCCGCGTATCGCCGGTTCGCCGAGCTGCCACGCTATCTCGACCAGGAGATCGCGAACCTGCGCGAAGGCCTCGAGCTGGGCTACTCCTCGCCGAAGGGCAACGTCGCTTCCGTCATTGCGCAGGTCGATGCGCTGCTCGAAGCCCCCGTCGACGAGAGCCCGTTCGTCGCCATGGCGAGAGACTCGACCACCGAGTTCCGCACGCGCATGCAGGAACTCGAGACGACACAGATCCGGCCCGCACTGCTGCGCTACCGCGACTTCCTTGCCATCGAATACATGCCGGCGGCCAGGGAAACCGTTGCGGTCGCGACGAACCCGGACGGCGCTGCGTGCTACACTGCCGCGATCCGCTACCACTCGACCGTCGACATGTCGCCACAGGAAGTGCACGAGACCGGCCTCGAGCAGATGGAGCTGATCCGAGCGGAGATGCGCGACATCGCGCAGAGCATGCTCGGCTCCGACAATGTCGATGAAGCGTTGCGCCGGATGCGCAGCGACCGGGCATACCAGTTCTCGAGCCGCGAAGAGATGCTCGCCGTTGCGGAAAGCGCCGTCGCCCGCGCACAGGCCGCAGTGCCCCAGTGGTTCGGCATCGTGCCGCGCGCGACCGTACGCGTCGAGCCCGTGCCATCCTTCTCCGAGCCATCCGCGCCAGGCGGGTTCTACAATCCGCCGGCCGAGGACGGCAGCCGGCCGGGCATCTACTACATCAACCTGTACGAAGCGGACGGTAAGCCGCGTGCCGGCCTGGAGGCGACCGCGTTCCACGAGACGTACCCGGGGCATCATCTGCAGGGCGCGATCGCGCTCGAGCGCGAGGGGCTGCACCCGCTCCAGCGCTACATGTACCTCTCGGGCTTCGGTGAGGGCTGGGGCCTGTACTCCGAGCGGTTGGCGGACGAAATGGGTCTGTACTCCGCTGACGTGGACCGGCTCGGGCTGCTGTCGAACGAGGCGCTGCGTGCGGCCAGACTGGTCGTGGATGCCGGCATGCACGCACTCGGCTGGACGCGCCAGCAGGCGATCGACTACATGCTGGCCAACACGGCGGAGTCCCAGTCCAGTGTGACCGCCGAAGTCGACCGCTACATCGCCGTGCCCGGTCAGGCCACAGCGTACATGCTGGGCAACCTCGAGATTCGCCGGCTGCGCGAGCTGGCAAGGAGCGCAATGGGTGATGCGTTCGACATTCGCGCGTTCCACGATCGCATCCTCGAGGATGGCGCGGTGCCTCTGGTCATGCTTCGCGCCAAGATCGAACGCTGGATCGAGTAGGGCGGAGGATTCCTGCCGGAGGAAGGAGCCCATGGTCGACATCCGCATCCGGGATCGGGGACCGGCGGTGGCAGCGCTCCAGGTCCTGGTCAACGGTTATCTCAGAGCCACCCGCCTGGCGGTGGACGGGATCTATGGTCCGGACACCGAGTCCGCTGTCGCAGAGGTGAAGGCCCGTGCTGGCGCGAGGGGCGGCGGCGACCAGGTGCTAGCATCCACCTGGGCCGCCCTCACCTCGGTGACCCGCGTGAGCGTCATCTCGGCCAACGACATCTACGACCCTCGCCACGACGAGGTCACGCCTCCCGAACTCCGGGGCCCGGGCTGGATCGCGAACAGTGGCATGAGCGGCGGGGTGGGGCAGATCGTTGACGACGTCATCACGCGCGTGCAGGCCCTTGGCCCGATCGCACTGCTCCGCTTGTACGGCCACGGGGTCCCGGGCCTCATGGGCGTGACCGGTGGCACGGGCACCATGCGGGGGCCGCTGGGAGGCACGATCTACCGGGACAGCGAGGGCCTCGAGCTGGAGGATAGTCTCAGGCCCGATCGCCGTTGGGGGTCGCCAGTGCGCGGCGACCACGTGCGCGACCAGACCACGATCAGCCGCGAGAGCTGGGTCCTCATCGAGCCCACGCTGGCACGGCTCCGGGGGCTGTTCGCTCCGTTCGGCTCGATCGAGCTGCACGGCTGCCGCGTGGGACTGGGCCACGAGGGGCAACGGCTCCTGGGCTCGCTCGCCGAGACCGTCCGGGTGCCGGCATCTGCCGGGCTTCGCTCGCAGACGTTCGGGCTCACGACATCGCTCCGCTTCGAGGGCCCTGTCCGCACCGTCTACCCGGGCGACGACGATCTCGCGGCCTGGTCGAGCCGCCTGCGCTTCCAGTAGCCGAACTGGCTACCGCAGTGCATTGACGACAGGACCGGGAGGGCTCGTACGCGATATGGCCGGCGGCACAAGGATGGTTGCCGGCTGTTTCATGCTGTTCGGCGCGCCGTTCCTGCTGGCCGGGCTGTTCATGATCGGCGTGAGTGTACGGAGCGCGCTTGGCGGTGAACCGCTCACCGAATGGGCAGTGCTCATGCTGGGCGGCGTCGCGTTCGCCGCGGCCGGCACTGGCATAGTGCTGCTGGCGACGTACGGGAAACGGAAGCTGGGCGAGGTTGAACGCCAGCGCGCCGAGCACCCGGAAGAGCCATGGCTCTGGGATCAGGGCTGGGCAAGTGGTACGGTGCGCAGTGAGGAACGGGCGACCGTCGTCTTCACATGGATCGTTGCGGTCATCTGGAACGCCATCTCGGCGCCCATCTTCTTCGTTCTGCCCGACGAGCTCGAACAGGGCAATCATCTCGCGCTGATCGGGCTGCTGTTCCCGCTCGTCGGTGTCGGCTTCATCGTGTGGGCGGTCCGCGCGACATCACGCTGGCGCAAGTTCGGCACGTCCGAGCTGGGGCTCGTAACGAATCCCGCACCCATTGGCGGTGTGCTGGCGGGCACGATCAGGACGCGCTTCGATACGCCGCCGGAATCGATGAAGCTGACATTGACGTGTACGCGACGCGTCGCGGGTCGGGGCGACGACAGCGCAACCGAGACTCTGCTGTGGCACGAGGAATCCGTTGTTCCGGGCACGGCCATGCAGCGTGAGGCGAAGGGTATCGTCGTGCCGTTCTCGTTCGAGATTCCCGATGACGTGCCGCCGACCGATCAGGTGAGTCCGCCCGTCACGATTCACTGGCGAGTGCGCGCCGAAGCGGAAGTCATGGGCGTCGACTATTCGAGCCGCTTTGACGTGCCCGTGTTCCGGACTGATGCGTCACTCGCCGAGGCATCACGGTCACACGCGGTGTCGCACGCTGTCAGGACCGGGCGTGAGCCGGCCGTGTCGTTCGACCCGAGGGACGCAACCGTCCAGATCGCGCCCGGACCGGGCGGCGGTACCGAGTTCCGGTTCGGCGCGGCCAGGGCGCCGGGCGCGGTCGCTGGTGTGACGGCCGTCACGGCTGTGTTCCTCGGTTCGGCGTACGGGATCCGCCTGCTCGGTGCGCCGCTCCTCTTCGTGATCGTGTTCGGCTTCTTCGGCGTGGTGCTCCTGGCGATCGCTGTCGACCTGTGGCTGACCGTGACAGTCATTGAGATCGGCAACGGCGGCGTTAGCATTCGCAACTCCGTGCTCGGCATCGGTCGAACGAAACACATTGACGCGACAGCGATAGAGGATGTCGATCTCAGCATCGGGATGTCGCAGAACGAATCAGCCGTGCAGTCTGCCCGCGCATGGTACGACGTGGTTCTGAAGCTGTCGGACGGGAAGACCGCGTCCGCCGGCCGCCAGATCGGCAACAGGCAGGAAGCGGATTGGGTCGTGGCGCGCATGAAGGAAGCACTCGGCGACGTCTGGATCCGTTGAAACGGCGGTACTACAGGGATATGGCCGGCCGACCGACACTGCCGGATAGTGAAGGGATTCGCACGTGGATGCGGCATGAGGCCGGGCCCCCGGGGCGATCCATGCACTCTCCAGCAAAATGAGCAAGCAGGTAGTGGCGCGGTTCCAGGACGGACGGCTGCTCAAGGGCACGAGCCTCGACGTGGGCCCGGACCGTCCAACCTTCCACATCCGACCGCTCGCCGGACCCGTCATGGAAGTCCGGCTTCGCGACCTCAAGGCTCTGTACTTCGTACGGTCACTGGATGGCAATCCCGACCGGAGAGATCGCAAGTCAGCGGATCCGCTGGACCCGCGCGCTCGCGGATCGAGGGTCGTCGGTATGCAGTTCGCCGATGGCGAGTTCCTGGTGGGCCTGACCATCGCCTGTCCGCCGAAGCGACCCTACTTCTTCGCGCTACCGGTCGACCCGAAGAGCAACAACATCCGGATCCTCGTCAATCGCGATGCGGTCGTGTCGATGACACCGCTGCAGATCGAGAAGCGTGCTCTGGCCGCCGCGCTGCCCTGGCAACTGCACGGACTCGCCTGAACCCCCGCACGGGACCCGAGAATGGCGGCTAGCCGCCGATCCCGGGACAGTCGACGCTCCTGATTCTGCCCCGGCCGTGAACCCGCCCTGAACCTGGCCCTAAACCCCGGACCTCAACCGCCGAACCTAGAGACAGGCACCTACGCCTGCGCGCAGCCGTGCACGGCTGCCGCGACTCGCTGGAACGGATCCCGTGGAGACACGGGGTCTGACGGACGCCGGTCGTAACCATGGAACTACACGCAAGGATTCGGGATCCAATGCAACCTCGCCAGATGGACAGGCCGAGGATGTCGCAGTTCACGAGGCGGCTCGTCCGCTTCGTCATGTACGGCGGACGGGTGGTCGAGGGGAACATCCACGTGACGGAAGGACAGTCGCTGGCGGTGTACCTGACGACCAGGCGGTACCTGACGAGCCTGACCGAAGCCCGCTGGATCGGGCCGGCCATGCAGGTGCTGCCTCACCTGGCGATCCGGACGGACAAAATGTTGTACGCGGCATCGCTCGACCATGGCCTGCCGGTCGCATCGAACGCGCGGCCCACGCTGAGCCCGCGCTGGGCGGAGTTCACGCTCGAGGATGGGTCGGTGATGCACGTCGGGCTGCACATCGCCGAAGAGCAGCGGATGACGGACTACTTCGACTCGGCACCGCTGTTCATGCCAGTGGTACAGGCTTCGATCGTCGGTCAGGACCGTCTGCTCGGGCCCGTCTCGGTCAACACGAGCCGGCTCCTTGCGGTCCGCGAGATTGCAGACCGTCTGCCGCAGGTCAAGAGCGGCGAGACCTGAGACCTGTCGGCGTTCGACCGGTTCCTTCAACGGCGCCGGTTCGATCGCTCGGGGTAGTCGCCGCGGAAGGCCGAGGCGGCTGCCCCGAATTCGCGCAACGCCCCCGTCAGTCTGCCGAGCTGTTCATCCACGCCGTGTACCAGACAGATCGAAGCATGTCGGCACCCGCGACGAGCCGTTCGATGGCGAACTGCGCGTGCTCCGTTGATGTCGTGGCGGCCGAAAACTGTTCGGCCTTCTCGAGGTCGTAGAGGCGGCGCACGAGTGCATTGGAGCGTCGAACGTACGCAATGACATCCGTACGAAGATCGGTGAGGACGCGGGCCGGAGCGGTCGAGCGTTCGACCACAGCGCTCAGTTCGATCTTCGCGGACACGAAGTCCGATTCGAAGCGGCGGTGGAACGTACGATCGGACGTGTAGCCGGCGGGATTCGGCGAGCCTGTAGCCCAACCGTTGTAGTGGATCGTCGAGTGGTGCGGGTTCGCGCCGTCGGCGACATAGTGGCCGAGGATGCCGGCGTCATTGATGATACGCTGCTCGAGCCAGCCTCGAACCAGGGGATCGGACTCACGCCGCCACAGTGAAAAACCCTGCGTCAGCCGTTGTGTCAGCTCGACAACGCGGAACGGCAGCAGGCCGAGACTCTCGGGATCGGTGACGCCGGCGCGCTGCAGCCACAGCAGGTACTCGAAGCGGTTCCGTTCGGCGAGCGCCGCGTCGGGGATCGGCTCGAGGTCGATGAAATGGTCGTACTGCCACGCTTCATTGGCCTCGATCATGCCATCATTGCGCCAGCGGTCCGGATCGTAATTCAGCCAGGCGAGTTGTTCGCTGGCGTCGCGGAAAAAGCGCGGCATGTCCTCGGGCAAGCCGTTCGCGGCCGCGGTTCCGACCATCTGGTGGCCGTCGCGGCCCCAACGGACGGCATCGGCCGGTGTGGCCGCCAGCAGAACGATACCTGCCACGGCAATCGCTGCCATGCGGGCGATCGAGTGTTTCATCTGCGATTCCTTCGGTGCGTGGCCCGACCGGTTCAGCCGCCGGGTTCAGCGCGGATCCATGTCGAGAAATCGTCGCCTTGGATGTGTTCGCCGGCCCTGTCATTGACGCGGAACCGGGTTCGAGCCGAATCGAGCGGCATATCGGTATCGATCAGGCCGAGCTCGAGCGCCAGACCATCCGAATAGCCGGGCACGAGCACTCGCCAGCCGTACGATATGCGCGTATCGCCGATCCCGTTCACATGTGCGAGGATGGCCGTCGTGCAGTTGTTGCGCAACGAGCCGTAGAACTCGGGTCTGGCGGCCAGCTCGTTCGCACGTTCGAGCATCCCCGTGAACAGTCTGCGCACTGCGTCCCGGTCCGCACGGATCGGATAGACGTATACCTCGTCCAGCTGGCGTTCGGTCCGTACCCCGATCAGGTCGCGTTCGTCACCCACAACATACGTGATCTCGAAACGCTTGAGCATGCCCTTGAGTATCGAATACGTCTCGCCGACCTCGCGCCGTGCTTCGATCGAGATGGCGACGTACTGCGAATCGGCGAACCCGAAGCTGAGGAACGCGTGTGCGGGTCCTCGCCAGTCGGTCGCGAAGGGTGTGAGCACGAACCACACGGACTCGATGGCATCGAGGTCGTAGGTGCGACGTTCCCATCGTTCGACGGGCGCACCATCGCCGGTCCAGTCGAAGTTGCGAACATTGTCGATGGCGACAATGGCGCCGTCGAACTCCGCGGTCGGCAGCCGGCTCTGCTCCGGGATCCAGGTGCGGTCGTTGCCCGGGCGCACCGATGCCCACGCGACCGAGCCCGCAATCGCCATGAACAGGAGCACGACCAGCAGGCGACGTCGCGTCACTCCGCGCGCAACGCTTTCAGCGGCTCCACGGCGGACGCCCGTCTCGCGGGTCCGATACTGGCCAGGACGACGGCGGCCAGCAGGATCGCGGGCATGATTACGAACGTCACGGCGTCGCCTGGTGCAACACCGAGTATGAAGCCGCGCATGATGCGGCCCAGGCCCACGGCCAGAGCGAAGCCGATGGCCAGGCCGGGCAGGGCGAGACGCAGGCCACCGCGCAGCACGAGCCGAATGAGATCCGCGCGGTTCGCGCCGAGCGCCATGCGAATGCCGATCTCGCGGGTACGTTGCGACACCATGTACGCAATGACGCCATACACGCCGATCGTCGACAGGAGCAGCGCGATGAGGCCGAGCGCGGTCGTGACAATGGCGCCGATGCGCTGTGGCAGGATGCCGATCGCGGTGTACGCCTCGAGTTGTTGCGGCAGGTCCAGCGACAGTGCAGGATCGACATCGCGAAGTACAGCCAGCATTGCGTCGGTCATGCGGCCCGCCGCCGCGTCGCCTCGGACGACGAGCAGGCCGGCCGCCGAATAGCGCTGGCGCACAGGAAAATAGATCATCGGCTCGGTTTCTTCCGACAGCATCTGGTTCTTCACGTCGACGGCCACGCCCACGACCGTGAGCCACTCCCCGTCAGTATCGGCGCGAAGTCGCTTCCCGACCGCATCCTCGCCCGGCCATGCGCGCTCCGCGAAAGTACGGCTCACGACAGCGACGGGCATGGCGCCCTCGCGGTCAGCCGGCTCGAACGCACGACCTCTCATGATCTCGATGTCGAGCGTCTCGAAGTATCCGTCGGATACGATGTTGTTCGCGGAGCCCATGCCGCCCGCTCCCTCGGCGGCAGTCCAGCCCTCCGGGTAGACGTCCGAGCCGTGGCTGCCGAGGTCGAGCGGCAGGTCGATGGCGAACGCGGCGCCGCGGACGCCGGGTCGCTCACGCATCCGGGACAGCACACCGTCGAGGAACGCCAGCCCGCGTTCCTCGTCATAGCCATCGATGCCGAGGTCAAACGAGACAATGTCGACATTCGATGGGTCGAAGCCCGTATCGATCGACGACGCCTGCTGTAATGAGCGCAGGAACAGGCCCGCAGCTACAAGCAGCACGACCGACAGCGCGACCTGTCCGGCCACGAACACGCGGCGCATGCGGCCTGCACGGCCACGGCCGCGGGACGCTTCGCCCTTGAGTGCGGCCACCAGTTCCGGCCGCGTGGCCTGAAGCGCCGGCACCAGGCCGAACACGACGCCGGTCACGAGTGCCACGGCCATTCCGGAACCGAGAACGCGCAGGTCAGGCGAGAAGTTCAGGTCGAGCCGGATCGGAATGGGCAGTCGCAGGGCGCCCAGCAGTTTCGTGATCCATGTGGCCAGAACGAGACCGGCGGCACCGCCGATCGTGAAGAGGACCAGCGACTCGGCAAGCAGCTGGCGGATGAGCCGGCCACGGCCCGCGCCGATTGCCAGGCGAATCGCGATCTCGCGCTCCCTGGCGGTGGCCCGCGCGATCAGCATGCCCGCGATGTTCGCGCACGCGATCAGCAGAACAAGGCCGACCACGCCGAGGATCAGACCGAAGAACGCAGTGACCGGGCCGCGTCCGCCACCGGGCACCAGCCCGATCGGGATCGCGCGAGCGCCCCGACGGAATCGTGCGTCGACCGCCGGATCCGCCAGCCTGCCGATAACCACGGCGACAGCCGCGTCCGCCTGCTCGACGGTCGATCCCGCTGCCAGCCGGCCGACCGCCGTGTGCCAGCTCGAGCGCAGCTCGTCGAAACCGTCGAAGGCCGGCTGCGCTACAGCCATCATCGTGAGCGGAATGTAGACGTCGGGATCGAGACCGAATACGTGCCCCCGCCAGTCAGCCGGCGAGACGCCGACAACAGTGAACGCTCGCCTGTTGATGTCGATGTCCGTGCCTACCACCGCCGGGTTGCCGCCGAATCGATCCATCCAGAACCGGTGCGACAGCACTGCGACAGCGCCTGCACCAGGCGTCGCATCCTCATCGGCGGCAATGAACCGGCCGATGTGCGGGCGCACGCCCATCACATCGAAGTAGTTGTGCGACGCGACCATTCCCATGATCCGTTCGCCCGTACCGCCCGTGCTCATGCTGAGCGGCCGCCACGTCCAGCCCGCGATCTCCTCCAGCGCCGATGCCTGCTCGCGCATCGCGAGAAGCTCCGGGTACGAGAACGTGTCGAAACCGCGGCCGCCATCGGTTCTGCCGATCTCCACGACGCGGTCCGGATCCGGGATGCCGGCCGGCGACCGGATCAACAGCGCGTTCACTACACTGAAGATGGCCGTGTTCGCGCCCAGCCCGACGGCCAGCGAGAGAACCGCGACACCGGCAAAGAGCGGGCGCTGGCGGAGAAACCGCAGCGCAAGGCGGAGATCGGTCATATCGATTCTGTCCCGGAGTCAGGAGAATGGTGGATGCTCCGGGCACTACGCCGATCGGACCGGTCGCGTTTCGGGGGTGCGCCCGATGCGGAGGACGCGTGGCAACGTACCTGTGCCGCCAGTTGCCTTCGCCTCGCCGGCGCTACCGGACCGCCTTCCACTTGATGCTGCAGCCGATGCTCGGGATCTGATCCGTCTCGACAGCCCGTCCCGCAAGGACGGCGTCGAGCGCGATCCGCAGGTCGTGGCCCGTAACGGGCTGGCCATTCGCGGGTCTGCTGCTGTCGAGCTGCCCGCGGTAGACCAGACTACGGTCGCCATCGAACAGATAGAAGTCGGGCGTGCACGCGGCATGGTACGCGCGCGCCACATCCTGCGACTCGTCGTACAGGTACGGGAACGTGTAGCCCGCGTCCCGCTTTTCCTCCTTCATCCGTTCGGGCGAGTCGTCCGGATAGCGCGCCACATCGTTCGAAGAGATTGCGACAATGCCGACGCCACGCCCGCCGTACTCATTCCCGATGCGCGCGATCTCATCACGCACGTGCTTCACGTACGGACAGTGGTTGCAGATGAACATGACGAGCAGAGCGGGCGCGTCGCCGTAGTCCGAAAGGGAAACGATCCGGCCATCGGTATCGGGTAGCGAGAAATCCGGTGCGCGTGTACCGAGCGGCAGCATGTTCGATGGAACGGCCATTGTGTCTCCGTTGCCTGATCAGCAGTGGAATCCTCCGCTACGTTGGATGAATGCCGCGCGCCAGGCAACCGGTGCACGAAGGCGGCCGGCGACCGCGGGCCTTCGGCGATTGTGGCCCGATGAAGTAGAGCGAGAGGATCCCGAGACCGAGAATCACGCGGACCGAGCGATCGAAACGGCCTTCATTGCGCTTGAAGAATGTGCCCATGGTCATGGCTCCGTGAACCAGAACCGTTCGTCCTGCAGTCCGCCCGATGCGGCGGCGTCCGTTCTTCTGTGCCACGGTGTGGACGCGGGGTTCCCGGCGCTGCGGCCGGCTGCCCCTATAAGGGTGTCCGCGCCGAAGTGCGTACGTGCTGGTGTCCGCCGAACGGCAGGTTGGCCGGCGAACAGAGTTGCGCTATCGTGCGGGCGGCTCCGGCGTCACGGCCACGGGGGGCAGACCAGCTGCGTGAGGACAGACATGCCGGTTCGTTCAGTGGTCCGTCGACATCTTCGCTTCGCGACGTTCGTCTGGCTCACGCTGGGCGCTGGACTGGCGGTCGCGCTCGCCGCCGCAACGTTCCTGCGCGTCGAGGCGTGGCCGCTCGCGCTGCGGCCGGCAGTGCGCCCGACCGCGATACCCGACACCACGTGGGTCATGCCCTGGAGTGAATCCGCGTGGACCGCCGCGCAGACGCAGCAGGCCGGCACCAATGCGCTCATGGGTGTGCTGCTGGCCCTGGCGGCCGCAGCTACGATCATGGCGCTCATCAACGTGATCACGTTGGCGTCCGCACGTTCCATCGGGCGCCGTCGCGAGCAAGCCGTACGTGCTGCGCTCGGCGCCGGGCCAAACACGTTCCTTGCCGAGCGAGTGCGCGAGAACGCGTTCATCCACGGAATCGCGATTGCGCTGGCCACACTCGTGGCCGTGGCGCTCGTGGCATCGGTAAAGGCGACATGGCCGGCGGGCCTCGATCCCTTCGCGAACCCGGCCATCGCGTCTGCGGCGAGCGTCCTCGTTGTCGCCATCACCGTGCTGGTTGTCGCGACCCTCGTGGGGCGCAGTCCACGCGACCTGCGAAGCACACTTGCCGGCGGATCCGCGACCGATGACCGGTCGACCGGGACCGGTCGCGGCCTCACTGTCGCCATGGAGGTTGCGCTCGCGATGGCTCTGGCATGCGTGACCGCTCTGCTGCTTCGGCACGGCCGGACCGGTGTCGATGTCACCACTGTCGATGATACCGGCATGGTCACACTCGAGATCGTGTCCGCCATCGATGCGCCCGAAGCCAGGGCCGCACAGTTCGGCATGCTGCTGGACCGCGTTCACTCCATGCCCGGCGTCGAAGCGGAGAGCATCGCGAGTCCCGGCGCGTGGCTTGGCATGGGAACGCGTGACCGTGTACTCGCTGAATGTGATGGCTGCGTTCGCGGTGGGATGTTCATGCCGTTCGTGCCGGCGTTCCCGGTTCACCATTCCGTGAGTCCGGGTTTCTTTGAGGCGTTCGAAATTCGACCTGTCGCCGGCCGCGTTATCGACGTAGCGGATGCGTGGGACACCACCAGGGTCGCAGTCATCAATGAATCGTTCGCGGCCATCGGCCTGGGTCGTGGCGGTCCGATCGGAAAAAAAGTGCGCGTCGGTGGCGCGGATGGGGATTGGTTCACCATTGTCGGTATTGTCGGCGACGCGCCAGTGCGCGGACTCGGTGCGCCACGGGGCAATGCGCCCGCCATTTATATGTCCGCAATGCAGCAACCGCCGGCAATCGTCGGGCTGGCCGCCCGCACCGCGGCGGAGCCCGAGTCGTTCGCTGACGCCATCCGCACGATCGAGGAAGTCGCGTCCGCAACCGACATCCGTGACCCCGCGCCGCTCACGCATCGCATCGAACGCGCCATCGCGCCGCTGCACTGGTTCGGCTCGATGTTCGCCGCCCTCGCCGCCGCCGCGTTCACATTCGCCGTGTACGGTGTTCTGGTTGCAGTGCGCGCCTCGAGCAGCGCACGCCGTCGCGAGCTTGCCGTTCGCGCCGCGATCGGCGCTGGACCCGTGCGAATCCTGATGCTCGTCATCGGCCGCACCGCCCGCACGGTCGTTTTCGGCCTCGCCGCCGGACTGTTCCTTGCCGCACTCGCCGGCCGCACCATCCAGCTGCAGGTCGGAGGAATGCCGCCCGTCGACTACGGCGCGGCGGGACCGATCGCCGCTCTGATCGCGACGGCCGCGCTGCTCGGCGCGGTCGAACCCGCCTGGCGCGCGTCGCGCGCTCCACCCGCCCGCGTGTTCCGCGAATGAGGCAGAACCCGGCCCGAGACGATGACCAGCGCGCGCTGGAAGACGATATCACGAGGGCCGGCGGCTTCAATAGCCGGGTCGAGCACGGGCCACGCATTGGACTCGACACGGACCGATGGCTCGACACCCTGCGCCAGAATGTCGCGCGCGGACGGCGAAATCAGCCGGCCGGTCGGTACCATGATCGCACTGCCATCGGACAGCGGCTGGATCGAATGCGCGAGGCCCTTGCCGAACGTGCGCGAGTTGCCGACCAGTTCCGCGCGACCCGCGGCGAGGAGCGACTCGGCAAGCGCTTCGGCGGCCGATGCCGTGCCCCGGTCGATCAGCACGGCCAGCGGCAGTAGCGTCCTGGCCGGGTCCTGCGCCATGAGCGCCGTCGGATTGCCGGGCCGGCCGGCAATCATGGCAATCTCGCGGCCGCGGCCGAGGAATACTTCGGCGACCGATACGAGTTCGTCAACCAGACCGCCGGGGTTGTCACGCAGGTCGAGCACGAGACCGCGCACGCCCGCTCGCTCGAGCGAGTCGACCGCCGCTGCCACGGCGGCACCCGCGCCGGGCACGAAGCGGTTCAGCCGGACGTAGCCGTACCGGTTGTTGAACGCGTCCACGATCCGGTGCTCGACCACAGGTTCGGGTGACACGTCGGCGCGCGTGATCCGCACAGTCCTCGACTCGCCGTCGCGCCGCACCGCGAGCGTTACATCGGTGCCCGCTTCGCCGCGGATCCGGTCGACCGCACCCGCGAGCGACATCGTGTCCGATCGGACACCATCGATCGATTCAATGACATCGCCCGGTCGCAGGCCGGCCAGCGCGGCGGGCGAGCCGGGAACCGGCGTAACAATGGTGAGCAGGCGAGTCCGTTCGTCGATGTCGATCGAGAGCAGCTCGATCAGGCCGATACCGGGACCCGGCACGCCCGTGAACTCGATGGGCAGCGTGGCCGCGCGCTCCGCATCGATCCAGCGGACACCCGGTGCGTCGAGAGCGTGCAGCATCGAGCGGATCACCGCGTGCGCCGCGTCGCCTCGAGCACACAGCGCATACGCACGCGACCGCTCCGCGATCCAGTTCGCGCCGCCGAACGCCGGATCGAGGTAGTTCTCGTTCACGGCTACCCACGCTTCGCCCACAAGCGATCGGCAATCCGTCGGCGGCTGCGTCTGCGCCGGAACGCCCGGCGCCGCACACAGCAGCAGGAACAGGAACCATATCGAGGCTGTTGCGGGCTGTCCGGCGTTCATCCGGATCCGTAACCCCCGGAACGAGGAATGTGCCCGGGAGCGGTCCGGCGTCAGTGCCGGATTCACGATCACATTCGCAGGATCGCGAAACGGCGAGGCTCGGGAAAGAGCGCTTGCGCCCGAACGTCGACCACGCCAGAATGTCGGCACCTCCCATGACGCGCGTCCCCGACAATCCGATGTCCCTCAGCCAGTCACGGGCAGGTCGAATGCGTGGAACGACAGGAACGGTGAGGCTCGGCATTGCCGGATGCGGCGCGTTATCAGTCGGCATCCACATGCCGAACAGCCTCGGCATCGCGGGACTCCGCGTCACTGCGATTGCCGACCCGGACCCGGCGGCCCTGCGTCGTGCGCAGGATCGGGTCCCTGACGCGCGCGCGGTTTCCGACTGGACGGAACTGATCGAAGGCGACGATGTCGACGCTGTGCTCGTCGCGCTGCCAACTGC
>DATKCF010000066.1:0-55451 GCA_035513345.1 Longimicrobiales bacterium
TCTAGCGGGTTCGCCGGGGCGCGATCATCCAGTACAGGACGTACTCGCCGCTCCGGCGTACCTTCTCCTGGTTGGCCCTCCGGAGCCGCAGCGGGACGCCGTGGGTCGGGTCGCCGGTTCGTGTCGGTCAGGTCGTCGCCTCCTGTGCAATTCAGTGAGTCAGCGGAACTGATGGTAGGGTGGACAGGTACGGCACGCTCGGGTTGGCCGGCACATGGCGAGCCCGCTGGCCAGGCCGGCGAGTCGAGCCGGACAACGGTCGGGCCGATCCGGGCTTCAAAGGACACTGGCGGCCGGACCCGCCGAGCACGACACGGCGGGCGTACGGGGATTCGGTCGATGAGGCAGGCCCGACGGGGCGAACAAGGCCAGTGTGGCACGGGTATGCCGATCTGACCGACTGCCGGGTTGCAGGGATCTTGCATGGGGGTGATCGGCAGCGGATCAGGTACGAGTTGACGTGGCCAGGGATGAAAAAACGGAGGAGCCGAGCAATGAATGGAACGACTCGACGATTGATGGCAGGCATAGGGTTGATCGTGGCAATAACGATCGTGGCGACGGGCATCGACCTGATCCGGGACGCGAACGCGCAGCCGGCATCGGCGTCGGACCTGGGGCAGGCAACGCAGACGGTAACGCGGGAGCCTTCGACAACGGATCCGAACGTGGTGCAGGCGCTGAGCGCAGCGTTCCGCAACGCGGCGCAGTCGGCCCTGCCGTCTGTTGTTTCGATCGAGGTGGAAACGGCTCGCCAGCAGGCGACGCGGACGCCGTTCGGCTTGCCCTTCGGCTTCGAGGACAACCGCGATCCGGGGCCATCCCGGGGGTTCGGAACGGGCTTCGTGTTCCGGTCGGACGGTCACATTCTGACGAACAACCACGTGGTGGCGGAAGCGGAGCGCGTCACGGTTCGGTTCCAGGACCGGTCGCAGGCGCAGGCGACGGTAGTCGGGCGGGATCCGAACACCGACGTCGCGGTGCTCAAGGTCGAGCGGAATGACCTCCAGCCGGTGAATCTGGGCAATTCGGACCAGACCATGGTGGGTGACTGGGTCGTGGCGCTCGGGTTCCCGTTGAACCTTCAGGGCACGGCGACCGTGACCGCGGGCATCGTGAGCGCAATGGGGCGCAGCCTGAACATTCTGGGTCGCAGCGGCGGTGCGGTGGCCCCACTCGAACAGTTCATCCAGACGGATGCGGCGATCAATCCGGGCAATTCTGGTGGCCCGCTGATCGATCTGAACGGTCAGGTGATCGGAGTGAACAGCGCGATCGCGAGCCCGACGGGCTATTTCAGTGGCTACGGATTCGCGATCCCGATCAATATCGCGCGCAGCGTTGCCGACGATCTGATCCGGTACGGCGAAGTCCGCCGGCCACAGCTCGGTGTCGGCGTACGCGACGTTTCGGACGTAGACCGCGACGCGTTCAATCTGCCGGACCTGAGCGGCGCGCTGGTTTCGGAAGTGACGCCAGACAAGCCGGCCGCGGCGGCGGGCATCCAACTCGGCGACGTCATCGTGGCCGTTGACGGCACGCGCATCGCCGATTCGGGCAGACTCATCGAACTTCTGAACAACACGTACGATCCGGGCGATCGGATAGCGATCGAGGTTATCCGCAACGGTGACCGTCGCACGTTCAACGTGAGGCTGGATACGTTCGAGCCGGCGGTCAGCGCGGCGACGCGGCCGCGGGAGGCCCGGACCAGCGGCGTGTCGCGTCTCGGGTTCCGGGCGGCTGAAGTGACGCCGCAGATCGCGCGGTCCTTCAATCTGGAGGCGAGTTCCGGTGTGGTCATCACGGAGGTCGATCCCCGCGGTGCGGCGGCCGGCTTCGTCGGTGGGGGCATGCTGATCGAGCGGATCAACGGCCAGCCGGTCGAGACGGTCGATGATCTGGAGACGATCGCGAGCGGCCTCGACGCGGGCGATGTGGTCACGCTCATCGTGCAGCGGCCGGAATCCGGTGGCCGCACGATCATCAACTACCGGCTTCGCGATTAGCGCCAGCACGGCCGGGCGGGAACTCCGGCCGGACCCGGTTGGATCAGCGCGCGGTGGCAGCCGCGCGCCGGCTCACGCTGATCAAAGCGGTATCCAGGCCGCTCCTCGAGCTTTGTCAGGTCGCCGCCGGGGGTTGGTCGCGGGAATCAGAAGGGCTCCGTCGGCTTGCTGGCGGGGCCCTTCGCCGATCCTGGCGCCCTGTGGCCGGCCCGCGGCGGCCCGGGATTCGCATCAGCGGGAACCCGGCGCCGTCCGGCGGCCTCAGAATGAAATGGGAGCCCCGCCATGCAGCACGGACCACGCGGCGGGACCGAATGCGGAGGGGACATGATACAGCAGACGACACGGTATGGAATGGGTGCGACAGTGGACCTGCCATACGCGTCAGCAGTCGAGCTGGTCCGCGAGGCGCTGGCCGAGCAGGGGTTTGGCGTGCTGACGGAGATCGACATGAAGGCGACCCTGAGGAACAAGACAGGCGCGGATTTCCGGCCGTACGTGATTCTGGGTGCGTGCAATCCGACGCTGGCCCTGCGCGCGCTTCAGGCGGAGCGAGACATCGGCCTGCTGCTACCGTGCAATGTCATCGTTTACGCAGATGACCGGCCGGACCGTTCGGTGATCGCGGCGCTGGATCCGGCGGCGGCATTGAGCCTGGCGGACAATACCGAACTGGCGGAGGTCGCGCTGGCGGTCAGGGAACGGCTGATGGCGGCTCTGGGCCAGGTTGCGGAGGCCGCTGGTGCGCTGAGCAATACGGCAGGCTGATCCACGGACGCGGCAGCCGGATCGGCGCGGATCGATGGAAACACAGGAGGAGTAATGGAAACCGTGAAAACGGCGAAGGCCCTGGTCCGGTGTCCGTTCTGCGGCACGCTGAACCGGGTCGATGCGAACCGGGCGGCGGACCGGCCTGCCTGCGGTGATTGCGGCAAGCCGCTGCTGCTCGACCGGCCGGTGCCCGTGACAGACAACGATCTCGAACGTATTGTCAAGGAGACCGAAATCCCGGTCGTCGTCGACTTCTACGCGGACTGGTGCGGTCCGTGCAAGTTCATGGCGCCGATCTTCGATGACGCGGCTCGTGAGCGCGCCGGCCAGGTTCTTTTCACGAAGCTCGACACGGACCGGAACCCGGCGATGGCCACACACTACGGAATCCGGGGCATCCCGACCCTCATCGTGTTCAAGGGCGGCAGCGAAATCGCACGGCAGGTGGGCGCCGTTCCGAAGGCGAAGCTCGACGAACTTCTGGACAACGCATGACCCGACTGCACGTAAACACATTGCTCGAGGAAGCGCTCGAGGCCTGGCAGTTCACGCGCGAAGGTGTGATCGCGGAGGCGCAAGCGGTGCCACCGGGGCAGTTCGAGTGGAAGCCGACAGAGAAATCAAGGACTGTCACCGGGCTGATCCATCACATCGTCGAATCGAGTCTGATGCCCGCGGGTGAGCTGACGCGGCCGGATGGCGATTTCCAGCGGGCGCCGTACTCGCAACTGCTGGCCGAGTACGGCGGTCACGTTGCCGCTGTGGAAGGCAAGGACGCACTTGTCCAGCTGCTGCGCGACACACACCAGGACGCTGATCGCAGGTTCCGCGAAGCGGGCGAACTCTTCCTCCTGCAGATGATCAGGCGCTTCGACGGCAAGCCGGGGACGCGGCTTGCGTGGCTGTATCACATGGTCGATCACGAATCCTACCATCGCGGCCAGCTGGCGCTCTACGTTCGCCAGCTCGGCTACGTGCCGGCACTCACGCGGATGATCCTGGGCGAATCGTAGTCGCTCGCCTCAGTCCGGGATCAGCCGGATCTCAGGGCATGGGCTGTCACCTTGCGCCGGCATTGCGGGGCCGGCATGATCGCGACACGGCGCGCGGGTCGCCGATCCCTCGATATGGACGGTTGAATCATCGTGCGGGTTTCACTCTTTGTGACCTGCCTGGTCGGCGAACTGGACGGGACGACGGGTATTGCGGCGGCCCGGCTGCTGCGCGGCCTTGGCGTCGATGTTGTCGTACCACCGGGCCAGACGTGCTGCGGCCAGCCCGCGTACAATGCGGGCCACGACTCGGAGGCGAGACGCATCGCGGCCCACACGCTGGCGGTGCTCGAGTCGACGGATGCGGTCGTGCTGCCATCGGGCAGTTGTGCGACAATGATCCGTCATCACTACACTCGTCTATTCGGAGTGGCGGCGTCGGAAGCGGGAGTCGAGGGCGAGATGCAGGCGAGGGCGCGTGCTCTGGCAAGCAGGACGTTCGAACTGAGCGAGTTCATTGTGCGCGTGCTGACGCGGACGAAGCTGGGTGATGGACTGCGCGGCCGCCGTGTCGCCTGGCATCACGGCTGTCATGCCCTGCGCGAGCTGGGTTCGGGCGACGCGCCGATCGAGTTGTTGCGCAATGCGGGCGCTACCATCGTGGAATGGGAAGCGGCGGAAGAGTGCTGCGGATTCGGCGGCCTGTTCAGCGTGAAGTTGCCGGAGGTGTCGGCGTCAATGGCGGACCGCAAACTGGACACACTGGTACCGTTGCGTCCGGACGTTCTGACATCGGCGGACACCGGTTGCCTGCTGCACCTCGAGGGTCGCATGCGCAGACGCGGCTTCGCAATCATGACGCGGCACGTCGCACACCTGTTGCTTGAAGCGGCCGGTGGACGCGCATAGTCTCGACTATCGCGCGCGGGCGGCCGCGATCCTGCGCGACTTGCCTGGCGTCCGCGATTCGGTTACGGGCGCGGCGCTGCACTTCGACCGCAACCGCGCGCACGCGTACGACGAGATCGATGCGGATGATTGGCGGCGCTGGGCGGCGGCGGTAAAGGGTCATGCTCTGACCCACCTCGACCGGCTTCTCGTCCAGGCGGAATCGAGTCTCAGCGCGAACGGCGTGCGCGTTCACTGGGCGCCGACCGGGGCGGATGCGTGCGCCGTCCTCGACAGGATCGTCCGTGACGCGGGCGTTCGGCGTGTCGTGAAGGGCAAGAGCATGCTGTCCGAGGAAATGGGTGTGAACGCGCACCTTCAGGCGGACGGCATCGAAGTTCTCGAGACGGACCTCGGCGAGTACATCATACAGCTTCTGGACGAACCACCCAGCCATATCCTCGGGCCCGCAATCCATCGCAGTCTCGACGACATCCGCGTCCTCTTTAACGAACGGTTCGGCACCGCGCGCGACGCATCGCCGGAGTCGCTCGCGGCGCACGCGCGCGATCGCCTGCGACAGTCGTTCCTGACCGCGGATATGGGCATCACGGGTGGCAACTTCATTGCAGCGGACACGGGCACGATCGCGCTGATCGAAAACGAAGGCAACATCCGGCTGTCGACATCGATGCCGCGGATACACGTCGCGCTCGTCGGCATCGAGAAAGTCGTGCCTCGATGGTCGGACCTTGCGCACCTGGTGCAGTTGACTGCACGTGCGGCGACCGGCCAGCCGATCGGCACGTTCGTCTCCCTGATCCAGGGTCCGCGCGACATGAGCGAACCGAACGACACGTCGCGGCGATCGGGCGGTCGGGAAAGCGATGGCCCCGACCAGGTCCACGTGATATTCGTCGACAACGGTCGCTCGCGCGTGCTGGCCGATCCGGTCGTCCACGAAGCGCTGCGATGCGTGCGCTGCGGCGCGTGTCTCAACGCGTGTCCGGTCTATCGCCAGACCGGCGGACACGCGTATGGCTGGGTCTACTCCGGCCCGATCGGTGCCGTGCTCGCGCCCGGACTGCTCGGCCTCGAGAACACACACCCGCTGCCGTTCGCATCGACACTCTGCGGCGCGTGCGCGGATGTGTGCCCGGTGCGCATCGACATCCCGGGCCTGCTGCTGGAGTGGCGGCGGCGGGCCGTGGCGCAGGGGCTCACGTCCGATGACGAAACACGGGCAATGAGCTGGTTCGCGAAACTGGCGACACGGCCGTCCGCGTTCCGCGCGGCCGGCGCCATGTACCGGGCCGCACCGGCTCGCCTGCGCGACGCGCTTCCAGTGCTCAATGACTGGAAGGCGAGCCACGACAGCGTCAAACCGGGGAAGCGCGGGTTCAACACTCTCTGGAAGCGCGAGCGGCAACGGGCCGCGGACGTATTCGGTGCAGCCTCGTCGGTTGAAGCCGCACAGACTTCCAGCGACGCGGAGCCGGCAAAGATCACTGTGCCCGACGAGCGACGAACTGACACAGTCGCAATGGAACCAGCCGATTCGCTCGCCGCCACGCGCGACAGTGGACGCCAGTCCCCGTCCGCCGGGCGCCGCGCCTTCGCGGCAGGCTCGCGCGGGCCCGCCTCGCGTCCGCCAACCGAGGCCAGCGCATCGGACAACTCGATCGTGCGTGCGGTCGCGCAGGCGCTGGCCGGCCGTACGCGCGTCGCGCACCCCGGCGCGTTGCCGGCGGCCGCAACCGCGGTCCCGTCCGCGACGGGCGGTTCGCCCGATCGTGTGGACCGTTTTATCGAGCGGTTCACGCGGAGCGGCGGCGAAGTCGTGCGGTTCGGCAGCGGGGCGGAAGCGAGCGCGTGGGCGGCCACATTGTGCGCGCAGTTCGAGAGCTGCGATGTCGGCCTGTTCGTACCGGAGCATCTGTCGCCGTCGACGGCCGGGCTGCGAGTAGCACCGCCCGCGGACGCCGCGCTCGGTGTTTCGGCGGCGTTGCTGGCTGCAGCGGACACGGGCACGCTCGTACTGGACAGCCGGGACGGGCGAGCAACGCAACTGCTGCCGCCCACGCATCTCGTGTGGATCCGCGAAAGTGCAATCGTCGATTCGCTGGCCGCCGCCCTGGCGGAACTCGAGGATCGACTGCCGGCGGCCGTGGGCCTGCACTCCGGGCCGAGCCGGTCCGCGGACATCGGCCGCGTTCTGGTGACGGGTGTGCACGGTCCCGGCCGGGTGATTGCCGGCATTGTTGCGTGAACGAGGTTCGCTCGACCACGCGGAGGCTCTGATGAGGACAGGTTCGGACGTGCGCATCGCGCTGCGGCAGCTGGCCCGATCGCCTGGTCACACGGTCGCGGCGCTTGCGATCCTCGGCGTCGGCATCGGCGCCGGCACGGCCATCTTCACGGTAGTGAACGCAGTGCTGCTGCGGCCGCTCGACTACGAGGAGGCGGAGCGGCTCGTCGCATTGTGCGAGACGAACCCGGCCGTCGAAGCATATTGTGTGGCGTCGCCACCGAATGTCATGGATTCGGCGGCGGCATCGACGACACTGGAGTCGATCGGTTTCGCACGCGAATGGCAGTAACTCGATGCGCGCGGGCGGGGCGGCCGTGGGCGCGTCCGGCGGATTCGCCTCACCCGGCTGGTTCCGCGCGCTGGGCGTGAGGCCCGAACTGGGTCGCGTGTTCGACGAGGGCGACATCGAACACGGCGAGCGCATCGTCGTCCTGACGCACGGACTCTGGGTCGACCGGTTAGGGGCGGCTGCCGACGTGATCGGTCAGACGGTCACGCTGGACGGTCAGCCGCACACGGTGCCAGGCGTGTTGCCGGCGTCATTCGCGGCGCCTGATCTCGGGCGTGCCCGGCTGACGCCGCCGCCATGGGATCCGCGCGACGAAGAGTTGCGAGTCTGGCGAGGGTTCGCGGTCGCGGCCAGACTGGCGACGGGCGCGACGATCGAGCAGGCGAGGTCGGAGCTGGCGTCGCTCCAGCAAAGTCTCGCGAGCGCACATCCCGCGTCGAACGAAGGATGGGGTGTGCGTGTCGTACCGCTGCACGAGAGGGTGACAGGATCCGCGCGGCCGGCGCTGATGGTGTTCACGGGCGCGGTCGCGTTGCTGCTGCTGGTGGCGTGCGCGAATCTGGCGAACCTGTCACTCACGCGCGCCGCGGGGCGCCACCGCGAGTTCGCCGTTCGCGCGGCGATCGGCGCGGGCCGGCTGGACCGGGTGCGCCCGCTTCTGACCGAAAGCGCACTGCTTTCGGCGGGTGGAGCGATCGTCGGCCTTGGATTCTCGATATTCGCGACACGAATGATCGTGCGACTCGCGCCCCCAGGCATCCCTCGACTGGACGAGGTCGCCACGGATCCCGCCGTGTTCGCCTTCGCACTTCTGCTGGCCGCCGTCACCGCGGCGGTGGCAGGGCTCGCACCCGCGTTGCGTTCGTCACGCGTCGACCTGTCACGGACGCTCCGTGAGACCACGGGTGCGGGCGGGGCGCCTGGCGCAACCCGCGCCCGCCGGGTTCTGGTCGTGACCGAGATCGCGGTGACGCTGATGCTGCTGATTGGTGCAACATTGATGCTGCGCAGTTTCGCCATGCTCATGCGATGGGATCCGGGATTCGACCGGACCAGCGTTCTGGCGTTCAGCGCGTTCGCGCCCAACGAGCGGTACACGAACGCGGACCAGGTGGGCGCGCTCTGGCGGAGCATTGAGGAAAGCCTGGCGGGCGTGCCGGGCGTCATAGCGGTGGCCACGGTGTCGGCGCGACCGGTGTTCGGCGGCATCGAAACGGGCAGGTTCCGGATCGTAGGCGACGTTTCATCAGCCGATCCCGCGGCGGTCCGTTGGTACGACGCGTCGCCATCATACTTCGTGACGCTGGGTGTGCCGATCGTGCGTGGCAGGTCGTTCACAGAGGACGAGACGCGTGGCGATCCCGCCGTCGCGGTGATCAACGAGACGCTGGCGGGGCAGTGGTTCGGATCGCGCGACCCGATCGGCATGAGAGTCGAGATGGTCGACGGGGGCCTGACGCTGGAGATCGTGGGCGTCGTTGCGGACGTCAGGCCGTTCATCGCGGGGCAGCCGGTGGCGCCCGAGATCTGGTGGTCGAACCGGCAGCAACCGCGCTGGGGCACCTTCTTCGTGATACGCGGAACAGGCGACATCGCATCGCTGGACCGCACGGTCCGGTCGCGGCTGGAAACGATCGATCCGGACGTGCAGACCGGTGCGCCGACCACGCTGGACGCGCTGGTCGAGGCGAGGCTCATTGGTCCGCGGTTCAACTACGTGCTCGTCGGGCTGCTCGCGGCGCTGTCGCTCATCCTGGCCGCAGTCGGCGTGTACGCGGTGCTGTCGCACATGGTGACGCAGCGTCGCCGTGAGATCGGCATCAGGCTGGCGTTGGGCGATACACGGGGCGGGATCACTGGCCGTATGCTTCGCGAAGGCACGGGTATGGCCGCCGTGGGCGTGACGATCGGGTGTGCGGGCGCTCTCGGTCTCTCGCGATTCCTCGAAAGCATGCTGCACGGCGTGAGTGCGCGTGACGCGACGACCTATATCGTCACGATGATCGCAGTTCTGGGCATCAGCGCGGTGGCCAGCCTGGTGCCCGCACTGCGAGCCAGCCGCGTCGATCCGGCGACCGTCCTGAAGGACGCCTGACGCAGCGGCGGGGCGTCCGGCCGACGGCTATCCTGAAGAGGAACCGAGGCGGCGACCGGCGCTGGCGGTTGACGGGGAGGACGTGGGGACGCAGGCTTCCAGCCGTTCCTCGCCTCCCATGCCGCGAGCGCCGTGTCCGATCCACGGTCGACGCGGTGGCCGGTCCGGCCGGGGAGGCTGTCGAGATCCGAAGGCGAGAACCTCAATGGACCGTCACGCTTCAATCGGGCGGCATTCCGCCGCGCGGCTCGTGGCCGCGATTCTCGTTTCACCGGTCATGGTGGTGTCTCCTCTGGCCGCACAGCACGGGGATCACGTGCAGCTGCCGCGATCGTTCGATGAGCCGATGCCGCTGTACGAAGTGGGGCTGGGTCCGTTCTCGCGCCCGATCACCACGATTTCGCCCGAAGCGCAGGCGTACTTCGACCAGGGCGTCCAGTTTCTCTATGCGTTCACGCCGGAAGACGCTGCGCGGTCATTCCGCGAAGCGACAAAGCGCGACGCGACCTGCGCGATGTGCTGGTTCGGTGAAGCATGGGCGTGGGGCCCGTACCTCAACGGACCGATGGGTGCCGACGATGCGCCTCGCGCGTACGCGGCAATCCGGCAGGCGCTCGAGCTGGCGCCGGGTCGGACGACGCCCGTGGAGCGTGCGCTGATGGAAGCGCTGGCAGTCCGTTACGAGGCAACCCACGATGCGGACCGGCGGGCGAGTCTCGACACGGCGTACGCACAGGCCGTGGAGGCGGTTTACGCACGGTTCCCGGCGGATCTCGAGGTCGGGACGCTGTATGCCGAGTCGCTGATGCTGCTCGAGCCGCGTCGCGGGACGTGGGATATCGGCAGTGCTTCGGTCCAGCGGATCCACGGCATTCTCGAGGAGGTGCTTGCACAGGACATCTCGCATCCGGGCGCGTGCCACCTCTACATCCACGCGACGGAAAGCACGACGCGGCCCGGCATGGCCGAGGATTGCGCGGATCTGCTTGGTGATGCAATCCCGGGCGCGAGTCACATCAACCACATGCCATCGCATACGTTCAACCGGGTGGGTCGGTGGGGCGACGCGGTGCGCGCGAACATCCAGGCGTGGCATTCGGATCTGGCTGCCGAAGACGGCGAGGGTTTCGCCATCTATCCGTCACACAACCTGCACATGCTACTCTTCGCCGCGTCGTTCGACGGGCAGGGCGCGATCGCGATCCAGGCGGGCAAGGACTACGCGAAGATTCAGAACGGCGGCGACTTCTACCACGTACTGACGCTGCTGCGGTTCGGCCGGTTCGACGAGATCCTCGCGCTCGACGTACCGCTGAGTTCGCACCTCGTGTTCCGCGGCTTCGTCGAGTTCGGCAAGGGTTACGCACACTTGCGGATGGGCTCGGCGGACAGCGCACGGGCCTGGCTCGGACGCCTCGAGCTGTCGAGGCAGGAGGGCGCCGACTCGTTCAGCTTCCGCGGGCATACCGCGGAACAGCTGCTCGGCGTCGTGCACGGTATCCTCCTGGCCGAGGTGCAGCGCGGGGACGGCAGGCTGAATGAAGCGATCGCGACTCTCGAAGCCGCGGTCGCGATCGAAGACGGCTTGCGCTATGACGAGCCGGAGCCGCTCAACTTCTCCGCCCGGCACTGGCTGGGTGAAACGCTGCTGGAAGCAGATCTGGCCGCGGACGCGGAACGCGTCTACCTGGCCGAGCTGGAAGATCATCCGAACAACGGCTGGAGTCTGTACGGTCTCGAGCGGGCCGTGCGCGCACAGGGCCGGTCCGCGGAAGCGGACGCGCTGCGGGAGCGTTTCGCGGACGCGTGGGCCAGATCGGATACGCGCATCAGGGGATCACGGTTCTGAGTCCATGTTCGGCGGACCCCGTCTCCCCACCGCGGTCGCTGGACGATCCGGTCACCGCCCACGGCGGCGGTAAGGCAGATTCTGTTCCTCGAGATACGATGACGACATCATGGCCGAATCGATGACGGACGGTCCCGGGCCCGATCGCTCGCAGGCTGCGATGCGCGGGCGAATTGGCGTCCTCGCGGTGGCGGTGGGATTCGTGTTGATCGGGCTCCTGTCGCCCGGCGTGCTGCCCCGGGACGGCGCGCACATCGGCTTCGCGAGCGTGCTGCCGGCTGTGCTCACTCTCGCGCTCGTGTTCATCACCCGCGATGTCGTGACGTCGCTGTTCCTCGGCGTTCTGACGGGCGGCGTCGTGAGCGGCCAGTTCAACGTGATCAACCAGTTCTTCATCCCGGCCATCGGGTCTTCGTCGTTCGCGACCATTCTGCTCGTCTATCTCTGGGCACTTGGCGGACTGATCGGCCTGTGGACGCGGACGGGTGGCGCACTCGCCTTCGCGGAGACTGCCGCTCGCTCGATTGTCCGCGGACCGCGCTCCGCCCGCTTCTTCGCGTGGCTCGTGGGTATCGTGTTTCATCAGGGTGGCACGATCTCGACGATCCTCGCCGGTACCACGGTCCGGCCGATCACCGACCAGCATCGCATCTCGAAGGAGGAAGTGACCTACATCGTCGACTCGACGGCGTCGCCAGTCGCGACCGTGCTGCCGTTCAACGCGTGGCCGCTCTACGTTGGCGGACTCGTGATCGGCACGACGCCGCTGTTCGAGACCGAGGACGCGGCCGTCTCCTTCTTCTTCCGGTCGATCCCGTTCAACTTCTACGGAATCTTCGCGGTACTCATGACGCTACTGTTCGCTCTCGGCTGGTTGCCGTGGGTGGGCGCGAAGATGAAGCGTGCGATCGAGCGGGCCAGGACGACAGGTCAGCTCAATGCACCCGGCGCGACACCGCTCGCGGCGGCCGAGCTGACAACGATGCAGGTGCCCGACGACTATCCGACCGGCGTCAGCGATTTTGCCGTGCCGATGCTCACGCTGCTAGGCGTCGCGATCATACCCTTCTTCCTCACGGGCACGGTGCGCATCGCCGAGGCCTTCGGCCTGGCGGTTCTGGTCGCGATCGTGCTCGCGCTGCTCAAGGGCATGAGCCTGTCGGTCGCGATCACCGGCTTCATCGACGGATGCAAGGGCGTCACTGTCGGTGCGCTCATCCTCGCCCTGGCCGTGACGCTCGGCGAAGTCTCGCGCAGGCTCGGTACGGCGGGCTACATCGTTGAAACGACAAGCCAGTTCATCGTGCCCGCGGCACTACCCGCGATCCTGATGGCGATCTGCATGGCAGTCGCATTCTCGATCGGGTCGTCGTGGGGCACGTACGCAGTCGTCTTTCCGCTCGCGATGCCACTCGCGTTCGCGATCAATCCGGACCCGTTCTACATGTCCATCTGCTTCGGTGCGGTGCTCGGTGGTGCCGTGTTCGGCGATCAGTGCTCGCCGATCTCCGACACTACGATCCTGTCCGCACTCGCGTGCGGTGGCGATGTCATGGACCACGTGACGACACAGCTACCGCTCGCGCTCACGGCCGCCGCCATTGGCGGTGCCGCATCGACACTCCTCGCATTGCTGGCCTGACCGAGACCCGATCGACCGGCCCGACCATCGACCCGTAGCGACTGACGGCGCCGTCCTCGATCAGGCCGCTCAGCCGGCGCGAAGCGTTACGACCGGATCGGCCCGCGCGGCCCTGCGCGCCGGCAGCCAGCAGGCGGTGATGCCCACAGCGGCCAGCAGTGTCGCAACGATGGCCAGTGTGGCCGGATCGCCCGGCGACACGCCGAAGGTCAGGCTTTCGATGACGCGGCCGAGCGCGAGCGCGAGACTGACGCCGATGACGGTGCCGACCAGGACCAGCACGGCCGCTCGCCCGACCACGAGGCGGAGCAGGTCGTCGTGGCCCGCACCGAGAGTCGCACGGATTCCCAGTTCACGGCGCCGCAGTCCGACAACGTAGAGCATCGAGCTGTAGACGCCGGCGGCGGCGAGCATGAAGGCGAAGATTGCGAAAGTCGCGAGCAGAGCGGCGTAGAATCGCGGTGTCGCGATGGATCCGGCGATCCGGGCGTCCATGGCGATGATGCGGTCGACCGGCAACTGGTCGTCCAGCTCGAGGAACACCTCCCGAACGAGCGTGGGCAGGCTGGCGTTGCGGCCGTCGTGGCGGATCCCGACATCGAGCAATCCGATGTCCCAGCCAGCCGTGGCGGCGAACGGCAGATAGACGTCCGCGCCCAGGTCTGCGTCGAGACGCCAGTGTCGCATGCCATCAATCACCCCGACGACCTCGTAAACCGTCGGCGAGTTCGGCATCCCGAACGATCGGCCAACCGCCCCGGCGCCCGGCCAGAAACGGTCGGCCAGCGTGCCATTGATGATGATGGGCATCCGGGCGGCATGGCCCGTCCCCGGATCACCGGGAGCAGAAGCGGGAGCGATCACACCGACGGACGCGTCGGCTTCGTTGAAACCGCGACCATCGGCAAGCGTGACGCCGAGCGCAGCAAAATAGCCCGGCGTCACCGGATGGAAATAGGACACAATCGTGTCACTGGCGGTCGTCGGATCGAAGATCCGGCTTGCCCAGCAGCACCGACCGCGATCGAACGGCAGCCGCCACGACAGACCTACCGCGGTCACGCCAGGCAGCACGGCAAGACGCTGCTCGAGGCGGTGAACGAAGTCGGCGCGTTGCGTAGCAGGCACGCGCGCCTCGGTGTCGAGTTGCACGGTCAGAAGGTTGCCCGGCTCGAAGCCCGGCTCGACGCCACGAAGGTGCAGGAAACTGTTGAACAGGATGCCCGCACCGGCGAGAAGGACGAGGGCCATGGCAAGCTGAAGCACGACAAGTATGCCGCGCATGCGCGACCGTGACCGGCTCGCCGTGGTCGCGGCCCCCGTTTCACGGAACGCGGCCGCAGCTTTCGTCCCCGCCGACGAAAGCGCCGGCGCCAGACCGAACGCAATGCCCGTCAGGATCGAGAGCACCAGCGCGAACGCGAGGACCGGCGCGTTCAACTCGACCTCCGCGATACGCGGAATCCCGCCCGGGTCCATGATGAGGAACGCTCGAACACCGGCAGCGGCCAGCACCATGCCGAGCAAACCGCCCGCCACCGAGAGCGTCGTGCTTTCCGTCAGCAACTGCACGATCAGCCTGCGCCGGCCCGCGCCGAGCGCGGCCCGAACCGCCATCTCGTGCGTACGTTCCGTCGACCGGGCAAGGAACAGGTTGGCCACATTGGCGCACGCGATGACGAGCATCAGGGCCACCGCTCCAAGGAACATCCAGAGCACGTTTCCCGTGCCACTCACCGTGCGATCCCTCAACAGTGTTGCCTGTACGCTCCTCGGCCCGCCGTCCCGACCCGTCCAGCCCTCGACATTCTCCGCCCGAAAACGCGCCGCAAGAGTTTCGAGGTCCGTCTGTACCGCCTCGATGCCCGCGTTCGCTCTCATCCGGCCGACAACCGCCAGCACGAACATGAACCGGTTCTGGTAATCCGGCCTCGCGAGGTCCAGTGGCATGTACACATCGGCACGATCGAGGCCCAGTGCCTCCGGCGCGACATAGTCGGCACCGACCACACCGATCACTGTCGTCGGCTCGCCGTTCAACACGATCGTACGCCCGACCACCGACTCGTCCGCCCCGAACCGGCGAGTCCAGAGCCCCATCGTCAGCACCGCCACGCGCTCCGCCCCCGCTTCATACTCCGCCGGCGTGAACAGACGGCCGCGGTACGCACGCGCACCGAGGATGTCGAACAGCGCATCCGACACGAGACCGAGACCCAGCCGCTCCGGCTCACCGGATCCGGTCAGGTCGGCCGTGACCGTGTGCGCCGCGCCCAGCGCCTCCAGCGTGCGCGTCTCCTGCCGTATGTCCACGAAATCCGGAACCGGCACGGACGAGCCCTCCTTCAGCATGTGGACCAGACGCTCCGAGTCCGGATACGGCAGCGGCCGCACCAGCACACCGTACACGACACTGCAGATCGTCGTCGTCGCACCGATCCCGAGACCGACCAGCCCTATCGTCGCAAACGCGAAGCCCGGCCGCCTTGCCACGGTGCGAAGCGCCTGTCGCGCATCCCTCGCGGCATCACCGCCCGACGACCGACCTCCGACCCCGCCTCCTTCACGACGACGTTCCATACGGTCCCGCAGCCCGCCCGCCAGCACCGACCGAACCGTCCTCGTCCACAACCGGAACACAGCGACCGCACCCGACGACCACGCGTCCCGATACACCTCGCCAAACGCACCAACCGCGTCATCCCCGTACGCTTCGCGGAACGGCCGCGAGTATGCACGGAGCAGTGTCGCGTACACGCGCTCCGCCGCCGTTCGACCCTCTTCTCCCGCCTTCACGACACGCCCTCCTCCGAGGCCGACAGCAGGTCCTTGGTCCTCGCCACACGCACCAGCCGCCGCACCCGCGCCGCCTCCGCTACCGCCACGGCCCGGCCGAAATCCGTGAGCCCGTAGTAACGGCGCCTGTCATCGCTTTCACCCCCGTCCTCGGGACCGGCCGCCTCCGCCACAAGGCCGTCCCGCTCGAGCCGCCGCAGCGACCTGTACAGGTTCGCCGGGTCCATCAGCACCTCGCCCTCCGACTCCGTCTCGATCGCCTTCACCAGCCCGTACCCGTGCAGCGCGCCATCGACCAGGGCCAGAAGGATCAGGAAATCCCGCGGATGCATCGGCAGCGCCGCGGAAACATCGTCGCCGGAGCGGGCCACAGCCATGGCGGGACGGGACGGATCGGATCGCATGATCAGGCTCCTGTGAAGTCGATCGTGATGGACGCGAACGTACAGGTCATCCGACTCTTAGTCAAGTGACCAATAAACGGGACTGATCGGCAGCTTCACCGGAACAGGGCAACGGAATGGCAGCGCGAGCCTGTCGAATGGGCCGGAGGCCACGAAAAGCGAAGCCGAACCGACAGCGGTGCAAGGAGCTGGGAATGGCGTTGACGCAGGAAATCCGGCAGGCGGTGCGGGGGCTGATGCAGGCGCCGGCGGTGTCAGGAGCGGCGGTGCTTTGTCTGGCGCTGGGTCTGGGAGCGACGACGGCGATCTACAGTGCGGTGTACGCGGCGCTGTTGAAGTCGCTGCCGTTCTCGGAGCCGGACGGTCTTGTGACAGTGTTCCGAACGACGCCGCATTTTCAGAGCGGGCCGTTCTCGCCCGCGAATTACCTGGATCTGCGGCGTGAGACGCGGACCCTGGAGTCCGTTGCGGCGGCTACGAGCGGAACGTGGCTGATGGAGGGACGCGAGGAATCATTGCGGGTGTCGGTGACGCGCATCGCGGGCAACATCTTCGAGATCATGGGTGTGGACGCGTTGCGTGGTCGAGTGTTTGTTGATGCGGACGATTCGGCGGAGAGTCCAGCGGTTGCAGTACTGGCGGAGACGTTCTGGCGGAACCGTTTCGGTGCGGACCCATCGGTGGTGGGCAGCACGGTCCGGCTGGAGGGCGAGGCGTACGAGGTGATCGGCATAGCGCGGGACGAGTTCTTCGTTCCGCACGGGAATCGGATGTTGCGGCCGGACGTGTGGGTGCCGTTGCGTTTCAGCGCAACGGAGGCGACGACGCGGGGCAACAACTATCTGCTGCTGATGGGTCGACTTCGGGACGGAGTGACGGTTGCGTCGGCGGATGCGGAATTGAAGCAGGTGATGGCGGGCATAATCGAGGCGAACCCGGATCTGGAGGGCGAGCAGTTGCGGGTAGTGCCGATGCGTCAGGAGTCGACACGTTTCGTACGCGGTCCGCTGCTGCTGTTGCTCGGGGCGGTGGGTTTCGTGCTGATGATAGCGGCTGCGAACGTTGCGAGTCTGCTGCTTGCGCGAGGTGTTTCGAGGCGACGTGAGATCGCGGTGCGGGCAGTGCTGGGCGCGGGTCGTTGGAAAGTGATCCGGCCTGCGCTGGTTGAAGCGGTCGTGTTGACGATGGTCGGCACGGCTGGCGGGCTGGCTCTGGCGGGGACAGGTGTTCGTGTGATCCGCGTGATGGTTCCCGGGCAGCTGCCGCAACTGGCGAACCTGAGCGTGGACTGGGCGGTGCTCGTGGTTGCGCTTGCGATTGCGGTGACGGTAGCCCTTGTTTGCGCTGTGGCGCCGGCATGGCAGGCCAGCCGCAGCGATCCTCATGAAGCGCTGCGATCGGGTGCGCGGGGTGGCACGAGTCGCAGGCAGCAGCGGTTTCTGCGCACGATCGTGGCGGTCGAAGTCGGACTGTCGCTCGTCCTGCTGCTGGGCGCGGGGCTGGTGCTGCGTGGTTTCGAGCGGCTTGTCGGACAGGATCCGGGTTTTGATCCCGAGCCGTTGCTGGCATTCACCGTGAGCGTCCCGCCGGACCGGTACGAAGACCGGTCGGCGGCAGATGCTTTTCTGGCGCCGGTGCTCGAGGCGGTGCGCGGCGTGGCGGGAGTCGAGGACGCGGGCTCGGTGAACCTGATTCCGTACGACAACTGGGGCTGGAACTTCAATATTCGATACGAGGGTCAGGCGGTCGAGCAGCGGACGCAGTTGCCGCTGACGGAAACACGCACGGCTACGGCGAGCTACTTTTCGACGTTGGGTCTGCAACTGTTGCGCGGTCGTCTCATGGACGAGCGCGACACGGAGGCCGCACCCATCGTCGTAGTGGTCAACCAGGCGCTCGTGGATCGGGATTTCCGGGGCGAGGATCCGATCGGCAGGCGGTTCCACCTGTCCGACACGGTGTTCGCGACGATCGTCGGTGTCGTATCGAACACGCGCAACATGGGACCGGACCGCGATCCGCAGGGGGGAGTCTACTACGGATACAGCCAGTCGCAGCGCCGTTCGACATCGTTCCCGATTCTGGTCCGTGCGCCGGGCGATGCGGTGCGACTGGTTGCGCCGATCACGAACGCGATACGTTCTGTCGATCCGAACGCGGCGGTGAACCAGGTCCGGCCAATGACGGAGGTCATCGGCGCATCAGTCGGCCGACCACGGTTCTACCTGACGTTGCTCGGCATCTTCGCGGGCGTTGCACTGCTGTTGTCGATCGCCGGATTGTATGGCGTGATGAGCTACGTGGTGGCGCAGCGAACACGCGAGATCGGGATCCGTTCCGCCCTGGGCAGCACGCCGCAACGGACGCTGCAGTTCGTGATGCGGCAGGGCATGGCGCTAGTCGTTGCCGGTGTAGGCATCGGACTGTTCGGCGGGTTCGCTCTGACGCGGCTGCTGGGCGGCCTGCTCTACGGTGTCAGTCCACTCGACGCCTTCACCTGGTTCGGTGTTACCGCACTGCTGTCAGGAACGGGCGCAGTCGCCATTCTGCTGCCTGCACGGCGGGCATCGGCGGTCGAGCCGGTAGTCGCGATGCGCGTCGAGTAAGCGCCAGAGCCGTGCCGCAACGCGCAGCCGGGCGCGCTCACGCACGCGTTCCGCCCGGCAGCGTCTCGAACACACCGGTATCCCGGTTCTTGCGCACGTCGTTCCACGCGAACCACCGTCCGTTCATGGCGACGTAGACGCCGGCGGGCAGGACCTGCACGAACGACAGTGCACTACCGAGGTTGAACAGGCCGTCCGAGCTTCCGAACGCGAACGGGATCATCGCACCCGTCAGCACTATGGTCTTGCCGGAAACGCCCGTCGCGAGTGATTCCGCAGTTTTCACCATCGTGTCGGTGCCGTGGGTGACGACGATCTGCGGCTCCTCGCAGCGGCGGCAGTGGTCGACGACGGTGGCGCGGTCTTCATCGGTCATCTCGAGACTGTCGATCATCATCAGCGTCCGGACGGACACGTCGAGGCGGCAGCGGCCCAGGCGCAACATCTCCGACAGGTGCGTGTTCTTGAAGAAGAGGGTGCCGCGCACCTCGTCGTACTCCTTGTCGAACGTGCCGCCTGTCACGAAGACGCGGATCGCCATGCGTCGGTCCTGCGCTGGAGTGGTGTCGTTTCGCCCCGGGGCGAAAGCTACGACGCGGCCAGCGGGCCATCAACGATCGAGGGCGACACGGTGCTCGGCCCATTCGACTCTCCCGCTTCGAACGGCATCCCGGACACGCCGCTCGCGCGTGCTGAGGTCTGCGTCGCCGGACTTCACTTCGACGAAGATGACGCGGCGAACCTCCCCGGTGGACAGGCCGTCGAACACTACGAAGTCGATGGGCGAGCCGAGGAAGCGGGCATCACGCGGATCCCACGTGAAATCCGGCAGCCAGGGAACGAGCTGCTCGAAGACCTTGCCGGCGGTCACGGCCGCACTGCGGCGGACCGCATCCCGCCTGGCGGCGCGGGTATGGCTCAGGCGTGAGAGGCGGGCCAGCAGCCAGCCGATCAGTATGCCACCGGCCACGCCCGTAGCGAGATAGAGCAGAGGATGATCCACGGTTCCGTAGCCTCTTGGTCTGGATGCTGATACTGTCCGCGATGCGCGGTCGTGCGGCCGCGAGGGCGGCCGGGGTCCCGGCACGGCCCCCGAACCAGACATCGGACCACGAGCGACCGGCAGGCGGACGAGATGGCAACCTACGACATTGGTGTGATCCCGGGCGACGGCATCGGGCTGGAGGTGACGGCGGAGGCGCTCAAGGTCCTCGAGGCTGTGGCGGAGACGGAATCGTTCGGCTACGTGCGCGTCGACTATCCATACAGCGGCGAATACTACCTGAAAACGAAGGAACTGGTGCCATCCTCGGTGATCGACGAGTGGCGCACGCTCGACGCGGTTCTGCTCGGCGCGATCGGCCATCCTGACGTCGAGCCGGGCCTGGTCGAACGGTCCGTGATCCTCGGCCTGCGCTTCGGCCTGGACCTGTATGTCAACCTGCGGCCGATCCGGCTGTACTCCGAGCACCTCTGTCCGCTGAAGGGGAAGACACCCGCGGACATCGATTTCGTGGTCGTGCGCGAGAATACCGAAGGCATGTACTCGCAGATCGGCGGGCACCTGAAGAAGGGTACGCCTGACGAGGTCGCGCTGGTCAACGGCGTGTACACGTGGAAGGGCTGTGAGCGCGCGTCACGCTACGCGTACGAGCTGGCCGTGAAACGGGCGAACGCGCGCGGTCCGAAGGTCACGCTGGTCGACAAGGCGAACGCGATCCGGCCGCACGACATCTGGACGCGCGCCTTCGCGCAAGTCGGCCAGGAGTTCCCCACTGTGGAGCAGGACCACGCGTACGTCGACGCGTGCTGCATGTGGATGATCAAGAACCCCGAGTGGTTCGACGTCATTGTAACGACAAATCTGTTCGGTGACATCATCACCGACCTCGGCGCGATGCTGCAGGGTGGAATGGGCATTGCCGCTTCGGGCAACATCCATCCGGGCAGGACGTCGATGTTCGAGCCGATCCACGGAAGTGCGCCGAAGCACGCGGGCCGCAACGTTGCGTGTCCGCTGGGTGCGATCAACGCGGTCGCGATGATGCTCGACTATCTGGGCGAGACAAGGGCGGCGCAGCGTATCGATGATGCGGTCGCCGACCTCCTGCGGAGCGGCGAAGTGAAGTCGGCGGATGCGCGCAGCGGGATCTCGACATCCGACATGGGCGATCGTGTGGTGGCGAGGCTCAGGAACTGACGCATGCGGGCGAGGCGTGTATCCGCGCGTAGCGGGATCAGGTGGCGGTCGCGTCGCCGTTCTCGGATGCCTTTTCCCGACCGTACGCGCGGCCTTCGCCCATGAAGCTGTCGACGTCGATCGACTTCCGGAAATCCGCGATGGCGTCACGTGTGGTTTCGAGGTCGTTCCTCCAGCGCGCATTGGTCGGATCAAGTGCAGCCAGCCGTTCCGCAATGGCGAGGTCGGCTTCGTACTCCTGGAGCGCCTCGCGCATGAGGCCCATGTCCCGGAGGACGTGACCGGTGCGATAGTGCGCGATCGACAGGAGGCGCTGCCACCCGGTATTCGCCGGATCCAGCTGACACAGCGCGGCCATGATCGCCCGGCTCGTGCGATACTGCTCGAGTGCCTTCTCGCGAACGATGGCGGCCGGCGGCAGACCTTCCAGTCCACCCTTCTGGTCGATCCGGTCCGCCAGGCTCGAGAACGCCTCGCCCATATCGTTCAGGCAGGAGGCGAGCGCCTGTCGCCACGACGTGTTGTCCGGGTCCAGCCGGGTCAGGCGGTCCATGATCTCGCTGGCGGCACCGAACTCGCTGAACGCGATGTCCAGCAGTTGTTCCGGTTCGGGCAGGCCTTCAACCTCACCGGACCGGGCGATGGCGACGAACTTCATTGTGATCAGGCCCAGATCACCGTGCGCTATCGACAGCTGCCGTTGCCAGCTCGTGTTGTCGGGACTGCTGGTCGCCAGCTTCTCGATGACCTCCTTTGCATCGCGATAGTGTTGCAAAGCCTCGAACAGGCGGCCCTGGTCCTTGTGGATGCGACCCAGCAGTCCGTTCGAGATGGCGAGTCCCATCTGCCACGTGGAGTTGCCCGGGTTGCGTTCGGCCAGCCGCTCGGTGACTGCGCGGCTGGTTTCGTACTCGCGCAACGCGTCGTCCGGCCTGCCCTGAAGATCGAGAACGCCGCCGACCGACTGATGGAGGGACGCGAGCTGGCTCTGCCAGTTGACGTTCTCCGGTTCCTGATCGGTAAGTTCCTGCATCGTGGCCAGCGCGATGCCGTATTCGCTGAGCGCTTCATCGAGGCGGCCGATGCTTCTGAGCGTGTAGCCGACCAAGCCACAGGCTGTTGCGAGGTTGGCTCGCCGGCTTCCGACGGCTGGCTCGCGGTCTACGAGGTCGAACGCAATCGCGCGTGAAGCGCGGTTGTGCTTGAGCGCATCCTCGAGCCGACCGAGGTCGCGGTACGCATCGCCGAGGTCGCTGTGGGCCGACGCCAGGTTGTCCCACCAGCCCGCGTTGTCAGGATCGATTGCGACCAGTTCCTGCGCGATCTGGAGGCTGGTTCTGTAATGCTCGGCTGCGGCGTCGACGCGGCCCTGCACGGCGAGCAGCGAGCCGAGCAGAGCGTGGGAGACCTGCAGATCGAGACGCCACGACATGTGTTCGGGGTCGACCTGCGTGAGTTGCTCGACGATGCGGCGACTCGCTTCCAGGTGGCGCGCTGAGCCGGCAAGGTCGCCACGGGCGCGCAGGGCGATCCCGGCCGCGTTGTGCGCGACGGCCTGCTCGCGCTGCCAGTCGGGGCTGTCGGGCTGATCGGTCAGCAACCGGTCGAAGATGCCGATCGCCTCGTCGAGTTCGCGAAGCGCGCCATCGAGGTCATCGACGTCGGTCAGGTGCTGGCCGATCTGGACGCGCGAGACAGCGAGTTCGTACTGCCAGCGCGTCGAGGCCGGCTCGGCGGCTGCCAGTTCGCGGCGGAGATCGAGGCCTGCGACGAGGTCGGCTTCCGCCTCGGGGAACCGGCCGCGGGTGCGCCAGAGGGCGCCGAGATCCGCGCGAACATTGGCCAGATCGCTGAGAAGCGCCGTGTCGCCCGGCCGTCCCTCGAGCAGCCGCTCGAGAATGCGACGCACCGACTCGAACAGTTCGCCTGCCGACTCGAGGCTGCCGCGGTTCACGAGGGCGCGGGCTTTCATGTGGAGTGCGTCTGCCAGGCCCTCGTCATCGCCGAGCTCGCGCAGGAGCGCGGCGGATTCGTCCGCTATCACTTCGATCTCGCCGATCGACAGCCTGCCGATACGGATCCAGCCGAGGCAGAGCAGAGCCCTCGCCCGGGCGATGGGGGCGAGGTAATCGGTGCGCAGCAACTCGGACAGAACGGTGCCCAATGCGTCGAGCGGCTCGACCAGGCTGGCCCGGTCCCATTCCAGCCAGAGTCTGGCCAGTTCGCGGCCGGCGTCGCCCGGCGTCACCAGCAGGTGGTGATAGATCCGCTCGATCCTGTCGGCCGGCTGGTCGCCCTCGAACGCTGACATCGCGCGAGTCGACAGGTCCGCGAAACGGTCCGGCTGCTCGCGAGCGAGTCGCCGGCGAAGCCCGAGCCGCGTGGCCTCGTGCACGTTCCAACCGGAATGTGCCTGGAACGGCTCGACGGCGGTCAGCCGGGCCAGCTCACCGACAAGCGCCTCGCCTTCGGCAGCTTCGATACCGAGCAGCGCACCCAGGATGCGGGCGTCGAACCAGTGCGGCACCGCGGCGGCCTCGATCGCATCGCGCAACCCGGGATCCTGGTCCGCAAGGACGAAGTCGAGCGTGATGAGCGCGAGTTCCTGCGTGTCGCCCTGCGCCGCTTCCAGCCGGCGGTGAATCTCGGCGATGTCCGTCGAGAGCGAACCGTTCCGATCGGCCGTCTTCACGGGTTCCCGGCCCTGAGGCGGTTGACGGTGTTCTCGATGAGCGCCCGGATCATGCCCGGGTTGCCGTTGGTGCCGTCGATGAAGGCCTGGACGTGCTGGCGGGGGACATCGGCGCTGCCAAACTCGCTGGCGCTGTATTCGATCCAGTCGTCCTGATTGTCGATCGGGCTCATCCTGCGGATCTCTGCCACCGACTGCCATGGGTACTTGCCGTAGTCGGGCAGCTTCTGGCCGCCAATGACGACAACGAGGCCGGGCACGCGGTCGACACGCGACAGCAACCGGCCCTCGATCCATCGGCGTGAATCCTCCGATGCCTGCTCGTAGGTATCGAAGATCAGGAGGACCGGCGAAGTTGCGTCCTGGAGGTCGGACAGCAGTTCGTTGGATGGCCGTGCCCCGGCCGCTCTGTGCGTCGCGGGCAGGATGTCGCGGCCGAGGTCGAGCTTGAGCGTGCCGAACAGGTCCTCGAGCGGCAGCGTTCCCTTGAAATCGAAGCGGGCCCACGCCACGCCGATGTGACCTGCGTATGCAGCGATACGTCCGAGCAACGCGGTCTTGCCCGTGTTCGTGCCGCCCTCGAACAGGAAAATCCGCCTGGGTGACCGCCCGCTGAGCGCATCGCGCATGAGCGCGGACTCGTTCTTCCGGTCCGCGAGCGTCCAGGGATAGGCAGGGTCGGGTTCGGGCCATGCGAAATCCGGCGGTGCCCGGCCGGGCGAGTCCGGCACGGCCCCGGCGAGCCATGCAACCATCTGGGCGTACTGGGCGGCGTCGCTTGCGACGAAGCGGTGGTAGCCGCCGAGCTGGACGGGCACGTGAGCGGCATCGGCCTCATCGAAGAGTACGACACGGAATCGCGCGTTGACGCCTTTGCTGGCGTAGAGGAACTGGCGGATCGCGCGCGCTTCCGCGACCGTTCCGTGGCCGCGGTCGACATCGTCATCATCGCCGTCGTACCGGCGGGCCCAGGTTTCGGTGCAGACGACGAGGACGCGGTCGGCTTCGCGGACCTGTCGTTCGGACCAGCTCGGCCAGCCTTCGTCGGGCCCGCCGGGCCAGCAGTCCCGGTCGATGCGAACGCTCAGACCCTCCACCTGGCGGAGCCGTTCGGCGAGACCGCGAACGCGCTCGCTGTGCTCGTCACTGTCATGACTGTAGCTGAGAAAAACGACGGTCATGCGATGGCTGGTCCGGTCAGCAACGGTTGAACATGGGCACAACGAAGCAACCGCAAGGTACATTTCGCGCAGACGAGCAACAAGCATCACGCGCCGACCCGCTGAACGGCGAGCACGGGCGGCAGCCATCGCACCCGAACCGCTGACACCGCCGCAATGACCCAGCAGTCGATGTTCACATCAGGCGACAGGCCGACGCCGGCTTCGCCGCACGATGTTCTGCGATCCGTCTTCGGCTACGATTCCTTTCGGCCCGGCCAGCTCGAAGTGATCGAGGCCGTTCTCGAGGGACGCGACTGCATCGCGGTCATGCCGACGGGAGCGGGCAAGTCGTTGACGTTCCAGGTGCCCGCGAAGATCCTGCGCGGCACCGTGCTCGTCGTGTCGCCGCTGATCTCGCTTATGAAGGACCAGGTCGATGCGCTGTGCGCGGTCGGGTACCGTGCGGTCTCGATCAACTCGACGCTCGAGTTCGCCGAACGACGACGCCGGCTTGCCGACCTCAAGGCCGGCCGCTACGAAGTCGTCTACCTTGCGCCCGAAGCGCTCGACGGCGCGCTACGCGGGCAGGTCCGATCCTGGCCGCTGTCACTCGTCGTGGTCGACGAAGCGCACTGCATCTCACAGTGGGGTCACGACTTCCGGCCGTCCTACCGGCGCCTGCGCGGTCTCACATCCGACCTCGACCGCGTCCCCGTCCTCGCACTGACCGCCACGGCGACGCGTCGCGTCGCGCGCGACATCATCAGCCAGCTCGGGATGGTCAAGCCCAGCGGATACAAGGGCTCGTTCTTCCGGTCGAACCTCCATGTCTACTGCCGCAAGAAGGGCAGTGGCGACACGCGAGCCGAGATACTCGGCCTGATCCGGGCCAGGGAAGGCCAGAGCGGCATCGTGTACTGCCTGTCGCGCCGGACCGTCGAGCAGACGACCGACTGGCTGTGCAGGAAAGGGGTCCGCGCCTCGCCGTATCATGCGGGCCTGCCGGACTCGGAGCGAGCGGCCAATCAGGATGCGTTCGCTCGTGATGACGTCGACGTGATCGTAGCGACGATCGCGTTCGGCATGGGCATCGACAAATCGAATGTGCGGTTCGTCATACATCGCGACATGCCGAAGGATGTCGAGTCATGGTACCAGGAGATGGGCCGGGCGGGTCGCGATGGTCTGTCGAGCGACTGTTTCCTGTTCTACTCATGGGCGGATGTGAAGCTGCACGAACGGTTCCTGAGCGACATTGCCGACCCGGTCCAGCAGCGGACGAAACGGCAGGCCACGACCGCGTTGTTCCGCATGGTCGAGGACGGCGGATGCCGGCACCGGGCGATCCTCGGACATTTCGATGAGGAAATGGCACCGTGCGAGGCGTCCTGTGACACATGCAGCGGCATCACGGCGGAGTCACTGGCCGCCGACGGCATGATGCGAGGTCGGCGAGCGAAGGCGGCGACCGCCGTCGAACGGGCGATGGTGCCGGATCGTGGTCGAGCGGGCGTCGCCTCCAATGAAGTCTTCGAGGAACTGCGTGCGCTCCGCAAGCAACTCGCAGATGCGCAGAGCGTGCCAGCGTACATCGTGTTCAACGATGGCACGCTGCGCGCCATGGCGGACCGTTTGCCGATGACGGCTTCAGAACTGCTCGACGTGCCGGGTGTCGGCCCCGCGAAGCTGGAGCGCTACGGCGACGCGTTTCTGGACCTGTTGCGAAGCATGCGCTGAGTCAGGGCCCGTCCTCGCCAGTCAATCGCCAGACCATCGAGGGCCGGCTGGTCAGCCGGACCAAAGCGGAGTCGGCATCGAGCTGGAGGCGCAACGTGTTGTCCAGTCCCTGCCGTTCGTAGTCGATGCGGATCGCGCGCTCGCCAGTCCCGCCGTAGTGTTGCACGGCGGTGATGCGGTATGCCTGCATCACGCCCGGCGCAGTTTCGAGGAACAGACTGTCAGGAGTGATGCGGAATCGGCGATCCGCATGACTCTCCACGTCGGTGGACCAGGTGCCGATCAGGCGGTCCGGCACGACACTCTCCGCACAGGCGAAAGTCGACAGCACGAGAAGAGCGCAGGCGAGCGCTGTCAGCGGTACCTTCGTCATACGGCCACCTCGAGTTCCTGATTAATGCGCGACGGGCGCACGAGCTGATTCGCCAGCATGGCGAACAGCGCATCGACGACTTCGGGATCGAAGCCGATGCCCGAATCCTCGCGAATGATACGGTACACCTTCTCGTGGTCCATGCCGGCCCGGTACGGCCTGTCGCTGCCGAGCGCGTCGTAGACATCGGCGACGGACACGATACGGGCAAGACGCGGCAGGGCATCACCCGCGAGACCTTCCGGATAGCCGGAGCCATCCATTCGCTCGTGGTGATAGAGGACGATCGGGAGGATGTCCGAGAACTGCGGGATCGGTTCGAGGATACGCGCGCCGATGCGGGGGTGCTCCCGCATTGCGTCCATCTCCTCATCGGTGAGCTTGCCCGGCTTGTCGAGGATCCCGGCCCTGACTCCGATCTTGCCGATGTCGTGCAGGATGGCGCCCCGGCGGATCATTTCGATGTCGCGGGTCGACATGCCCATCTGGCGTGCGATGTCGACTGAAACCGAGGCAACGCGTTCGGAATGGCCGGCGGTCCAGCGCGACTTGGCGTCGATGGCGCGGGCGAACGCCGTCATCGCTCCCCAGCTCAGTGAGTCGAGTTCCTCGAGCAACGCCGTGTTTCCCAAGGCGACTGCGACCTTGTGCGCGAGGCGGGTTGCGCGAGCCGTGTCTTCGCTGCTGAGGACCGGGGCCGAGTGACCGACGCCGAGCATCGCGATCAGCGAGCCGCGGTGAAAGATCGGCAGGATCGTCCAGCCCGTGATGAGCGCCGCGCTGCCGGCGAGTGCGATCCGTCGCACCATCGCGGGATCGCGGATGGCCAGACCGGCCGGCGAACTGCTGATCGCGTGGATCTCGGATTCCGAGAATCGTGCCGTGAACGATGACCGCTGGCCGTTTTCGCCTACCCAGGTCCGGCCCGTCCGTGCGCCCGGCGAGTCGAGCAGCGTGAGCGTGACGGATTCGGCCGATACGGCGACATTCGCATGAGCGACGACCGTGTCTATGATCGTTGCGCGATCGAGCGACGAGATGACCGCGAGGTCGACATCGTGAAGGGCCTCCAGCTCGCGGAACTGGCGCCCCATGCGTTGCGACATCGTGTTGAACGATTCAGCCAGTTCGCCGAACTCGTCCGTGCTCTGCACGTCGATCTGTACGCCGAGATCGCCCTCCGTCAACTTCTGTGTTCCTTTCCTGAGCGCCTGGAGTGGCTGGAGGCTGCGGCGGATCTGCACGTTACTGAGCAGCAGCACGACCACGAGCGCGATCATCACGATCTTCAGGAACGCGGAACGGAACACGGTCTGGGCCGCCATCAGGTCCGCTCTGGGCTGTGTCGCCACTACGAACAGCGCCGAGTGCTCGTAGCGCGCCTTCAGGAACACCGACCACGATGCCGCCACGTGATCGGTTCCGACCCCATCCGTCCAATCCAGACGCGGCCCATTGCCCGCCGGCGGTCTGCCCGCGAGCGATTCGATCAGCCTGCGTTCGCCGGCGATCGGACAATGAACGGCTTCCATACCATCGGCGAAGATACAGGCCTCCATGCCCGCCGGTAGATCATCGATCGTCGTTCCGCCCCACAGGAATCCGGTGTCGAGGACGCCCCAGACGGTACGATCGCCGAAGCCCGCAAGTCTGATTCCGAGAAGCGTGCGATCGGCGTACGTGTCGACCGAATCGATGACGAACACGACCCGCCCGCGATCGAGATGCGTGATCGCGGCCGCCGACAGGTCCGGCACAGGAAAGGCCGCCCGTGCATTCTCGCCGAATACGCGTACACTGTCACCAGCCACGATGGCGATCTGGCGGAACACGTTATCGGGCGAGGGCTCGGTCGAGCCCGCGGCCTGCATCGCGACGAGCGAGAGCCTGATTTCGGCCATGTCCAGACGACGCAGGAGACCGAGGCCCGCAGACTTCGCGCCCTGCCTCAGCGATGCATTCGCGTGGGCGTCCATCTGACCGGTGACCTGGTTGTACGAGACGATCGCCAGAAGCGTTGTCGGAATCAGCGCGCACAGGAAGAACAGCCCCAGGATGCGCCGGCCGACGACCGTCCGAAGAAACGTTCCGTCCAGGCCCAGCCCGCGCATCCGCGACATCAGTAGTTCGCCGCTACGCCGATGAATCCGCCATCGTTGGCGCGAATGATGTCGTCCTTGCTCACGTTGGCCGTCAGCGCCGCCATTGAACTGCCGTCAGGGCCCACGCTGTAGAGGTCGTAGTCCGAGTTGATGGGCACCAGGAAGCGGTCCATCCTTGCGTCCGGCGGAGGCGTTGAACAGCTGCCGCCGCCGCCTCCTCCTCCCCCTCCTCCGCCGCCACCACTACTGCCGGAGCAGGGCGGGAACGGGTTGTAGACGTACGGTCGTCCCCACGGGTCGACCATGCCTGCACGGCCGATCTCGGCGAGCGTCGCCGGGAGCCCGGAGGTCATGGAGCGTTCGGTGATCTCGGTCTGGAGCAGCCGGATCTCCGCGATTGCGCGGCCGGTCCGGGCCATGTTGACCGTGGCGTGGAGCCTCGGCGTGGCGATGCTGGCAAGCAGGGAGGCGAGGGTCAGGGCAAGCAGGAGTTCGATGAGCGTAAATCCGCCCCGGCCGCGCACCCGGCCCGGGCACTTCGCAAAATGCGTAGCGTTCCGCGACCGGCAATTTCTGCCGCGTCGGGCGGAAACCTCCGGCATGCAGTACTCGCGCGAGTACCGTAACCGCAATAGCAGCAATATGGTGAACGGCATCGAGCCGTCTCCGTCCAGGGTGTCGGCGGACACAGACGATCTCGTCCGGGTTCCACACGTGCCGGTAAGGAGCAAGACGGGGACCGAAAACGGGGCTGCGGCTCTCGTACCGGGGGGCGACGAAGAGGCGGCCGGTCTCTACTCCGGCGCGTCGGCTTCGACCGTCATCGTCGTGATCGTGACCGGCTGGAGCGGGCGGTCCCAGGCGTTCGTCTTGAGGCGGCCGATCTCACGGACGACGTTCATCCCGCTGATTACGCGCCCGAAGATCGAGTGCTTGCCATCGAGATGGGCTGCTGTGTCGAGGGTGATGAAGAACTGCGATCCGCCGGTGTCTGGTCCGCTGCTGGCCATCGAGACCACGCCCTCGCCGCGGTGCTTCAGCGCGAAGTGGATTTCGTCGCGAATCGTGTAGCCGGCGTCGCCACGGCCGGAACCGGTGGGGTCGCCAGTCTGGATCACGAACCCGGCGATAACGCGATGGAAGGTCAGGCCATCGTAAAAGTTGCTGCCGACCAGCTCGAGAAAGTTCTTCGTCGTCCGTGGAGCGCGGTCCTCGAACAGCTCGATGCGGAACTGTCCATGACTCGTGTCCACGCGCACAATGCGGTTGCTCATTGGTCCGGGTTCGGGTTACGGATATGTCGTCGCCGCACTTGTCTGATAGTAGGGAGTCGGGGGCGGGCCGCGCGAGTCGCGAGCGGTCCTGCGCGAGCGGAGGAACAGACTGTTTCGCGCGGGGACGCGGTGGGGGCGGAGGACGCTGCCTGCTCTTCAGCCACCTGATGACGCCGACTTCGGGCAGGCAGCCGGGGATTTTTTTTGAGGGGCTCTTCTGGTCCTGGCGTGGTCCGGGTGTTCAGTTCAGGATCGGCCGGGGGTCAGTCGACTTCAACATGGCTTCGTAACGCCTGGCGGCGATCCCGGGGCGCGAGTGCGAGTCGACCCGTGCTCCGCTGTGAGTTCAATAACAAGTAATCCGTCCCCGCGTCCGCTCCCCCGGCGTCCCCAGCGTGAAACCCCGAGCGCCGGCCCGGCAGCTTGCGACACCGCGCGACCGCGGCGTACCGTGCGGTTCATGAAACGCGAAGGCGGTCGTACCACCGCCCGCACGGTCCGGGTTGTCTCGCCTCTGCTGCTGGCGCTCGCGTTCGCGATGGCCCTCGCATACCTCGCGTTCAATGCGACCCGCGCAAGGCGAGATGCCGCGCGACGTACCGTCACCGACTTCGCTGACTTCGCCGCGTTCATAGTCGGCAATGCGGCGCAGCAGGAGATCGAGCGCCGGCTGCTCTACGCATTCGGTCCGCTGCGCGCATGGGATTCGAGTTCCGGTGATCCGCTTCCGGATCCCACTCTGATCGGACGAGATCGATTCGAACTGCAGAGATGTGCTCCGTCCGGCGTCCCGGAACCGACGTTCGCGCGGCTGGATTTGCGTAATGGTGCGTTGACGATCGCGGGTGCGGCGCTTCCGGACGCGGCCGCCCGCTGGCTGGCGGACACGCTGGTGGTCGAAGCGGCCGCGTACCGGCCGGGCTGGTCGTTCGCACACGTATTCGGGGACCGGCACGGTCTGCCAATCCTGGCCTACACGGTCCTGCGCGACGGGGCCGGAGCCGCGATAGCCGCGTACTCGAAGACGAGCTGCCTCGAGATCGACGGGGCATCCGTGTTCGCGCTTGTGGCCGCATCAACGACCGCGTTGCCACCAAGCCTGACCGGAGGGCTGCCGCCCGACTCGCTGCTCACGCTGTACGTTCGTGATCCGCACGACCACGTCGTCCATGAATCGCCGCTTGCATGGGCATCCACGGTCTTCGGTTCGACCGGGCCAATGCCCCAGCTCGGGAACCTCGAGCTGGTTGTCGAGATCAGGCCCGCCGTGGCGGAGCGGCTCGTCGTCGGCGGCGTACCGTACGGCGGCGCGCCGATGGCGTTGCTGCTGGCCCTGCTGATCGTCGTGTCCGGAGGTCTCGCGGTGCTGCAGATCCGGCGGCAGCACGAGCTGATGCGGACTCGCGAGCGCTTCATATCGAACGTGTCGCACGAACTGCGCACGCCGCTCCAGCAGATCCTCATGTTTGCCGAGCTGCTGCGCATGGAGAAGCTCGAGTCGGCCGACGAGCGCCGCTACTCCGTCGAGGTGATCGAGCGTGAGACCAGGCGCCTGATCCAGCTCGTCGAGAACGTGCTTGCCTTCGCACGATCCTCGCGCGGCGGCCAGGCACTGACGCGCCACAGCGTCGATCTGGAAGCGCTCGTGCGCGAAACCATCGCCGCGTTCGATCCGCTCGCGCGAACGAGCAACGCGTCGATCCGCATCGTCGTGGACGGACCGGCCCTCGCAATGGCCGACGAGAGCGCTGTGCGCAGGATCCTGGTCAACCTGCTCGACAACGCCGTCAAGTACGGGCCGGCCGGTCAGACTGTGACCGTAACCGTGGGCCAGGCGGCCGGCTCCACTACGCTGACTGTCGACGACAGCGGCCCGGGTGTTCCCGCCGCCGACCGTGCCCGCATCTGGACGGATTTCAGCCGGCTCGACCGTGATGACCGCGGCGCGATCGCGGGCAGCGGCATGGGTCTGGCCATCGTGCGCGATCTGGTCGAGCGAATGAACGGTTCGGTGAACGTCGACGATGCGCCGGGCGGCGGCGCCCGTTTCGTCGTGACTCTGCCCGCGAGCGACGATTGAGCGCACGGATTCTGCTGATCGAGGACAACGCCGACCTGGCGCTCGGGTTCCGACGGAGCCTCGAACTCGAAGGACACACAGTTGCCGTAGCGGCGGACGGTGAATCGGGCCTCGAGCGTGTGCGACACGACGGCTCCGACCTCGTCATCCTCGATCTCATGCTGCCAGGACTGAGCGGGTTCCAGGTGCTGCGCGCGCTGCGTTCCGAAGGCCACGACATGCCCGTTCTCATTCTGAGCGCGAAAGGCGAGGACGTCGACAAGGTGCAGGGCTTCCGGCTGGGCGCCGACAACTACGCTGTGAAACCGATCGGCGTGCTCGAACTGATCGCGCGCGTCGACGCGATGCTCAAGCGCCCCGCTTCGAGCCGCGTCGACCAACGCGAGCGCGAACGCTACACGTTCGGTGCCGTCGAAGTCGATGTCGCGACGCGATCATGCACGCGCGATGGCGTACCGGTAATGCTCAGTCCAAAGGAGTTCGACCTGTTGCTGCACCTGCTGCGGAGCCACGGCGCGGTCGTGCATCGCAACGCACTGTTGCGCGAGGTATGGGGCCACAAGCGGCCGGTACCGACACGCACGGTCGACGCGCACGTCGCGCTGCTGCGCGGCAAGCTTGAAAACGATGCATCGAATCCTCGCCACCTGATCACGGTCCGGAAAGCGGGCTACCGCCTCGCGACAGGGGAGAATCCGCCTCTCAGCTGACGAAGCAACGCGGTCGCGGTCGAGTTGCCGGGATCGATCGCGAGCGACCGTTCGAATGCGCGTATCGCGTCGTCGACATTGCCCGCCCTGGCCAGCGCCTGGCCGAGCGAGTTGTGCGCGAACGCCGATGCCGGGTTCATCTCGACGTTGAGTTCGAGCAGCCGGATCGCGTCAGGGCCGGCGCCACGCCCCGCCAGAGTGCCCGCCACATCGACCAGCGGGACCTCGCCGAAGTCATACGTGAAGCCGCCGTAGTTGGTCTCACGGAGCCGCGCGTACAAGGCCAGCGTTGAATCGATGCCGCCCGCGTCCCACGCGTGCGTCAGGACCTCCTGGAGCATGCGCGGCTGGCTCGCCCCGCGATGGCACGTGATGCAACGGACGGCGACGGTCGGCTCCGCACGGCTCTCGAGTCCCGCAAGCTCCACGTCGTTGATGCGCGCGACCATCTCGAGCATCTGCCTCGCCTTCCGCTTGGTCGGCTTCTCGTCCGACACAAAGTCATACTGGTCGAGCGGAACGCTCTCTTCACCCACGTGGCAGTAGGTGCAGCGCACACCCAGCGCGCGGGTGAATCCCGCCATGAGGTCGACCAGCTCGCGGACCGGTATGTCCGCAGGCAGGACCTTCAGGTTGTCGAAGGACTCCGGCGGCCATTGTGCCGCGGCATTCGCCGGCGAGGCCACGCCGGCCAGTGCGACGAGCAACGACGCGAAAATCGTGGACCGCATTGAACGACGATCGGACATTGGGGCCTCCGGCGAAGGGTGCCCTCAATGAGTACCGCGATTACGGCGGTGTGCGTGCGAAGGGCGGGTCCAGAAGGTGTCAAGAAACGGAAAGCCGCTGCAGACGGAGAGTCACGCGACAAGCCTGCGTGGTCCGACCGGGCCGTCTTGCCCGATCCCGGCCGCGACGCCCACCTTGCCGCCCATGCCCGAGCTGCCTCTACGCCCTGTCGCCGAGCTGCAAATGATTCGCGGCGTGCCATTCGCCGCAGGCGTCAGCTTCCGCCAGCTCGTGATCACCGGACCGCCGGGAGTCGGCAAGACGACGCTCGTAGCACAGATCCGCGGCTGGCCGGAAGAGGGCTTCGTCGACCTGACTCAGCGCAACTGGTGGCGGTCCCGCGTTCTGGCGTTCCGGCCGCGCCAGATCCATCTGGGCCTGCCGTTCGAGGGACATGCCGCGGCGTACACGATGTTCGAGCGTGAGTGGCTGGACCACGCCGAGCGGCCGGTCCTCGAGTTGGGCCGGATCCAGCTTCCGCCGCTCGGCGGCCGGCGCAATCCGTGGAAACACCGTCGCAAGTACGTCCTCGAGTTCCTGTTGCCCCCCGCGGACAAGGTGTTCGAGACGCGCATGCATCGGTCCGACCGGCGCAGCCACCTGATCGACGCGGACGTCACGCTCGACCAGGTCCGCATGCAGCTCGAGGTCTACGCCCGGGTCGCGCGCTTCCTGCACGGCGGCGGCATGCGAGTCTACGTGCGGTCCGACTTCGGCGCGCCGCCCTGCGAGATCGCCGACGCCGTGGCCGGGCCGGAGCCGCAAGCATCACGACCCCGCCTCGTGGCGAAGACCGCTGGCCGGTCCTGGCTGCACCACTACGTCAGACAGTTCACGCGGGAGGGTGGCGACCAGATCACTGATCGAACTCGCCACGCGCACCTCGCCGGCACGCGAGCGCGCGTTGCGCGCACCGTCCTGCCTGTCGAAATCACTTCCGGTGACCAGAGGATCCGCATCTATCCCGAGACACTGCCGGAGCCCGCCGCATCGGAGTGGCCGAACGCCGTTTGCGTCATCGACGCCGACGCCTACTTCACCGGCATATCGGACTTCCAACGGATCGTCACGGGTGATTCCATCCGCATCGGCCGGAAAGACAACGGCCCGCTCGCCGATCCGGACGAGCGTGTGTTCCCGCGCATCGAGATTGCCAACGATGGCGACTCCATCGTCGTCGCGGATCTCGAGTCCGCAACGGGCACGGCCGTCGTCCCGCTCACCGACGAGGCCGAGATGTTCCGGCTCGAGCGAGATCGCCGCGACCGCCTCGAGCGGATTGCCACCATGCTCGGCGGAATCCCGCCGCGCTTCACCACCGCGAAAGCGACCCGATTGCTGCGCGACGCGATCACGGTCATTGAACGGTCCCCATGGCAACCGGCCGATTCGAGCGGCCGGCCCGGTGGTCTCGTCGAATTGCCGGACGACATCGTGCCCGTCATCGTCGGTGACCTGCACGCCAACCTCGACAACCTGCTCATCGTCATGAGTGAGGGCCGCTTCCTCGATGCGCTCGTGGACGGCCGCGCTGCCTTCATTCTGCTTGGCGACGCCGTGCACCGCGAGGAAGGTGCCGACCTCCGTGAAATGGATTCATCGATCATCATGATGGATGCGATCATCGCCTTCATCGCCCGCTTCGGCGGCCGCTTCATCTACGTGCGCGGCAACCATGACAGCTTCTCCGCCGATGTCACGAAGGAGGGCATTCCGCAGGGCCGGCTCTGGCGCGACACGGTCCGGCGAGTGCGCGGCGCCGAGTACGCGACACTGCTCGGCACTTTCTACGCATCGCTGCCCTACGTCGTGGCGGGCGGCCGTTTCATCGCGTGTCACGCCGGCCCGCCGATGGAAGCGATCACACGCGAAAAGCTCATCGACGTCCACCGCTATTCCCGCCTGACCTACCAGCTGACGTGGACCCGGATCCAGAGTCCGCGCAACCCGGGCGGTTATGGCAAGCGAGACGTGCGTTCGCTTCAGAAGGCATTCGGTGCGAAGAAGAGCGTGCCGGTCATCGTGTCGCACAACCCCAGAGAAGGCGAGGACACCGCAGTCCTCGAGCTGGGCGGCATCCGCGGCCACCACCTCGTCTACAGCGCCAAGCAGGATCGCGTTTCCATCTTCACCCGCATCGGTCGCACGATGATCCCTCTGACATGGCCGGTCGGCCCGGTCGGCGAGGTTGAGGCGGGGCGGTCGTGACGTTGCATTGACAGGCCTGTTACAGAGCCCCAGCTTTTCCGCCGGCCGGACCACGCTTCGCCGGGTGCCTGACGAGTCGAACCCATGAAGACAACGAATCCGCTGGCGGCACTGCTCGCCAGATCGCCGTTCGGGCCGATCCAGCAGCACATGCGCGTTGTCGAGAGCTGTGTGCTCGAACTGCCGCCGCTGTTCGAAGCGCTTCGGCGCCACGACATTGGCGCAGTTCTCGAACACAAGGACGAGATCTTCCGCCTGGAGCACGAAGCGGACGAACTCAAGAACGGGATACGGTCTCGCCTGCCGGTGACGCTTCTGATGCCCGTTGGCCGGCGTGATCTGCTGGACCTGCTGAGCACGCAGGACGCGATCGCGGGATCGGCTCAGGACGTGGCCAGCCTGCTGGCGATCGGCAAGCTGCGGGTGCCGGCGGCGATGGATGCGCAGATCATGCCGTTCGTCAATCGCATCGTGGACGCGGTGACGAAGTGCAGGACCGCGGTCGATGCGCTGGACGAGCTGATCGAGACCGGGTTCCGCGGCAGGGAAGCGGACAACGTTCTGACGATCGTAGCGGAGGTCGACGCGATCGAGAGCGAAACGGATACGCTCGGCATGGAACTGGTCCGGACACTGGTGGACCAGGAGGCCGACGTGGGTGTTCTGCCGATCGTCTTCTGGTATCAGCTGATCCGGTCGCTCGGCAATGTCGCGGACGAAGCCGAGAATGTCGGTGATCGTCTGCGCCTGCTGCTCGCACGCTGACCGGTCGGGCCCATTCTCATGGAATACGCGATCGTTTTCGTCACGCTGGCGGTCATATTCGGGCTGTACATGACCTGGGGCGTGGGAGCGAACGATGTTGCCAATGCCATGGGCACATCGGTCGGTTCGGGTGCGATCACGGTTCGTCGCGCGATCCTCATTGCCGCAGTGTTCGAGTTCACTGGCGCAGTCGTGGCCGGCGGTCACGTGACGGGCACGATTCGGCAGGGCATCATCGATGCATCCGCGGTTCCGTCGCCCGAGGTCCTGGTCTGGGGCATGCTCGCTTCGCTGCTTGCGGCCGGCGTGTGGCTCATGGTCGCCAGCTATTTCGGCTGGCCGGTTTCGACAACACACACGATCGTCGGATCCCTCATTGGATTCGGTGTCGTCGGCGTCGGCCTCGATGCCGTCGACTGGGGTCAGGTCACCGGCATCGTGGCCAGCTGGATCGTGTCGCCGATGCTGGGCGCGACGATTGCATTCGGGCTCACACTCAGTGTTCGCCGGCTGATACTGGACGCGGAGTCACCGCTGGAGGCCGCGAAGCGTTGGGGCCCCGTCTACATATTCATGATGGGCGTGCTCATCGTGCTGATCACGCTGTTCAAGGGGCTCAGTCACCTCAATATCGAGCTGACGGCGGTGGAGACAGCGGGTATCGCCCTGTCGGTGGGCCTGCTCATCGGCCTGGCGGGGCGTGCCTTGATCCGCCGCATCAAGGTGGACCCCGTTGCAGAGAAGGACTTCCACTACGCGGGCGTCGAGCGTGTGTTTGCGCCGCTATGTGTCTTTACTGCATGTTCGATGGCGTTCGCGCACGGCTCGAACGATGTAGCCAACGGTATCGGCCCGCTCGCGGCGGTCGTATCGATCGTCAGCACGGGTCAGGTCACGCAGTCGTCGGATCTGCCGCTGTGGATCCTCGTGCTGGGTGGCGCCGGTATTGTCCTCGGCCTGTCGACGATGGGCTACCGTGTGATGAAGACGATCGGCACGAAGATCACGGAGCTGACGCCGAGCCGCGGCTTCTGCGCGGAGATCGCGGCGGCGACGACAGTCGTAATCGCGTCGAGGCTTGGCCTGCCGGTTTCGACCACGCACATTATTGTGGGCGCGGTCCTCGGTGTCGGTCTGGCGAGGGGCATAGCCGCGATCGACCTGCGCGTGGTGGCCGGCATCGTCACTTCATGGCTGGTGACTCTGCCGATCGGGGCAACGCTGGCCGCGTTCTTCTTCTTCTTCTTCAAGGGCGTATTCGGCTGAGTTCCAACGAACCAGAAGCGGGAGATCGGATGCGCTGGACCCTTCTTCCAATCGTACTCGCGTGCGTCCTGGTCGCGGCGTGCTCGACGCGCGGTCGGCGCGCCGTCGCGTCGGACGGGCCGACGGTCCTCGAGGTCGACAACCGGGGCAACCTGGACGTGTCGGTGTTCGTGATCGAGCCGAGCGGCGCGCGAACGCGCCTCGGCAGCGTCATCGCTCACACGACCGAATGGCTCACGATTCCCGCGCGGATGATGACCATGGGAATCGTGCCGCTCCGGTTCCAGGCGGATCCGGTCGGCCGCTCGGCCCGGCCCGTGACCCAGACGATCAACGTTCAACCGGGCGACACGGTTGTGCTGGTCCTGCCGGTGGGCGGATCAGCACTCGACGAGGCGACGACACCACTATCTCATCGAATGCGCGTGGCCGTGCCCCAGAGTTCGTCATCGAGCGCGCGCAATTCAAAGCCCGTACTGCGACCGTCGAGCGGCGTGAACTCGAAGATCAGCTCCATGAGCACGTCGACGAGTTCGCCGTCCTCGGTCCGCTCGCCCGGCACGAACATGCCCTCGCCAAGATGGATGAGGTAAGGCTCGGCAAGCAGCGGGTTGGGCGACGATTCCCACTTCGCGATCAGCTTGCCGTCCTCGTAGCGCACGTCGAACGAGACCTCGCGGTCGCCGAGCTGCGGACCGAGCTCGAGTCGGTACTCACCGGTGTGGCGCTCGGCGATTTCCGGTGGTGTCGCCAGCGGACGTGACGGCTGTACACCAATGTCGAAACCTACGGTCGTCGCGCCCCAGGCGAGTTGAAGCCTGGCTCCCGTGTGCGTGACCTCCGGGAACGTCCACGTCAGGACCTCGACGTACGCACCCGACGCGGGCCGAACCTCGAATCGCAACTGGTCGTCGGACGGGGCGGGCGGCATGATGTGAAACAATCGCGGCTCGGGATCGAGGATCGCGGTCCACTGCTCCGGTTGCACCTCGAACCAGACCGAGTACTTGCCGGCGGCCAGCCGGTTACCGTTGATGGTGACGTCCTTGTCGAGCTCGAGGGTCGTTGCCCAGTTCGCCCCGGTCCAGACCTTGCCCCACGGCACGATGTCACCGAACAGCTCGCGCTCCCTGGCCTGGGGCCGGCTGTACTCGATGCGGAAGGTAGTGCCGTCGACGGTCTGGAACACGCCTCCGCGTTCGCTCGCGCGGATCTGCGCGGTTGCATCGCCCGGCACCAGCGCAAAGAGCGCGACGGCGCCGGTGAGCAGGAGCCCGGCCCGGGTGATGCGCACCGTGTTCGTGCGGGTACCGCCGGTCAGCCGCGGAAGCGGAGTCGTGCGCCTTCTCGATATCATTGTATTTCTCTGTTGGGTCCCGTCGTTCGGTCTTCGTCAGTATCAGCCGAAGCGCGCGTCGAGCGCGGCCCGGATCTGGTCGAGCGTGCGGCCGTTGTCGTGCAGTCGTACGGCCATCCGGCCCTCGGCCTGACAGATCTCACAGAACAGCGCCATCCGACTCGACTTCTCGAAGCACGTAAGCAGCGACCGGATGTTCGGGTCCGATGCGCAGCCGCACGCGCAGCCGATGCCGTCCGCGATCTGCGGGATCTTCGCGATCCCCTCGAACAGCGGGATCAGGTCGGGGTTACCGGACAGGTCGGCCGCGGTGAGGACGTTTGACCCGTCGACGTCCGGTCGCGGATCCGGATGCGTGGTCGCCTTGCGGGCCGGACCGCGTTCGGCATCGCGCCAATCGGCCGCCACGCCGACGACCGAGCCGACGAGCGCCAGCGCGGCGCCTCCCAGCGCGCGCAGAAAGCCTCGCCGTGATTCCATTCGTTGCCGTGATGCCAGTCGTTCGCTTCTCATACCCGCCTCCAGAAACCCTCCCCGTCCGATGGCCCCGCCGCCGGGCTCGTCGGCTGCGCCGGCCGTCGGATCGCTGGGATCCTGCGCGCGCGGCGCCGGATCAAGGCCCGCCACGGATTCGCCGGTCGATCGATGATAATCGGCAGCGCAACGGCGCTGCACCCCGCAAAGGTAAGGGATCGACGTCGGACATCCGATGGGACCGGGGGCGGATCGACGGCTCCGGCGCCTGTTCGATCGTGTCCGCGTTGTGGAATAACATGCAGGAGGCCATCGAGATGACGATGATTCGCAGGGATCCAGGCGATGACTGGGACATCGAGTACGAAGTCCGTGAACTCGACGGGCCCGAGGCGGGGACCGAGGCATGAGGGTTCCGGTCACGACGTGGACCCGGGGACTCCGCCGGCCCTGACGGCTGTGGAATCCCCACCGGCCAGTGCCGCGGCCGCGGTCCGGGGATTTCACCGGCCCAGAAGCTGTGGAATCCCCACGGGCCGGTGCGGGCGCCCGCGATCCGGGGATTCCACCGGCCCTGAGGCTGTCCCGCACTCGGCGGCAGAAGACAATGGTCCCTCCGGCTGGCGTGTGAACGCGAGGACGGCGGGCCTCCGGGTTGACCGGGTCCAGGTCCTTTGTTGTGTGCTGCCGCGCGCCAACTGGTCAGGTTCGGGACAGTTGCTGCACGTGATTCCGTCTATCGTGTTCGGGCGTCCGTGCGTCCGTCGAGGGTGTGAAGGCGCACGATCTCGACATCGGATTCATCCCGAACCAGAACGAGAACGTGGTCGCCGCTCACGTCCAGTATCTCGACACCTTTCGGTACCACGACATCCGTGATCCAGACGCCGGTCGGGTCGAACACCGACCAGCGGGTTTCCGCATCCGCCGGATGCGCGTACTCCTGCACCCATACCATCCTGTCCCGATCGATAAACAGACGCTGGACCGCCGGTAGCCTCTCGGGATAGGGCACGTTATCGAGTGCCTGCCGCAACGGCCCCGTCTGTGCGCCGGGCCTCAGTGACGACAGTCGTTCCTCCTTGTAGAGCGTGATCGCGACATTGTCCAGATCGCGGACATCATGAGCGCGCCGGATGAGCAAGTCGGGATTGCCCGTCGTGTCGTACCTGCGAATCTCGAACGACTCGCCTGATCCATAGTGGAAACCATCCGGGCCGACGTCGGATACCGGGCCAGGTGCGAACGGCAATGGCACAGCGGCAGGAAAGTTGCCGGCACCCCGCGATTGCGCATCCGTCGTGAATGACACGAACCCCGGCAGTGTTGCCAGGAGCCGGTCGAAGCCGCCGGTACTGTCATAGTGCAGGTACGGCATCGAGTCGCGGCGTACCTCGCCGACCACGCCCGGTCGTGGTGGAGTTCTCAGAAACAGGACGAATCCACGCCCGGACCGGCCAGCGATCTGCGGGTAGCTCAATGCGGACATCTCCTGCGGCAGCTCGAGTGCAACTGATCGGACGAACTCGCCGCGTGGTCCGTACACCTGCATCCGCCGGTCGTCGTGCTCCCATGTCGCGACCGAGTCTCCGGGAAGCCACCACAGTCGGGCGATCCGTGCACCCTCCCCGCCGTACTCACCGGGTCCACGGCCCGGGCGGCCAGTGCCGGTCAGGTACTCGCCATCTCCGGAAAACCAGCGGATCATCGGCGCCGTTCGCTGTGCTACGACGATCCGGCCGTCCATGAGCCGGACGCTACCTGCGACGTCAAACAGGGCATGCACCGAGTCGTCGGCAGCGCCGATCTCGGCGATCCAGTCGTCGCTCAACCTCCAGCGCAGGTTGCCTTCATAGCGGGGCCTCGCGCTGTGAACTATCCTCATGCCAGCGCTGTCAGCCACACTGACAGCCTCTGTCTCGACCGTGACGGCCGCATCCTGCGCGGAATTGCTGCAGGCACTGGCAGCCAGAAGCACGCCCGCAAGCATGCAGGCTCCGAAGTGACATGGCCCGGCGAAACGGATCATCAACGGGATCGCCACGCGCCGCATCGTGACAACGTCGGAGGCTCCGCCTCATGCGGCGTCAGGCCGCCGTCTCGGAATGTCCCGGGCGCAAGCCTCCACAGCTGGACCCGTTCGATGTTCAACTCGTCAAACGACACGCCGAGCACCCAGTCCTCGCCGAACTCGAACCGGAAGAACCTCGGCGGGACCTCCGCGCGCAGCACCGCCTTGCCATCCTCGTACGCCGTCCACGTCAACGGGTGGATGCCGGGTTTGACCGGATCCTGAACCCACAGCTCGATGACGCTTACCCTGTTGAGCGACCCATCGAACTCGATGATCCCGGCCCCGTCCTGTCCACAATAGAAGATCGAGCGCGACCCGACCGCGAAGACGGCGCTTCGGCTCAGCCGCAGCGGCATCATCGGACCGGCAGCCGATGGGGGCGCCAGCATGTCGATTCCGGGCAACACGATGGAATCGATCGGCTCGCCAGTCACACCATCCAGGATCAGAAGCGTCGCCTTCGACCGGTGTCTGGATCCTGCCGGAGCGCTCGTGCGACTGTCCGTACGACGGCCCACGAATCGCCCGTCTTCCAGTCGACCGATGATGTGCAGGAGCCGGGAGGACAACACGGGCGGGTCAGGGTTCGAATCGGTGTGCCATCCGGCTCGAAGACCGTGAGCCTCGCGCCGATCTGGTCATCCGCGCCCAGGGAATCGCCGCCCGCGTGGAAAAGGCGCCCCAGCACTCTGAACTCTCCCGGGCCATCGCCCCTGCCGCCGGCAAGGCTCACGAACCTGCCGGTGGAGTCGAAGTAGCGCAGCTCACCGCTACGACAGTCGGCAACCGCGACGGTGCCATCCGCAAGCAGCGTCGCATACTCCGCTCAACGTGTACGGTTCCTTCCCGTCGACCACTCCGATGGATACGAGTGGCGAACCAACCGCAACCAGAGCAGCGATGCCACCATCGATGGTCTGGCCGACTCCCGGCTCCCGCGGCTCCATGCATCCCGGTGTCATGCAACCGAGCGTCGCCAGCTGCAGAATCACGCACAGGGCCCTGGCTCTCAGCATTGCCTTCCACCCAATCCTTCGTACAATGCCTTGCCGGCACTCACATATGCCAGACCTTCGATCACAGCCGTCCGTGATTCACTGCTGCACCCCCAGAAGGAGGGGATCGACGCTGGACCTCCGATGGGCCAGCTCGCCGTTCAACTCGGCATACACTCGCCGGATCGCGATAGTGGCCTGACTGGAGCGGAGCGACCAGCTCTCGAGCGGACCGAAGTTGGCCTGCTCGATTGCGGTTTCCACGGGCACGCCTGCCGAATGCAGCCGTGTCGCCTCATCGATGACGCGGACCAGTGCCTGACGGTATGTCTCGAGCTCCTCGTTCAGGACTACCGGGCTCTCCACGAAGCCATGGCCGGGCACGTAGACGCGGGCGTTCATGGCCTGCGCACGCTCGATCATCGCGACCCACTCGCGCGGGTACGCCGACCGCATTGCGGGGAACACGCGGTTCAGGTACGCCTCGCTCATGAACAGCACGCCCGCCGCCGGCACATGTATAACGAGATCACCGCCCGTGTGCGCGCGTCCGAGGAACAGAATCTCGATGGCGACACCGCCGAGCACGAGTTCGACGCGGTCCGTTACCGTCTCCGTCGGCACAACGACGCCAGGAGAGCCTGGCCGCCGGTCCGGATTCGCAGCACCAGCCGCGAGGACGGCCACGGACGCCGGATGAGCGAAGAACACCGCGTCCGACGGGAACGCGGCATTGCCCGCCGTGTGGTCGCCATGGTCCGAACAGACAACGACGTGAGTGACGGGCCGGTCGGTGATGGCGGCGATGGTCTCGATCAGCCGCCGCGTTTCGTCGATGCTGCCCTGGCCGTCGGCCACCAGCACGCCCTCAGGTGTCACGACGAACAGGCTCACCGTCGTGAATCGCTCATCACCCGCTGAGCGCAGCTGCTCGTACGTATAGACGCCGTCCGCAAGACGCTGCACGCGCGGAAAGTCGGATTCCGACAGGCCTCGAGCCACGGGATCGGCGGTCCGCACAACGGTGTCGCCTGCACCCGGGATCCGGTCCCCGGCCGGGAGTTCGACAGCCGCGCCGGATTCAGCGCCTGGCGCCTCCGAGGCCGCGCCGGCCGCCGTGCCCGTCTCCGCCGGCCCGCCGCACGCCGCCACTGCAAGCGCGATCGCGAGACCGAGCCGTACGGCGGCCATGTCCCGGACCGTCGCGACGGCGAGCGACCGGGCAGAACGCGCGGCAGTGATTGCTGACCGACGCAGTTCCACGACCACTCTCGCCATGCGCGCCTCCGGTGCATACCTTGACTGGATCGGTGAAGATGTGCGGCTGCCGGCTTCGGGGCCATGCCCGGGCACGACGCGCGACACGATCCCACCGGTATCCCCAGCACTCCGAGCCGGAGGCGCACCATGCGGAAGACGTGGTCGTCCGTGATTGTGCTCTTGCTGTCCGCCTGTACGCTGGCGCCGCTGGCCGCGCAGGCCACTGGCGACATGACCGCGGAACAGCGTGCCCGCCGCCAGGCCGAAGCCGACCGCGCGTTGCGCGAGCAGCTCGAGGCCGAACGCCCGATCGACGCATTCGATTCCGTCTGGATCGAGGAACTGACGTGGATCGAGGTGCGCGATGCGATCCGAAGCGGAAAGACGACCGCGATCATATCGACGGGCGGCATCGAGCAGAACGGGCACTACCTGGCGACGGGCAAGCACAATTACGTTCTCGAGGGCGCGTGCGAAGGTATTGCGCGCAAGCTCGGCGATGCGCTGTGCGCGCCCATCATCAAGCTCGTGCCCGAAGGTGCCATCGATCCGCCCTCCGGTCACATGCGGTTTCCCGGCACGCTCAGTCTGCGCGAAGAAACGTTTCGCGCGGTCCTCGACGATGTCGCCAGCAGTCTCCGGGCGCACGGCTTCGAGCACATCGTGTTCATTGGCGACAGTGGCGGCAACCAGCGCGGCATGGAGGCCGTTGCGGCATCGCTCAACGAGCGGTGGGGCGTACGGGCGGCGCATTTCGTTCCCGAGTTCTACCGCTATGCGGACGTGTTCGCGTTCATGAAGTCCGAGCTGGGCATCGAGGAGCCGGTCAATGACGGCACACACGACGACTTCGTGATTACCGCGATCATGCTCGCGAGCGATCCGAACACGGTCCGCTGGCAACAGCGTGTGGAACGTGGTCTGGCCACCATCAACGGCCTGAGCATTGCCGACCGCGACAAGACGGCGGAGATCGGGCGCAGACTGCTTCAGTACCGTGTCGATACGACTGTCGCGGCCATCCGTGCGGCACGACTGGGAGGATAGCCGGATCATGGCCAACGATACTGCATCGGGATGCCACCGGCCGGCGAGGTTTCACGACCTGAGTGCTGCCGTCATTGTCGCTCTCGGAACATGCGTCGTCACCGTTGATGCGGCCGTGGCGCAGATGCCGCTGGCGCCGCCCGCGGCAGCCGGCCAGACGGTGACGCCCGCGTTCGAGGGGTGGTATCGCAACCCGGACGGCACGTACAGCCTTTCGTTCGGCTACTTCAATCGCAACTTCGAGCAGGTCATCGAGATACCGGTCGGGCCGGACAACTTCATCTCGCCTGGCGATACGGACCGCGGTCAGCCATCGCGTTTCGAGGCTCGTCGTCACTGGGGCGTGTTCGCGGTACGCGTGCCCGCGGACTTCGGTGAGGGCGAGATCGTCTGGACGCTGAACGTGGGCGGCGAAACGTTCGCGATACCGGGCAGTCTCGATCCGCTGTGGCAGATCGATGCGCTCGAAGGTGAGGCGGGGTCGGGCAACACGCCGCCGGTGATCCGTTTCGTGGCGGGCGGTGCGTCGGGCGCCGGGCCCGCCGGCATCACGGCGAGGCCGCGCACGGCGACAGTCGGCCAACCGCTCACACTCGAAGTGTGGGCGACCGATGACGGTCGCGCATCGGGCAGTGTGGTGACGGCCGGGCGCAGCGATGTGCCCGTGCGACTCGCATGGTTCGAGCATCGCGGGCCCGGCGACGCCACCTTCGCCGACGCCGCGCCCGCGGTCGGACCGGACAACCGCGCAGCGACGACAGTGACGTTCGATACACCGGGTGAGTACATCCTGCGCGTCCGCGCAAACGATGCGTCCGGCGTATCGGGCGCGGGCCACGCCCAGTGCTGCTGGACCAACGGCTTCGTGAGAGTCAGTGTCACACGGGAGATGGGGCGATGAAAGCAACGACGACGGCCGTGCTCGGAGCGCTGACATTCGCGACGATTGCGGCGCTGCCCGTTCACGCGCAGCAGAACGGCGGCCCGACGTGGACGCGCGATGTCGCGCCGATCGTTCAGGACAAATGCCAGGCCTGCCATCGGCCGGGCTCGATCGCGCCCATGTCGCTCCTCACGTACGAGGAAGCAAAGCCGTACGCCGCGCTGATCAGGATCAAGGTCGAGAACCGGATCATGCCGCCATGGCACATCGACCGCACCGTCGGGATCCAGGAGTTCCGCAACGACCGCGGCCTGACGGACGCGCAGGTCGAGACGATCGTGAAGTGGGTCGAAGCCGGCGCGCCGATGGGCGATCCGGCCGATGCGCCGCCGTTGCGCGTGTTCGCCGATCCCGGCGAGTGGCAGCTCGCGGACCAGTTCGGCGAGCCTGACCTGGTCATCCGGTCCGACCCGTACGATCTGCCGGCGCGAACGCAGGACAAGTGGTTCCGGCCCGTCGTCGAGACCGGCCTGACGCAGCCGCGCTGGGTCCGCGCCATCGAGGTCCGTCCGGCGAACCCCGATTCGCGCAAGGTGCTGCACCACGTGCTGACCGTGCTCGAACAGCAGGAGGACGGTCTCACCGGCCTGGCCAGCACGGCATCGGGCGCGCAGCGTAGCGCCGGCCTGTTCATGGAGTGGGCCGTCGGCAAGGTCGGCGAGATCTTCCCCGAAGGCGCGGGCAAACTCATGCTCCCCGATTCGCGCATCCGCTGGGAAGTCCACATGCACGCGATGGGCGAGGCCATCAACGACGTGCAGGCCGAACTCGGCATCTATTTCTATCCTGAAGGCTACACGCCGCGGAACCGCACCGTGCTCCGGATGTTCGACATGCGCGGCGCGAACGATCTCGACATCGCGCCCGGCACGATCTCGGTCACGCAGGACCATCACGTGATCCCGGCGCCCGCACGACTCGAGAACTTCCAGCCGCACATGCACAAGCGCGGCAAGGCCATGCAGATGGATGCGATCTATCCCGATGGCCGCAAGGAAACACTCAGCCGCGTCGCGAATTTCCAGTGGAACTGGCACGTCAACTACGTCTATGACGACAACGCCTCGCCGTTGCTGCCGAAGGGGACCGTGCTCGTGTTCACCGCATGGCACGACAACACGTGCCAGAACCCGAACAACCCCGACTGCCGCCAGTGGGTCGGCTGGGGCGATCGTACGGTCGACGAAATGGCGCACGCGTGGGTCGACGTGACCTACCTCGAGCAGGCCGAGTTCGACCGGCTCGTCGCCGAGCGGGAAGCGAAGAAGGCGACGACGGACGTCGGCGGCCGGTGACGGAGCGGGTTGCTCGGTACGTGACGTTGTGAGACGCCGGTCCACGGCGATCACACTGGAGCGGGCGGATGGAACGACGGCGCGCCGCGGACGGGCCCGGCGACACGACGTCCGGATCCGGTCCCGGGTCGTGCCGCCGCCCGTCGCCGTCAGCTCTTCCGCTTGCCCTCTCCGAAGACCGACCCCTCGCCGCCCACGAACCGGAAGGCCGTGGCGCGCTCGCCGTCATCGGTGAAGTCGAAGCCGACGCCCATTTCGACGTTGAAGAACTCGCCGTCGTGGTAGAGGCCGGGATTGAAGCGGCCGGGACCCGTCGGGACCATGTCGAAGACGGTGTCATCGACAGGATGGATCGTGAACGACATGCGTCCGCGGAGCTTCCCGTTCTCCTCGAAGACCTCGAGCGTCGCGGTTTCCGGCCACGTCGGGTCGACCGGCACGACGGACATGTCGTACGTGCCGACGTACATCGCGATCTCGTCCGCGGTGAGCACCGGCCGCGTCGCGGGCACTTCGACTCGAATCGGCACGGCCGTCGTGCCCCAGTTCAGAGCGAGCGTCGCGAAGTCGCCGGTCACGCGGGAGAAGGACCACGTGAGCATCTCGCTGTGGGGCGCCGTTTCGGGCGTCGCACGGATGTTTACCGCCGCCTGCGTCGAGTCGGGCTTCACGAAGTGGAAGATCTGCGGTTCGGAGTTGAGCATGATCAGCCACTCGCTCTGCCGCGGGACCGCCCAGACCGAGTACTTGCCGGCGGGAACGGACACGCCGTTCAGCTTGATGTCCTTCGAGGTATCGAACGTCGTCGCCCAGTTGGCGCCCGGCGTCCAGACGACGTCCCAGGGCACGATTCCGCCGAATATCTCGCGGCCCCGCACCTGGGGCCTCGCGTACTCGATGGTGAGCTCGGTGCCGTCGATCGTCTGGCCGACGATGGCGCGCTCGCTGGCCTGGATCTGTGCCGCGGACGGGTCCGCGAGTGCCACAGTCGAGATCGCGGTGAACAGCGCCATGCGTATCCATGTCCGGGTCATTGGTCGGTCCTCCTGGAGAAGACAATCGCAATCGAGCAAGCCTCATGATTCGGCAGCGGCCAACGGTCCGGTGTACGCGGCGGAAACCGCCTGCCGTCGACAGGGAAAGCGACGAAACGCGCCAACCGGACCATGACTCGACAAAATCGTAAGCGCGTCGCCGACCGTCGCTGCACCCGGCGAAAGTAAGGTCTCGATCATCCCATTCGTCGGTCGAGCCCACCGGAGCGAGTCCGCTGTGTTGTCTGCGAAGGAACAGCCGGGCGGCGGTCATCGGGCCGTCGGACCGGCCCGACAGGCGGCGTCGACAACAGTCGACAAATTAAGGCGTGGACCCACGCAAGCGCACGGGTCCGACGGTAGGACCGAAGAAAGGAGTCGCGTGCCCGGCTCTCCGAGCCGGCCCGGCTCGTCGGGCCGGGCCATGTCCGCGACACTTGCGGCGGCCGCAGCCGACGCCGCCGGCCCTACGCTTCGCCCCTGAGCACGATGGCGGGGTCGACGCTCGTGGCCCGGCGGGCGGGCACGTAGACGGCCAGCAGCGCCGAGGCGCAGAGCACGACCGGGACGGCAAGGAAGGTCACGGGATCGAGCGGCGCCACGCCGAAGAGGAGCCCTTCGAGCGCGCGAGTGGCGGGCACTGCGAGCAGGAGTCCGACGAGGCCGCCAGGTAACGCGAGCAGAAGTCCATCGTGGAACACGGAACGGCGGATGCCGGACGTCGACTCTCCCATCGCCATGCGGACCCCGATGTCGCGAAGCCGCTCGCGGACGGAGAATGCCGCCACGCCGTACACGCCCACGCAGCCGAGCAGCAGCGTAGCGACGGCGAAGACGAGCAGGATCAGAGCCATGAGCCGCGTGCCGGCCAGCGAGGCACCGAGCCGCTGCTCGTACGTCAGCAGCTCGCTCACGGCCATGCGCTCGTCCAGCTGCCGGACCCGGCGCATGATCGCGCCGAGCGCCGCCGCCGGATCGCCCGGTGTGCGAGCGACGACGACCGCGTGGCCGAGCGGGCCCAGCCCCATCTGCGCGAGCGGCACCCAGAGCGTCGGCTCGCGCTCCGCCGACAGGTCGCCGTCCCGCGTCGCACCCACCACGCCGACGATCTCGATGTCGGGAGCGCCGCGCCACGGGTAGCGCACCGTCCGGCCGACCGGATTCTCACCCGGGAAGAACTGGTCCGCGAAGGTCTCATCGACCACGGCCACCAACGGCGTCCCGAGCCGATCGCTCTCCGCCAGCCCGCGGCCCCAGAGGACCGGTATCCCGGCCGCCTCGAAGAACGACGGACTCACCCGATGATGCCTCGCCATCGGCAGGTCGTTCGGATCGTCCGTCACGCCGGCAATGAACGTCGCCACGTACTCATCCTCGCCGCCGAACGGGATCGTCGAAGCGAGTGCGACCCGGTCGAGCAGGGGATCGGCACGCAGCGCGGCGGCCAGCTCGTTCATGGCGACCGCGCGAGCCTCGCGCTCCGCCGGCAGGCCCGGCGCGAGGTGCACCCGGGCCGTCACTCGCCCATCGATCGTGAAGCCCGGATCCACCCGGTTCAGCGCCGCGAGACTGCGGACCAACAGCCCCGCCGAAATGACGAGCACGACCGCCGCGGCGAGTTGCGCGGCCACGAGCATCCGCGTGGTCCTTCGCCTCGCACGGCTCGCTCCGCCGCCCCGGCCCGACTCCCGCAGCGCCGTCGCCGGAGCGCGCCTCGCCGCCCGCACCGCCGGCAGAGCGCCCGCCACCAACGCCATCAGACCCGCAAGGCCCGCCGTGACCAGGGCGACCCTCAGGTCCAACCCGACCTCCGCCGCTCTTGGAAGCTCGCTCGGCAGCCACGGCCGCACCGCCGCCAGGCAGCGCCGGCCCGATACGTGCCGCACCGCCAGTGCGAGCCGAGCGCCGGGTACGATCCCTCGCACGCCGCCCGGACGGTGTGCTACCTTGGCCCGCCATGAGTCTCGAGCAGCAGCTGCGGGATAGTCTGTCGGCCACCTACCGTATCGAGCGCGAGCTGGGCGGCGGAGGGATGAGTCGCGTCTTCGTCGCGGAGGAGACCGCGCTCGGCCGCCGTGTCGCCCTCAAGGTGTTGTCGGGTGTCGGCGAAGGCGTCAGCGTCGACCGGTTCCGCCGCGAGATCCAGACCGTAGCCAGCCTGCAGCACCCGCACATCGTTCCGCTGCTCAGCGCGGGGAACGCGGGCCCTGCCGTCTACTACACGATGCCGCTAGTTGAGGGTGAGTCGCTGCGCGCGCGGCTCGGCCGGCAGAGCCGGCTCGGGATTCGCGAGGCCGTGCAGGTCGCCCGCGACGTGGCGGAGGCGCTGTCGTACGCGCACCGGCGAGGCGTGATCCACCGCGATATCAAGCCCGACAACGTGCTGCTCACCGACGGCCACGCCGTGGTGACGGACTTCGGCGTGGCGAAGGCACTCTCGCTGTCGGCCGACGAAGGCACGCTGACTTCCGTCGGCATGGCCATCGGTACGCCGGTCTACATGGCGCCGGAGCAGGTAGTCGGCGATGCCGACGCCGACCACCGCATCGACCTGTACGCGCTGGGCTGCGTGCTCTACGAGATGCTGTCCGGGAAGCCGCCGGTGACGGGGGCTACGCTTCGCGAAGTCATGACCGCGCAGGTGACCCGCGCACCGGACGACATCGCCCGGCTGCGGGCCGACGTTCCGGCCGACGTCGCGGCATGGCTGCAACGCGCGCTGGCGAAGTCACCCGACGACCGCTGGCCCACGGCGGATGAGGCCTTGTCCGAAGTGGATGCGTGCCTGGCCAGGCTGTCCGGAGAGACCGTGGCCGGCCGAGCTGGCAGGGTGCGAACGGCGGCGCCGTGGATGGCGGCCGCCGCCGTGCTCGTACTCATCCTGGCCGGCATCGTCCTGTTCTCCCGCGATGCGGCACCGCCGCTCGATCAGAACCGGATCGCGGTAATGCCGTTCATCCCGACGGATCCGTCCGACTCCGAACTCGCGCGACTCGGACGGGACCTCGTGTCCACGCTGACGTTCAACCTCGACAACGTCGGCGACCTCCGCATGATCGATCCACTGTCCGTGCTGGCACAGACGGAGGGCAGCGAACGGTGGGCCTCGGATCGCGCGGTTCAGGTGGCGGCCGGTCTGGGAGCCGGAAGCGCGCTCGTCGGCACGCTCGTGCGCGCTGGCGGCAGGATCGTGCTCGATTACCGCCTGCTGCCGACAGTCGGCGTCGCCAACCCGATCGCCACGGGCAGGGTGACAGCGCCGCTCGGCGAGGAAGGCATTCTCACGCTGACCGATTCCGCGACGTGGGGCATGCTGGAGGAGATCCTGCCGGCGCGCGACCAGCAGCTGCCGTCGTTCGAGCTGCTGCACACCCGCTCGATCCCGGCGCTGCGGGCGTTCCTCGAAGGCGAGAACCACCTCCTCGCCAACCGCTGGGCCGACGCGGAAGAGGCATATGCGCGCGCCATCGAGGAGGATTCCACGTTCTGGTTCGCCCACCGGCGGGTCGTGCAGGCCGCGGACTGGCTGTTTTCCGCGGTCCGCCGGGCGCGTGAGGATTCGATTGCCCGTGCGCACATGTCCGCCTTCCCGGAGCGCGAACGCCTGCTGATGGAGCACGAGGACCGCGAGCGATACTCGGACCGCATCGCCGCGCTCGCCGAGGTCACGCGCAGGTTCCCGGACTACTGGTACGGCTGGTTCCTGTACGGCGACCACATCCTTCACAACGGCACCCGTGAACTGCTGTCGCCGATCGCCGCCGCCGAGGCGTTCGACCACGCACTCGAGCTCAACCCGCGGCTCGTGCCCATCATGGATCACAGCATGATGTTCCTGCACGACAGCGCGCGAGCGGAACGCGCGTATGCGCGACTGCGCGACTACTACGGGACAGCGTGGGATACCGTACTGACAGACTACGGCCTGCGCGCCACAGTGAGCTACGGCATCTTCATCAGCCAGGTCCGGAACGGCCGCATCGAGGATCACGTGCGGGACACGTACGTCGCGGAGATCGGTCGCGCCCGGGCCGTGCCCACACTCTTCGACTGGGCCGTCGGGCTGCCGCTGTTCGTCCTCGACCCGCAGACGCAACTGGAGACGAGCCGGCTCGTTGCCGGGCGACGCGCGCCCGCACAGACTGTGGCGGCTCTTCGCCAGTGGGACGGAACGGCGTGGGCCATGCGCGGCGCCTGGGATTCGGCACTGGTCTCGTTCGACCGGCTGTTCGCCGAGCGGCAGGCCGCCGCGATTGCCGGAGCACGGTACGTCGCCGGTACGATGGCCTTCTGGACGGGCGCACTGGACCGTGACGCGGCGCTGGGCCGGCGAGCAGGGCTCGCTCAGTTCGCCGGACCGGAGGCGGACCGCGCCGCCGTAAACCGCGTGCTCGCGTTCCTCGACGGAATCGTGGCCCACGCGGAGCAACGCCAGGCAGGAATCGACTCCGCGCGTGCCGCGCTGCGGCTTCTACAGGGCGACGAGGCGGCTGCCTGGCTCGAGCGCGCACTGGCCGCTTTCCAGCTCGACCTCGATGGAAACGCGATCGCGGCGGCCGACTCCCTGCTCGCGATCGAGCGGGAACGCGGCGCCGGCGTTGCGTTCGACTACTCTCCGGTCCCCTTCATCAGGCTGGCGGCCGGCCGGATCAAGGCGGACGCCGGTCAGGCCGCGGTTGCCGATTCATTGCTGAACTACTACGAGTCGGGCGTACCCTCGGTAACGTCGCAATTGGTCCTGAAGCAGACCGCGGCGCTGGCCGCCTTCGAGCGCGGCAGAGCATGGGACCGCGCGGGCGACACGGACCGGGCAGTCCGCTTCTACCGCGAATTCCTCCGCCTGTACGACTTGCCGCCGCCGCAACACCAGCCGTACATCGAGGAGGCCGCGTCGGCGCTCGCACGGCTCACGGGCGGCGGCGACAGACCCGGCACGAACGGCCGCTGATCAGCCTCGGGCCACGATTCAGTGACTATCGTGCCGATTCCGGTTCGCCGTTCAGCTCGGCCACGAAGCCTCGGCGACAGCCATGGTCAGCAGTTGCAGCATCACAGACCTTCGCAGGTCATCTGGAGGATTTCGATGGATGTCGTATCCAGAGAGTCACGTCGTAGAGCAACGACGAGTCTCCGTGATGCCGCAAGCAAACGCGTGCCGGACCGCAGGAAAGCCGTGCCGACAAACTCTCCGTTCGACCTGACCAACGTAATCTCCGGAGCATCCAGCGAATAGGCCGGCAAGTATTCCTGGACCCAGAGCTGGCTGCTGTCTACGACCGCGATGTTACCGTGCCACGGCATGTCGTCGGGGAACTCGAGCGTCTCCAGGATGCGGTCGGTAATGGTGCGCGCACGCGGCGTCATGTCTTCGACCAGCTGTGCTTTTCCATCGACTGACGTCCATGCTTGTCACAACCTTGCGTCACCCGGGAAGTGCAACCGATCGGGTCGACCCATCGCTCGTCGAGATAATGAACGTTGATGAGTCACCCGAGGCTACGACCAGCATGTCGCCAGCAAGATGAACCCCGGGTTCTTCAGCAAAGGGAAATGGCAGAACGCTGAATCCGTCGCGCATATCTGACACGCGGGCAACGTCCTGATATTCGAGAAAGGTCTGAGTAATTCTTCCCCGTGTATCCATGGCGGCAAGTCGCAGCGGCTCACGCCAGACCTCTGGCCCGTTCTGACCGTGCATGCTCGGAGCAATGTAGACCGCTCCGAGCACATCGCCGGAAGGCATGAGTGCAATTGCGCTGTACCGCGAATCGGCCGCCGGCAGGCTCTCGTGTCGGCCGAGCACGAGGTCATGAGTGAATACGGCAAACGAACGTCTGCGGGCATCGAAGGCGACGATGCTGTCACCGTGCAACGCAATACGATCGAGAGATTGAAATTCTCCCGGCCCGGAACCCGATCCGCCGGCAGTCGCCAGAGTGGCACCCGCGGACGTGAACAGCGTCAGGCGCCTGCTCATCGCGTCTGCTACGACGACCAGTGAGTCCTAAACGACTGCACCTGCACTCACAGCTCCGAACGTCAGATCATCGCCAAGTGCACCAACGGCAGCGACCTCGAGTGTGTCAGGGGCGCAATACCTTTGTTCGCCGTCTGCGAGGGGGCCTGCGCCGGGACCGGTGCCCCGTTGCGGGGCGTCAGGGCGGGAACATGCGAAACAGGAGAGTAGCGCCAGGGCGGCAGCTCGCCGGCGTCGTCCCATTCACACCGGATCCTGCGAAGTCAGTATTATCGAGCGTCCTGCCAGGTCCCGAAGCGCAGTCAGCGGAGGCCTTCGCAGCGTTCAACGCACGACGAACCGCACCGTATCCACGACCCACGGCTGCAGCGGGTAGTGCAACCCGTCGCCGACCACGGCGATCAACCGGTGCTCGCCCGGTGTCACGTTCTCGAACGTGTACGACGTGGAGGCGTCGCCCATGTGGACGATGAAGCCGGGCTCGACCGGGATCGGGATGTCCGGTGCGGTGACGTTGCGGTCGAGGAAGAGATGGTGATGGCCGGTGTTGGGCGTCATGTCGCCGGCAATCACGATGCCGAGCGCCGCGACATCGAGGGTCACGGTCAGATTGCCGGCGGCAACCGTGTCACCCTCCGCCGGGGCCGTGATCGTCACCGACGGCGAGGCCGCCGGCGCCGAGTCCATGCCGTCCATGCCATCCATACCGGCCTCATCGTCGCCGCCGCATGCCGCGACCGCGATCGAAAGCAGAATCGGTGCAATCCCCCGGACTGCCGTTCTCATACGAATCGTCATCAGCAGCTCACGCACTTGTGGTTGTTGATCGCGCCCATGCCTTCGAGCAGTTTGATGGTTTCGGGGAACGGCTGCAACCGCTGGATCGGACCGTTGGCCATGTCGACCGTGGTCTGGCCAGCCCGCGTGATGGCCATGACGTCCGCGCCCTTCTCGACGAGATAGAGGATCATCTCGTTGTCGCCA
>DATKCF010000067.1:0-14738 GCA_035513345.1 Longimicrobiales bacterium
TCGATGAGGCCATCGCCGCGCACGAGAAGGCGGCTTCGATCAACCCGCGCTGGCAGTTCGCACTCGGCCGTTCGTACGCACTGGCGGGCCGGACCGCGGAAGCGAGCGCCATACTCGAACAGCTCGAGGCCGAACCGCCGAGCGCATGGGGCGCGTGGACCCTCGCCGTCATGCACACGGCGCTGGGCAACTTCGATGAGGCGTTCCGGTGGCTCGCGTACGAGCCGGCCCACGCATGGCTTCCATGGACTGGCGTGATGCCGGAGTTCGAGCCGCTGCTCGATGATCCAAGGTTCCGGGATCTCAGAAGACGACTCGACTTCATCGAGTGATCTCGCGCGCTCCGACGCTACCGACCCAGGATCTCCTCGAGGATCAGACGGGTCTTGGGCAGGATCTGGCTCTCGTCGAAGTAGCGCATCACGACTGCCAGTGCGTCATCGGCGGTCGCGATGTCAAGGTGGCGCAGGAGATACCGGATGTCATCCACGTCGTGGAACTCCTCGCCGAGCCGTGCGGCCGCGCATTTCATGGCCAGCAAGTACGCAGGGTGCGCCGTGAAGATCGCCAGGTTGGGAAGCTCGAGGAAGGGATCGAAGTCGCCCCCCGGATTGAGGTAACCCTTCACCGCGTCGTTCAGCCAGGCGTCCGGCAGGCCGGCCTCCGCCGCAACGCGGGCGGCCGCCTCACGGATGAGGCGTGCAGGATGGAAGTAGCCGTCGACATCGCGCGTGGCAGGCCGGGCATCGAGTACGAGGCACATCACCGCGCCGCCCACCACATACACTTCGCCCGTCACCCCGGTACGGGCCAGCTCCGCGTCGAGGAGATGAAAGAGGCGGCGGATGTCCGCCGCCGTAAGCGCACCCTCGCTTACGCCTACGCTCCCTTTCATCACACCCGATCCCCGACCGCCGCATCGACGAACAGGTTCCGCCGCTTGAACGCGACCGGCGCTTCCTTGAGCAGATGCGGCCGCAACGAACGGAAGGGGACCGCGAACCACGGCTCGGCCAGCCGAGGGACATCGGTCGTCCAGCCCGGGGCCCGCAGACCCGCTTCGTGCGTCGCCTGCTCCACCATCGCGGTAACGTAGTTCTGGAGCAGAAGCGTGAGACCCGTCACGTCCAGCTCGTCGATGGCGCTCTCCAGGTGTGCGGGAGGAAGATCGGTCAGCAGGTCGTTCAGCTCCGCGAGCGAGTACCGACGACTGTCGGGATCGCGCCGAAGGCGATCGACCAGCGCCTGCACGCGGTCACGCGTGATGGGCAGAAGTCGGCTCCGTACGTACGTCGACACGTCCTGGCCCGCCCGGCGCGCCCGCCGTTCGAGCTCGGCCTTCTCCGTCGCGGAGATCCTCACCTGCAGGTAGCTGTCTCGCGTGCCCATCCGTCACGATCGCACGGGGCCGGGCCAATGTCAATACGTACGTAATGACATTGTGGGCGAAACGGCTCGGGACCCGCGCGCCACCGTGGATGCGGCGCATGAGTCGAAATCCGTGGGCGGCGCGAGGGATCTGAGAAACTCGTTGCCGGTGTACTTGCCCCTCGTCTTGTAAAACCCATCGACGACAGATCCTCCTGGTCCGCGAACCATGGCACGCATTCTCATCAGCTACAGGCGCGAGTCCGGCTGGGCGCTGGCGGGACGGCTGTATGACGTGCTCGTCGAGAGGTTCGGTCGGGAGAATGTGTTCATCGACATCGACGACATCGAGGCCGGAGCCGACTTCGTGGCGGTGCTGGAGGACGTGCTCGCCTCGACGGACGCGCTGATCCCGATCATCGACCGGGACTGGTCGGACGCCATCGACAGGGACGGGAACCGTCGTCTGGACGCGCCGGACGATTTCGTCCGTCTCGAGATCGCCACGGCGTTGCGCCGCGACATCCTGGTGGTTCCGCTTCTGGAGCCGGGCGCCCGGTTTCCGGAGCCCGAACACCTTCCCGACGACCTGCGCGCGTTGACCCGGCGCAACGCGATCGAGGTCAGTCAGAAGCATTTCCGGGTCGATGTCGACAGGCTGGCCGAGATGCTGGAGTCGCTCCGGACCGAAGCCGACCTGTCGCACCTCGGCCGTCACGCTCGAGCGGCAGCGCGGATTCTCGCGGACCCCGATCACCTCGCGCGCTGGGAGCGGAACTTCTGGATCCGCGATGCCATCTGGGCGCCGGCCATCGGCGGTGCGATGGGATGGCACACGATGCGCGGTCCGCTTCTGGAGCGGATGGAGCGACTGGACCTGTCGGAGGATCCGGAGATGGAGGCGAAGCGCGACGAGTTGGCCGCACTGATCCGCGCGCAGCCGGACGCCGACCATCGACGAGTCGACGACGACGGCAGCGAGATCCACTACGATCTGAAGCAGACCCCCGAGATCACGTTACTCCTGGAAGACCTCGATCACGCGATCAGCCAGCTCGTGAAGATCGCCAGAGAGGCGAGTCTGACCGCACGGAAGCGGGCGTTCCGCGACTCCGAGCCGGGCGAGGAGGAAATCGAGACGTGGTATCGAAACGGTCGGATTCAGAGCGCGGTGTTCGTGCCCGAGCTCGGCGATCCGGACGTGGGACCGAACAACACGTACACACGGCGGGAAGCTCTGCTGGAATACCTGGATCATCTGTCGCTCTCGAGCGACCCGGAGCTGGACGCCCGGAGAAAGAGGCTCGTCGAACTGGTCACGGCCGCACGCCGGGCGAACAAGCATTCCAGCGATCATCACTACAACCTCCTTCTGACCACCGAGATGCAACTCCTGCGAGCCGAGATCGATGTCACGGTGCATTGCAGGGGCGAGGCTGCCGCGGAGCTGCGGTAGGTGCTGCGGCTGCGCCGCGATGCGGCGATAGATCGGCACTGGAACCGGACCGCTACACCCGCATGGGTGCGGCGCTGCGCCACACGACGGTACTCCTGATGGCGCGGCCCGCCCGCCACCGGCTGCTCCTCGTTCTCTCCGACGGCAAGCCCAACGACGTGGACCGCGACGAGGGCCGCTACGGCGTCGAGGACGCGCGCCAGGCCGTGGCCGAGGCGAGGCGCGGCATGAATCGCAGGCGGCGTCCGGCCAGATCCCATCTCATGTGGCCCGGCTCGTCAGGCCACGTACACCGTCTTGATATTGACGAACTCGCGGATGCCGTAGTGCGACAGCTCCCGGCCGAAGCCGCTTTCCTTGATGCCGCCGAACGGCAGCCGCGGATCGGACTTGACGAAGGCGTTCACGAAGCAGCAGCCGGCCTCGAGGTCGTCGCGGGCGATGCGCTCGCCGCGCTCGACGTCGCGCGTGAACACGGCGGCGCCAAGCCCGAAAACGCTGTCGTTGGCGATGGCGACGGCCATCTTCTCGTCCTCCGCGGGGATGATCGAGGCGACAGGGCCGAACATCTCGTCGTCCCACGCGGGCGAGCCCTTCTGCACGTTCGCGAGCACCGTGGGCGGGTAGTATGCGCCGGGACCGTCCGGGATGTCGCCGCCGAGAAGGCAATCGGCGCCGGCGTCGACGCTGGCGCGCACCTGGTCGTGCAGCTCGTCACGCAGGTCGTGGCGGGCGAGCGGCCCGAGGTCGTTGCCCTCCGTGAGCGGATCGCCGACCTTCGCCATTCGCATGCGCTCGACGAAACGGCGAGTGAACTCCTCCCGCACGGGTTCGACGACGATGAACCGCTTCGCCGCGATGCAACTCTGCCCGGAGTTGATGAGGCGGCTCGTAACGCAGGACTCGACGGCCCGCTCGAGATCGGCGTCCTCGAGGATCATGTACGGATCGCTGCCGCCCAGCTCGAGCACGCTCTTCTTGAGACGGTCGCCCGCGGTCTTCGCGACGACGCGGCCGGCGCCGGTGCTGCCCGTGAGCGTCACCGCCGCGACGCGCGGGTTGCGGATCGCGTTCTTCGTGTGCTTCGTCTCGATCAGCAGCGCGATGAACGTGTCATCCGGAAAGCCGGCATCACGGAAGATGCGCTCGATGGCGAGCGCGCAGCCGGGCACGTTGGACGCGTGTTTCAGCAGTCCGACGTTGCCGGCCATGAGGGCGGGCGCCGCGAAGCGGAACACCTGCCAGAACGGAAAATTCCACGGCATCACTGCCAGCACGGGGCCGATCGGGCGGAAGGCGACGTAGCTCCGGCTCGCATCCGTTCCGACGTACTCCGGCTCGAGGAATTGCTCGGCATTGTCGGCGTAATAATCGCAGACCCAGGCGCACTTGTCGGCTTCGGCGCGGCCGGCGGCCACCGGCTTGCCCATCTCGAGCGCCATCAACCGGCCGAGCTCGGGCGCACGCTCCCGCAGCAGCTCGCCGGCCCGGCGCATGAGGCTAGCGCGCTCATCGAACGAGGTTTCCCGCCATTCGCGGTAGGCACGCTCGGACGCGCGGATCCGGGTGCCGAGCTGTCTGGCCGTGATCGCTTCGTGGCTCTCGATGACCTCGCCCGTCGCGGGATTGATGCTCTCGATCTTCATCGTCCTCTGCTTTTCAGGTCGGTTGTCGACGTGGCCGGGTCCAGCCGGCCGTTCATGCGGAAACCCGGCTGGTCCTCGGCGGCTGCCCGTACGTCAGCCTCACGCTGACCTCGCGGAACCGGTCGATCGACTGGGCCAGGACGGTGCCCGGCCAGCGGTACTCGGCGATGCGGTCGGCCGACCGGTAGACCGCCGTGTAGAGCGTACCCCAGCCGTGGTCGAAGCGTGTCGAGAACAGCGGTGGCTCGAGGAAGCGTTGCACGAACCGCTCGGCTTCCTCGTCTTCGTCGGCCAGCCGGCCGACCAGGAATCGCTCGCGGTCGACGCTGCCGGTCGCGTGCGCGTGCTCGTGCCACTCGACGATGTTCTGATGGTTGGTCGCGATACGGCGAGCCGTGATCGTCGTGGGCCGGTCCGGCGCGACGTGCGCCGTGAAGTACGAGCCCGTCGCGTCTACGGCGGTCACGTTGTACGTCATGTGGCTCGGCAGCCGGCGCAGCGCGGCTGCTGCCTGCCTCGAGGTCTCGCACGTCTCGAGAAGGTAACGCACGATGAGCGGGATGCCGAACCCGTCGCCGACGACCTTGCGGCCGCCGAACGCGAGAGCTACCGAAAGACCGGACTCGTTGATCCCGTCGAGTGCGCCCCAGAGCACGTCCGTCATCGCAATGACGCGGCGGCCCGTCCACACCGACCGGAGCATGACCGCGTCCCACGCCTGCGGTCCGTAGTCGTAGTTGCGAATGAGCATGGGGCAGGTGCGGTTCCACACGGCCTGCGAGCAGCCGGTCAGGTACGGGGTCGGCCGGTACAGGCTGAGCAGGCGGGCCGCGGTGTCGCCGCCGCCTGCCTGCTCGACCAGCGCTTCCCATACGGGTACGAGCTCCGGCATGTGCTTCTCGAGGGCCCGCCGGCACGTCAGGTACGAGGGTCGCGCCGCATCGCCCTCCCTGAGGAACCAGCGGCGATAGCCCGGCTCGAGCCGCGTCCAGAGCGCCTTCCACTTCGGGCCCGGATCGGGCTCGTTCAGCGCGTAGAGTACGACGTGGTCCATACGGTCAGAGGATCTTGAAGTTGCCGACCTCCGCGATCTGCGCGGCGACCTGCGTCTGCTCGGCGCCGACCGGAACGCTCACGTAGTGCGCGAGGATGCCCTGGATCCACTGGTGCGCGCGGTCGTTGAGCTGGTGGTCGTCGGTCATGAGACGGCCCGGGGTGATCAGGATTCCGAGATCGGCGCCCTCGTAGAAGTAGTCGCCGGGCTTCGTGATGCGCAGGAAGAATGCCTCGGTCTCCGTGTCGACCGTCCTGCGGTGCGTCTGCACGCGCACGAACTCGGCGGTCCCGTCATTGCGCAGGCGCCACACCCCGGACTTCGGTGCGGCCGTCACCAGCTCCGTCGTGTCGCGCGTGTGCTTGATCACAAGCTGGCCCCACGGGTCGATGTTCGCCGGGTCGGCCCAGCGCGCGTTCAACTCCCCGACATCCAGATCGAATTCGACGTTGCACCAGTTCAGCAGGTGGAACAGGAAGAGAGGCGCATCGGCGTGGGCGAACGCGGCGAGGTTCGTCATGGCGCTCGCGCCCGTGATCCGCGGATTGACCTCGCCCAGGTATAGCTCGCCCGTGTCCTGGTCCGTCAGGAAGTCCAGCTCGAAGTAGCCGAGGTAGCCCATGCCGCGCAATTGCTCGCCGAACCGGAATGTCGCGTCGCGCGCCCGCTCACGGATTTCCGGCGGGAACGCCTCCGCCAGCACCTCGTTGCCACACCAGCCGCCGCGGTAGGGCGTCAGCTTCTTGAAGCCGATCAGCTCGGTCATGAGCGGCCCGACGATCGTGCCGTGGCGCGTGACGCACGCCTCGAGCGCGGACCCTCGGACCCGCACCCGCTTCATCACCTTGACCTCGTCCTCGGCCACGATCTCGTCGGCGTACCGGTTCCAGTCGTCCTCGTCGCTGATGAAGAACGTGGTGTGGCCCGAGTCGCCGAACGGCGTCTGGATCACGAGGTCGTCGCCCAGCTCGCGCGTCACCTCGCGCAGCTGGTTCCAGTCCGTGATCCGGGTGAGCACGTGCGGCACCGACTTCACGTTCGCGCGGTTGCCGATGCGCGTCGTCTCGACCTTGCTGTCGATCTTCGTGCGCAGTGCGGCCGATGGGAAACAGATCTCGAGGCCCAGATGATCGCACAGCTCCTCGGTCCTTTCGTCGAAGAACAGGAACACCGCCTTGCCGCCCGGTCCGTTCGAGCGGATGAAGTCGACGACCTCCTTGTGCTCGAGCAGGTAGTTGTTGATCTCCTCGAGGCACGTAAACGGCCGGTGCGGTACCTCCGATGGCACGAACACGTGCGGATGCTCGCCGTCGAAGCAGTCGATGTAGTTGATGAAGTGGAAGTTGCGGACCCATTCGTCCATGCCGAGCAGGTTGAAGTTGGTCGCGCTGATGAAGTAGATCGGGCTGTCGTTGCGGTGGAAGTAGCGTCTGATGTCCGAGATGCTTTCGAGCCGCTTATGTTGCGGAGCCGCGGTCATCGGGGTGGGCCTGGTCGTGCGTTCCCGTACGTCGGTCATGTTGCACCTCCCATGATGCTGAGCTCTCCATGGTGCTCGTTGGCGAGACGGGCGAGCACATCCGGTTTCAGTACGCGCAGCCCGAACTCGGGCTCGTAGCCGTGGATCTCCTTGACGTCGAGCGCTTCGAGGTAGGACAGGATCTCGGCGGATACGATCTGCCCGGGCACGAGGATCGGGAAGCCGGGCGGATAGGGCGTGACGAAGCCCGCCGAAACGATCTCGCGCCCGCCCGCCACCTCGTCGATGAGTGAGCGGTCGAGGCGGATGTAGTCGCAGGCCGATCCGTCATATGCCAGGAAGAAGGCGCTGCGCATGTCGCCCTCGCGCGTGGCGCCGTCGGGATCGCCCGCGAACGCGGTGTGGAAGCGGCTGAAGTTGGGCAGCGGCGGCCACCGTTCGACCAGACCCGCGACCCGGTCCTGGAACTGCCGTTCCTCGATCGCGCTCCGGTACCGCCGGCTCTCCTCCAGCTCCTCCGCGATCGTGGTCAGCACCTTCACGAGGTGTGCGACGCTTCCGCGCGTCGTGCCGATGTGGATCATGAAAAGGACTGAGTTGCGCGATGTCTTGTTGATCTGGAGGTCGAAGCGCTCGCTCAGCAGCTTCTTGAAGGAGTTGCCGTCCATGCCGGTCCGGCCGATGTCGAGAGTCACGCGGGTCGGATCGAGCACGAACTCGTCGCTCAGCCACGGCCCTTCGAGTCCGAGCCAGCCGGCGGCCGGATCCCAGAACTGCTCGACGGTCGAGGGGCGGTACTCCGCGGGGATCATCTCGCGCGGGCCGAGCACGCGGAAATAGCGCTGCAGCAGCAGATCGGACCGGATCCGCTCGCGCAGCGTGACCGCGAGCTGGATGCTGCGCTGGACCAGCTCGTAGCCCTCCAGCTCGACCTGCCTGCGGCCGACATCGAGCGACGCCAGGATCTGGTAGTTCGGCGATGTCGACGTGTGCGTCATGTACGCTTCGTGGAACGCGGAAGATGCATCGTGCTCGAAGTCGTCGTCGTTGACGTGGATCATCGAGCCCTGGCGCAGCGCGGTCAGCGTCTTGTGTGTCGACTGCGTCGCATACACACGCAGCTTCGCCACGTCCGGGTCCGGCATCAACGGCCGGTCAAGCCACGTCGTATCGTCATCGGGGTCCAGCTCGTCGAATTCGCGCCGCCAGGCCGCGTACTGCTCCCTGTACTCGGAGGAACGGAACCGCCGCCGCAGCCGGTTCGCCGACTCCATTGCCGTGCGATAGCGCAGCGTCGGCCAGAACCGGCCGTACCCGAACCACGCCTCATCCCAGAGGAACACGATGTCCGGCTTGATCGCCAGCACCTCCTCCATGATACGCATCGGATTGTACGTGATCCCGTCGAACGTAATGTTCGTGAGCAGCAGCAGGCGGACGCGGTCGAGCCGCCCGGCACGCTTCAGCGCGAGCAGCTGTGACTTGATCTCCCGAAGAGGAACGCCGCCGTACATCGCGTGCGGCGATAGCGGGTACGCGTCCAGCACGACCGGGTGCGCACCCGTGAGAATGACGGCGTACGGATGCGACTTGTGACAGTCGTGTGAGAGCAGGACGATGTCGCCGGGCTTCATCAGGGCCTGCATCACGACCTTGTTGGCCGTCGACGTCCCGTTCGTGACGAAGAACGTCTTTCGTGCACCGAACGCCCTGGCCGCCTGCTGCTGCGCCCTCTTCAGTGTGCCGACCGGCTGGGACAGCGAATCCAGCCCGCCTGTCGTGGCCGACGTTTCCGCCTGGAAGATGCGGTCGCCGTAGAACCGGCCCATGTCGCTGATCCAGTTCGACTTCGTGACGGAATTGCCGCGCGAGATCGGCAAGGCGTGGAACACGCCGGTCGGCCTGGTGCTGTAGCGGCGGAGCGCATCGAAGAACGGCGTCTCGAAGCGGTCGTGGATGCCCTTGAGGATTGAGTGGTGCAGCTCCTGGTAGTCCTCCTCGTTGTAGAAGACCCGGCGGAACTGCCGGGACGCGTCGCCGATCGCGTGCTCGACGGGTGCGTCCGAGACCCAGAACAGGTCCAGCTCCGGCCGGAGCGACCGGAGCGCACGGCCGAGGGTGCGGGTCCGGTCACCCGGCATGGTGGCCTCGATCGTATCGCGATCCAGCTCGAGAAGCGGGTAGAGCGGCGCGAGCGACCCGATGTGCGTGTCGCCGCGGAACGGGAAGCTGTAGCGTACGACGACGGCCTGAATGTGCGGGTTCGCGACGGTCGCCATCAGCGCCTGCTCGAAGTTGCGCGTAACCACGACTTCGTAGATGAAGGCATCATCGGCACGACGCAGCGACCGCATGCGCAACTGGAGATCGACCTCCTGCGCGGCCGACAGCTCGTCCACGACGAGCACCTCGAAGTACGGACGCACCTCGGCCTGGACCTGCCGGAGCGGCCGCTCGCTGAAGTCCGACATCCGCAGCAGATCGGCGAAGTTGCGGATGCGGAGGTCGAGCAGGTCGAGACGGCGGTATGCGCCACTCGTCAGCAGCCGCAGCAAGCGGACGGTGTGCGGACCGAAGCGTCCGTAGTCGCCGGACTGAAACAGCTCGCGCACCTGCTCGAACGCGTGGTAGCCGGGAAACGCGTAGTAGTGCTCGAGCGGATCGAGCGCGGTGAACGCCTCGCGGCATGTGGTCGCGAGGTCCTTTTGCTCCCGCTCGTCGCGTGCGCCCCTCGCAAGCCGGCGCGCTGCATCCCGGAGCCGGTTCCACTGATCGGTGCGGACCCTCTGCATGTTGTAGAGGGCGACATCACCGTCGCCATCGGCGTACATGATCGCTCCATCCGTCATGGAAACTCCTTCCGGTCGCCGTATCAGGCGTCAGTCGCTGGCCGTTCGGGTCGATCCGGTGTGAGGCGTCCGCTTCTTCCTCGAGCGCTTCGCCTTCTTTTCATTATCCCCGCGGGGCTCCGGCTCTGGCGCGGGAGGCGGCGCGTGGTCGAGGCCGGCCATGGATCCGCGTTCGGGGCGGCGCAGCTCGCCGAGAGTGTGGAGGTACGCCCTTGCCTCGCTCGCGCCGGGCGAGTACACGGTGAACGACGTTTTCGAGTCCCGGAAGCTCTTCAGCGGCTGCCCGAGCCCACGCAGCCCGACCTCGCGCTCGCGCCGCACGCGGTCGAGGTCGATCTCGAGCGGGATCAGCTCTTCCGCGTTACCGGCCTCGTGCAGCACGTCGCCCGCCGGCCCGACGAACACGGAGCGGCCGTTGCCGAGCCCGCCGACGCCGTTGATGTCGATCACGTACATCTGGTTCTGCGCGGCGGTCGCCCGAGCCATGGCGACCTCGACATCGCGGTCGATCGTGCCGGTGAGCGACGGGTGCAGCAGGACCTCCGCGCCCAGACACGCGATCGAACGCGACGTCTCCGGGAACCACATGTCGTAGCAGATCGAGATTCCGAACCGGCCGACGCCATCGATGTCGAAAACCGTGAATCCGTCTCCCGCATCGACGCCCGCCTCGTAAGGACGGAACGGGAACATCTTGCGGTACCGGAACCGCACGCGGCCGTCCGGGCCGATGACCGACGTCGTGTTGTAGGTCCTGCCCTCGTGCAGCTCGAAGTACGAGCCGTTGACGAGCCAGATGCCGTGGTGTGCCGCCATTGCCTGGAACGCGCGCTCGGCCGGACCGGGCAACGGCTCCGCCCGGGTTTTCGATGGGCCGCATGCGGCGAGCTCGCTGAATACGACCATCTGCACCCACGGATAGAGGTGCATCAGGTAGTCGAGCCGCTGAGCCATGCGGGGCAGGTTGTCGCCTGCGCCCGCAAGGTTCAGCTGCATTCCCGCGATCGCGAACGGTGTCATTGCTACTGTTCCGATTCAGGCCTGATGCGCGGCAACCGCGGGTGAGCCCGGCGCCGCGAACGCGCGAACGATCTCGGCCTCCATGATGTCGAGCCCCTCGTCGAGCTCGTCATCGGTGATCACAAGCGGGCTCAGGATGCGAATCACGTTGCCGTACGTGCCCGCAGCGATCGTCAGGACGCCGCGCTCCAGGCACGCACGCTGGATGTTGCCGACCTGTGCAGTGGCCGGACGGGCAGGGTTGCCGTCCTCACAGAACTCGGCGCCGACCATGGCGCCGAGCCCGCGCACGTCGACCAGCTCCGGCACGTGATCGCGAAGGTCCTCGAGGCGGTCGCGAATGCGACCGCCGACTTCGACCGCGCGTGCATTGAGATCGAGCTTCTCCATGACGGCGATGGTCGCGAGCGACGCCGCACACGCGACCGGGTTGCCGCCGTACGTTCCGCCAATGGTGCCGGGCACGGCCGCGTCCATCACGTCCGCCCGGCCGATCACGGCGGAGATCGGCAGGCCGCCGCCCATGGACTTCGCCCACGTCGACAAGTCGGGCACGACACCGAAGTGCTGGTACGCCGCCCAGCGGCCGGTGCGGCAGAAGCCCGACTGCACTTCGTCGAAGATCAGGACAATGCCATGCTCGTCGCAGATCCCGCGAACACCGCGCAGATATTCCGCCGGCGCCGGCACGAAGCCGCCCTCGCCCTGCACCGGCTCGATCAGGATGGCGGCCACGTCCGTCGCGGCGACCATGGTGTCGAACGCGCCGCGCAGGCGGTCCAGCTCACGCTCGACGAACCGGTCCTCGGGAAGATCATCGCCGTAGCGGAACCGGTTCGGGAACGGCAGCCGGTAGATCTCCGGCGCGAACGGGCCGCACCCGGTCTTGTACTTCACCTTCGACGTGAGCGACATGCCGAGCAGTGTGCGGCCGTGGAAGCTCTCCGAGTAGCAGACGATCCCCGGCCGGCCCGTGGCCTGGCGAGCGATCTTCACGGCGTTCTCGACCGCCTCGGCTCCACTGTTCAGCAGGAACGCCTTCGTCTGGCGCCCGTGCGGGAACAGCGACACGAGCTTCTCACACAGTGCGACGTACGGCTCGTACGTGGCTACGTGGATGCACGTGTGCAGAAGTCTGCCCGCCTGCTCGCGGATCGCCGCGACCACGCTCTCGTCGCAGTGGCCCGCGTTCATCACTCCGATTCCGCCAGCGAAGTCGATAATGCGCCGGCCTTCGACGTCCGTGATGATCGCGCCGCGCGCGGTAGCGGCCGTCACCGTCGTCACCCGGGGCACACCACGGGGGAGGACGGCGGCGCGCCGGGCGAGAAGCTCGTCGTTCAGAGGCATTGGATCTCCATTGTGATTGCAGGCCACCCGTAAGCGCTGGCCGGACTCTCGAGGATGGCGTGGGGGTACGTCGTATTCTTGCAGGGCAACCGTGACGGACGGTAAGCTCTGCCGCAGCACCGTGCAAGTCGGCGTACCGGCGCAGCGGAGCCGCGAGGGACAGGAAATCGAAACGCCCTTTGCGCGTTTCGGCGATTCGCTCATCAGCGATGGCTTCGGAATGGGGGCACACGCCAGGTGGGTGAACGCTTCCGCAATCTGGTCTCGCGTGGGGCCACCAACGACAGCGCGCCGCAGGTAGAAATCAAGAAGATCGTCGTCGCCCATCGCTGCAAGTGCGGCGATCGTCACAAGGCTTCGATCGCACACGTTCAGCGTCGGGGCTCGATCGCGAATCGAGAGCATTTGAAGGCTCGCCGCCGGTAGCGCTATCCTGGATTGAACGGCGAGTACTCGACGAGTTCGAGCGGGCCCGGGAGTCGGCGGGCGCTCTCGACCACCTGTTCGACCTCCAACCGCACGATGCGCTCGGCGCCTTGAAACTCCGCGACGCGGCGCGGAGTCCAGTCGAGAGAGGCGACGCCGGTCACCTGCAGCAGGGTACGGTCGTCGAAACTGACGAACGCAAGTCCCGCCCGGCCATACAGCTCGATGTTGCCGAGAGTGTTGAACATCGAGTTGCCGACGTAGTCCGGCCAGACGATTTCGTCCGGGGTGACCCGGATGAAGCCGGGGTTCCCGCCGCGGTGCGACGCATCGGTTCCCCAGGAGCATGCTGAGCAGCTCGACCGCGAGTTCGGCGGAATGGGCATGAGCATGGGGGCCATGTGACGATGTGTCCGACGGCTGCGCCGAAAGTGCTTTCGGCACTCATGGCCGCAGCCGTCGCGATCACCAGTCGATCAGCTCGACTTCGACGGCGTGTCCGGCCGACTCCAGCCGATCCCGATCGGCCGTGAACGTCGAGACGGTGCGCGGCTACGCCGGGACCACTCGACGAACGCTCTTCCTCAGGCCTGCTTCGGCGGGATACGCAGCACTTGACCCGGGTAGATCTTGTCCGGGTCGCTCAGCATGGGTCGGTTGGCCTCGAAGATCGTTGCATACATCATGGCGTCGCCGTAGTGCTCCTTCGCGATCTCCGAAAGCATGTCGCCGGACCTCACCGTGTAGAAAGCCGCCGGAGGCTGTGGTGCGGCGACCGTGATCCGGTCATCGACCCTCGCTACGCCCTGTGCGTTGCCGACGGCGAGGATCACCTTTTCCTTGTCGGCCTGGTTTTCGGCGTTGCCGTACACGGTGGCGGTGCCGCCGTCGAAGTGGACGACGAGGTCCTTCACGGGAAGCTGCAGCTTCGTCACGTACTGCTTGAGGGCCGAGCCGCGCGCTGCGTCGTCGAGCGCCTGCTGCTCCTTCTCGTTCTTGCCGAACAGCTTCTCGCCTGCGTCCTTCACGAAATCGAATATGCTCATCGTAGTGTGTGGTTCATGGTTGGGGGAGTCGGCCGCCCGGACTAGCGGCCGAACAGCTTGCCGAGTCCGCCGGCGATGTCGTCGACGACGCTGCCATCGCCGTCGGCATCCAGGAGGCTGGCCAGGCCGCCCAGCTGAGGCGCAGTCTGCGCGACCTCGCGGTTCTGCCGCTGCAGCAGATCACTCAGCCCGCCGGTGTCGAGCTGCTTCTGTCGCCGCTGCTTGCCGAGCACGGCCATGACGATCGGCGCCGCGATCGCCATGAGACGGGCGGCCTTCGCTGGATCGATACCGGTGCTCTTGCCGATGCCGGTCTCGACGGCACCGCGGCGCTCGCCGAAAACATGTCCAAGGATCGCGTCGCCCGGTGCGGCGTCGCCCCGGTCGAGGAAGCCGGACAGATTGTCGAGCAGGCCGCCGTCGTGATCGCTGGCGAGCGCCGATTCGAGTGCGGCCGCTCCTTCGGGCCGCGAGGAGTTCTTCGCCAGACCGGCGAGGATCATGGGCAGCGCCGCACTGAGCGCTGTGCGAGTCGAATTCTCATCAGCGCCAACGGTTCGGCTCAACTGCGAGATATCCCGATCGCCGATCCGTGACATCACGGACTCGAGAATGGACGACATGGCAGGCTCCTGTCTGCGGGCTCCCTGTTGACAATAACGCGGTCAGGCCGGGCGAGCAAACGAGGCGCTTTGCGCGGCGTTGGTCGCAGATCGGGCTACTGAAGGGTGCGACGAAAAGGGGGCCGTCAGTCGATCGCGGAAGCGACCGGCACCACGCCGATTGAACCTGGCACGGGCAGCGGACGTCTTCGTCTCCCACCAACTACGGCTCCCCCGATCGGGTGATGGTGCTCCACCCGTGCGATGTCCCAACATCCGCGGGAAGATCGACACCAGGGCGGGTGGCCGCCCCTCCGTCGGTGGCATAGCCGATGACGTGCACTCGGTGGAGCACACCTTCTCACTGGAGATCTCTCATGCGCCCCCGGCGGAATCTGTGGATCATGGCAACGTTGCTCCTCGGTACAGCGTGCGCGGATG
>DATKCF010000068.1:0-21954 GCA_035513345.1 Longimicrobiales bacterium
GGAGCGTCCCGCCGGCCGCCGCCATGAAATCACCGAACGGCGCGAACACGAAGTGGCCGAGTTCGTGGATTCCGAAGTTGAGTCCGCCGATGAGGCTGCCGTACTCGGGATCCGCGAGGTGGTTGGCAAGGATCCAGACCATCCAGAGGAGAAGGGGCAGCCGGACCCACGGATTCCTGCCACGCGCTGATTCCGCGGCGCTCGACGCGATGCGGTTGATCAGGGTCACGTATCAGCGGCGTTGCGGCTGGGCAGCAACGCTGCGGGACGGCCGAGCCGCGGTGCCGCAGGGCGGCCGTGCGCGATGAGACCGCAGCCCGGCCGCCCGGTGTTCACTCGGACCGCAGTGCGCTGAGCGGGTCGATTCGTGAAGCTCTTCGCGCGGGGATGAGCGTGGCAACGACAGTGATCGCGATGAGCAGGGACCCGAAGACCGCGTAAACGGGCGGACTGTTGGGCTCGACCATGAAGAGCAGGCTCGAGACGCCGCTTGCGAGCAGATAGGCGAGCGCGAAGCCGAAGACGGTCCCGATGATGACCTGCCGGCCGCCTCGCCACAAGACGAGCCGGAGGATGCGCTGGGGCGTTGCGCCGACGGCGATGCGGATGCCGATTTCGCGCGTTCGGCGGCCGACGGAGAACGCGATTACACCATACAGTCCGATCGCGGCGAGGATCAGGGCGGACAGTCCGCACGTGCCGACGACGGCGGCGCCGAACGCGAAGAACCAGCTGTTGTCCTCGATGACTTCACCCATCGTCTTGATGTCGTAGACCGGCACTTCCGGATCGATCGCGGATGCCGCATCCCGTATGGATGTCGCAACCTGTGCGGCGGGCGCGGCCGTGACGACCGCGAGGGTCAGTGTGCGCGGCGGGCTCTGCATCACGGGAACGTAGGCGGCCGGCGGATTGATGTCAGCCGAGTTGTCGAGTCCTGCGGCCCAGAGGTCGGGGCTTACGCCGACGATGGTGCGCCAGTCGTCGGTCGTGTTCTCGCCGCCCAGACGGATGCGGCGGCCGATCGGGTCCTCGCCGAGGAAGTAACGTTCGGCCACCTGGCGATTGATGATGACGACGGGTTCGGACCCGGCGATGTCGCCCGGACCGAATTCGCGACCGGCTGTGAGGCTGGCGCCGAAGGTGCCGAAGAAGGTCGGCGATGCCGTGACTCGCCGGACGATCGGCATAGCATTGTTGTTCGCGTAGGTGCGGCCCTCGACAGCCAGCCGTGTGGCGCCTGCGCGGGTGACGGGCGCATTCGACGTGACCGTGAACGAGAATATCGCCGGGTCGCCCTCCATCCGTGTCTCGATCTGCGTGATGAAGCGGCTTCTCTCGTCCGTGTCGTACGCTTCGGGCAGACCCAACTGCGCCGTAATGGTGGTCGCGGTGTCGAAGCCGAACCGCACGTCGCGCACGTTGCGGACGCTCTGGATCATCAGACCCGTGGCGATGAGGAGCCCCATCGACAGCGCGATCTCGACCACGATGAGGCCCTGCATGAGCCGCCCGATATTCATGGCGGACGAGCCGCGAGCTTCGTCCTTGAGCACCGAATGGACATCCTTCACGATCGCCTTGATCGCGGGCAGCGCGCCCGCGATCAATCCCGCGACGATCGTGAGCGCGAACGTATACAGCAGAGTCTCGCTGTCCAGACGCATGTCCACCCAGAACGGCATGCGGTCTCCGCTCAACCAGTAGCGGAGTCCGCCCATGGCAGCGGTTGCAACGCCGATGCCGAGCACACCGCCCATGACCGCCATGACCGTCGATTCCATGAGAAGCTGCATGACGATGCGGAGCCGGCTGGCGCCGAGCGCGGTACGGACGGCCAGATCGCGTATGCGGTGAACCGCACGCGCCAGCAGCAGGTTCGCGACGTTCGTGCACGCGACGATCAGCACGAGCAGGACGGCGGCAGTGATGACCCGCATCTGCGCCATCGGCGTTTCGCCGAGGTGCTGGATGGTGAACTGCTTGATGGAAACGCCAGTGGCTTCGTTGGTCTCGGGGAACATCTGTGCGGTCCGCGATGCAATGACCGCGAACTGCGCGAATGCCTCGTCCTGACTCACACCCTGTGCGAGCCGGCCCCATACACCGAGCGTGGGAGAGCCGGCCTGCGCCGCGTCGGCCGCCAGTACGAGCGGTACCCACAGGTCCTGCGCGATCGGAAACTGCATGCCCTCCGGCACGACGCCGATGATCGTATGAGGACTGCCTTCAACGTGGATGACACGACCGAGGATGCCGGAATCCGAACTGAACCGACCGGTCCACATGCGGTGTGAGATCATCGCAACGGGCTCGGCGCCCATCAGGTCATCGCCCTCGCGGAAGCTCCGACCCATCGTCGGTGCAACACGCAGCATGTCCCACGTGTTGGCGGTGACATACGCGGCCTCGAACCGCTCGGCGCCCTGGTCGATCCGTACGGCCGCGGTGACCGTGGTGTATGCGGCGAGCTGCTCGAACGTGTTCTGCTGTTCCCGCCACGCCACGAAGTCACGCGGCGCCGAGCCCCATCCCTCGCCACGGCCACCTTCCGGCCGGCGCTCGAGGTACATGATCCGGTCGCCTTCCTCGACCGGCAGGCCTCTCGTGGCGATGCTCCGTGTCAGGCTGAACATTGCCGCGGGCAGCCCGATCCCGAGCGCGAACGCGAGCACGGCCATCATCGCAATACCCGGCTCTCGCCGCACGGCTCGTATCGCGAGCTTCATCTCCATCAGCGGATTCATGGCTGCTTCCAGGTTGACGCTTCCTCAGGCCATGGCGGCTGCGAACTCGCCGCCGGGCTGCACTGTCAATGCGATGCTACCGATCATCCCGCAATGCGCTGGCCGGCGCAATCCGTGTCGCGCGGTGGGCCGGCACCGCACACGCGCCGATTACGACCAGCACCAGCGTGGCGGGCACAAGCGCGAACGTCAACGGGTCCTGCGGCCCGACCTCGAACAGCAGACCTCGCAGGAGCGCCGTCGACCAGTACGCTACGGTCACACCGATGACGATCCCGAACAACGCGGGCCGCAGCCCCTGCCAGAGTACCAGCTGGATAACCTGCTGAACACGCGCGCCGAGCGCTATGCGGACGCCGATCTCCCGCCTGCGCTGCGACACTACGTAGGCAACGACGCCATAGATTCCCACCGCCGCCAGCAGTACAGCCAGAAACGCGAAGATCCCGAGCAGTGTGAGGTAGAAGCGCGGCTGCGCGAGCTGCTCGGCCATCCACTCATCCATCGTTCCCGGCTGGATCAGTGGCATCTCGGAATCGAGCGCCTGGACCTCGCGGCGCGCCGCCTCGAGCATGCTCGCGGGGTCGCCTCCACGCATCAGCACGTTCGGAAATGACGCGCCGGACTGTGCGTACGGAATGACCATCTCGGGTCGCGGTTCGTTCGTGAGCACCGACCCGCGAATGTCGCCGAACACGCCGACGATCGTGCGTGGCACGTCTTCGGCGAAGCCGGCCGAGATCTGCAATCTCATCTGCATGCCGACCGGATCCTCGCCCGGGAAGTACTGTTCGGCGGTGGCCTGGCTGATCATCACGACCCGCTGGGCGCCCTCACGGTCCGACGTCTCGAAGCCACGTCCTGCGACGATCGGGATACGCAGCATCTCGAGCGCGCCGACACCGACGATCCGGTACGAGGCGGACGGACCCTCGCCGGGTTCCGGCGCCGGCTGGTCAGGACGAACGAACGATCCGAACAGATTCACCGGACCTAGCGGCGGGGCCACCATAACCGCAGCCTGTTCGACGCCTGGCAGCGCGGTGAGGCGCTCCTGCAGACGGTCCATGAACTGAACGGCCTCGGGGTCGGTGTAGCGGGCGCCGGGCAGCGAGAGCCGGAACACCGTGATTCCCGCGGTATCGAAGCCCGGCTGCACATCCGCCATCCTGGCGAGGCTGCGGATCATGAGACCGGCGCCGGTAAGCAGCATGACACTCAACGCCACCTCGGCAACGAGAATGGCGGACCGGCCGAACCCTGTGCGGCCCGAGTTGACATCGCCACGGCCGCCACGGCGTAGCGATTGCGCCAGATCGACGCGCGACAGGCTGAGCGCAGGCGCGAGGCCGAAGAGAAGCGAGGTGACAGCTACGAGAAGGATCGCGAAACCGAGTGTCGTGGCGTCAAGACTCACTTCGTCCATGCGGGGCAGATTGTCGGGCGCGAGCGAGAGCACGGCGTCGACGCACCAGATGGCCAGCACAATGCCACCGACTCCGCCGATGACCGCGAGCAGCGCGCTCTCGGTCATGAGCTGACGCAGGATGCGGCCGGCGTCGGCGCCGAGGGTGGATCGAACGGCGATCTCCGTCGACCGTCCCTGTGCCCGGACGAGCAGCAGGTTCGCCACGTTCGCGCACGCGATCAGCATGACCATCCCGACCGCGCCAAGCAGGACCCACAACGCCGGCCTCACATCGCCGACCGCAACGTCGCGAAGCGTTGCCACGGCGAACGTCGTGTTCACGTTCGATGCGGGGTATTCGGCTTCGAGACGGGCGGCCAGGGCGCCGAGTTCGGCACGTGCGCCATCGACTGTCGTGCCGGGCGCGAGCCGGCCCACCGAGCCGCGCGTGACACAGCCGCGACCGCACCCATCATCGTCGTTCTGGCCGGGCAGCCAGATCCGGGCATCCTGCGGGTAGTCGAAGCCGGCCGGCGCAATGCCGACGATCTCGTATGACTGGCCGGCGATCCTGATCGTCGAACTCACGACATCCGGTCGCCCGCCGAGGCGGTCGCGCCAGTAGCCCTCGCTCACGATCGCGACCGACGGCCCGTTGAACCGGTCCTCCTCGGCGGTGAACTCACGGCCCATGATCGGCGCTGCACGGAACACGCGGAAAAAGTCCGGCGTGACCCGCGCGCCGCGGACCATCTCCGCACCGCCACGGTCGTGCGTGACGGTCAGGTTGGTGCCGACCACGTGCGCGAACGCCTCGAACACGTTCGTCTGCGTCAGGACATCGACGAAGTTCGGATGCGAGATCAGCCCACCATCGAGCGAGCCCGCTTCCTCCGGAGACGATTCCCAGACCGTCGCCAGCCGTTCGGACTCCGGGTAGGGCAAAGGCTTCAACAGAACACCACGCACCACACTGAACATCGCGGTCGTCGCACCAACGCCGAGCGCGAGCGTAAGCGCTGCCACCAGCGTGAACCCTCGCCTCGCCATCAGCGACCGCCAGGCGAACCGCAGATCCTGTCGCAGAACATCCATGACCACGTCCGTTTCTCGGGTAACGGAAGTCGGGGGACCGGGCCATGACTCAGGCATCACTCATGCCACGCGTCCCGATTCCGCCAAGTGGCGTATTGCCTTGCGCTTAGGGTGTGTCGGGGCAAATGCCCGTGTCGACGGGTTTCGACCGGAATCGACCGGTTCGTCCCGGAAACGGACGGTTCCTCAGGCGACGACCAGCCGTTCGAGAAACTGGGTCTGGGCAGGGTTCATCTTGATCCGGGCGACATCGAGGCAGAACCACTCGCACCGATCCACTTCGGGGAATTCCACGGTCCGGCCGGAACCACGCGGCCATTCCATCGTGACGTTGATGCATGTGAGGTGGGCGGGGTCGGCGTCACCTTCGCAGGCCCATGCGAGCACCCGCTTGCCGCCCCTCTGCTTCACTTCGCCGAGCGGCGTGAACGGGCCTTCGAGCAGAATACCCGTCTCCTCCTCGAATTCGCGGACGGCCGTCGCGAGCGGATCCTCGCCGTCCTCGATCTCGCCTTTCGGAACGGTCCATGCCCCTTCGTCGCGACGCGCCCAGAACGGGCCGCCGGGATGGGCGAGGAACACCTCGAGCGACGATGCCCGGCCACGGTACAGCAGAATCCCGGCGCTGCTGCGCCGCACGACCATCACGGTTCGACGGCGGACACGGGCGCAGCGGCCGCCCGCCCCAACGTACCAGCCCCGTCCTTACCTGGCACCCTGTTCCTTCGCCGTCCTGTCGCGCAACGCGGACACGGCCCATTCCGCGTCCGGGTCGTCGACTTCGCAATGCGTGACGCCGCCGGGGAATCGCTGTTCGATCAGGTGATACTGCTGCTTGAGGTCGTCGATCGGCGGCTGCCAGTCATGCAGGTAGAAGACACCGTGGATGCGTGCCTGGAGCAGCTCCTTGGCGCAGTTGAAGCACGGCCGCAGCGTCGTGTAGAGGATGGCGCCTTCGACGGGAATACCGAATCGCGCAGCGCTGAGGAGCGCGTTCTGCTCGGCATGGACGCAGATGCAGACGTCGTAGCCTTTCGTGGTGGGATAGGCGTCCCGGTTCGCACAACGCTCGCAGCCGCCTTCATCGCAGTTGCGCATGTGCTGCGGCGTCCCGTTGTAGCCCGTCGAGATGATGCGGTCTTCCCTGACGAGCACGGCGCCGACGCGATTGCCGACGCAATTCGCGCGACGACGTACAGCCAACGCGATGCCCATGTAGTATTCGGACCGGTTCGGCCTGCGGGTTCGCGGCGGCAGCGCCATGCTGCGTTCCTCCATGCTGGTGGTGGCTGCTGGCTGGATCGACCGGATGAGTTTACGACTTCGTGACCGTTGCCGCGATGGCGGACGCAGCCCTCAGCGTGAAGCCCTGACCTGAATGCTCGCGGTGACCGACGCGTCGCTTTCTGATGTTGCCGTGACCGTGAATGTTGCGACCGGCGCCGCATCCGGTGTGCGCGACAGGCGAAGCGTAATGCTGGCCGTCCCGCCCGCGGGCACTGCTGTCAGACCATTGAGCAGCCGTGCGGTCCAGCCGTCCGCCTCCGTCGTTACCGTGATCCTGTAGATATCGGAGGCGACGAACGGCGTAACGTCCTGCGGGTGAGCGCCGGCAACCGTCGCACCGACGGCACCGGTGTTTCGCACCGTCAGCGTGATCGGCCCGCTCTCGCCATCACTCGAGACCGCGTCCGGTGCCTCGAGGGCGACACCCCGGCCGGCAGCGCCCTCGCCGTCGAGCGAACGGACGCCGAGCGTGTACGACCGGATCCCCACCGTGTCCTCGTGCACATCGATGACATAGAAGTGCAGCCGGTTCGGCTCATCGACGAACTCGTACTCGCTGCCGGAATCCGGTCCCGCATGGAACAGTGCGTCATTGAGCTGCCGATAGTCGGCGATTGTGCGCATCACCGAGTCGCCGCCCGGCTTCACATAGTCGACCATCCCGATGTCTTCGGGGTGCGCGTCTATCACCCAGATGAAGCTGTTGAACTCGTTCGGCCCGCCATTGCGGCCTCGCAGGCTTTCCCTGTTCTTCGCGATCAGAACGCCATTGTCGGGTGTGAACGAGTCGTAGCCGATACGCTGTACGACCTCGACCGTGTAGAAGTCGTACGGCACGAGGCCCTGAGACAACGGATCCGTGGCCGGGTCCGTGACGGGTGTACGATCGCGCGGCTCCTCGCCGTCCAGCCGGACGATGATGCCGGCAAACTCACCAGGCAACGGATCGACGGCGCGCGCCGTAACCCGCGCGACCACCGGGCCGGAACGTGCAAGTCCATCGCGGCTCAGGGTCAGGACCTGTGCCGTGTCGATGAACCCATTGTCGAGCCGGTTCCGCAGCATCAGACCTGCCGGCATGGCGGCGCCCCGGATCGGTGGCACGACCCACCGCATGTGCGGGCCGCCCGGTCCGTTGAACGAGCCACGATCCATCATGTCCCATGGACCGGCGGCCACTCTGCGGTAAGGGCGTACATACGGATTGTTGTTGAGGTCCGGGATGCGGAACGCGAAATGACCGAGTTCGTGTGTGATCGTGCCGGAACTTTCGCCCTGCCGCATCGACGACAATCCCCACTGTTGCGCACCGGCCAGCCAGCTCGTCCACTCGACGTACCGCGTCGGGATATGCCGAGGCCTCTGCGGGTCGGGGTTGCCCCATTCGGGCGGTATGTCGTCGGGCGAATCGAACTTCATTTCGCCGAACTCCTGCCACACCGTCGTCTCGTCGTAGCCCGCGTAGATGCGCAGGATCGCGTCATAATCGCCGCGAATATCGCCGTGTTCCTCGGCCCAGAGCGAGTCCGCGTGAGGTTCCATGCGCGCACTCGCCGTGCTGCCGTCCGGCGTGTGCTCGTTCTGGCCGTATTCGTTCAGTCCGTAGGCCCACAGCGGAAGTGGCATGCGGTACGGGCCGTACGGATCGACAACCGTGATACCGAACCGTCCGCGCGACTGCTCCATCCAGTAGCCGTTGATCGTCTGACCGTGATTCAGCTCGGACGGCTCGAGGAAGAAATCGGCATAGAAGGCTGCCACATCCGTCCGCGCGATCGGATCGACCTGCGGATTGCCGAACGGATCCGACGCCCTCGGCAGTGTGATCACGAACGGCTGGTCCGGAAAGTCGATCGCTACAAGCGCGATGCGGAACGGCCGATCCGGCGCGAGCGACCGGTCCGCCCAATCGTGCCCCGGTATCGGCCGATAGTCGTCCCACGTCATGTCGTCCTGGTCCTGCACGACCTGCGGGTCGAGTGCTGGAACGTCCGCGATCGAACCGGGCGCTCCGCAGGACGCCAGACTCAGGCTCAGGCCGAGTCCCAGACCCGAGGCTGCGCGGATGCCGATGCGCCGCCCGGCCGACCCGTCCCGCCAGCCAACTCCCCGTTCGCGCCGCACAGTAGCCATCAGCCTCGCCTCGGTGTGAGTCTGGAACACACGCTGCCATTGTCCGGAAGCCTGAGCCCGGGTAGAGACGCACCCTGTTCCCGGCTCAACTCACTGCCCTTCCGGAAAGCGCCTTCACCAGTCTGTACAGAAACTCCTGCCCCTCATAGAAGCTCTCGACCGGGATTCGCTCGTTCATGCCGTGAGCGAATGTTTCGCCATAGAACAGTCCTGACACGCCATAGACTGGGATACCGGCGTTGCGCAGGTACAGCCCGTCGGTCGCGCCGGTCGACATTGTCGGCACGACGGGAACACCGGGCCACATTTCTTCTGTGATCCGTGAGATCGGACCGAGCACTTCGTCCGTCAGCGGTGAGGGCGGGCTGTTCTGCGCGGAGCCGCTCGGTGTGATCGTGAGCGTGCTCACGTTGGCGACCTGCTCGAGCGTGCGCTGGATGTCGGCGGGATCGTCATCGGGCAGGATGCGGCAGTTGACGTTGGCCTGTGCACGCTGCGGCAGCGCGTTCGAAGCGTGACCCGCCTCGAGCAGTGTCGCGACACAGGTGGTGCGGAGCCTCGAGTTGAGCGGCACGTCAGTCTCGAGGATCGCAATGGCCGCCGCATCGGACGGATCCTCGAGCAGGCGACGCATGGCCTGCCCCATCTCCGGCTCGACCAGGTCGGCCGACGCCTCGAGATACGCGCGCATGACTTCATTGAGCCGCACCGGGAACCGGTGCTGCCCGATCCTGACCAGCGCCTGCGACAGCTCGTTGATCGCATTGTCCGGACGCGGCTGCGACGAGTGTCCGCCCGGATTCGTCACCTCGAATGTGAAGTTCTGAAACTTCTTTTCGGCAGCCTGCACCGTATTCGACACTCGCCTGCCATCTGCAAGCGTGCCGCCGCCACCCTCGTTCAGTGCGTACCCGGCATCGATCAGGTCGCGACGGTTCTCGAGCAGCCAGACCACGCCGTTGTCCGGACCGCCCTCCTCGTCGGCCGTCAGTGCGAGGATGATGTCGCGGTCGGGAACGAAGCCCTCCTCCTTCATTCTCAGGAAGTTCGCCACATGGATCGCGGCTTCATCCTTGTCGTCAGCCGTGCCCCGGCCATAGAACGTGCCATCCTGCTCGATCAACTCGAACGGCGGCAGTGTCCAGTCTTCCGGGTTCGCTTCGACGACGTCGATGTGCGCGAGCAGCAGAAGCGGTGCACGCCCCGTCTGCCCGCCCCGGTACCTCGCCACCAGGTTGCCTTTGCGCTCTGCTTCGCCGACCACGACGACATCCGCTTCCGGGAATCCGCCGGCAACGAGCCGCCGCCGCATCGCTTCGGCCGCGACTGTCGTGTTGCCAACACTCTGCGTCGTGTTGATCGCGATCAGCTCGGCAAGGATCGCCCTTGCCTCCTGCTGCCAGCGTTCCGGCGAGCGATTCGACTGCGCTGCCAGCGGCATCGTGACACCAGCAAGCCCGATTGCAAGCAAACAGCCAGCCAGCACCGCGGTAGTGAGCTGTCTCATGGTAGTCGCCCTCATGCGTCGAATGACGGACCGGTGGGTCCCTGTGGCCTTCGCACGGGTGTCCGGCCGTAGCGCCCGCCGTCCGCCCTCGAGATGCGGCGGTCGGCGACCAATGCCTCGAGCACCAGCTCGCAGGCTGCGGCCGTCCAGCCGGGCGACCCGTTCTTCGCGAGGCCAATCGTCGTCGCGGCTGGCAACAGGCCGGGCACCGTCCTGAACCCGTCGAGCGCGGCGGTGCCGCTGGCGACATCACCGATCTGGAGCATTCCGCCGCGCTCGAAGTAGTCGACGACTTCGTCGAGGTGCTCGCCTACGGCTTCCCCGCCCCACACATCGAAGGTTTCGCCCGACGCGGCTGCGATCAGTTCGCGCGCGATGCGGTCCGTACCGACCAGCTCGCCTTCGTACTCGAGCTCGAGCTTGCCGGTGATCGACGGGAGCGCGGCATAGATGTCCGAAGGCCGCGGCACGATCTCGCTTTCGCCGGTCAGCAGCGCGCGCCGTTCCGCGTTCGACACGGCACTGTCGAGAACGCTGATCGGCATACGCTGGCTCACACCGGACCGCTGGTCGACGCGCTTGTCGGCCCTGGCCAGGAACGCGATGCGTTCGATGATGTCGGCCATGAAGTCCGGCACGACAATGGGCAGGCCGCCGTGGGTTTCACGGTCGATCCATGCTTCCTGCTTCGTGATGTCGATGCCGATCTCGACCGATTCCGGATAGTGCGTCATGATTTCCGCACCGATCCGGTCCTTCAGTGGTGTGATGATCTTGCCTCTCGCGGTATAGTCCTCGGGATTCGCGGTAAACACGAGCATCACGTCGAGTGGCAGACGGACGGGATAGCCCTTGATCTGGATGTCGCCTTCCTGCATGATGTTGAACAGTCCGACCTGGATCTTGCCGGCGAGGTCGGGCAGCTCGTTGAGCGCGAAGATGCCGCGATTCGCGCGCGGCAGCAGGCCGTAGTGGATCGTGAGTTCGTCGGCCAGCACGTGACCACCTCGTGCCGCCCGGATCGGGTCGACATCGCCAATGATGTCCGCGATCGTCACGTCGGGCGTGGCGAGTTTCTCGACGAAGCGCGCGCCGCGGTCGATCCACACGACGGGCGCGTCATCGCCCTGGTCGTCGATGAGCAGACGGCCGTGCTTCGAGATGGGACGCAGCGGATCATCGTTGACCTCGCTGCCCGCAAGGATCGGGATCTCGTCATCGAGAAACGCCGCCAGCTGGCGGATGATCCGGCTCTTGGCCTGGCCGCGCAGACCGAGCAGGATGAAGTTCTGGCGTGAGAGCAGCGCGTTGACGAGCTGCGGCTCGACGGAGTCCTCGTAGCCGACTATTCCGGGAAACAGTGTTTCGCCGCGCCGCAGCCGGCACAGCACGTTCGCGCGCAACTCGTCCTTCACCGAACGCGGCCGGTACCCGCTCTCCCTCAACGCACCGACCGTTGCGGGCCTCTCGTCTGTCATGCTCCTCCTGCTCCTTCGTCAACGACGAGTCTGACGCCCCCGTCCGCGCGCACGAGGCGAGGCAGGATCGGGGCGACAGTCCTGCCGCGGAGCGCATCGAGCGCCGCATTGACCGAACCGAACGCGGCCAGCGTCTCGAGCGTGCGTACCGTTGGAAATACCATCGGCAGCAGGCCTCGCGCGAACCGGTCGAGCGCATCGGCCGGCGAGAGCCATGCACTATCGCTCATCTCGCGGGCGTCCGCCATCGCGAGCCTGCTTTCGGGCAACGCGCCGAGGAAGAAGCGCGTGTCGTAGCGGCGAGGCTCGTCGACCGGCGTGATCCAGTGTGCGAAGTGGACAATGCGGTCGGCCGCGATACGCGCGTCCAGTGTGTCGAGCACTTCGGCGATCGTCGCCCGGTCTCCGAGCAGCCGTTCCCGCCACAGCGCGCCCGCCGCGCCGGTTGCATCCGGCGCGAACGTGCCGTCGGCATTGCGTGCCAGCAGGATGCCGGTCTCCTCGAACAGCTCGCGGACCGCTGCGGCCCAGTACTCGGGCGGTGGTTCGACCGGCGCCTCCTCGCCCGCCCAGACAGCTGGATCCGCATCCGCTTCATCGACGCGGCCGCCCGCGAACACCCACGCGCCAGGGACGAAGCCGGCCGACCGGTTTCGACGGAGCATAAACAGCTCGGGCCCGGCCGGCGAATCCCGCATCAGAACGATGGTCGCCGCCGGTCGCGTTTCGACGACGTCGCCCCTCCTGCCAATGCTGTCGATGAAGCCGGGCGGCAATCTCTCTCCGGGTATGAACATCCCACTCATCAGGCGCGGGCTTCCTCGAGCTGGCGGGCCCGCTCGAGCCAGTGCGTGACATCGCGAGCGGTAATGATACCGACCAGGCGACCGTCCTGCATCACGACGACGCGGCGCGCGGCCGAGGACCGAAGCCGGTCCATTACTACCATCATGTTCTCCTCCGGTGCGACCACGAGCGACGGATCGAGCGGCAGCATCATGTCGCGCACGGTTGTATCCGCCCATTTCTCGCGCGGCACCTCGCGCAGCTGATGCAGTGTGACCAGGCCGATCGTCTCAGCGCCATCGACCACGGGAAACGCGACGTACCGGCTGCGCATGAACACCTCGTCCATCATCCGCTGGAGCGTCGCGTCCGCGGGCACGGTCTGCGGTGAAGGCGACATCGTCTGGTCCGCGCGAACACCGGCCAGGACATCACGGATCCGATGCTGCTGGTAGCTCGACTCCGCCGCATTGCGCAGGAACCAGCCGATGAAGACCATCCACAGACCGGGCATGGTGAGGCCCTGGAAGACCTGAAGAATGCCCAGACCGATGAGCATCCAGCCGAGCCAGCGGCCGCCGGTGGTCGCAACTTTCGTCGCGCGGTCCAGACTGCCGGTGAACTTCCAGACGATCGAACGGAAAACCCGGCCGCCGTCGAGCGGAAATCCGGGCAGCATGTTGAAAACCGCGAGCACGAAGTTGAGGAATGCCAGGTAGTCGAGCACGATCGCGACTTCCGCTCCGCCGCCCGTACTCGTCCACAGGCGAGCGCCGCCCCAGAGCAGGGCCGCAATGGCCAGGCTGGAAAGCGGACCGACGCCCGCGATCTGGAACTCATCGCCGGGCGATGTCGCTTCGCTCTTCGTGCGCGCCATGCCGCCGAACACGAACAGCGTGATGCTCTCGACCTCGATGCCCTTCGCCTTCGCCACCAGCGAATGCGACAGCTCGTGCGCAAGCAGTGACACGAAGAAGATGATCGCGCCGCTCACCCCCATGATCAGGTACGTCGTCGTCGTGAGGCCGGGCAGTGCCTGCGGGAACACGGCCACCGAGAACGACCAGATGATCAGAAACAGGATGATGAACCAGGACAGATCGATCCGGATCTCGAAGCCGAAGATCGAGCCGATCCGGAATCCGTTCATGATGCTGCCGCCTTCAGTCAGGTGCCGATGCGTCGCGTGACAGCGCGAAACGCCGCCGCGCTCTCGCGGTCCAGCCGGTGCCGGCCGCCATGCACGCGTTGTACCCCGCCGACCCACACGTCGCTCACAACCGATGCCGGCGCGCTCAGCGCCAGCATGGCATCCAGTGTGTCCGCGGTCCAGCCGGCCAGCGTACGATGCTCGAGATCGATGGCGACGAAGTCCGCGCACATGTCCGGCTCGATGCGGCCGGCCGGCAGCCGCAGCGAGCGCGCGCCTTCCGCCGAAGCCATGGACAGCAGGACCGGCGCGGACTCGATCCGTTCGCCACCGTGTGTTGTCGCGCCGATCAGCACTCGCTTCTGCCGGCGCAGACGCTCGTGATACTCGAGCAGCCGCATCTCCTCGAACGGGTCGATCACTGTCTGGCTGTCCGTGCCCAGGGCAATGCGCGCGCCGGCATCGAGCAGTTCCGTGCCCGGCAGGAATCCGTCGCCGAGGTCACGCTCGGTCGTCGGACACGCACACACGGTCGGACCCGGCGTGCCCAGCACTTCGACTTCGCGAAATGTGAGGTGCGTGGCATGGATCGCCGTGAAGTGTTCGTCGATGACGCCGAGATCCGCCAGCACCTCGACCGGCCGCATGTTGTACGCCTGCAGACTCGCCGTCACCTCGGCCGGCTGCTCGCTCACGTGCATGTGGAACGGTGCGCCCAGACCAAACGCCAGTGAGTGCATTGCCGTCAGCCAGTCCCGCGGTACCGCACGCAGGCTGTGCGGCGCCACGCCCACGGACGCCCGCGGATGACGGCCCGCCTCGTCCGCCAGCTCGACCGTGTCCGTCAGGAACGCCTCGATGTCCGGCGTCGCGAAACGACGCTGCTCCGGACGCAGCGGCTCGCCGATACCGCCCGTCGCGTACGCCGCGTTCAACAGACAGATCCGGATCCCCGCATCGTCCGCGGCCGCGATCACCCGCGTGGCCAGCTCCGCCGGATCCGCGTACGCCTTGCCATCCGCATCGCGGTGCAGATAATGGAACTCGCCGACCGACGTAATGCCCGCGCACAGCATCTCGATGAAACAGAAGCGCGATGCCGCGAACACGTCGTCGGGCGTCAGCGCGTTCGCCGTCGCGTACATCGCCTGCCGCCACGTCCAGAAGTCCGCCTGCTCCTCAGCCACCGGCCGCCACTGGCCTCGCCCGCGGATCAGCCGCTGGAACGCGTGGGAATGCGCGTTCACGAACCCGGGCAGCAGCGCACGGCCCGACAACCGGACCACGTGACCGCCGCGTTGCGGTTCCTCCACCACCAGCTGTGCCGCCGGCAACACACGCGTCACCAGCCCCGACCCCGTCGAGAACTCGACCGCCATGTCCCGGCGGAATCCACCATCGATGTACAGCAATTCCGGCAACAGAACCGGCATCGGACTCCTTTGAACGGAAAACCGGGCTTAGTGGTGACGAACCACTACACTTCACTCTCCATGGGCAGCCGCACGCCATGTTTCGCGGCCGTCTCGATCGCCAGCGGGTACCCGGCGTCGGCGTGTCTGGCGACGCCGATACCGGGATCGTTGGTGAGCACACGCTCGATGCGCGTGCGCATCTGCGGCGTTCCATCCGCGACCAGCACCTGGCCCGCGTGGAGCGAACGGCCGATGCCGACGCCGCCGCCGTGGTGAAACGCGACCCAGCTGGCGCCGGACGCGGTATTGAGCAGTGCGTTCAGGATCGGCCAGTCGGCGATCGCGTCACTGCCATCGAGCATGCCCTCGGTTTCGCGGTAGGGCGATGCGACCGAACCCGTGTCGAGATGGTCGCGGCCGATGACGATCGGCGCCTTCACGATGCCGTTGGCGACCAGATCGTTCAGCGCGACACCGAACTTCGCGCGCTCTCCCATGCCCAGCCAGCAGATGCGGGCCGGCAGCCCCTGGAACTGGATCCGGTCCCTTGCCATTTCGATCCAGCGCCGCAGGTGCTCGTCCTCGGGGACCAGTCGCAGCACCAGCTCATCGGTGCGTCGTATGTCATCCGGATCGCCTGACAGCGCGACCCAGCGGAACGGACCCTTCCCCTCACAGAAGAGCGGCCGCACGTACGCCGGCACGAAGCCGGGGAACGCGAACGCATTCGCGTATCCGGCCTCGGCCGCCTGGCCGCGGAGGTTGTTGCCATAGTCGAACGTGATCGCGCCTTTCCCCATCAGCGCGACCATCGCGGCACAGTGCACGTGCATCGACTGCATGCTCCGGCGCCGGTACTCCGTCGGATCGCGCTCGCGCAGCGCTTCCGCTGCCTCCAACGACAGGCCGGCGGGAACGTAGCCGTTCAGTTCGTCGTGCGCGGATGTCTGGTCCGTCACCACGTCGGGGATCACGCCCCGGATCAGGAGCTCGGGCAGGACCTCGGCACAGTTGCCGACCAGGCCGACCGACACCGCTTCGCCGGACGCTGTCGCTGCCCGGATCCAATCGATCGCTTCATCCAGGTCGTCCGTCATGCGATCGCAGTAGCCCGTCTCCAGACGGCGCTCGATCCGGCGTCGGTCCACCTCGACCACCAGGATCGATGCTTCGTTCATCGTCGCCGCCAGCGGCTGTGCCCCACCCATCCCGCCCATCCCGCCCGTCAGCACCCACCGCCCCCGCAACGACCCGCCGAAATGCCGCCTCGCCACAGCGCCGAACGTCTCGTACGTCCCCTGCAGGATGCCCTGCGTTCCGATGTAGATCCACGAGCCCGCCGTCATCTGGCCGTACATCATCAATCCGGCCCGCTCCAGCTCGCGGAACTTCTCCCACGTCGCCCAGTCGCCGACCAGGTTCGAGTTCGCGATCAGCACGCGCGGCGCCCACTCGTGTGTCCGGAACACGCCGACCGGCTTGCCCGACTGGATCAGCAGCGTCTCGTCGTTCTCGAGCTCGCGCAGCGAGCGAACGATCGCGTCATAGCAGTCCCAGTTCCGGGCCGCCTTGCCAGTGCCGCCGTACACCACCAGTTCCTCGGGCCGCTCCGCCACGGCCGGATCCAGATTGTTCATCAGCATGCGAAGTGCGGCTTCCTGCGCCCATCCCTTGCACGTCCGGACGCTGCCCTGCCGCGCGTGAATTACGTGGTCCTCGATCGTGGCCATGACGTCGTTGCCTCCGGCGGGGTCGTCCGCGGTGGGATCCTCCAGTGGCGCAGAATGGCCTGTGGCCGGCGCAATCTCAAGTCCCCGAATCGATCCGGCCGACCGCGGCGAGCCCATCGCACATTGCAATCCGGTATGGCTTTTCGCGTCATTCCGGGCGCTCGACGATGGCGGCGCAACCGTCGCAATCGCTGTCCGACGCGGGGGGCGTAGACGCGTTGTCGCCTTCTGTAAATCGTTCACAAACAACATATTAGGCGACACGGGCCGGATCCGGGCCCGACCCCGGATGCCGACTCGCCAGCAGCCGGGCACCGCTCTTGTACTGTGCGAGGCCGGACATGCCGCCCAATGAGGAAACGACCCGGCGATGACGCCGGCCAGTGCGGCCGCGAACAACCAGCGACCGTGCCGGTGATGAAGCCGGTCCTTTCAGGGTGATGGTGTTCCTCGGTGGGTTCAAGGCGGGCAAGCTCGCACGGATCGCGAGCGGGGGAAGGCAAGGCTGCCTGGGGGGAAGGGCGTCACCGTTATTGCGGTGGCGCCTTTCGCGTTTTTCCCTTCGATTCTGAAACTTCGACGGGCCTGCGGCGTATCGAATCCCGGCGGGCCCATCGCCCGCTCGCCCTACGGGCGCCACCGATTCACAGGGCATTGCGGGAATGGGCGACAAGCGGAGCAGGCGAGGCAGGGACGCCGATGCAGCAAGGACGAATCGCGCTGACGAGGAGGCCCCGCGGTCGGTGAGCAGCAGCGTGTGGGAGTGGACCAAATCGCTCGCCATGGGCTTCGTTCTGTTCCTCGTGCTCCGTACGTTCCTGATCCAGACGTTCACGATCACGTCGGGATCGATGGAAGGGACCCTGCTCGTGGGCGACTTTCTCGTGCTCAGCAAGTCGGCATACGGCGCCATGATCCCGGGCACCGAGATGCGCCTGCCGGGTTACTCCGAACCGAAGCGAGGCGATGTTGTCGTCTTCCGCGGCCATCACGAGCCCATTGACCTCGTCAAGCGTCTCGTTGGCATGCCCGGCGATACACTGGCCATGACCGACGGCGTGCTGTTCATCAACGGAGCGCCGCAGGACGAGTCCTACGTCAGGCACACCTCACCCACGGAGGACGGGTTCCACCCGTGGATGAACTGGCAGACCGAGTTCCTCGTCGACGACGTTCCGCGCGACCGGTACCAGCCGACGCGCGACAACTGGGGCCCGATCGTCGTCCCGCTCGACCGTTACTTCATGATGGGCGACAACCGCGATGCGAGCCTCGACTCACGATACTGGGGCTTCGTCGATCCGGCCGCGGTGAAGGGCAGGGCTGTCGTACTGTACTTCTCCTATGACCGGGAAGCGATCGGACCGGTACCGGTCGTCGACCAGGTCCGATGGAACCGGATCTTCGATCCCATCCGCTGATTTCCTGCCGTTCGGACAGGCGGGCCCCGCATCATGCCATATCGGCGTTGATCGGCGACCCGGCGAGTCGGTGCTCGCGACGGACTGAAAGGCCAGGACCGGGCGGGCCGGTCTGTGTGCGGGTGCGTTCGAAGGTGTCCCTGCCGTCCTAATCGACTGATACGTGGGAGCCTGCGGCTGCCGGGTGTTTCCTGGCAGGCGGTCCGGGCGTGGCCGTGGGTGAGGCGACCCGCCGGCTGGCAAGCTTCCTGCGCCCCCCGTACGATTCAGTGCGCGGTCGATCTGCCGTGGAGGCCGGCCGCACCGAACCCCGAGCCGAAGAGACTGATGGCCGAGCGTCTGACCATACCCGTGCTCCCGATGCGGGAGACCGTGATTTTCCCGGGCGTCGCGCTGCCGATAAGCGCGGGGCGGCCGGGCACGCTGGAAGCGATCGAGGAAGTTCTCGAGGGAGACCGGCAGCTGTTTGCCGTGTGCCAGCGCGACAATGTGGATGAGCCGTCGCCGGAAGTGCTGTACGAGATGGGCGTGATCGTGAAGGTCATGCAGGTGCAGCGCGCGCAGGGCGGCATGCAGGTGTTGATTCAGGGCGACCGTCGCGCGAAGGCGCTGGCGTATCGGACGAAGCGCGACACGATGCTCGAAGCGGAGCTGTGGGTGATCGACCCGCAGGAGCCGAAGCAGCCGTACGAGCCGGCGGTGATCGCGCTGGATCGCGAGCTGCGCGAGCGTTCGGTCGAACTGGGCCGACGCCGTGGCATGCCGCGAGAGGCGCTGGCGCAGATCGTTCAGGGTGTCGAAGATCCGGGCGCGTTCGCGGACCTGGTCGCCTTCTATCTCGACATGCCCGCTCAGGAGAAGCAGCAGCTGCTCGAGCTGTTCCCTGTGGCGGAGCGCATGCGTCGCGTTCTGGTCGGCGTCGAGCGCGACCTGTTGCGGCACGAGGCGCAGCAGGAGATCCAGCAGAAGGTGCAGGAGGAGCTGGGCGAGAAGCAGCGGGAGATGGTGCTGCGTGAACAGCTCAAGGCGATCCAGAAAGAGCTTGGCGAAGGCGATGAAGGCTCCGACATCGAGGAACTCGAGGAGCGCATCGCCGCGCTCGATGTTTCGCCCGAAACGCGGGCCGAGATCGATCGTGAGCTGGGCAGGCTGCGCCGGACGAATCCTCAATCGGCCGAGTACCAGGTCGTGCGAACGTTCCTCGAACTGGTCGTCGAACTGCCGTGGAACGAGCGGACCGAGGACAAGATCGACCTGACGGAAGCCGAACGCATTCTCGAGGAGGACCACTACGGCCTCGAGGATGTCAAGGACCGGATCCTCGAGTTCCTGGCCGTCCGCAAGCTCCAGATGGAGCGTGCCACAAAGGAGGACCACGAGCCGGCCGAGGCCGAGACCATCGCGCCCTCGCCCGAACCGACTGGCAGTGCCGATGGCGAGAATGGCGAAGATACGACCGAATCCGTGGGCGTGCTGGATGAAGCGCTCGGCGGCGAGGGCGCGGCCAGCGACAACAGCAACGAGGTCGTGGCGAAGGCGAGGGCCGTTGGACGAGGGCCGATCCTGCTGTTCGTCGGGCCGCCCGGCGTCGGCAAGACATCGATCGCGAAGTCGATCGCTCGCGCGTTGAGCCGCAAGTACGTGCGCATCGCGCTCGGTGGGGCACGCGATGAAGCGGACATCCGCGGCCATCGCCGAACGTACGTCGGCGCGCTGCCCGGCCGTGTCATCCAGGGCCTTCGGCAGGCCGGCACCAAGAACCCGGTGTTCCTGCTCGACGAGGTGGACAAGCTGGGCGTCAGCCTGCAGGGCGATCCGTCCGCTGCGCTGCTTGAGGTCCTCGACCCCGCACAGAACCATTCGTTCGTCGACCACTACCTCGGCATGCCGTTCGACCTGTCCGAGGTGCTGTTCATCGCGACCGCGAACTACCGCGACCAGATCCCTGCCCCGCTGCTGGATCGCATGGAGACGGTCGAGTTCACAGGCTATACGGAGCTGGAGAAGACCGAGATCGCTCGCCGTTACCTGATCCCCCGCCAGCGCGACGAGAACGGGCTGGACGAGCATCAGATCGAGATCACCGATGACGCGCTCCAGAGCGTGATCAGCGAGTACACGCGAGAGGCCGGCGTACGCCAGCTCGAACGCGAGCTCGGCAAGCTTGCGCGCAAGGCCGCGCGCCGCATCGCGTCCGCCGACGTCGAGCACGTCACGATCGGCGAAACCGAAGTCACCGACCTGCTCGGCCGCGCCCGCGTGCACCCTGAACGCGCCGCCCTCGAAGACATGGTCGGCGTTGCGACCGGCATGTTCTACACGCCGGTCGGCGGCGACATCATGTTCGTCGAAGCCAGCGTCGCGAAGGGCAAGGACGCACTCATCCTGACCGGCCAGCTCGGCGACGTCATGAAGGAGTCCGCGCGCGCCGCGCTCACGTACGCGAAAACGCACCACGACCGGCTCGGCATCCCTGAGGAGAATCTCAAGGATCTCGAGCTGCACATCCATGTGCCGGCCGGCGCGATCCCCAAGGACGGACCGTCAGCGGGCGTCACTCTCGCGACCGCTGTCGTCTCCGCGCTTTCCGCCCGGCCCGTCCGCAGTGACGTGTCCATGACCGGCGAGATCACGCTCACCGGCCGCGTCCTGCCCATCGGCGGCCTCAAGGAAAAGGTGCTCGGCGCCTACCGCGCCGGCATCCGCGAGATCATCCTGCCTGGCGACAACGAGGCACACCTCGACGACCTGCCGAAGGAAGTGCGGCAGCACATGACGTTCCATGCCGTTCGAGATCTCGGAGAGGTGCTGGCCCTGGCACTGCGTGGAGCGAGCCTGCAGGAGGGGAGCATCGTCTACAAGGACTCGCCGGCACCGGTCAAGGGCTGAGGGCGCTGGAGCCTCGTTCGAGTTGCGAGAGGTCGGCGCCCCGGGGCGTCGGCCTCTCCCTGTTTCCCGGGGGCTCCGGGCTCCGCGCTTTTTCACCGCGGAGAGCGCGGAGAGCGCAGAGTTTTTTCATGTTGGGTCCGCGGCGGAAGTTGGTGCGCGTGGTACCGAAACACTGTTTCGGCCGCCGGTATCCGGATTCGCGCGAACCCCAGAAACCAGCCCCAGAAACCAGCCCCAGAAACGAACTCCGGAAACCAAGCTTACCGCAGTGAGAACGAGGCCCCGAGGCTCCACCACCGTGCATCGCCGGCGAGCGTGAAGCGCGCCAGCAGATCCAGCTTGCCCAGACGCAGTCCGATCTCCGGCCGGATGATGCCGTCGTTCGAGACGTCGGAACCAGACAGATAGCCGAGCTGGCCACCCACGATGATGGGGCCGGTGAAGAACCGGGCGCCGGCGGCGAGTTCCCGGAATTCGACGGCGTCGGTATCCACATTGTTGACCGATTTGCCGGAGAACCGCGTCCAGCCGACCTCACCGGTCAGCGAGGCTACCGCGAGCTTCATCTCGGCCAGCGCGCCGATTGTCACGCCGGATGATTGCGTGTCGGCGAAATCGCCTGACGGTCCGTTCACCAGGCCGACAGGACCGACGCGGAAGCCGGAGCTGCAGGCTGGCGCAAGTACGATCGCGATGGCCAGACCGCCAATCCAGAACCTTTTCACGAGATTGCACCTGTCGAGGTGTCCTGGGTGGCACGGTTCCGAGCGATCCGCGCGCGCCGATGAGCCGTTGGCGGGGAGCCGGGCGTGCGAACGGCATATTCCGGGCCGGCCGCGGGGCGGCCGGGAGGACGGGAGGGGGCACGGGCCTGTTTTTCACCGCGGAGAGCGCGGAGAGCGCGGAGG
>DATKCF010000069.1:0-51658 GCA_035513345.1 Longimicrobiales bacterium
GCGCTTGCCGCGACGTGGGACACGGTGCTGGTGTCACGTGTCGCATTGGCGATCGCACGCGAAGTGCGCAGTCGCGGCATCCGTGACGTACTGTCGCCGGTCGTCAATATTGCAACTGACGTGCGCTGGGGTCGTGTCGAGGAGACATACGGCGAGGATCCGTTGCTGGTGACGTCGATCGGAGGCGCGTTCATCCGGGCGTTCGAGAATGCCGGTATCATAACGACGCCGAAGCACCTTGTCGCGAATGTCGGCGATGGCGGCCGTGACAGTTACCCCATCGAGGTGAGCCGGCGACTTCTCGAGGAAGTCCACTTCCCGCCGTTCCGTTCCGCGATAGTGGATGCGGGCGCCCGTTCCGTCATGACGGCCTACAATTCAGTGGACGGTCTGCCGGCCACGCAGAACGACTGGCTGATGAACGGGAAAGTGAAACGCGACTGGGGCCTCGCGGGCTTCATCATCTCGGATGCGGCCGCGACTGGTGGCGCGACAGTGCTGCACATGACGGAGCCGAACACACCGACGGCGACGCAGCACGCCTTCGTGTCGGGTCTCGACGTCGTGTTCCAGTCCTCATGGCCGCAGCACCGTCCGTATCTCGAGGCATTCGAGAGGGGCATGATTTCCGACTCGATCATTGACGCGTCCGTGACGCGAGTGTTGCGTGCGAAGTTCGAGCTGGGCCTGTTCGAGGATCCGTATGTTGACGCTGACAGTGCCGCGTACTGGAACGGCAACAGCGCGCATCGCGAACTGGCGAGGGAGGCAGCGCGTGCGTCGATCGTACTGTTGCGGAACGAGGGCAGTCTGCCGATCTCGCCAGGCATCGGTTCCGTCGCGGTCATCGGTTCGGACGCGACCGAGGCTCGGCTTGGTGGCTACAGTGGTCCGGGCATTGGCAAGGTCTCGATTCTGGATGGCATCCGGCGCCGTCTGGGCGATGCGGCGGTATCGTTCGCGCCGGGTCCGGGCCGTATCACGCCGACGCATGCGGTGGTGCCGGCGGCGCATCTGTCGTCGGATTCCGGTGGCATTGTCGTTGCCGGACTGCGGGGTGAGTACTGGCCGAACAACTCCTTCGACGGCGACCCACTGATTGTGCGCCGGGATGCCCGTCTCGATTTCCGCTGGACGCTCAGCTCACCGGGCCGTGGCATCCCGTATGACTGGTACTCGGTTCGGTGGACGGGCACACTCACTGTGCCGACGGGCGGTGCATCGCGGCTCGGCATCGAGGCGAACGACGGGTACCGTCTGTGGCTTGACGGCGAGCTGTTGATCGACAACTGGCGCAAGCAGTCGTATGGCGAGCGGTTGGCCGAGGTCTCGCTCGAGCCCGGGCGGTCGTACGATCTGCGCGTGGACTATTTCGAGAGCACGGGCAACGCGTGGGTGAAACTCGTGTGGAACGCGGGTGTGGTTGCGGACCGGCGAGCGCGTATTGACGAAGCGGTCGCGATCGGACAGGCCGCGGATGTCGCCATTGTGGTTGCGGGAGTGGAGGAGGGCGAGTTCCGCGACCGTGCGTTTCTCTCGCTGCCCGGCCACCAGAGCGAGTTGATCCGTGACGTCGCGGCCACTGGCACGCCGGTTGTCGTGGTGACGATTGGCGGTAGCGCGATCACGATGTCGGACTGGATCGACTCGGTGGACGCAGTCGTTCACGCGTGGTATCCAGGCGAGGAGGGCGGCAATGCGGTGGCGGACGTAGTGTTCGGTGACTATAGTCCGGCCGGTCGGCTGCCTGTCACGTTTCCCGTGGCTGAGGGACAGTTGCCGCTGGTCTACAACCACAAGCCAACGGGCCGGGGCGACGATTATGTCGATCTCACGGGCCAGCCGGCGTTTCCATTCGGTTTCGGTCTGAGCTATACGACGTTCGAGTACTCGGACCTCGTGATCGAGCCTGCCGGTATCGGTGCGGGCGGGACCGTGACTGTTCGCTGTGTCGTCCGCAATACGGGCGCCGTGGCGGGTGGCGAAGTCGTCCAGCTCTACATTCGCGATGTTCTTGCGTCTGTCGCCCGGCCGGTCATGCAACTGGCGGGGTTCCGGAGGATCCAACTGGAGCCTGGCGAGCGGCGTGCGGTCGAGTTCCGCCTGAGGGCCGATGACCTGACAATGCTCGACGAAAGCATGCATACGGTACTGGAGCCCGGCACATTCCGCATCATGATCGGCGCTTCATCGAAGGACATTCGATTGCGCGGTGAACTGGAGGCCCGGTGACGAATCGACGGGGCTTCCTTGTCGGTGTTGCGGGCGCGTTTGCTGCCGGCATGCCTGGCTGGCCGGCGATCTCTCCGGCCAGCGCCATGCCCGGTCCCGGTGGACGTCGGCCACTCGCGCAACAGCCGCCACGGCCATCGCCGTCACAGTTGATCTGGCAGCGTGATGAGCTGGCCATGTTCATCCATTTCGGCATCAACACTTTCACGGACAGGGAGTGGGGCGACGGCACCGAGGATCCGGCACTGTTCGCTCCGACGGACCTTGATCCTCGCCAGTGGGCGCGCGTCGCGCGCGCTACTGGCTTCCGGGCCATTGTGCTGACGGCGAAGCACCATGACGGCTTCTGTCTGTGGCCGACGGAAACGACCGACCATTCGGTCGCCCACAGTCCATGGCGGGGCGGCGGTGGCGATGTGGTCCGGGACTTTGTCGTCGCGTGCAGAGCCGAGGGGCTGCGCGTCGGGCTGTACTGCTCGCCGTGGGATCGCAACTCGCCTGTCTACGGCGATTCACCGCGCTACAATGGCATGTTCGTCGATCAGTTGACGGAGCTGTTGACGAACTATGGACCGATCCACGAAGTGTGGTTCGACGGCGCGAACGGCGAAGGCCCGAACGGCCGACGCCAGGAGTACGACTGGCCTCGGTTCCATGCGCTTGTCCGCCGGCTTCAGCCTGATGCCGTCATGTTCTCCGACGCCGGCCCGGATGTCCGCTGGATCGGCAATGAGCAGGGCACTGCGGGCGACCCGAACTGGTCCACCGTCGATCCTGCCACTGTGCCGGTACCGGGATTGAGCGGCGACGAGATCATGCGCCAGCTCCATCACGGGGACCGCGATGGCACGGTCTGGCGCCCCGGCGAGACGGCTGTCTCGATCCGTCCGGGCTGGTTCCATCATCCAGCTGAAGACGATCGCGTCCGTTCTGTCGACAATCTCGTCGATCTCTTTTTCACGTCGGTCGGCAGAAACTCGAAGCTCCTGCTCAATGTACCACCCACGCGGTCCGGCCTGTTGCACGGTACCGATGTCGCACGATTGAACGGCATGCGCGCGCGGCTGGATGCGATGTTTCGCGACGACCTGACCGCGGGCCAACGTCTGACCTGGCGTGTGACGGGCGAACGGACGGCTGTCGGCGAGCTGAACCTCGGCCGAGACGTTGTCGCGGGCATCGCCGACCTGCGCGAGGACATTGCGCTCGGCCAGAACGTTGCGGCCTGGACACTCGAAGGTAGTAGCAGCGACGATTGGACGGTGCTCGCGACCGGCACGACGATCGGATACCGCAGACTCGTGCGCTTCGAGTCGGCCAGTCTCCGGCGGTTACGCCTGACGATCGAGGACGCGAACGAGGCTCCGCGACCTGTTGAGTTGCGAATATACGGGGAACCGTGACGGCGGGCGACGTGGGGCGGGCGACATGGGGCGGGCGACGTGGGGCGGGCGACATGGGGCGGGCGACAAGAGGCGGGCGACAAGGGGCGGGCGACAAGAGGCGGGCGACAAGGCGGGAGAACAGCCAGCGTCCTCCGCCCCCATCGCGTCCTCTGCGAGAACAGCCGTTCCTCGGCTCGCGCAGGACGGCTGACTCCGATATCCGGCGCTCGGGGTTTCACGCTGAGGACGCTGGGGGAGCGGACACCGGAACGGATAACGCACAGCCGGGACCAGGCCAGGACCAGAAGAGCCCCCAAAAAATGCCCGTCTGTCTGCCCGGAGTCGGCGCCATCCGGAAGGCGGACGAACAGTCAGCGTCCTCAGCCCCCATCGCGTCCTCTGCGAGAAACAGCCGTTCCTCCGCTCGCGTGGCCGGCTAGACCGGTATGCGCGGCAGCCTGAAGAACGACCGGCACGCGGTGGGATCGGGGATGTCAGCGCAGAGATCGACGTAGACGGGCCATCCGCGGCGTACCGGGATCCAGGCGCGAGGCGCGGGTATGTGCGTCAGCGCACTCTGAGCTGTCAGTCGAACGCGGGGCTTGCCGAGCGATTCGCGCCGGACGCGCCGTCGCACGAAGAACAGGTTCGTTACGATGACCTCGTCGTTGCTGGTGCCTTCGATCCGGACCGCCAGAGCCCATGGCAGGGCGATCGAAGGCAAGCCGAGCGGCATTGCCATGGCAATGAAGGCCCATTCGCCGAAACCGCATCGCCATCACGGTCAGGAAGACCTGGCGGTAGAGGGTCAAGGATCAGAACGCGTCGGCAGTCGCGTAGGCATCGATCACGGCGCGTTCGCCTTCGACGCCCTGTCGCGAGTTGCCGTGCTCCATGCCGACAATGCCGGTGTAACCCTTCTGATGGAGGTGAGCGAACACGTTCCGGTAGTTGATCTCGCCCGTACCCGGCTCGTTGCGGCCGGGATTGTCGCCGACCTGGACGTAGGCGACCTCGTCCCATGCGGCATCGAAGTTCGGGATCAGGTTACCTTCCGTGATCTGCTGGTGATAGACGTCGAACAGGATCTTGCACGAAGGGCTCGCGACGGCCTTGCAGACGAGGTACGCCTGCGGTATCCGTGTCAGGAACTGACCCGGGTGATTGCGTAGTGTATTGAGCGGTTCGAGCACCATGATGAGGTCGTGCGGTTCGAGCACGGCGGCGGCGCGCTTGAGTGCTTCGACGACGTTTGCCGTCTGGAAATCCATGTCGAGGCGTCTGTCGACGTGGCCGGTCACGACAGTCATCCACTTCGCATTGACGCGTCTGGCGACATCGACGGATTCACGCACTTCGCGGACGAACTGCTCACGCGATTCCGCGTTGCCATTGGCCAGGTTGGCCTCCTGCCAGGCGATTGTGTGCGCGACGAAAACGCCCATGCGCATGCCGAGTCGTTCCATCTCGGCGGCAATGCGCTGTTGTTCGTCGACCGGCCGGCCCTTCATGCCGTTATCTTCGAGCGCACGAAACCCTTCGCCCGCCATGAAGCGGAGCTGGTCGACGGGGTCGCGGCCGGCGAGCCCGGCGAACATGCCGAAGTGCGGCGCATAGTCGAGCCGGAACCGCTGCTGTGCGCCGGCAGGCTTCGCGTTGACGGTATCAGCGGCCATGTGGTCGACTGGCGTAGTGGTGCTTGATGCGCCGAGCGCGCCGGCACCCGCGACGGTCGCGGCGCTCGCGGCGATGGATGACCGGACGAAATCCCTGCGGTGCATCATGTCGCCTCCCGTCAATTGCCGGCGGGCTCGTGGGCATGTCCGAACGGCGGGCGCTCGAGCTTCGTGATGCCCGGCTGTGCGACGGGCGGCATTGCGACGGATCCGAAGACCATGGGGCCGGGCGTCAGGTCGAGGTCCGACGCCATGATCTCGTCCCATGTGATGTTGTCACCCGTATACGCGGCTTCACGCGCGAGAATCGCGGTCAGCGTGCTTTCCGCGACCTGGCGCCCTTCATTGAGCGGCGTCCCCGCTCGAATGCTGGCGACCAGGTCCGTGTGCTCCTGAACGTACGGATTCACGGCCTCGCCCTGCTGCTCCCAGCGCCACGCGCTGGAGCCTTCGATCCATGGGTTGCGATCGGACGGCGATGTGCGGCCGCGCGTGCCGGCGAAGCGCTCGCCGACATACCTGGCGGTGTCGTCCTGCTGCCGGCACATGGAGAAGACGCGCGCGCCGTTGGCGTACTCGAGTTCGACGGCGAAGTGATCGAAGATGTGGCCGTACGACGGATCGACGCGCACCTGGCGTCCGCCCACACCGTTTGCACGGACGGGCGGCGCGCCCATCACCCAGTTCGCCACGTCGAGATTGTGGATGTGCTGCTCGACGATGTGGTCGCCGGAAAGCCATGTGAAGTACAGCCAGTTGCGGATCTGCCATTCCATATCGGATGTGCCGGGCTGGCGTTCGCGATGCCACAACCCGCCCTGGTTCCAGTAGACCTGTCCGGAAATGACGTCGCCGATCGCGCCATCGTGTATGCGACGCATCGTCTCGACATACTTCGGATCGTGCCGTCGCTGCGTGCCCGCGACAATCGCGAGGTTCTCCTGCGCGGCCAGGTCGGCGGAGGCGATGACGGAGCGAACGCCGACGGGATCGACCGCAACCGGCTTCTCCATGAACACATGCCGTCCGGCCGCGATCGCGGCGGCCAGATGCTGCGGCCGGAACGCGGGCGGCGTTGCGAGGATTACGAGGTCGATATCGCTGTCGATGACCTGGCGGTATGCGTCGAAGCCGGAGAACGCATGGTCGTCGTCGACGGCGAAGGCGTCGCCGAGCGTTTCGGCCAGCGCACGCCGCGACTGCGAGAGGCGATCGGGCATGAGGTCGCCCATTGCGACGAGCTGGACGCCCTCCGAACCGGTCACCGCGTGGCCCGCCGCGCCGCTGCCGCGGCCACCGCAGCCGACGAGCCCGACGCGGATCGTGTCGCGACCCTGTGCGTGCACGCGTTCGGGCGCAGCGAAGAGCGCGGCTGACAGTCCCGCCCCGGCGGCACCGCCAGCGCCGAGCGTAGCGGCCGAGGCCCTGATGAAGTTGCGGCGGGTGATGCTGTCATGCGACGTCATGGCGAGCCTCCTGTGTCGGTCGGATCGTCCGGTGTGCGGACCAGGCGGAGCCCCACGAAGGGTGCGTCCGTGAGCCACCAGCGGCTTTTCGGCAGTTGCGGATCTGTTAGCTGCCACGCGGGCGTCTGCGGCAGTCGCGCCGCGCACGTGGCATCCGCGGGCGATCGGTCCCAGGCACCACCCTTGACCACCGAGTCGGCATCGACGCCGGCCACCCATTCCGCGACATTGCCACGCATGTCGTGCAGGCCGAGCGCATCCGGACGCCTGGACGCAACCTCACGTGTGCGATACTCCGAGTCGGCGGCGGTCCATGCGACATCGGCAAACTCGACGCCCGCCGCGCCCAGTCTGCACGCGTGCTCCCACTGCGCTTCCGTGGGCACGCTGTACGTCCGGCCCGTGCGAGCCGAAAGCCAGCGCGCGAACTCGCGCGCGGCGTGCATCGACATACCGAGCGCGGGCATGCCGTCATGCCCGAACTCATCGCCCGGCAGTACGTACGGCTTTGTGGGACGCGACACCGCGTCGACATCGGGATCGCGCTGCGAGACGCGGTCCAGCTCGTAGACGTAGACGTCGTAGAGATCCCATGTTATCTCGGTCCTGGCGATCCAGAACCGTGCCACGTCGACGGTCACCGGCCCGTCCGGCGTGTCGAGCGTCACACTGCCACCCGGAACCGGTATCATCTCGAAGGAAACGAGCGTGCCCGGAACCTGTTCGACATACGGCTCCTGCGCTGTGGCCTGTGGCGGTCCGAGTGGCAGCATGGCGATCGACACTACGACCACGAAGCCCGGACGCGACTCGCGCAGGCGGCGCGCCCGCGTACGAAGGGCAGCGCGGCGCGCCGGTGTGGTGCGCAGTACGGCGGTTGCCATTGTTGCGCTCAGCACTTCGCTCCTGGCGTGCGCATCGTCCTCCGATCGGCGCTTCGAATACCGGCAGCGCCACATGGGCACGGAAGCCCGCATTGTGTTCTACGCATCCGATTCGACAGTCGCGCGAGCGGCCGCGGCGGCCGCGTTCACGCGCATCGCGGAGATCGACGGGCGGTTGAGCGACTATCGCGTCGACAGCGAAGTTTCGCGCATCGCAGCCTCGCCCGCCAGCAGTGTGGTCCCGGTTTCCGACGACCTCGTCTTCGTCCTGTCGCGCGCACTCGACGCCGCCGACCGCACCGATGGCGCGTTCGATCCGACGGCAGGCGCCATTGTTGCGCTGTGGCGCGATGCGAGGCGCAACAGGACGCTACCCGATCCGGACCGGCTCACCGACGCGCTCGCTCGCACCGGTTGGCGTAACGTACGTCTCGACACGGCCGCGCGCACGGTCCGTCCGGCCGTGACGGGGCTGCGGCTCGACTTCGGCGGTATCGCGAAGGGCTGGGCGGCCGACCAGGCGATGGTTGTGCTCCGAAGCCGGGGCGTCAAGCGCGCGCTCATCGATTTCGGGGGTGAGATCGTGGCCAGCGAGGCGCCACCGGGCGAAACAGGCTGGCGAGTCCGCATCGAGAACGGCGGTGCGGGCGACATGGTGCTGCTGGCCGCCGGCGCGATCTCGACGTCGGGTCCGACGCAACAGTTCGTCGTAATCGATGGTGTCAGCTACTCCCACGTGGTCGATCCGCGGACGGGCATCGGTCTGACACACGGCCGGTCCGCCACGGTCCGCGCGCCCACCGGCTGGCTGGCCGACCTGCTCGCGACGGCCGCGACCGTCGTCGATCCGGACGGCCTGCGCCGTCTTCGCGAGGCCTGGCCCGAAGCGGTCATCACCATCCGGTGAGACCCGCTCAGATGCGCTGGTTGTCCGCCCGCCATTCGCGGAACAGGAAATATCCGAACAGCAGCACGACCAGCCCGGTCGCGAAGCGATGGTAACCGAACACGATCATCGCGTGGTTCTCGAAGCTCTGCGGCCGCTCGCTCATGCGATCCTCCAACGGGTGCCATCCGCGAACGCCGGGAACCGACGGCCGCGTCGTCGCCTTCAATAAAGCACCATAACGGAGGTCAGACCATGGCCGGCATTACGGAATCGATACGCACGGCGTTCGGCCGCAACCGCGACCTGGCCGAGCGTGCGCTCGATCAGCTCACTGACGACGAACTTGTCGCGGAAGGAAAGGGCGGCGCCAATTCTGTCGCGACGATCGTGTGGCACATGGGCGCCAACCTCGAGTCGCGATTCACCGATTTCCTGACGACCGACGGCGAGAAGCCGTGGCGCGAGCGGGAGGACGAGTTCCTGCCGCGCCACGTCTCACGGGCCGTCCTCATGGACCGGTGGAACGCCGGCTGGGCGTGTCTGGAAAGCGCGCTCGACGGCCTGGCCGACAACGATCTGGCGCGGACCGTGCGCATTCGCCATGAGCCGATGACTGTGGCTGATGCGTTGCACCGCGCACTCGCGCATGCCGCCTACCACATCGGTCAGATCGCATGGATCGCGAAATCGAACCGCGGCGACGACTGGAAGTCACTCAGCATTCCGCCCGGCGGTACCGAATCGTTCAACCGGAAGATGGCCGAGCGGTGGGCCGGTCCGGTCACGGATTGAAGGCGACGTCGCGTGTGTTCGATCCGTTCGGTGCGGCGTTCAGCCTATGCCGGGCGGCACCTTCTTCGCCGTCCACTCGATCGGCTGGCCGCCGCCCCGCCGGCCACCGCCGCTCATCGTACCCTTCGCCGTGTCGCCTTCGACGGTGCCGTTGAACGTCTGTTCGAACGAGTTGTCGCCGAACGTCCGCACGACAGCGAACGAGAACTCGTTGCCCTTCACAGTGCCCTTGCTGATGTCGAACGTGCCGCCGCCACGGCCGCCCTGCATCTCCGCCTTGCCCGTCAACGTCTCACCGCTCTGCTCGAACGTCACGGTGAACGTGGTCGGGCCGCGCTGCGTTGAATAACTGAACTCCCACTTCCCGGCGATACTCGCCGGTTCCTGCGCCGCCAGCGGATGCGCGAACAGTCCTGCAAGTACGATGACCGACGACAACGCGAATCTCGACATGCGTCCCTCCCGGGTGTCAAAACGGCCGCGATCGTCGCGTCCGCATCCTTCATGACGGACAGACCCGGGCGGACGTTAGCAGCCGCACGCCGAGCCTGTCGAACGCGATCCGAAACCGTGCGGAATCCGCAGCTCGTCGCCAGAATCCGGTTCGCGAAGTCATGGCGTGGTCAGGACCATCAAGCGGGCCGGAATGCGCTCCTCGCCGAGGCCGGTGCCGGCGACCCAGAAGGCGATGTACTGGGTTCCGTCCAGCAACCACGTCATGGGTTGGGTGATGACGGCGGCTGGCGTTTCGATTTCCCAGACAGTCCGGCCCGTGGCCTTGTCGAGCGCACGGAACACGGCTTCGCCGCCCAAACCCTCGCCGGCGAACAGCAGAGTCTTCGTGGCGAGGAGTACGGGTCGGGAGAAACTGCCGGTGGGCGGGATGTCGAGGCCGGCCAGTGCAGTGTGTTCGCGGATGCGTTCGGGCGTGCGACCGTTGGGGACCATCCACCGGTGCTGGCCGGTGTTCAGGTCGATGGCCGTGATCCGCGAGTAGGGCGGCTTGACGATCGGGAGTCCCTGTACGCGCGGAAGCGCGCCGCTGACCATGACGTAGTCCATGTCGGACCGATCGGGGTCGGGGGCGAGCGCCAGGACAGACGGGCTGGTTGTGGATCCGACGTAGAGCGTTGCGGTTTCGGGGTCGAATGCGCCGTGCTCCCAGTTGGCGCCGCCGAGCGTACCGGGAAGGTGGAGGGTTCCGCGTGTCGAATCGGGGGCTTCAGCGAGCGACGGTGGTGTGAACGGCTGGCTGAGGCGGAAGCCGCGGACCGCTTCGATCGCTTCAGCCCGCAACGCGGGCGTAAAGTCGATGAGGTCGTCGAGGGTGAAGCCCTGTCGGTCGAAGGGCGCCGGTCTGGACGGGACCGGCTGGGTGGCCGACGTGCGCTCGCCGATGACGTCGGACTGCGGCACGGGCGTTTCGATGATGGGCCAGACGGGTTCGCCGGTGACGCGATCGAAGACGTAGGTCCAGGCCTGCTTCGTGATCTGCGCGACGGCTTCGACTCGCCTGCCATCGACGGTGATGTCGGCAAGAATGGGTGCGGTGGGGATGTCGCGATCCCAGATCTCGTGGTGGATCAGCTGAAAGTGCCAGACACGGCGGCCGGTACGCGCGGCGAGACAGACGAGCGAGGTCGAGAACAGGTTGTCGCCGGGTCTGTGGCCGCCGTAATAGTCACCGGTCGCGGCTTCGACGGGAACGTAGAGCAGGCCGCGTTGGGTGTCGAGCGACATGGGCGCCCAGGCGCCAGCGTTGCCGGTGTACTCCCACGACCCGTTTTCCCAGGTTTCGTTGCCGGTCTCGCCGGGTCCGGGGATGGTGTTGAATCGCCAACGCAGCGAACCGGTGCGCGCATCGATCGCGAGGATCCGACCGGGCACGTTGTTCTTCGAGGGCGGCCGCAGTCCGACGGCCAGCGCGGGCCCGACGATGACGACATCATCGAAGATCGTGGGTGGCGAACTGTTGCCGATGACGGCGGTGCCCGGATCGAGGTCCACGCCCAGCTGTGTCTTGAGGTCGACGATGCCGCCGACACCGAAGGCAGTGATGGGTACGCCGGTCCGGGCGTCGAGTGCAGCGAGATGGAAGCCGGGCGTGACGACGAAGATCCGCCCATCGTCGCCTTCACTCCAGTAGGACACGCCGCGGCCGGATCCGCGGCGAGGCGCGATGCGCAAGCGTTCGGCCTCGTCCATCTGCCACGTCCAGAGCGTGTGGCCCGTGCGCGCGTCGGCGGCGATCACCGCTCGCTGATTGCCTGACGTGAAGTACAGGACACCGCCGATCATGAGCGGCGTGCTCTGGTTGCGGGGCTCGGTGGGTTCGACCGCTCCGTCGGAGTCCCATGTCCAGGCGACACGGAGCTGATCCACGTTACCGGCGTGGATCCGGTCGAGCGGCGAATACCGCGTACCACCGGCGTCACCATGGTGGTAGGGCCACTCGGCGCCGGTCGTCGATCCGGCATCCTGCGTGCGAACGGCGCCCACCGCAGGCCCGGAGCCCACTGCGATCAGCACGATCGGCATCACGGCCGCGAGGGAACTCGCCATCACGGTTGCTCCTTGTCAGCGGGTCTCGCCGAACCTGCTGCCGGCGTTGGCGGCGGCGTACGCATCGATCGCGTCGCACGCGGCAGCTTCGTCCGTGTCGCCTTCGTCGATGCGGAACAACCACGTGCGCGGAGGAAACTCCGCCGCGACGCGCAGCCGCTCGCAGTTGGCTTTCATGCGTCCTGCGAGCCGCGCCGGCTCCTGGTTGTGCAGACTGCCGAGCAGAATCCACTCGGCGCCAGCATCGCGCACGAACTCGATAAAGGTCGGCTCGGGCTCGCGGGCGCTGCGGTCGAACGCGATCGACCGGCGACCGGTGTAGATGTAGAGCGCGCCGGGCTTCGCGGTGAGGAATGCCGCATCAGCCGGCGTGTTCACGTCGATCCATCGCAGGGCGTCGAAGTAACTGCGCTGGTCCTCCGACATGCACGCCGGATCGGGATATCGGTCGGCGCGATCGCAGCCTGTGCGCTCGCGCAGCAGTGACGCGGTCATGAGCGTCGCACCGACGGCAAGGATGAGGGCGGCCGCCGCGGGCAGCGCCACTCCTGCCCGCTGGCCGACTCGCCGGCCCGTCGTGTGTGCGCCGATCAGAATGGCGGCCACGAGCAACGGCGCGACGGGTACGACGAAGCGGTCGACATAAAACAGCCAGATCGCCAGAAAACCCGCATACACGATGACCCACAGGGCGGCGGCCCGCCAACGTTTCAGCAGAACGGTCAGCCCCACGGCACCGACCGCGCCGAAGAACGCGAGCTGCACTACGTTGTCAACGGGCGTTCCGGGTATGGCGGGCAGCGCAAGCGCGGTGGGCAGCCCGTGCATGAGATAGAGTCGGCTCCAGCGCAGCGCACGGCCGGGCAGCGGGCCGGTCCATTCGGTGCCGGTCCAGAGCACGCGCAGCTCGGCCATGTACGACGATCCGACGAACTGGTCGGTGCCGAGCGCCGTCCATGCAAGCCATGCTGCTACGGCAATGGTGGCAACAGCCGCTGGCACGGCGACCAGCGTCCAGCGCTTCTGCAGCAGCAGCCAGTGCAATCCGATCGCGGCCATGACGGTGACGCCAACACTCCGCGTGAGGGCGGCCAGCAGCGCGGCACCGATCGTGATCGCGAGCCATGTGGCTTCTCTTCGTCGGCCCGTACGTGGCTCGGCTTTCGCCGCACCCGCCATGGCGGCCCGTGCCGCATCGGCCGGCAGGAGCGCTGCCAGAGCGACGAGTGTCAGCAACATGAACAATGGCTCGGAGCGGATGCCGCCCGCCAACCGGATCAGTCCGGGATTGATGGCCAGGAGCGCGACGGTGGTGAGTGCCAGAGCGTCGCTGGTGAGTCGGCGCAGCACACCGAACAGCACGATCAGTGCGGCCGCGCTGACGGCCACGTTGAGCGCGACCAGCGAATCGAAGCCGCGGCCGGCGAACGTGCCCCACGCCGCGAGCGCCGCGGGATAGACGGGCGGATAGGTGCGGTGCGGCGGCGAGTCAACGCGGAACCGATCGTTGTAGCCGCCGTCGAGCAGGGACTCGGCCAGGAGCATGTACTCGGCATCATCCTGGCCGGTGAGCACGCCCGGCTCGCGAGCGATCCACGCGAGCGCGCCGTGCAGGCTGATCAGCGCGAGCGCCGCGACGAGCGCCCGGTTGCTCCGGGCGCGGCGAGGCGTGCTCACACGGTTCTGGTCCGGTCCCGGTCGTTCAACCGCCGGGCAGCGACGCGATCAGGTCGGCCATGCGCGCTCGCTCCGCTTCCGTCGGCAGGCGGCCGAGGCCCGCACCCATGTTGTCCCGCAGGTGTCCGGGATTCGAAGTCGCGGGAATCACCACCGTGACGGCAGGACTGCCGAGCAGCCACTTGAGGAAGAAATGCGCCCATGACGTCGCGCCGAACTCCGCCGCCCAGTCCGGGACCGGCCGGTCGCCGACCCGGCGGAACAGACTGCTCCGGCCGAACGGCCCGTTGATCAACGTGGCCATGCCGCGGTCACGAGCGAGCGGCAGCAGCGTTGGCTCGACATCGCGGTTGTCGATCGCGTAGTCGAGCTGGACGAAGTCGAGCGGCTCCGCGCGCATGATCCGCTCGAGTTCCTCGTAGCGCCGGGGACTCGATACCGTCACGCCGAGGTACCGGATCCGGCCTTCCTGCTTCAGCTCGCGCAGCAGCGGCAGCTGGGTCTCCCAGTCGCCGAGATTGTGCACCTGGTTGAGATCGATGTCGCCCGGTGACAGCCGCTCGACCGACCGTTCCATCTGCCGCATTCCTTCTTCACGGCCGGTCGCGCCACTGATCTTTGTCGCCATGAAGATCTCGCCCGCGTTTCCGATCTCACGGACCAACTCGCCGATCGTCTCCTCGGACCGTCCATATGAGGGCGACGTGTCGACCACGGACCCGCCGAGCCGCGTGAACTCGCGAAGGACCTCGCGCAGGCCCGCGTGCTCTTCGGGCCTGCGCGCCGCGGCCGAGAACGTGCTCGCCGTGCCCAGTCCGACCGCCGGAATCTGCTGACCGGACGACGGGATCGTCTTCAGCAGCTGCTGGCCCTGTCCCACCGATCTCGTGGCGGACACCACGTCCCGGCCCATGGCCATTGCCGCGCCCGCCGTAACACCCAGCCGCAGCATCTCGCGTCTGCTCAAACGCATCGGATCGACCTTTCGAAGCGAGTCTCGTTTCCCCCAGGGAACCGAGCTTACACCGCGGGCCGGTAACACGCCAGCGCGCGTCCGGCTCATTGCGCTCGACCATACAGAGACCTGACGAACCGGTTACGTACCGCATACAACCGCGATCCGTGTACCCCGGGCAACGTTGCCCGATACCCGCCAGCCGCGACCCGGCAGTCGCCGGCATCTTGCCCGGGCTGCCTCCGCACAGAACATTCCGGAACAGTCACCTGCCGCAGAACCCGGGAGATCCAGATGCGCTACTGCGTTGTCCTGCCGCTCGTACTGTTCGCCGCCCTGCCCGCAGCGGCACAGCAGGCCACCTCGCCGGCCGCGCTGTCGACCGCCGACTACCAGCGCGCCGAGCGCATGCTTGGCTCGTTCACGAACCCGCTGGTCCTGCGCGCCAGCGTCCGGCCGATGTGGCTCGAGGCGGGACGCTTCTGGTATCGCAATATCATGGCCGACGGCGAGGAGTACGTGCTCGTCGACCCGGCCGTGCGCAGCCGCGAGCGCGCCTTCGACCATCAACGCGTGGCCGCCGCCCTGTCGGCCGCCGCCGACACGACCTTTACGCCCATGGCGCTGCCGATCTCGGACATCGAGTTCTCCGCTGATCGTCGCACGGTCACGCTGGCCGTCGGGCAGGCTCGCTACGAATGCGAAGCGTCCGGTACCGGCTGCATCGCGTTGCCGGCCGAGCCGTCGACGTCGCCCGTCGACAACGCGGTCGTCTCGCCAGACGGCCGGCGCGCAGCATTCATCCGCGACCATGACCTCTGGGTCGTCGAAACCGAGTCCGGCGTCGAGGCACGGCTCACGACGGACGGCGTCGAGGATCATGGCTACGCCACCAACAACGCCGGCTGGACGAAGAGCGACCGGCCCGTGCTCGTGTGGTCGCCCGACTCGCGCAGAATCGCGACGTTCCGCCACGACGCGCGCGGCGTCGGCATGATGTACCTCACCACGACCGAAGTCGGACACCCGCAGCTGGAAGCCTGGCGCTACCCGCTGCCGGGTGACAGCCTGATCTTCCGCATCGAGCGCGTCATCATCGATGTCGACAACACGACGCTCACGTCGTTGCGGATGCCGCCCGATCCACACCGTTCGACGTTCTGCGACCACGTGTATTGCGGTGGCACGTGGGCCGATGTCGAGTGGTATCCGGACGCTTCGCACGTCGCGTTCGTGTCATCGTCGCGCGACCACAAGGAGGCGAGGCTTCGCGTGGCGAACGCGTCGACGGGTGAGGTCCGCGAAGTGCTCGAGGAGATTGTCGCGACGCAGTACGAGTCGGGCGAGGGCGGCATCAACTGGAGGGTGCTGCCGGCTTCGAACGAGGTGATCTGGTTCTCCGAGCGCAGCGATTGGGGCAACCTGTACCTGTACGACCTGGCCACGGGCGAACTGAAGCACCCGATCACGACGGGCGAGGGGCCGGTCCTCGATATCGTCAGAATCGACGAGACAAGCCGTACGCTGTGGTTCCTGGGAGCAGGCCGCGAGTCCGGCCGTGATCCGTATTTCCAGCACCTCTACCGCGTGAGCCTCGATGGTGGCCAGCCGCGCCTGCTGACACCGGAGAACGCGAACCACTCGATCACGGTGTCACCCGATGGCCGCTTCTTCGTCGACACATGGTCGACGCCGGACTCGCCGCCCGTGACAGTCGTGCGCGAACTCGACGATGGCGACCGCGTCATGACACTCGAGGAAGCCGACATCTCGAGGCTGCGCGCAACCGGCTGGACTCCGCCGATCCCGTTCACAGTCAAGGCGAGAGATGGCGTTACCGACCTCCATGGCCTCATGTATCGCCCGACCGACTTCGATTCGACGCGGTCGTACCCGATCCTCAATTACCTGTATCCCGGTCCACAGTCGGGAAGTGTCGGATCGCGCAGCTTTTCCGCCGCCCGCTCCGACAAGCGTGCGATCGCCGAGCTCGGCTTCATAGTCGTCGAAGTCGACGCAATGGGAACGCCGACCCGGTCGAAGTCGTTCCACGACGCATACTACGGCAACATGGGCGACAATGGGTTGCCGGACCAGATCACAATGATCGAGCAGCTGGCGACACGGCATTCGTGGCTGGACGTGGGCCGCGTCGGGATATGGGGTCACTCCGGCGGCGGCTTCGCGGCAGCTGACGCCATCATGCGCTACCCCGACTTCTACAAGGTTGCCGTCTCGCAGGCCGGCAACCACGACAATCGACTCTACGAGGACGACTGGGGCGAGCGCTACCAGGGCCTGCTCGTCGAGTATCCCGACGGCACGACCAACTATGACAATCAGGCGAACCAACTGCTCGCGCCGAACCTCAGAGGCAAACTCCTCATTGCGCACGGCACGCTGGACGGCAATGTCCCGCCGTACAGCACGCTCATCGTGGTGAACGAACTGATTCGCCACAACAAGGATTTCGACCTGATCATGTTCCCGAATCGCCGTCACGGCTTCGGCAACGAACCGTACATGATGAGGCGGCGCTGGGACTATTTCGTGAAGTGGCTCATGGGCGCCGAGCCGCCGGCGGAGTTTGAGTTCGGCGCGCAGCGTCTGGCACCATCGGCAACGTCTGACGGATAACGCGAAGCGCGACAGGTGCGCAACACGTCAACCGGTTGATCCGGAGCCGGGACCGACACTGCTTCGCGCAATGTCGCATTCATCGCACCCGCTGTCCGCGGCACAGAGAAAGCGACAGGGATCGTCGTCGAGTTCGTCAATGACGGTCTCGACCACGTCCCGAGCCCGCGCAAGAAGCGCATCGGCCTGACCGACGCGACCCCGCTGCTGCAGCCGTCGACTATCGAGCCACTCGCCCACCTGCCTGAAGTTCCGGCAACAGTGGTCGATCTCGCCGTACTCCACGCGTGTCGGCACTCCGTCGCGCAGTACCGTACAGAACTTCGGAATGCGGTACGGCACCCTGGCGCAGAACTCCGCGAGGTGGACAGTCGTGTCGGCATCATGATCGACGCCAAGCAGCAGCACCCGGCCATCGAGGTCGTGCAGCCGTCCGACCGGGCTGTCCGGCCCGTGTGGAAGATCCGCCGGATGCGGCGCCGTGATTTCGGCAGCATGCGAACCGATGGCCGCGAACGCGTGCGGAGAGTCACTGCGAAGCACGCCCGGCATGCGCCAGAATGTATCCGCCACAATGCCCAGGCGGCGGCAAGGTGTTCGGACAGGATCGAAGATCCTGTCATCGGCCCAGTCGCTCATCGAGGGCATCACGAGGGTGCCTGCCTGGCCGACCGCGTCGAGCAGAGCGTCGATCAGTGTACGTGGCCCGCCACTCACAGCTCCGACGGCCCTGAAGGACGTGTGCACAACGATTACGTCACCCGGCTCGACGCCCAGGACCTCCAACTGACGTGCCAACGCGTCACGTTCCACCCGTTGCCCCCTCGGAAGTCGTTCAGCAATCGCCGGCCGGCGCCCGATGCCGGTTCATGTCGCGGGGGAGTTTCGCGACGGGGTAGCCTGCGCTGTTCACTCGACGCCCGCAGCCACGAGGCGATCCAGCGCGGATCGGTCGAAGTACACGCCGTTCAGTACAACGCCCTTGATCTGACGGACGTTGTCGATGACATCGAGCGGATTCGCGCTCAGCAGCACGAGATCAGCCAGGTATCCTGGCATGATGCTCCCCAGCGAGTCCGCAGTGCTGAACACGATTGCCGGGTTCAGTGTCGCAGCCTGAAGCGCCTCGAGCGGTGTCAGGCCGGCCTCCACCAGGAGTGCCAACTCGTCATGCAGGTGGCGGCCCGGAACGAGAAACGGATTGCCAACATCCGTTCCCGCCAGAACTGTCACGCCGGCTTCACGTACGGCGCGGAAATTGTCGATGGACTGCTCATGGACGGGCGTCAGGATGGCAGCGAACATCGCGCCCGGCCCGGGTCCCGCCATGGCCGTCCATTCTTCGCGGACCGCGGGCGGCACCAGCTTCATCGCAGTCGTGTCAGCGACAACCGTTGCGGCGCTACTCTGTGTCAGCTGGTTCACGAACGTAGGCACGACAGCGACTCCGGCGGCGGCGTACGCCCGTGCGATCGCCTGGCATAGTGCCGGGTCGGATGCATCGCTCGCCCTGCGGATCAGGCCGAAGTACGCCAGTTCGCTCTCCGGAAACGGTGCGGGCGGTTGGCGCCGCCTCTCGGCATAGTCGCGTCGAACTGCTTCCGCCTCCGTCGAGCATCCGAGGGTGAGTCCGGAAAGGTGCTCGACCGTCCGTTGGCCTGCCGCCGCCGCCTCTTCGGCAAACACAGCGAATGGCATGTGGCCATCCACAGCAATCCCGCGCAAGCGCGCCTGATCGGCGATTGCGAGGTATGCGTCGCGATCCAGACTGTCGTACACCTTGATGAAATCGGCGCCCGCGGCGGCGAGGGAATCGACAACGGCCCGCGCGGAGGACTCGTCCTCGACGACGACCGTGCCCGGCCAGACAGCCGGTGCCCCATCGACGATCGGACCGTTCGCCAGAAAGCGAGGCCCGAGCAGTTGGCCGGACTCGATGTCGTGTCTGATCGAGTTCGTCAGACCAAGGGCGTCCTGCACCGTCGAATGCATATTGCGCACGCCTGTGATGCCGTGCGCGATCATCACAGGGAAATGCCACGCCCTGCTCGCGGCTGAATGCACATGCGAATCCCAGAGGCCCGGGATCAGGAACTGCCCCGTCGCGTCAATCACTCTGGCGCTTTCGGGGACCTCGTGTGTGCGCGTCGGAAGGATCGCCACGATTCGAGTGCCCTCGATGAATACGTCCTGATCCCCCTGGATCGTACCATCCCGGACGTCGATCACGCTGACGCGCTCGATGACGAGGTCCGCATCAAACGACACAGGCTCGCAAGCTGCAGCCGCCGCCAGCAACGCCAGCCGGACCATTCGATGCCCCATTTTCACTCCTCCCCTCGCCTGGCCTCGCCCCTGTCCGCTCGAGTCCCGGCATTCAGGAAACACCTGGTCTCCCACCACGGCATTCCATGTCAATCTGGTGCTCGACCTTCTGGATCGCCCCCCGATCCAACCCCGCATGCAGACTCCACGCACACACCGATCCGACCGGCAATTCACCCCCCAAATGCAGTTCTCAGCGCTCACCGCGCTCTCCGCGGCAAATGAACGGCCATGCGATAAAGGCATCCACCGGACCCGAAACCAACATCGACTGGCCGGTCAGGGCCTGGCCCTGACCGGCCAGTCGATGTCGACAACGATGTCGCGCCACTTTTCCTGTCGGAACCGGATGACACTGAGCGTGCCACGCGTGAAGTGGCCGAGCAGGATCGCCAGCCAGATGGCGCCGGGTGTCAGGCCACGCGTCTGTTCGACAATGAAGCAGAGGCCGAGTGGGATGACGATCTGCGAAACGATCGAGATGTAGAGCGGGCTGCGCGCATCGCCCGAGCCCTGGAGCCCGCCCGTGAACGTCAGCGCGACCGTTACGAAGAAACCGGACAGGCTCAGAAAGCGCAGGAGCTGAGTGCCTATGCCGACGACGTCAGGATCGTTCATCCCGAAGATGCCGAGCAGTGCCTCTGGTATCGTCAGGAACAGTGTGCCCACGATGGCCGCGACCATCAAGCCGATCCGCGCGGCGCCGTTGACCGCCTGCATGGCCCGCTCCGGCCGTCCGGCGCCGAGGTTCTGGCCAACGACGGACGCGGTCGCGCCCATGAGTCCGACCGATGTCCACGTGATCAGCGAGAACAGCTCGGTATAGGCGATCGCGTACGCCGCCTGCGCTTCCGCGCTTCGCTCGAGCGAGCCGACGAACCGCAGGAGCAATACGCCCGCGACATTCATGGCCACGCCCTGCACACCCGTCGGCAGCCCGAAGCGGACCAGCCCGCGGATGACCGACCAGTCCGGCTTCAGCGTCAGCTTCTTCGGGAACCCCACCACGAACCGGCCTCGCCAGAGCATGATGAGGGCGACGACACCGGCTCCGCCCGTGGCCAGAACCGTGCCCATCGCCGCGCCGGCCGTGCCGTAGGCGGGAATCGGGCCGAAACCGCGGATCAGGATGATGTTGAAGATGATATTCAGCACAGTCACGACCAGCCCGATCCGAAGCGGCGTCTGCGCATCGCCGGCCGAGCGGAGCGCGCCGCCCAGCATGAAGAAGATCAGCATTCCGAAGCTGAACAGGAACATGATACGCAGGTATGGAAGCGCGTGTACCTGTACTTCAGGAGAAGCGTTGACGAGGTCGAGCAGAGCGGGCGACAGCACGTACCCGATCGGTGCGAGGACTCCAACGGACAGGATGATCGAGAGAAGGAACGACTGATACACGGTCCGGTTGACCTTGTCCTCATCGTCGGCGCCCGCGAACCGCGCCACGAGAACGCCCATCCCGGCATAGAGGGACGAGATGAACACGATCACGACGAGGAACACCTGCCAGCTCACGCCGATCGCGGCGTTGCCTTCGAAGCCGACGAAGTTGCCGACCATTGCGTGATCGACGATGCCCTGCAGTCCTCCGATCATGTTCTGGAGCATGGTCGGCCAGGCGATCTTCCAGACCGCCTTCAGGACCGGTCCTTCCGTGATCGAGCGATCGTAGCGGCGGCCGCGCTTCGGCGGAACGGCACCCACGGGCGGCTCGCTCGGGCCGCCCGCGGATTGACCGCCGGCGGCCTCCAGTGCTGCCTCGTCCGGCGGGTCGGACCGGTCGGCGCTCACGGTGCCATCCGTGACACGTCAATCATTCGCATCCGGGATGCTCGCGTCTGGCGGGGTACACGCGCAAGACGGCGGTGGCCGCTACGGGAACTGTGGCGAGAGCGTCCGGCCGTCCGCGTTCACGACGGATCGTCCGTGGACAACAGCGGGCGGAGCCGGTTCGCATCGTCGCTGAGTCCTGTTTCCTCCATCAACAACACCAATGGTTCGATCAGGTTGAAAAGTGCGGGCCCGACCGTTCCACCGGCGTCATCGACGCGTGACTCGAGACCGGCGTGGAATGCGTCGAGCAGTTCGCGACCCTCTGCTTCACGTCCGATCAGGATGTGGCACACGGCCCGTGCTGCCATCGCGAACGCGGTCCAGTCGTGGCCGGCGCCGAGCGTGGTCGTGTACTCGCGCAAAGCGGCGTCGAGCGGCGCTTCGGCGTCGCGCGCGCGCCCCAACCGCAGAAGCGAACGGCCGTATACCGAGTACGCGGTGCCGACCCGCCAGTGGCCGTCAGGCCAGTACGCGCGCACCGCGTCAAGGCTTTCGCGCAGCACGCCGACGAGTTCGTCGGCTCGCCCGAGCGAATGCAACACCGACGCGAGGTTGTTGGCCACAAGCAGGGCATTCGGATGGGCCCGGCCATGGACGGTTGCGGTGATGTCGAGCGCTTCGGTGTACAGCGGAACAGCGCCGGCGTAGTCCTCTCGCGTGCGGTGCAGGTACGCCAGGTTGTTGAGATGAATACTGAGGTCCGGATCGAGCGAGCCGTGCAGCAACCGGTACCGCGGAATCGCTTCCTCGTATAGCGCCTCGGCTTCGGTCAGTTCGTCCTTCGCTCGCAGCACGTAGGCCAGAGTCAGCATGTCAGCGATCAGTTCGGTGCTGTCGGATCCCGCCGTCCGCTGATGGATCGCCATTGCCTGACGCAGAACCGTTTCGGCTTCATCCAGCCGGCCCACGTCACGAGCAGCGGAGCCGAGTCCTCGCAGCGCGTTGCCGACCTCCGTCGACCCGCGGCCGTTCACGACATTGCGAATGGCAAGCGCCTCCTGTCGCAACGGATACGCCGCCTCGAAGTCGCGCGCCGCGCCGTATGCCTGAGCAAGGCGGCTCAAGGCCTCCGCTACCTCGACGCTGACGTCACCGTACACCTCACGGCGAATGGCAAGGGAACGCGCGTGCAGGTCCGTGCCCTCGTCGGTCAGGCCGAGGTTGAAATGCGCGCTCCCCATCACCGTGAGCAACTCCGCCTGCACATCGGGCCGGTCCCCGAACGCGGTGTCGATCCGCTCCATGCCCCATGCCAGCAGCTCACGCGCGGTGATCGTGTCGGGCGGCGCCTGCAGCGGGTCCCGCCCTCGGAACACGTCGGCGAGGAAGTCGATCACGAGCCGCGCGTTCGTCGCTTCACGTGTCGCCCGATCACGCTCCCTCGCTGTAGCGGCCTGCTCGGCCGACAGCAGGATCGACGCGACTGCCAGAATCGTCACGACCGTTGCGGCCCCGATCGTCGCAAGCCGGTTCCGCCGGACGAACTTGCGGATGCGGTACGCACGCGCTCCCGCGTGCGCCTGAACCGGAAACCCAGTCCGATAGCGCTCGATGTCGTCGATGAGAGCCTGGACTGTCCTGTACCGCGCGTCCGGCTCCTTGCGCAGTGCCTTCAGGACAATCGCATCAAGGTCGCCCTCCAACTCCCGGCACAACGTCACCGGATCGACGCCGCGCGCCCTCGCCACATCGGCGGGCGTGAGTTCCGGACGCGTCGAGTCCCGTCGCTCCGTGGTCCGCGTGACCACCGTCGACGGTCGCTCCGGGGCCGACTCGCAGATCGCCTTCTGTAGCTCGTATCCCGTCGTCGCGTCCCCACCGAACGGCCTGTGCCCACTCAGCAGCTCGTACAGAATCACACCCAGCCCGTGCACATCCGTCGCCGTCGTCACGGGCCGGCCGAGAATCTGCTCCGGAGCCGCGTAGTGCGGCGTCATCCATCGCGTGATCGCTGCCGTCGCATCCGCATCGCCGGACGGCGAACCCAGCAACTTCGCGATACCGAAATCGAGCAGCCGGACCCGACCGTCAGCCCCGACCATCACGTTCGCCGGCTTCAGATCGCGATGCACGATCAGTCGTGCGTGCGCATGACTCACCGCCTCGGCCACCTGACCGAACAGATCGAGCCGCTCGTCCACCGACAGACCGCGCGTGTCAGCCCACTTCGTTATCGGCTCGCCAGCAACCTTCTCCATCACCAGGTACGGGTGGCCGTCCGCCGTAGCCCCGCCGTCCAGCAGCCGGGCAATATTCGGATGCTCCAGACCCGACAGGATCTGACGCTCCGACAGAAATCGCCCGACGATGTCTTCCGTGTCCAGATCGCGATCCAGGATCTTGATCGCGACGTGCTGGTCGAACGCTCCATCGATGCGTTCAGCCTCGTATACAGTCGCCATGCCGCCGCGGCCGAGCTCCGCGATCACGCGGAAACGATCCACCACATCCCCCGCCTCGAGCCGTGTCCGCACCGGCCGACTGTCAACCTCCTCGAACACCGCCTCGAGCATGCCCGACGACGGTCCCGCCAAGCCCCCCGGCCGGTCGCCCGCCTCCAGCAGCGACAACACCAGATCCCGAAGATCCGCGTCGCCCCCACACGCCTGCTCGAGGTACGCCGCGCGCTCCGCCCGCGGTCGTTCGAGCACGCACTCGAACAGCCGATCGACTTCGGCCCACCGGCTCCATACTGGATCGCGTTCGTCTCTCACGGACCTGCCTCATGGTGTTACGGCCGCTGCCGCCCCGTTCTGTTGCGGTCGTCGTACGTCCGGAGATATGGGCCGAGTGGAGCCGGTCTTGCCATACCATGCCTCACATAGTATGTTCGACATACTACTGCCGGAGGTTCCATTGGCCGTTCAGACCGAACTCGTTCGTGGCGCCGGACCCGTTGCCGTATTGCAGCTCCTGGCCGGGCGCGAAATGTATGGCTACGAGCTTGTCGGCGCGCTCGACCAGCGGACATCGGGTGTGCTGGCGCTGGGCCAGTCGACGCTGTATCCGATGCTGTACCACCTCGAAGCGAAGGGTCTGATACGCGCGCGGTGGCGGCGTGCGGAATCGGGTCGTCGGCGCAAGTACTACGGCATCACGGCGGAGGGGGAGTTGGCGCTTCAGCGGCGTCGTGAAGAATGGCGAGATCTGTTCGGCGCGATGCACGACCTCGGCCTGCTGGAGTCGGGAGGTGAGACATGAGCGGGTCGGCGAATCTGCCGGAACGCGTGCGTCGTCGGATCGAGGAAGTACTTGACGGGAGCGGTCTGGATGGCGCGGAGCGTTCGGACGTTCGAGCGGAGCTGGTTGCGCATTTCGAGGATGGTCTGGCGGCGGGCCGTGGAGTCGACGAGTTGATCGAGGTGTTCGGCGAGGCGGCGGTAGCGGGTCGGCTGATCGGAGAGGAGCGTGGCATGGCGACGGGACGTGGGAGACTGGCGATCGGGCTGTGGCTGTCGTCCATGGCGAGGGATGGTCGGATCGCGGTACGCCGATTTCGCAACAGTCCGGGCTTCGTGGTTACGGCGGTGTTGTCGCTGGCGATCGGTATCGGGGCGAACACGGCGATTTTCACACTGGTGAACACGCTGCTGGTGCGGTCACAGCCGTACGCGGCGCCGGAGCGGCTGTACAACGCGTTCCTGAGCGAGAGCAATCAGGAGTACGGATCGTTTTCGTATCCGGACATGGTGGATCTGAAGGAGGGACTTGGCGATCAGGTGACGCACGTTCCTGCGTCGCAGTTCACGATCGTGCAGCGCGAACTCGAGTCGGGCAGTGATGTCGAGGTCGTGACGGTGGAAGCGGTGAATGGCGACTACTTCCCGGGCCTTGGCCTGCGCGCAGCGGCGGGCCGTGTTCTAGGTCAGGAAGACGACGTAGCGCCGGGTGCGCATCCGGTGGTGATGCTGGGCTGGTCGTACTGGCAGCGTGCGTACGGCGGCGACATCGGAGCGGTGGGTCGGGATGTGGTGCTGGGTGGGCAGCCGTACACGATCGTCGGGATCGCGCCGCGCGAATTTCAAGGTGCTTTGCGCGGGCTGGTGCCGGATGTATTCGCGCCGATCCTGATGCTGAACACACTGGCTCCGGGCGGTGACGATCCGTACACGGAGCGGGGCAATCATTCGGTGTTCGTGAAGGTGCGGCTGGCGGACGGCGTTGAGGAGTCCGCGCTGGAATCGCGGCTGGCCACGATCGCGCGGGATCAGTCGAGCAGGGGAGTGTGGGAGGAAGGGACATTGGTTCGTCTGCTGCCGACGCGGGGAGTCATGGTGCATCCGCCGGTCGACCGGTTCATCAGGATGGCGGCATGGCTGCTGTCGGCGGTGGTCGCACTCGTGCTGGTGATCGCGTGCGCGAACCTGGCGAGTTTCCTGCTCGCGAAGGCGGTGGACCGGCGCCGGGAGATGGCGGTGCAGCTGTCGCTCGGTGCGACGCGCGGCATGCTCGTTCGCCAGATGATGATCGAGACGCTTGTGCTCGGCCTCGTTGCGGGCGCGGTGGGCCTTGGCGCGTCGGTGCTGGTGCTGCGCTGGCTGATGCAGGCGGATCTGCCATTGCCGGTGCCGCTCTCGCTGGATCTGTCGCCGGACGCCACGGTACTCGGCTACAGTCTGCTGGTGTCCGCGCTGGCGGGCCTCGCCTTCGGCCTCGCGCCGGCGTTGCTTGCGACACGGACGCGGATCGCGACCGTGCTGCGGGAGGAAACGCCGGGCAGCGGCAGACACGGACGAGTTTCTGCTCGTGGCGTTCTGGTTGCGGGCCAGGTTGCGGTCACTCTGGTGCTTCTTGCTACGGCCGGTCTGCTGCTGCGCAGCTTCCGCGCGACACAGACCGTGGATCCGGGATTCGGCTACGAACCGACAGCCATGGTCACGCTGTCGTTGCGGGCCGACAAGTGGAGCGATGAGGAGGGGTTGGTGTTCGTGGACCGGCTCTACGAACGGTTCCGCGAAGTGCCGGGCGTGCGGAACGTCGGACTCACGGGCCGGATGCACCTCGACGCGCTCAACAACTGGAGCGCGAACATCGTGGTGGACGGCATCGAGGCACCGCCGGGCCGCGCGTCACACGAGATCGAATGGACACCAGTAGATGCTCCGTTCTTCGACGTTATGGGCATCCGCATCCGTGAGGGCCGCAATTTCATGGAGGCCGACGTGCGCGGTACGCAGCGCGTGGCGATCGTGAACGAAGAGATGGCGAGACGGTTCTGGCCGGACGGTCAGGCGGTCGGCAGCACGTTCCGCTACGCATCGAGCGCGTTGGAGGCGGTCACGGTCGTCGGCGTTGCGTCGGACGCAAAGGTCCGACAGATCGGCGAATCGCCCCGGCCGCAGTTCTACCGTCCATTCACTCAGACGTACGCGAGCGGCTTCACGGTGATCGCAAACGTGGCGGGCGATCCGGAACGCACCGCGCTGGAGATTGCCCGCGCGGCCCGCGAACTCGATCGCGACGTACTCACATGGGAGCCCAAGTCGATGGAGCGGCATCTGGCGACGCAATTGCTGGCACGGCGGTTGGCGGCCTGGATCGTGAGCGCGTTCGCGGTCCTCGGTCTTCTGCTCGCGAGCGTCGGCCTGTACGGTCTGGTCAGCTACTCGGCTGCGCAGCGCAGGCGAGAAGTCGGCATCCGGATGTCGCTTGGCGCTGATCGCGAACGGATCATGCGCCTCCTCGTGGGCAGCGGCCTGCGGCCCGTCCTCGCTGGAACGGCTGCCGGCCTCGTGGCTGCGGTCGTGGTCGCGACGTTGCTCCAGGGACTGCTCTATGGCGTCGATGCGCTTGACCCGGCCACGTTCGCGATCGTCGTTGTCGGCCTGTTCACGGTCGCGATAGCGGCTGCGTCGGTGCCCGCGATCCGCGCAACGCGGGTCGACCCCAGCGTGGCGTTGCGCTCGGAATAGCCGGCGGCGTCAGTCGCTATTCAGGCAGGTGCGACAGTTCCGCGACGATCCTCTCGAGCAGCTCGGAGAGGATCCGCGACCGCGTTCGGCTCTTGCGGGCGAAGATCGACCGCATCACGTAATACGACAGGCCCATGAAGGCGATCGGCGCGCCGACACCCACGACAACCGAGCCGACCGCTGCGCCCAGCGCTCCGCCTCCGCCGCCGGCAATGCCAAGGGCGGCGGAGAGTCCGCCGGCGAACAGCGCACCGGCGAGTGTGGCGTGGTTCTCGTCGACGCGAATGAGGGTTTCGCCGCGACGGATCGAAACGGTGACCTGAAGCGATACCGAGCTGTTTGGCGCCTGCGTCTGCCACGTGAACGTTCGCCCGATCTGGCTGGCGGAGCCTGCCGACGTTGCAGCGGACTGGATGATCGGCACGAGAGCCTCGAACGCGGTGTCGGATGCCTCGAACGGCAAGGTTCGTTCGAATACGAGCTTCGTCGGTCCGCCGGCCAGCAGCGGGCCCGCACCGCTGCCCGGCGAGGACGTCGTTTCGAGTTCGCGAGCCGCCTGCCGGAGCAGCGCCACGTCGAGCCCGGCCTCCTCGGCGATCTCCTCGAGTTCCGCGAGAGTGAGCCCCATCGGGTTCGGCGACGTCGGCGACGACCGCTGCAACTCGGCCGCTCGCTCCAACAGGCGGCTCACTTCCTTCTCGCCGTAGCGTTTGCCCGGCACCGGTAGCTGTGACATGACGGCGAATCTACAGGACCCGGACCCGGATGGTCCAGACGGCCGGCCATGCGAACAAAAAGAGCGCGCCGTCCGGGTCGATCGGACGGCGCGCTCGAACGCAATGCTTCACCGGCCTCGGCTCAGCCGCCGGACCCGCCTGATCGAGACCGCGCAGCACCGCCCGCACCTGATGCGGAGCCACGACTCGAGCCCGCGCGCGCCGCCACACCGCCCGAACGCGAGGCGCCGCTCGACCGGGTTGGGGCCGCCCGTGACGATGAACCCGACCCGGCCGACGAGCCGGCGCGCGCCGCGGCACCGCCGCTCGACCTCGCCGGCGGACTCACGCGGGTCGGCGCTGAACTGCGCGGGACCGCACGTGCCGAGGCACCACCGCTCGACCTCGCCGGCGGACTCACGCGGGTCGGCGTCGAACTGCGCGGGACCGCACGTGCCGCGCCCGATGAGCCCCTTGATGGGACGGCGCGCGAAGGAGCTTGCGAAGTGGACGGGACGGTTCGCGAGGAAACGCCTGACGACGACCGTGTCCGTGCCGGCGGCGCCACGACGTCCGATGCGCGCGTCGACGGAACCACCCGCGTGTCCGGGTTGGCCGAACGAGTCGCGATTCCCGAACGCGTCGTTGCGCCAGACCTCGACGTGGCCGGCGGACTCGTTGTGGAGCCGGCCGGCAAGGCCTGCCGCCGTATCGCAGTCGACCGCTCGGGCGACCGCGTCGAAAGGCCGTTGCTCGTCCTTGCCTCAGGTACGATGCGCGTGTCCGCGTTCGACTGGCCGATGCCGCGGCGTACCGCCCCGGACTCCGAACGCGACGGTGTCGCCTGCGTTCCGGACCGGACGACGGCGTTCCGGTCAGGACGCTGTACGCCCGTGTTCTGCGGCGTACTCGTGACGACCGGCGCACGCGACGGCTGCGCCTGTTGCCGGATACGCTGATCATCCCTTGCCGAGCCGCGCACCGGATCGTCCGTCACACCGCGCGTCCGCGATGGCGGCGTGCTCGTGACCACATTGCGCGTCTCACCGATCCGCGACGGTTGTGCCGTACCCGTGCCGCGCCCCGCGTCGGAGTCCTTCGGAACCGCGTACCGGGTGGGCGCCGTCCCGCGCGCGATGCCCTGGCCCTGCGCGTTACGCGTTCCACCCCATGCAACGCCCGTAGCTCCGCCCGCACTGCCGCCAGCCTGCCGCCAGTACGCGTCGCCGAACGTCACACCCGTCGCGCGACCCGGCCGGTACGGCCTGCCCCAACGCGGTCCGCAATCGCTCCAGCAGCCCGCGTAGCGAATGCCGACGCTCACGCCGGACCGATGACGCACGGGCCGCCACGACCACCATGGATCGTACCACGGATCGTACCAGTAGACCGGCCGGTAGACGGGCACGACGTACACGTACCGCCACGGGTCGTAGTAATGGTGGACAGGCCGGTACCGTGGGCGATACCACGGGCCGGAACCGTACCAGACCGACCACGATGGATTGCCGATCGAGAAACTGACGCTGAAGCCGGACCGGTCGTACCAGCCGTGCGACGAGCAGCCGATGCAGACGTTGCTCCGCAGGCCGATCGAGTACGAAGGCGAACGGGTCGTGTGCGTGGCGTATCCGACAAGGTACTGCGCCGTGTGATATTCGAAGGGCTGGCCACCCGCCATCACATGAACGATGTCGAGGAGGCCCGCCTCCGGATCGTCGCCCACACCATCAGGCGCAATCACGCGGTAGTCCCAGTGGTCGCCGCGGACGAGACCCTCACGATAGAACGGGTCCGGCGACCATGCGGCCAGCACCGTGCCGTAGCCCTCGGGCCGCACGATCGCAAAAGCGCCGTCGTCGCCGCGTCCCAGGATCTCGAGCGTCTGGCCACCGCGGACGAAATCATCCTGAACGGGATCGAGCGGGAACAGCACGCGGACGCGGCCGTCGAGATCCGCGTGCAGGATCACCATGTAGCCGTCGCGTAACGCCCGAGCGAAAACGCGGACCCGATCTCCCTGGTCGTAATTGCCATCCTGATCGAACCAGACCTGGACCGGTGGATCGGGTGCTTCGCTGACGGCAATGCCGGTGGGGCCGACGGCCAGCACGAGCGGAACGAACAGGGGGACGATCATACTGCCTCCTGAGGCAAGACGCTGCGATCCGACTCCTACACTATCCGCTATCGGAGGTTCGCGCGCAAGCTATTTGGTCATCGACTGTTAGGCTTTCGAATTGTGTACGAAACGGTACGCGGGAAAGTGAACCAGCCAAAGCGTGGCTATACTACAGGTCGCGGAACGCGATTCGCGCGGCCGCGATGCAGAAAACCGGGATCGTGAGGGAGTCGGAATGGGAATCCGGACTTTGGTCAGCTTCGCTGCAATGGCGATGATCGTGCCGTCGACCGCGGCCGCGCAGGGGATGTCCGCCTCGGGTCACGACTGACGTTGCCATCGCCGTCGTTCCTCGGGGCGGTCGACATTCGACTGCTGGGTCCGTTGCGGGTTTCGGGCGGTCTGGTCTCGTTCGGCTCGGACATCGAGGTTACAGGGCAGTTGACGGAGAATGTCGAGATCGGCGACGCGACGTACACTCCGGAACAGATCGGCGGGTTGAGCGGCGTGTTCGAAACGCGCTCGCTGGCGCAGTGGGTCGGGATCGGTCTGGCGAAGTCGGTTGGTCCGGGCGTCGGCTTCCTGCTGGATCTCGGCGTAGCGTTCACGGGCGAGCCGGACGTGAGTCTGAGTGCGAGCGGCCCGATCGCGAACGATCCGACGTTTCAGGCAAACCTGACGCAGGAGGAGCAGAACCTCCAGGATGATGCGAAGCTGGTGAAGCTGTATCCGATCGTGTCGATCGGCATCTCGATCGGCTGGTAGTCGAAGGAGCTCCGTGCTTGAGGAACCCGTGCGCTACTGGTAGCCGAGCAGCGTGATGCTGAAGACGAGTGTCGAATTGGCGGGGATGGTGCCCTGGGCTCTGCTGCCGTAGCCGAGGCCGGGTCGGATGATGAGCTTGCGGACACCGCCCGGCCGCATGTCGAGCAGTCCTTCGTCCCAGCCGGGAATGACCTGGCCGAGGCCGACGCGGAACTCGAGCGGATCATCGGCATCGTCGTTCGAGTCGAAGAGCGTGCCGTTGGCGAGCCAGCCCATGTACAGGACGCGGACGCGGTCGCCGGCGGTGACGGCCGGTCCCGTGCCGATCGTGATGTCCTCGTACCAGAGGCCGGTGTCAGTTTTCGTCATTCGCGAGAAGTCGACGTTCAGCTCGGCTGCGTACGCGATGTCGACCGGGTCACGCGGGCCCGTGGGGTCGTCACACGCGCTGGCGAGGCTCGCGATCACCAGTCCGCTCAGTAGCGCTCGGGTCATCTGTCGTGGTTTCCGGTTCGGCCGCATGGTGCGGCATGCGTAAGCGTTGTGAGGGACCGGTACCCGCGAGTGGCGGCGGTTGTTCGCCGACAGCCTCGCTGGAGTACGTCTGGAAGTAGCGCCCGCGCTGACGCCGCTACTCGTTCTGGAGCGAGGAAGCGGGCTGAACGCGAGCAGCCCGCAGCGCGGGCAGCCAACTCGCGAGGCCGGCCACGCCCGCGAGCAGAGCCGCTCCGCCCAGCGCATAGGCGGACGAAATCTGCACCTCGAACAGGTTCAGTGAACTGACCACGCCGCGCTGGACAAGGAACGCGAGCGGAACGCCGGCCAGCAGGCCGATCCCCGTGAGTACGAGTCCGTAGCGGGTGAACATGCCGACGACACGGCGCGGTCGGGCGCCGATTGCCATCCGGATCCCGATCTCTCGCCTGGCCTGCATGACGTTGTGCGCCATGACGCCGTAGATACCGATTGCGGCGAGGACCATGGCGAGAACGCCAAGGGCGGCGACGAACAGGCCGATCATGCGCGGACCGGCGAGCGACGCGCGGATGTGCTCGTCGAGCGTCCGCAACTCCGCGACCGGCTGGTCCGGATCCACCTGGCGGATCGCCGCGCGCACTGCGCCGGCGACGGCTGATGTCTCGCCAGCGACTCGCAACGCGAACGCGGGATTGCGCAGTGGCCGCTGCTCGATCGGCAGGTATACCGCCGCCTCGCCTCGCCCGCTGAGTGCGATCCGGCTCTGCATGATGTTGCCGACGACGCCGACGATTTCGCGGGATTCGCCGAACACCTCGATCCGCCTGCCGACCGCATCGTCTTCGCCGAACCAGCGGTCGGCGAACTCATGGTTGACCACGGCGACCGGCCGCGTGTCCGCGCGGTCCGAAGCCTCGATATAGCGACCCGAAACGAGCGGTACGCCGAGTGTTTCGAACCACGCGGCGTTGACCGCCTGCCAGCCGGTCCGCGGGCGATCGTTGTCTTCTGCCGGCTGCGTGCCCTCGACGTGGAACGTCGTGTTCGGCGTGCTCTGACTGCGCGGTAGCGTCGACATGATCGCAACGCCTTCGACGCCGTTGACGCCGGCCAGGACACGTTCGGCCTCCCGCTCGAACGCCGCCATCTCCGGCGGTTCGCCATAGCGGTACTCCGGCAGGGTGAGTTCGAACGTGAGAAGGCCCGCGGGATCGAAACCCGGGTCCCGGTTGACGACGGTATCCATCGCCTGCATCAGATAGCCCGCGCCCGTCAACAATGCGAGCGCAACCGCCACCTCGCCCATGACGAATGCGCTGCGAATGCGCTTCCGTTTGCGTGTCGCCGTCCCGCCGCGCGTGCCTTCACCGAGCGAGTCACGCAGGTTCGCGCCGGACGCGTGCAGAGCGGGTGCCAGCCCGAACAGAATGCCGACGAGCATCGCCAGCACGACGGTCGCGATGAGCGTAGGCCCGTCCAGAGCGGGCACGAACGCGCGCGGCAGCTCCGGCGGCATTGCCGTAGCGAGGCCGCGGATCACGTACAGGCTCAACACCGTTCCGACCGCTCCCGCAACGAGCGAAAGCACGATGCTTTCGGTCAGAAGCTGCCGCAGGATACGGAGCCGGCCCGCACCCAGGGTTGTCCGGACCGCGATCTCCTTCATGCGAAGTTCGGCCCGGCCGAGCTGGAGGTTGGCGACGTTCGCGCCCGCGATCGCCAGACCGAAGAGGGCCACCGTGAGGAGCAGCAGCACGAGCTTCGTGTCGGTCGGACCTGGGAAGAACGAACGTGCTTCGGAAACGTCCAGCGTCCAGTTGCGGATCGCGTCCGGATACGCGGTTTCGATTCGGGCGAACGCGCCCGTCAACTCGGCGTCGGCCTGCGTGAGCGCCACGCCCGGCCGCAACCGCCCGAACACGATGAACGCCGTCGAAGCGCGGTCCGTCGCATCCGCGAAGTCCGAGGGGATGAAACCCTCGACATCGGCTGGCAGCATCTGGAAGGCCTCGGGCATCACGCCGATCACCGAGTACTGCCGTCCATCCAGCATGATCGTTCCGCCGAGCACGCCCGTATCGCCCAGGAAGTGGCTCTGCCAGTATGAATGCGTGACCACGATCACACCGCCGGTACCGGCTACGCCCTCGTCCGCGCGGAATCCGCGACCCATTAACGGCTGTATGCGGAGCACCTCGAAGACGTTTGGCGTCGCGCTGATCACCTGGATCTGCTCCGGCAGCTCGACACCCGTAACGTTCACGGCGTTCACCGTGTACGCCGTCATGCCATCGAAACTCGTCGATGCTTCCTCCAGATCCCGGAAGTTCGGCATCGAGACGCCGGACGCCAGCTCGATACTGTCGCCCCGACGCAATTGCTGAAGCAGGAGCAGCCCATCCTGGTCGCCGAACGGCAACGGCTCCAGCAGGAACGCACTCACGAACGCCATCATCGCCGTCGCGCCCGCAATGCCGAGCGCCAGTGACAGCGCGGCAACGATCGAGACGACAGGCGTCTTCACCAGCATGCGGAAGCCGTACCGGATATCCTGAAGCACGTCGGTCATCGTGTGTCTCCCATGCGTGGTGCGCGGCACCCGCTACAACTGTGATGGACGGAATCTCTACGGATCGGGGGCCGCCGAGTTTCGGGAGGTGCAATCCGCCGGCGAGGGGATGACAAAAGGCGGCCCCGAGAATCGAGGCCGCCTGTGGAAAGCGGGTGTCAGCAGCGGCGAGTCAGCCGGCTGCGCGGTCCGGTTCCGCGAAAAGATGCAAGGCGACAGAATCGAGGATCAGGTGCCGGGCGCGCTCTGCGATTTCGTCGAGTGACGGCGAGTTCGCGTACATCACGCGTGCACGCTGCTTCAGTTCCTCGACGGACGGCACATTCGGCAGGTGCAGCTCGTCGAGCAGTGCCGCGGCCTGTGTCCGCGCGGACAGAACCTTCTCGCGAAGTTCGGCGAATTGCGGCATGTCCGGCAACGCTTCGCGCAACTGAAGCGCAATGCGATCCGTCGGGAAACTCGCGGCGAGCTGCTGCGCCACCTTCTCGATCGTTGCCCGGCCCAGGCGATGCTCGTTTCGCACCACCTCGATGGGCGGCTTGCCCAGATCCCACACGATCCGGAACCAGGACAGCACCGTCAGCGTGTAGAACGTGACGTCGATCTCCCACCAGCGGAATCCCTGGCGAGTCGAACGCTGATACGCATGATGGTTGTTGTGCCAGCCCTCGCCCATTGTAGCGAACGCGAGCAGCCAGTTGTTGCGCGAGTCGTCGCCCGTCACGTACCGCTGGTTGCCCATTACGTGTGCCATCGAGTTGATCATGAACGAGCCGTGATACAGAAGTACCGTGCTCCACAGGAACCCGACGACCAGCAACTGCCATCCGCCGACAAGATAGAAGGCCAGACCGGCCAGGACGGCCATGAAGTAGGGATGGCGGTCGAGCCAGACGATCTCCGGATACTGCGTGAGATCCGGGATCGTCGAGTAGTCCGGGTTGTTCTTGCTCGGCGAGAAGATCCAGCCGACGTGCGAGAACCAGAAGCCGCGGTGCCTCGGCGAATGGATGTCGAGTTCGGTATCCGAGTGCTTGTGGTGATGGCGATGGATGGCCGCCCACCACAGGACGCCGCGCTGCGCTGATGTCTGGCACAGCGCCGCAAGAACGAACTGCCCGACGCGGCTCGTCTTGAACGATCGGTGCGAGAAGTAACGATGGTATCCCGCCGTCACGATGATCATGCGGACGACGTAGGCGACCACGCACACGATCAGCGCCTGTACCGTCACGCCCGTCCAGATCGCCGCGAAGACTGTCAGGTGCACGATCAGGAACGGTATTGCCGCAGGATAGATGATATCGTCATGGAACTCCTCGTCGGCGTGTTCGCCGACGGTTGTCGCAGACAATTGTTGAGTCATTGCCGTCCTTATTCTGGTCAGGCACGCGAGTCAGGGTATCTGTCAAATCTAGCGGGAATGCCGGTTCCGTACAACCAGTATCGGGCGGCGAACGGCCGAGGCTGAGCAGAGACAAAGGCCGGCGTCAGGGTTGACTTCCCGGCGTCGAAGCGGGTTTCGGCCCTCAGGCGTCGTCCTCGCGGTACCGTTTCAGCTTGTCGTACAGCGTCCGCAGGCCGATTCCGAGACGATCGGCGGCTTCGCGGCGGTTGCCGCCGCTGGCGGCGAGCGCTTCCTCGATGGCGGCGCGTTCGACGTCTTCGAGGGATCCGCTGGCGGATTGCGTGCCGACCGGCCGTTCGATCTGCAGGTGTTCGGGCCGTATGATGTTGCCCTCGGCGAGGATGACGGCGCGCTCGAGCGCGTTGGCGAGTTCACGGATGTTGCCCGGCCAAGGCGACCGCAGGATGAGGTCACGGGCTTCATCGGAGAGTTCGAGGCTGGTTCGACCGATGTCCAGCGAGATGCGTTCGAGCAGCGTACCGGCGAGGGGCAGAATGTCCCGTTTGCGTTCGCGCAGGGGTGGAACGCGGATCGGAAAGACGGCGAGCCGGTGATACAGGTCGTCGCGGAACTGACCCGACTGGCGAAGCGAGTCGACGTCGCGGTTCGTGGCGGAGACCCAGCGGACATCGGATTCGAGGGTCCGTGAGCCGCCGACGCGTTCGAAGCGGCGGTCCTGGAGTACGCGGAGCAGCTTGACCTGGAGGTCGGGCTTCATCTCGCCGATCTCGTCGAGGAAGAAGGTGCCGCTGTCGGCGAGTTCGATGCGGCCGCGTCGCGCGGCGGTGGCGCCGGTGAAGGCGCCTTTCTCATGGCCGAACAGCTCGCTTTCGAGCAGGGTCTCCGCCATTGCTGCGCAGTTGACGGCGACGAACGGTCCGTCCGCTCGCCGGCTCCATGCGTGCAGGGTGCGGGCGGCGACTTCCTTGCCGGTCCCGCTTTCGCCACTGAACAGCACGGACGTGTTGGTGGTCGCGACGCGGCGGAGCGCGTCGACGACGGGCTGCATGACGGGGTCGCCCCAGGTGAGCGGCGGGAGCGCGGACGTGTCGCGAGTGGTTCGATCGCGGAATGCGCGCAGGGCTCGCCTCTCGAGGGCGCGTGAAACGAGGAGCCGGAGCTGGTCCGGGCTTCCGATCGGTTTCTCGAGGTAGTCGAACGCGCCGAGCTTCATCGCATCGACGGCCGTTTCGACGGTACCGTGCGCGGTGAGCACGATGACTTCCATGTCCGGCTGATCGGTGCGCGCCTTGCGCAGGAGCGTCATTCCGTCGAGGCGGGGCATGCGCAGGTCGGTGATGAGCAGGTCGAAGCCGTGATCGGCCAGGATCGTGGCGGCCTCGGTGCCATCGGCGGCGACGGTGACATCGTGGCCGTCCTCCTCGACGACTTCCGCGACGAAGTCGCGCAGGCCCTCCTCGTCATCGACCACGAGAACACGAGCCATGGCCGTTCAGCTCCTCGGGATCTCGATTCGGAAGATGGCGCCGCCGTCGGGATGGTTGGCGGCGGTGATGGAGCCGTCGTGCATATCCGCGATGCGGCTGGCGACGGCCAGGCCGAGCCCGGTGCCCTGGGTGCGCGTTGTGTAGAACGGCTCGAAAACGCGCCCCTCATCGCCGGACCGCAGGCCATCGCCGTGATCGCGGACAGTGAATACGAGCTTGCCGTTCGCGGCGGCGACGCTCGTCTCGATCGTCATGCCTTCGGGCGAAGCCTGCGCGGCGTTGCGCAGCAGGTTCGTCAGCGCCTGGCGGATCCGGTCGGGATCGAGCGACCATTCCGACGGTGCGCCGGCATCCTCGATGGTGAACGTATCGCCACCTACCTCGTCGACGGCGGAACGCAGGAGCCGAGCGGGATCGACGGATCTGCGCGCGATCGGCGCGGATCGTGTGAAGGCTAGCAGATCGGTGACGAGGTTTTCGAGCCGTTTCGCTTCACCCACGACGCGATCCGCCTTGTGGCGCTCGGCCGACGCGGGCGCTAGCCGGCCGGCCAGCAACTGGGCGTGTCCCTTCAGAGACGCCAGCGGGTTGCGTATCTCGTGGGCAAGGACGGCCGACATTTCGCCGAGCGCGCCCAACCGCCGCTGTTGCTCGAACCGGATCTGCTCGCGCTCATGAACCATGGACAGGCGCCAGAACAGGAGAGCAGCGGCGAGCAGCACGACGGTTCCCAGCGCCGCGAGCCCGAACGTCTGGGCCGATTGCGCCGTCAACTGGTTCGCGACGACCGGCTCGAACTCGAGGATCAGGGCGGCCGCCTGCCGCTGCGGGAACGCGCCCCGCCCGGACCGGCCACCGGACCGGTTTTCGGCCGAACCCCGACCGGTTGCCGCCGCGACAGAATCCGGCGGCGGCGTACCGCGTGTCTCCTCTCGTTCGGCGAAGGGCGCGCGCGGCCGCGGCACGAAGGATGTAATCCTCAGCCGGGACCCGACGGTAACCGCGACCGGAGGCGGTCCGCCGCGTCCCATGCCGGTCGGAGCAACGATCGGTTCGATGGTCGAGCCGGCCTCGGCAATCGGGTGCCCGCTGTCGAAGAGCCCTGCGTATCGGAGCCCGGCGCTCTCCTGGTTGGCGAGGAGCGAATCGAGGGCAGCAGCTTCATCGCCGGCAGCGACGCCGCGCAGCGCCTGCTGCGCCGCTTCGAACAGGACATCGGCCTGTCCACGGTTCAGCGTGGACACAGCCTCCTGTGCGCTGCGATAGCTCGACCATGATGTGATCAGCAGTGCGACGCCCATCGCGAACGTCGTTGCCAACCAGCCCCAGCGGGCCCAGCGTCCTGTGCGTGGTGGTTTCATCGGCCCCGCCACCAATATAGCGGCCGTGCCGCCAGCGGGCCGCGCTCGCGGCCACACCGGCCGTGCGACGTGTGCGTTGGCCATGGCATCACTCGTAGCGCAGCGCCTGGATCGGGTTCAGCGCGGCCGCTTTCCTGGCCGGGTAGAAGCCGAAGAAGATTCCAACGGCCGCTGAGAATCCGATCGCGATGGCGACCATGCCGGGCGCGATGGCGGTGCTCCAGCCGGTGAACCGGGCCAGCAGTTCGGCACCGCCGAAACCGATACCGAGGCCCACCAGCCCACCCAGCACGCTCATCACGATGCTCTCGATCAGGAACTGCGTCAGGACATCGGAGCCGCGTGCGCCGACCGCCATGCGGATCCCGATCTCACGTGTGCGTTCGGTCACGGAAACGAGCATGATGTTCATGATGCCGATGCCGCCGACGACCAGCGAGATGCTCGCGATCGCGGCAAGCAGCAGCGTCATGACTTCAGCCGTGCCCTGTGCGGCTTCGGCGAGCTGCGTCTGGTTGCGGACAGTGAAGTCGTCCTCGTCCCAGGCCGCTATGCCATGCGACTCGCGCAGAATCACCTTCGCCTCCTCCATGGCGGCGGGGATGTCCGACTGCAGGCCGGTGCTGGCCAGGATCTGCGGTATGAACGTGCGGCCCGCCAGGCGGGTCTGGACGGTCGTGTAGGGTGCGAGAACGATGTCGTCCTGATCGCTGCCCTGGGCCGTCTGGCCCTTCACCTCGAGAACGCCGATGATGTCGAACGGAACATCGCGCAGCCGGATCTGCTGACCGACGGGGTCCTGGCCCGGAAACAGCTGCTCCGCCACCGTGCTGCCCAGTACGGCCACCCTGCGCATGGAAAGGACGTCGGACTGGTCGAAGAACCGGCCGTAGCGGACGTCCCAGTCGCGGATGATCGCGTAGTCCGTCGAAACGCCGTTGACGCCCGTACGCCAGTTGCCCTGACCACCAACGACCTGGGCACCCGTCGCGATCACGGGCGACACGGCGGTGAGGACGAAGCTCTCACGTTTCAGCATCTCGGCATCATCGAGTGTCAGACGAGTGCCGCTTCCGCCGCCCATGCTCACGCCGCCCGCACTCGATGAGCCCGGCGTGATCACGATCATGTTGGTGCCGAGGTTGTCGATCTGCGCCTGGATCTGCGACTTCGCGCCCTGACCGATTGCGACCATCACCATCACCGCGCCCACGCCGATGATGATGCCGAGCATCGTCAGCAGCGTGCGCATCTTGTTCTTCCGGATCGACTGTACCGCGACCGCAACGAGTCGTATCGCCTTCATCGTGCACCCGTGAGTTCCATGGTTTCGTCGCGCAGCAGATCGTCGGTCACGCCGGCGTCCGGTTCGGCCGCCATGCGGGCCAGGTCATCAGCGGCGATACGACGGCGCTTCACGGGCTCATCGCGGATGATGCGGCCGTCGCGCAGCTCGACGACGCGCTTCGTGTAGAGCGCGATGTCCGCTTCGTGCGTGACCAGCAGAATCGTGATGCCCTGCTCGTTCAACTCCTGGAACAGCGCCATGACCTCGACCGACGTCCGGCTGTCGAGGTTGCCGGTGGGCTCGTCCGCGAGCACCATCGCCGGCTCGGTGACGAGCGCCCGCGCGATCGCCACGCGCTGCTGCTGCCCGCCCGAAAGCTCGCTCGGCTCGTGGTCCAGCCGGTCACCCAGACCGACCTTCTCGAGCGCCGCCTTCGCCAGCGCCTTCGTGTTCAGCTTCCGGCCCGTCCTGTCGTACAGCAGCGGCAGCTCGACATTGTCCAGCGCTGTCGTGCGGGCCAGCAGGTTGAAGCCCTGGAACACGAATCCGATCTTGCGGTTGCGGATGTCCGCCAGCTCGTTGCGGTCGAAGCCGTCGACGCGCGCGCCATCCAGCGAATAGCTGCCGGCCGATGGCAGGTCGAGACAGCCGAGGATGTTCATCAGCGTCGACTTGCCCGAACCCGACGCGCCCATGATCGCGACCATCTCGCCACGCGCAATCGACAGATCCACGCCGCGCAGCGCGAGCACCTCGGTCCGGCCCGTCTGGTAGAGCTTCTTCACGCCCTCCACCCGGATCACTTCGCCGTTCGTCATGGTCAGAACCCTCCCCGGCCGCGGCCACCCGTGCCGCCCTGCTGCTGCTGGAACGGATTCGCAGCAGCCGCCGCCGTGGCGCTCGACCCCGACTCGACCACGCTCGCGATCACCTGCAGCCCTTCGACAACCTGCGGACCACCCGTGATCGCCGTGTTCTGGCCGTCCGTCAGCCCCGTGCGAACCCTCGCCACGGCCAGCAGACCCGCCGCATCCACGTACCACAACTGCGCCACATTGCCCGCCGCCGCTCCTGCCCGGCCCTGACCCGTCCCGGGTGTTCCGGGCAGCCCGGCGCCGGTCCCCGCCCGGCCGCCACGACCACCGCCAGCCGGAGTGTCGCCTGAAGACGTCGTGTCGCCCGAAGACGCACGGCCCGCCTCGATCGCCGCTGCCGCCATCCGCTCCCGGACTTCCGCCTGCATTCCCGCGGACGCGCTGAACCGGAGCGCCGCGTTCGGTACCAGCAGCACGTCCTCCGCGCTGTCGAGCACGAACGCTACCGTTGCCGTCATGCCTGGAAGCAGCGTGCCGTCCGGGTTCGTCACGCCGACCACTACCGTGTAGTTCACGACGCTTTCCGACGTGGTCGACTGCAACCGGACCTGCCGAACCGTGCCCTCGAACGTGCGATCCGCATGCGCCTGGACCGTGAACCGGGCGCGCTGGCCTTCCTCGATCCTGCCGATGTCGCTCTCGTCCACCGACACCAGGATCTGCATGTTCGTCAGATCCTCCGCGATCAGGAACAGCTGCGGCGCCGACAGGCTGGCCGCCACCGTCTGCCCTGGCTCCACGTTGCGCTCCACCACTATGCCGTCGATCGGAGCGTAGATCACCGAGTACTCCAGGTTTCGCCTCGCCCGGTCCAGACCCGCTTCCGCCGACACGAGGTTCGCCTTCGACACCGTGTGATTGTAGACCGCCGACCGGTACTCGCCCTCCGTCACGATCTGCCGGTCATACAGCGTCTTCGCCTGCTCCAGCGCATACTCCTTCTGCGCCAGGTCCGCGACCGCGCGCTCCAGATTCGCCTCCGCCTCCCGCACCTGCTGCTCCAGCAGCGTCGCGTCGATACGCGCGATGACCTGACCCTTGCTCACCCGGTCGTTGAAGTCCGCGTTCACCGCCAGAAGCTGACCCGACACCTGCGTGCCGACCTGAACCGTGCTCACAGCGCCCAGCCGCCCCGTCGCGCTCACCGTCGACTCCACGTTGCCACGCGTCACCGACACGAAACGGTACGTTCGCTCGCCTTCGCCACGGACAGCGAAGAACCCGATCGTCACTGCCGCCATCACCAGCAGGCCCAGCGCGATAATCGCCTTCTTCCTCATCGTCGTTCCCCTCGGGCTATCGTTCAGACCGCCGGCAGGCCGGTCGTTTCGGCATCGGTGTAGTGCACCGAGCGTGCCCGAAGTCAAGCTATTGATTCATAATGAGTTACCATTCATATCGACCCGGTGTTACTGCGGAATCCGCAGCCTGGTATGCGAAGGACCGCATGCCTGCAACCCGGGGCGCTCGGGGGCCATCGAAAAACCGGGCGCGTGTGAGTATCGTAATGCACGCGGGGGTCGCGAGTGCTTGCGACCCGGACGTGGACCCGAACCGGTGGAGCGGATGTCACCACGCAGGACGATTCTGAGAGAGCTGGACCGCCATCGCCGCGCGGGCGCGGGCGAGTACAAGCGGCCGGCGGACATCGCGGGATTCGGCAAGGAGCCGGCGAAGTATCAGGCAGCGATCAACACGCTGCTACAGGAGCGGCTGATCAATGGCCGCAAGGACGAGGAGGGCCGGCTGGCGATCGCGATCAATGACGACCGGCTGGCCGACGTGACGAAAGCGCTGCGGCCGCCGTTCGCGCGGCTCGTGTTTATTCTGGCGGTTCTGGCGGTTGTGGCGATCGGGGCGGCCGGGCTGCTTATGAACTGATCTGCGAGACGACACACCGGAGCGGGCGCCCATTTCGATGTGATGGGCGCGGGTCCGGCCTGCCCGTAGTATTGTCCTGTCGGCGTTTGTTTTCGCGCATTCTGGATGCGCCCCGGACCTCGGTCCGGTCGCTTCTGCGCGAGCCGGATCCCCGCCGGAGGATGCAACAGATGACAGAGCCTGAGTCGAGGTGCGCGCCGAGTGCACTCACGGAGACGGAGGACATGCGGCAGGCGGCGGCCGCCCAGCGCGAGGGGCCGACGGTCAGATCGCCTGAGGCGTTGCTCGATCTTGCCGACCGTCTGAAGGCGGACGGCCGGTTCAGCCACGCGCGACGCGTGCTGGCGGTGGCCCGGTCGCGTCCTGTCCGTGACGCGGGTCTCGCGCGCAAGCTGCGCCAGCGACACGCGCTCTGCACGTACAAGGACACTGATCTGCCGGCGGACGCCCGGCTGGACGCGGCGCTGGCGACACTGTCGGACGGCGAGAATCTGGCGACGACAAGGGATCAGGAGACGCTGGGTCTGGCGGGCGCGATACACAAGCGACGCTGGCAGCTGGACCTGCGGCGCGAGAACCTCGAAGAGTCACTCCATTACTACCGCCGCGGCCACGAGGTCGGCGCCGAGAAGGACTTCGGTTACACGAGTATCAACACCGCGTACGTCCTGGATCTGCTGGCATCGCTGGAGGAGAGTGCGGCGCAGGCGGCGGGCACGGTTTCAACGATCGCGGTGGAGCGTCGCGCGGAAGCGAGGATGATCCGGGAAACGCTGACAAAGGTTCTACCGCCGTTGCCGGGTCAGGAGGGTCAGGGATGGCTGGGTGGCCAGTGGTGGTACCATGCCACTCTGATCGAGGCGTACTTCGGCATCGGCGAGTACGAGCAGGCGGCTGCGCGGGTCGAGACCGCGATGGCGATCGAGGGTGTGCCGGAGTGGGAGTATCGTTCGACGGCCACGCAGCTTGCCTCGCTCGCGACGATCCTGCCCGGTCTGCCGCGCGATGCGGCAGAGTTCGAGACGACAGCCGCGGGCGACGTGCTGCGCAGACTGCTCGGGAATCGCGCGGCGGCGCTTCGAACCGCGAGCATCGGCAAGATCGGACTGGCGCTGTCCGGCGGCGGGTTCCGTGCTTCGCTCTACCACATCGGCGTGCTGGCCGCGCTGGCAGAGATGGATCTGCTCCGGCACGTCGAGGTTCTCTCGTGCGTTTCGGGCGGGTCGATTCTGGGCGCGCACTACTACCTGGAAGTGAAGCACCTTCTCGAGACGAAGTCCGATGACGAGATCACGCGCGACGACTTCGTCGAGATCGTCAAACGTCTCGAACAGCAGTTCCTCGAAGGCGTGCAGCGCAATATCAGGATGCACGTCATCAGCGGACTGAAGTCGAACCTCGAGCTGATTTTCTCGAGCAAACATTCACGGACGAAACGTGTCGGCGATCTGTACGAGAAGCATCTGTACTCGCGTGTCGAGGATGGCGCCGGTGACAAGCCACGCTGGATGACGGACCTGTTCATCCGGCCACGGCAGGACCGCGAGGACTTTCGTCCTCGCCGCGACAACTGGCGACGCTCGGCGAAAGTCCCCGACCTGGTGCTCAATGCGACTACGCTGAACACCGGACACAACTGGCGATTCACGGCATCCTGGATGGGCGAGCCGCCGACCCGGGGCGAGGGCCTGGACACGAACTACACTCTGCGCCGGATGTACTACGCCGAAGCGCCGGCCGCGCATCGCTGCGTGCGTCTGGGTCACGCGGTGGCAGCGTCCTCCTGCGTGCCCGGCCTGTTCGAGCCGCTCTCGCTCGAAGGGCTGTATCCCGGTCTGACCGTTCGCCTTGTCGACGGCGGCGTGCATGACAACCAGGGCGTCGCCGCCCTGCTCGAGGAGGAGTGCTCGGTCGTGCTCGTAAGCGACGCGAGTGGGCAGATGGGAACGGAGGACGTGCCCGGATCCGGCGCGCTGGCGGTGCCGCTCCGGTCGAACTCGATCCTGATGACCCGGGTCCGCATCGAACAGTACGACGAGCTGAAATCGCGGTACCGGTCGAAGCTGTTGCGCGGCCTGATGTTCGTGCACCTGAAGCAGGGACTCGGCGGCGAAACGATCGACTGGATCGGCTGCAACGATCCGGACCCGGCCACCGGCGAGTCGAGGACCGGTCGAGCCGACGAAGCGGCCGAGCGTCTCCAGCCCGACATACTGCGCCGGCTGTCCGCGATCCGGACCGACCTCGATGCGTTCTCCGACGCCGAAGCGTTCTCGCTCATGTACGCGGGCTGGCGAATGACCTCGCAGGCGTTCGAGACGCGCGCGCTCGACTGGATCCCCAGATCGGCAGGCGGCGGCCAGCAGTGGCGATTCCTCGATATCGAGCCACACCTGAAGGTCCCGTCCCGGACCGAACGGCTGATGACTGTGCTCGATATCGGACGACACCGCGCGCTCAAGGTCTGGAAGCTCGTCGGCCCGCTGCGCGTCGCCGGCACGGTCCTCGTCATCGTGGCCGTCATCACGGCCGGCTGGCTCGCGCTGACCTATCGCGACACTCCGCTTCTCACCGTCGGCATGGTCGCCGGCACGTTGGCCACAATGGCCCTCACGTCGATCCTCGGAGCGTGGGCCACGTACGTGAAGGATCCCGGCGGTACTTCGCGCCGCGTCCTTGCCGGCATTGCGCTTGCCGCCACCGGCTGGATCATCGCCGGCATCCATCTGGCCATTTTCAAGCCGCTGTTTCTGAAAGCAGGCAGGATCCGGGAGCGATAGCGTCAGTGGGGCTGCGTGCGTGCGCTTGCGCCCGCGTCCCCGATCGCCAGATTGCGGGCGTGCCCCCACACCGGAGGTCCCGATGAACAGGTCCATGCCCGGCTGGCTGCGGATCCGCTTCCTCATTCCGGCCGCAATGCTCGTGGCCGGTGTCCTCGGCATGTATCGTCTGGGTCCGGTCCACGCATCGGACCAGCGGCAGGACCCGCTGGCGGAGCCGTTCCGCGGCGTAACGACCGATGGGGAGATCGTGGCCGGTCTGTTCCCGATCCGTGCAACGGGCGTTTCGACGGAACCGATGCGCGAAGCGACGACAAGGTTTCTGGCCGCGCTGACGCCGGACCAACGCGAGGAAACGACGTTCCCGGTCGACGACATCGAGTGGCGCGCCTGGAACAACGTGCACCGCTACGCCCGCAAGGGCGTCAGCTTCCGCGAGATGAACGAAGCACAGCGTAATGTCGCCTTCGATCTTCTTCGTGCCAGCCTCAGCGTGAAGGGGTTCGAGACCTCGCGCGACATCATGCGGCTGAACGGCACCATGGCGGAGATCCGCGACAACTGGGAGGAGTACGGCGACGACCTGTACCACCTGACCGTCATGGGTGAGCCGTCCGCTTCGCAGCCGTGGGGCTGGCAGCTCGACGGGCACCACCTGATCATCAACTACTTCGTGCTCGGCGATCAGGTCGTGATGACACCGACGTTCATGGGCAGCGAGCCGGTGCGCGCGGAGAGCGGACGCTGGGCCGGTACGGTCGTGCTCCAGCGCGAGCAGGACACGGGCCTTGCCTTCATGCAGTCGCTCGATGCGACACTGCGCGCCGCTGCCACGATCGAGGTCGAGAAACCCGCCAACAACTCGCTGGCCCAGGCGTTCCGCGACAATCTCGTGCTCGACTACGCGGGCCTCCGCGCCACCGACCTGAACGCGGCGCAACGCGAACAACTGATGGGTGTCGTCGCCGAGTTCGTCAACAACATGGACGAAGGCCACGCACGGGTGCGCATGGAGGAAGTTCGCGCACATCTGGACGACACGTATTTCGCGTGGATCGGCGAGGTCGGAGCGGACGCCGTGTTCTACTTCCGCATTCAGAGCCCGGTCGTTCTCATCGAGTTCGACCATCAGCGGCCCGTTGCGCTCGAAGGGCCGCCCGTTCCAGGTCGCAACCACATCCATTCGGTCGTGCGAACGCCGAACGGCAACGACTACGGCAAGGACCTGCTCCGCCAGCACTACGAAGCGCACCGTAACGATCCGGCGCACGGGCACTCGAACGAGAAGGACTGACGGCGGGTCGGCAGCCACGAGCTGAGCGGACCGCCACCCCTTGCGGCGGTAGCACAAAAATGCGATATTCCGAGACCACGCTCCAGGGAGGCGCCTGTGGTCCGAAAGATCACGCTTCGGCAGGTCGGCGGTTCAATCGGTGCGACGCTGCCGAAGGACATGGCAGACCGACTGCACGTCCAGCCGGGGGACGAGGTGTTCGTGGTCGAGACCGAGCGTGGCATTCTGATCACGCCATTCGATCCCACATTCGAGCAGGCCATGGCCGCCTACAAACGGACTGCGAGCAGGTATCGAAACGCGCTGAGCGAACTGTCCAAGTAGCGGCAATGGACGAACCGGTCTGGTTGACTCGGGCCATCGTTGAAGCGGCTCAGACCGATCAGATACGGGAACACGGAGGCCGGCACGGCCTGCGCGATGCAGGCCTGCTCGAGTCGGCGCTTGCCCGGCCGCGGCACGTCTGGAGTTACGAGGCGAACGCCGACCTTGCAGCGCTCGCCGCTGAGTACGCTTTCGGGCTGGCCAGGAACCATGCTTTCCTCGATGGCAACAAGCGCATCGCCTTCGTTGCAGCCAACATCTTTCTGATCCTCAACGGTTACGAGATCGAGGCGCCTGAGCCTGAGGTAGTTGATACCGTGCTTCGTGTAGCGGACGGTCGGCTCAACCGGAAGGAGTTCGCGGCCTGGATTCGTGAAATGACCGTTCCATTCGGCGAGTAGGACCCGAACCCTTTCCTCCCGTAAATACGGTGTCACTCCCATTCCACGGCGAACGACACCAGGCGGCGCTGTTCGTTGTCCCGAACAAAAACCACGATGCTGTTTTCGTGAATCGCCCGTTCGTATTGTTCCTGGAGGGAGCGTTGCGACCGGGCACTCAACTCCTTCATGAACTCGTTGTACGGGTATGCATAGACCCTCTGCTCCTGGATGTCGAACAGCATTACTGGCCTCTTCGCCGCGAACCGCTCGTACATCCCCCGAATCGCCGGCCAGTGCTCCCATGCCGCGTCCAGCAAGTAATCGGTCAGATCATCCTCTCAGGTCCAATCGTTCCCGGGAGACACAGGGCACCGGCAGTCGCGAGGGACCAGGGAGCTACCGCTCGAGTCCCGGTACCGACGAACACGGCTGCCGCGAAAAGCAATGCGAGGCCGACGAACACATCCCAGGCCAGGAGTTCGAGTGCGTAAAGGGTCGATGGCCACTCCAGAGCGGTGAAGCCTGTCTGACGTCCGGCGGCTACTTGCCCTGGCGGTTGTACACGACTTTCATCTCGCCAATCGGTCCACTGACCGTCATCATGAGCGAGTCGCCTTCAATCGAGTAGGGAATCTCCTGGGAAAGCAGCCTTCTTGCCTCGTCGATCTCCGCCTGAGTGAAATCTCGCGTGTCAAAGTTCTTTGACGGATCTGTGCATCCCGTCATCCTCGTTTCGCCGGACTCAAAGCGCAGTTTGAGCATGGCGTCGCGAATCTCGACGGTGCCGTGATGATGGATATGCTGCTCGCATCCACCGTCAAGGGAAAAGATCATGTGGGTTTCGTAGCTGCCATCGTCGCGAATGGTCTGGATAGTCACCGTGGAGAAACCGCGGTCGACCATCTTGTGCTTCCAGATACCGTCGACGCTTGAGTTGGTCATCGTTTCCTCCGTGGTCGCTGGGGCGGCATAACGCCCATCGAGTAAGCTGCGGCCCTGCCAGCTCCGCGCCTTTCCTGACTGTCAACGCCTTTCCAGGCACTGGCCGGTGCCCAACCAGCCGACAGCGTCACACGCTTGTCAGGCACGCGATGAGCGCCTTGCCGTCGTGGAGCAACGCTCTGCCAGAATATCAGTCATACAAGTGCCGTACGAAAGAGCACCTGGCCCGACGACTCGAGCGCCCGGCAACCAGATCTGCGAACCGGTTGATAGCCTTCCGCCGCCATTTCTGAGGCATCGTCCTCGACGTTGAGCCGGCGTTCCAGCGCGAGGCAATGGGTGATTCTGGCTCGCATGCCTCTACTTGATCAGACCGGTGCCTGAGCTGGTTCAGCGTCGGCGCTGGGGCCGTAGATATCGGGAACCCTGGATCCAAGTGCGCGAAGATAGGCCGAGAGTTGACCACGGTGGTGCACACTGTGATTGTTCGCGAAGCCAATCCAGGCTGCTCGTGACATCTGCATCATGCCGAAGAAATCCAGCTGTTCGCCGAGCTGCTCGCTCGAGAGTTTCCTCAGCCGTTGAATTCCGGCCGGAATCTCGGCCTCGTAGAAGGCAACGATATCCTTCACGAGCCTGAACTCAGCCTCCGCCTGCCTGGCCGCCTCCGGCTCAAAGTGAAAGACGCCGCGCTCGATGCTCCCAATGAACCAGTGGTCGGCAGTGGCGATGTGGACGGCAAGCTCCCACGCCGACCGGGACTTGCCGTCGGGGCGGTAATCCCGCGAATCATCGCGGACCGCCGACAATACGCGGACGGTAGCGGGCAACTCACCCTGCCACAGCGCCATCATCGCTTCAGCCACTGCATTGGTCTGATCAGAACTCGACATTGTACCTCACGTGCACGAGAAATGTGGGAGCCGATAACTCCACTCCAACTCGACTCTGCCAAGCTGAATGGACGGTGACGTACTCGGCCAGTGGGGGCCCAAGGAGTACGGAGCAAATGCTCGTCTGTGCCGGCCGACCGGTCCACCCGCGCCTAACGCAACAGCTCCAGGCGCATGTCGCACCGGTCCACACCCGGCGCGATGCCATCGACCACGACACGCTCAACCGTGAAGCCGAGTCTCTCGTAGAACCCGCGCGTGAGATGGCTGGTGTTCAGGACCACTGCACGCACGCGGGCATCCGTAGTGGCAGCTTCGAGTCGCAGGGCGGTGAGGAACCGGCCAACGCCCTGTCCATGGTGCGTACGAGACACCATTCCCCAACACAGGTCAGCACGACCTTGCTCGAGAACCACCGCGTAACCGCCGCAGGCAACCAGCTCACCGTGTGTGGTCTCGACAACGAAGTACGGGCCAGGGAGCTCCTGGAGGAAGTCCTCGAATACCTGCCGTTCCGCGGCCGTGAAGAACTCCGGCACATTGCTGTCGAAGATATCGAGCACGCGAGGCAGATCCTCTGCACGGTACTCCCGCGAGCTCAGGTTCGAACCTCGTCCCACAGCGGATCTCATGACCACGGTCACCATATGAACTTACGGTCCACTTTCAGCACCACCGGCCACAGGCGGTGGTTATGTCGCGTTCTCGCGATTCAGAGCCTGGAGTACAACGCGTCAGGTACAACCTTCATCAGCCATGCGACGAGTCGCCAGCGCCTGGTCACGTAAAGATGTTGCTTGCGCCCGCGGATCGCCACCGCGATCTGCCTCGCCGCCTTCGGTGGAGAAGCCCTCCAGAATTCACCTCCCGCCATGCGTGTGTCGACGAAGCCGGGTTGCAAATCGACCCGGTCCAGGGTGCTCGACACGACGTACTTCTTTGCCGCGTCGATCGTCCGGGCGAAGGATTCCATCCAGGGCTCCATCCAATCAGGCCTCGCCCCCGTCAGCGCAAACGGCCGCCACCCTTTCTCCATCATTTCATAGGTCACCCGGCCAAAGAGGAGGGCATCGGCCTGGGCGAAGTTCTCGGCCGCGTGACGATGCATGTCTTCGTCCGCGAACATTGCACGATAATCGCAGCACCCGTCCAATGTGACGTTGATGGAATACCGAAGGGGTCGCATTACGCAAGAGTACCGGCGATAAGGTAGACTGGTGTCCGTCCCGGAACGCGTAAGGTGTTGCGTTCAAAGGAAAAGCTGGGCATTCGGTGATGGTGCTTTGTCTTTGGCGAACGTAGATTGATAGTTGGCCACTATAAAATCTACGACTCGCACAAAGGAGCGCCCCGAATGCGCCAGCTTTCCCGAGAACAGCTTCCGCTGACGGGTCCGGTCGTTCGCCACCGCCACGCGCAGGAACTCGAAGGGGTGGACCGGATCCTCAGGGACAATGGTGACACCGCGGAGCTGGTTCTGCAAGACCTCCAGGCCGGGGTCCTCGTCGGCGAGGGTCGCGAGGGAATGACAGCGGAGCAGGTGCTCCGTGCGGCGGTGCTCAAGCAGATCAACACGTTCACCTACGATGAGCTGAGCTTCCACCTGGCCGACTCTTGGACGTATCGGACCTTCTGCGGCTGGGGCCCTCTGGACGAGACTCCCGGCAAGTCGACGCTGCAGCGCAACATCAAGAGTATCACGGCGCAGACCTGGGAAGCGATCAACGGGACGCTCATGGGCTACGCGGCGGAGCGCGGCGTGGAGAATGGGAGGAAGGTGCGCATCGACGCGACGGTCACCGAAACCAATATCCACCACCCGACCGACTCCTCGCTTCTGTGGGACTCCGTGCGAGTGCTGACACGGCTTCTGAGGGAGGCCCACGAGAGCCACGGCGTCCAGCGATTCCCGAAGCGGACGCGGCGGGCGAAGCGCCGCGCGCTCGACGTGCTGAACGCGAAGGGGGCACGGAAACAGCGCAAGGCCTACCGCGACCTTCTGGCCGTGACGAACGAGACCGTCGGCTACGCCCGAATCGCAGGGTCGAGCCTCGAGAGGCAGCCAGGTTCGCCGGTAGCGGTGGTGCTCGCCGCGGAGCTCAGCGACTACGTCATTCTGGCCGAGGCGGTTATCGACCAGACCGAGCGGCGCGTCCTTCACGGCGAAGAGGTCCCGGCCACCGAGAAGTTGCTCTCGATCTTCGAGGATCATACCGACATCGTCATCAAGGACAAGCGTGAGACCCACTTCGGGCACAAGGTGACCTTCACGGGCGGTCGCTCCGGTCTCATCCTGGACTGGGTCGTGGAGGATGGGAACCCGGCCGATTCGACGCTGGCAATCCGCATGCTCGAGCGTCAGAAGAAGATCTATGGCCAGCCTCCGCGGCAGGCCGCTTTCGACGGAGGCTTCGCTTCGAAATCGAACCTGAAGGATGCCAAGGCACTCGGCATCACAGACGTGAGCTTCTCGAAGAAGCGGGGCCTGGAGGTGCTCGACATGGTCAAGAGCCAGTGGGTCTACAAGAGACTCAGGAACTTCCGCGCGGGCATTGAGTCCTGGATTTCGTTCCTGAAGCGCAGCTTCGGCCTCGGGCGTTGCACCTGGAAGGGGTGGGCGGGGTTCGCCCGCTATGTCGCGGCCTCAATCGTAGCCGCGAATCTTCTGACCCTCGCGCGTCACCTGGAATAGATCCAATGGACGGGCCCCGCATCGTGCCGCTTCGTGACTGTCCTCACGCAGCGCAGCCGACGTGTCTCGGTCACTCTCTCTCTTTCGTCTTCACCGGCTACTCGCTATGCTGACATACGCACCCGGCCGGACAATGCGGAGATCTCCTGCCGAAACTTGGCCCACGAACTCGGCAGCACGAGGCCCGCGACTGTGTTTTGGGACGGACACTA
>DATKCF010000070.1:0-3634 GCA_035513345.1 Longimicrobiales bacterium
GGTATGCTGTCGCGGTCGATCCGCACGGACACCTTCTGTAGCGCGATGTCCACCGCGATCATCACCTCCGACGCCGTGATCGGGATGTTGCGCACCGTGTTGTTCAACGCGTACGCCATTGCCGAATCGTGTGCGAACGGCGCCGATGCCGTTGCCGTTCGGCCCGGATTCATGAACTCCTGAGCGCCCGCCAGCGCGGCCGCTTCCGCGGCGCGCTGCGCTTCCGATCTCGCCGTGTACAGCATTCCGAGGTCGATCGACAGGGAGAGCATCGCCAGGAGCGCCGCCGCCATCACCGCCATCACCGCCAGACTCTGACCCCGCTCATCCCGCGCAAGATGCCTGAGCCGCAGCTTCATCGCTGGCCTCCGCCTGTGCGGGTTGCAGTTGTATCGATTCGCATGTGACGATCCCACTTCCACATGATCGGCTCGCCCGTCGGTATCGGTAGCGGCGTGTTCGACGCCTCGAGGATGACCGGCGTCACCAGCACGATCAGCTCGGTGCGGGACTGTTGATCCGACGTGCTCCGGAAGAACGCGCCGATGATCGGCAGGTCACCCAGGAACGGGATCTTGTCGACCTGGTTCTGCATCGAGTTGTCCATCAGGCCCGCCAGCGCCAGGTGCTGCCCGGGGTTCAGCTCGACCTCGGTCTTCGCCCGCCGCGTCAGCAGACTCGGCACCTGGAATCCCGAGAACGTAACACCGTTCGCGAAGTCGAGCTGTGACACCTCCGGCTCGACCGCCAGCCGGATCGACCCGCTGTTCGTGATCGTCGGCGTGAACGTCAGCCGGACGCCGAACTCCTTGAACTGGATCGTAACGGGACTGCCCGCACCGCCTCCGCCCTGCTGCACGACCGGATACGGGAACTCGCCACCCGCAAGGAACGACGCTTCGGTTCCTTCGATCGCGATCAGGTTCGGCTCGGCAAGGCTGCGGAACTCGCCCCTTGCCTTCAGCGCATTGATCACGACGTCCAGCTCGACGTCCTGGTTGAACAGGAACAACCTTGCCATGCCTTCGGACAACGTTTCGATAACCCCGGTCGAGCCGTCGCCGAACACTTCGTCCAGCTCGGCGACATTGCTCGCGAACAGGTCCGTGCCCAGTCGCGACCGCGCAGTGCGCCGGACCTCCGCGAACCGGACCCGCAGCATGATCTGACGCTGCGGCGGCGCCTGAAGGTTGTTGATCACCTGCGCGCCGGTCGCTTCCGCCAGCTCGAGTGCCCGCCGCGCGATCACGGGATCCCGGATCGTGCCCGACACGATGACCGCGGGCCCGCTCGAGATGATCGTGATGCCCGAGTTCGGGAACAGCGTCTGGAGCTGCGTCTGGAGCGCCGTCGCATCGACCACGACTTCGACGTCGTAGATCTCGGGCACATCGGCCTGGTTCCAGATGATGAGCGACGTCGAGCCGACCGTGATCCCGCGGATCAGGAACTGCCGCGGCGATGGCTGGCCGTCAACGGTTATCGTCTGCAGCGCCGCGGTCGCCTCATCGCCGATCAGGATACGGGCGGCATCGAACTCGAGCAGGATCACCTGCGTTTCGCCGCGCTCGATCTGGATCGTCTGCCCCGCCTGGCTCAGGACCTGCGCCTGCGCGCTCGCCTGCCGGACGGCCATCCCGTTCAACGCGATCGCGAGCAGCGTTCCGCAGGCCCACCATGGCAGGATACGTCTGCCGCGAGACTCCAGCCTCATCCCGACCCCTCTCATCATTGGTTGCCACCACCGCGTCCATACCGCACGATCGCACGCTCCGCACCCCTCAGGATCTCGAGCGTGTTGCCCGTCTCCCGCGTTGCCGGCGGCGGTGCGCTCCGCGTGCCGCCGCCCGACTGGGCCGGCGCCGCGCCGAGTGTCAGCAGCCGGCTCAGCCGGATACCCGGCGTCCTCGACTCCCTCACGTCGAGCTGATTCCGAAGCGCGAACTGGATCTGCCCCTGCTTCGACGCCAGCGCCACCTGCTCCGCCTGTTCCGGTGTCACGTACAGCGTCAGGACACTCACCAGTATCGGGTTGCCCTCGGGATCCGGGATGTACTGCGGACCCGCCGACGCCACCTCGAGATTCTGGATGATCGTTCGCGTGATGAACTCCGTGTTGCCCGGCGGCTGAATCGTCAGCATCATGTCGACGCGCGTGCCCGGCGTAACGAACCCCGCCACCGAGATCACGTCGTCCACCCGCAGCGCCACGGCGCGCATGCCCTCCGGTATCAGGATCGGCAGCCCGCCGCCCGCGCCTCGATCGAACAGCTTCGACATCAGGACCGGCTCATTCGTCCGCATCGGCTGGATCACGCCGCGCCCGATCACGTCCGGAATCTGCGTGGCATATCCCGCCGGTACGACCTGATCCGGCCAGTTGATCGTCCGCACATCCTCTTCACCCAGAATGCTGCCCACGGGCAGGTCGTGCGCCGCGACCACCACCTGGAACGTGGATGTCGGTCCCGCTGGCGCCTGCTGCTGCGGTCGGCTCGACGCGAGCTGCAGCGCCGCGTAGCCCGCTATCAGTCCGGATCCGAGCGCCAGCAACAGCACGATCCACGTTCGTGTCCTCATCAGAACATCCCCTTCAAAGCTCGTTTCGGAACGTGACGCTCGTGTTCATGTTGAACGACGACTGCGCTCCGGTCCATCCCATCAGTCCCGACAGCCATGACAGCGTGTACGGATAGCTGATCGTCATCGTCGTGTTCTGGCCCTGCACGCGGAACCCGGCCGACAGCGTCTTGACCGCCGCCGCCGTGTCCAGCGCGGCCGCCGCCATGATCGTGTTCGCCGCGGCCGCCACCGTGTCCGCGTCGATCGTCGGCCTCGCCAGCACCGCCGTCCGTACGCCTTCCCTCGCCGCGTCCGTCAGCGTCTGGTACACGTTCCACGCCCTGCCGAACTCGACAACCCCCAGCACCAGCAGCAGCAACATCGGCACGATCAGCGCGAACTCGACCAGTGCCTGTCCTCGCCTCCGCTTGTATAGCTTCGGCCGTTTCCTTCCGTTTACCACCATGTCAGTCCCCCTGGGTACAGGAACCACACCACGAGCGAGCCGATGGCAATCGCCGCGCCATAGGGCACCGTGATCGCGCCGGCGGAGTCCAGTGTCATCCGCTCGCCGCTCCTGCCAAGCGTCGCCGCGCGAACGCCCAGGTCGCGCGTCCGCAGCAGCGCCGTCACAACGACGCCGTCACGGATCGCAGCCACCAGTCCGAGCACGCCGCCCACGAGGGCCGACGCCAGCAATGCAAGCAGAAAGCCCGCGGGGCCAAGGAAAACACCAGCGACGCCGAACAGCTTCACATCGCCGCCACCCATTGCCCGCAGCGCGAAGAGCGGAAACGTCAGTGCGAGCGCCAGTACCGCGCCCGCCAGCCCGGCGCCCAGCGACGCCCAGCCGTCCATGCCACGCAACACCACACCCACCAACAACCCGACCAGCACCAGCCAGTTCGGAATCCGGCGCTTCACGACGTCCCATCCGAGCGCCACACCCATCACCGACCCGAAGGCCACCGTCGCAATCAGACCCGAACTCATGCTTCTGCACCTCTTACCCGGCTGGTCGCGGGGGGGCTCGGAGCCCCCCCGCTCCTCGGCTTCATCGCCTCAGGCAGGC
>DATKCF010000071.1:0-26692 GCA_035513345.1 Longimicrobiales bacterium
GAGCCGGCAGCAGGCCTTTGGTCAGGAAATGACCGTCACCCTCGAATCGATCGAGTTCGGCGGCGTCGATGCAACCGCCTTCGAATTGCCCGACGCGATCAGGGCGCTCGTCGGCAAATGATCCCTGTTCGCGTACTGCACTGGGGATGTGGGGATGGTGACGGCGATCGGGAGTTGGGGGACCGGGGGGATGAACTGATTCTGTAAGTACAACAACAGAAATAGATCCGGAACAGAAATCTGGAACAGAAGATTTGTTTAGAGGGCTCTTCCGACTTAGGCATGGGTTGTTTCGAGTCCGCCGCTATCGAACGCGCTGGCCGGCCTGGCTGCATACCGGCCGCGTGCACTCCAGAGTGGTTTGTCACCACTGGCTGCACGCGCCGGCGCAACGTGAACCTTGCCCCAAACCGGCATCTGCCGGGCGCGGGGCAACATTGACTGTTGCTGGAGCGGTGAATCATACCCCGCCCGTACCGCTCAAACGAGCCGGGGCAACCCGACACCTCCATGCGCCGTCAGAATTGCCCCAGACTTGAGAAATGCCGCTCTGGGGAAAGGTCCACGTCACGCCGCGACCGGATCGGCCCAGGAAACCGGTGCCCCTGCCCGGCCGACAGGACCCATGGCGGCCCTGTCCCACTGCGACGGAATGAACCCACGCCGAAGCCGGAAGCGCCCGGATTATTTCTGTTGTTGTAAACCTACAGAATCAGTTCATCCCCCCAGTCCCCCATCTCCCGATCGCCGTCCCGGTCTCCACATCCCCAGTGTAGTTCGCGCATGACGTGTCGTTCGCGCATGACGTGTCGCTCAGAACTGCGACCACAGGAACTGGTTCGTGACCTCGTGGTGATAGACGATCTCGGAGGTCTTGACCTGTGTACCGAGCGCCCGCGGACAGCGGTGCGCTGACGCGGTCTTCAGCTCCGCATACTTCGCGTGAACGGCGTCGCCCAGGATCTGCTTCATGAAACGGCTCGACTTGAACAGGCGGATGCCGTCGTAGATGTTGTCAGGCAGATAACGCGCCCGGGATCGCGCGGCCTTCTTCTTTGACGGCTCGGGCCCCTCGAGTCCGGTCCTCAGCACGGTGTACAGCGCCATGTAGGGGTTCGCGTCCGGCGCAATCGAACGGACCTCGATGCGCGCCGAACGCTCGTTCGCGATCGGGATACGGACCATCGAGCCGCGATCGATCGGCGATGCCTTGATCTGGTTCGGCGCTTCGTAGTGCGGATCGAGACGGCGATAGCCGTTCACGCTCGAGTTCAGCACGAGGCAGCTGTCCTCGCCGCTCTCGAGGATGCGCTCCACGAAGTTCCACGCTTTCTCCGACAGGTTGTTCCTGCCCTTCGCGTCCCAGAACAGGTTCCTGTCCTTGCGGGCGAGCGACACGTTCGTGTGCATGCCACTGCCGTTCACGCCGGTCACGGGCTTCGGCAGGAAGGATGCCGTACAGTCCATGCGCGCCGCGGTCTGGCGAGCGAGCAGCTTGTAGAGCTGGATCTGATCCGCCGCGATCGTGACCTCACTGTAGCCGTAGTTCATCTCGAACTGTGAGGGCGCGACTTCCGGATGGTCTTTCTCGTTCGCGAAACCCATCGCGCGCTGCGCTTCGGCGGCCTTGTCGATGAACTGGCGGAGCGCATCGCCGGGCAGCGAATGATAGTAGCCGCCCGTGCTGACGTACTCGAAGCGGCCGGTCTCGTGGTAGTGGCGCTCCGCGTCGCGGCCACGGAACAGGAACCCTTCGATCTCGTTGGCGGCATTGCACGTCACGCCGTCCTTCTCGAATACCTCATCGGTATACGCGCGCAACAACGAGCGCATGTCCCCGTGGTAGCGTGCGCCGTCCTGCTCACGGACCTCGCCGAATACCAGAACCTTGCCGGCGCCGAAGATGTCGGCCGGCAACCAGTAGAACGCGGGCCAGTCGATGTGCAGACGCAGATCCGATTCAGCCTGTACCGAGAAACCGCGGATCGATGATCCGTCGAACGTGAGATTGTCCGCGGCCTTGAGAAGGAACTTCTTGTCGTAGTCCAGCATGTGCAGCCGGCCCTCGAGATCGCTGAAGCAGACGGTCACCGCCTTGATCCGCTTCTCGTTCGAGAGATAGCTCATGCGTGCTTCCTGCACTTCGTCCGCCGGCCTGCGGTCCAGCCGCTGCTGCTTTGCTTCGAGATTCAGTTCCTCGAGTTGTTCGTACGGGATCTCCAGGAAATCGCGCAGCTGGATCGCGGACATGGACCGGCTCTCCTTGTGCTTGAGGCGTGTGCGTGATGGCGGACGCAGCCGATGCTGCTTGCGCCACCGGAGAAGATACGGGCTGGCGAGTCAGGCAGCCACGGTGGAGGGAGCGGCCGGGCGAGGTCGGTCAGACATTGAACCGGATCGACATGATGTCGCCATCCTGGACGACGTAGTCCTTGCCTTCGACCTGTAGCCGGCCCGCGTCCTTCACCGCCTGCTCCGACCCGAACTCCATGAAAACGTCGTAAGGCGTGACCTCGGCGCGGATGAAGCCCCGCTCGAGGTCGGAATGGATACGGCCGGCCGCCTGGCGGGCCCGGGTTCCTCGTCGGATGGTCCATGCGCGAACCTCGTCCGGGCCGACTGTGATGAAGGAGACCAGGTCGAGCAGACCGTACGCCGTCCGGATGAACCTGCTGAGGGCCGACTCCTGCAGGCCGAGATCGGCGAGGAATGCGGCCTGGTCGTCCGGTGCGAGGCCCGCGATCTCCGCTTCCACGCTGGCCGACAGCACCAGGCCGGCCGCTCCGATCTCTTCGATCCGGCGGTCCAGCTCGGCCGGCATCGGTTCCGCCGCCCGGTCCTCACTCACGTTCAATGCCACCAGCAGAGGCCGGTCCGTCAACAGCCCGTAGCCCCGCAGCAGATCGCGGTTGAGTTCCGCCGGCGGCATCGACCGGACCGGTCGCTCCGACTCCAGCGCGTCCTTCATCCGCCCGAAGGCTTCAAGCTCCAGAGGATTCGCTTTCTCTTTCCGGCCCCGCTCGATGCGCCGCTCGACGACCTCGAGATCCGCCAGAATGCACTCCGCGTGGAACGACTCCAGATCGCCCGGCGGGTCCGGTTCGCCCTCGAGCGCCGGATTGTCGAACCCGCGGACCACCATGCACAGCGCCTCCTGGTCCCGGATCTGCTGGAGGCCCCGCCGCGACAGGCCCTTCTTCTCCGCGCCATGCTCGCCCGGTATGTCGCAGAATGTCATCTCCGCGTACACCGTCTTCTTCGGCGAGTAGATTGCCGTCAGCCGATCGATCCGCTCGTCCGGCACGCGCACCGTGCCCAACCGCACCTCGCCGCCGAATCCGACCGGCACGTCCAGACCCGTCAGCGTATTGAACACCGTCGTCTTGCCCGACCCCGCGAAACCCACCAGTCCGATCTTCATTTTCCCTGTCTGCCTCGACAATTATACCTGCTGGAGGCGACACGATACGCCCAACGAGCCCCGCGCGCACGTGCGTGATACCCCGCGCGCGAGTCTCCTAAACGGAAAACGGTTTCACGAACGGAAAACGGTTTCACGCTGGGGGCGCAGGGGGAGCGGACGCGGTTGGCGACGCGCACCCGCCGGGCTCGCACCGGCATTTCGGGGCGCCGTTTTTTGTTGGTGGCTCTTTCGGGTTCACCCGGGGTTCACTTTGGACGCGCGGCTCGGGTCTCTGGGCGCCGAGGGGTTGCGGGTGTCTCCCCCAAAAAAAACCGGCACGCAGCCGGCCCCGGAATGGCTGCAGATCCCACCGCGAACCCGGCTCCCGGCGTCCTCCGCCCCCCTGCGGCCCCCGCGTGAAACCCCCTGCCGACGCGATGCCCGCCGAGACGCCCTACCTGCCGAGAGGCGCTGCCCGCCGATCAGCCTACACGGCCGGTGAGGCTTCGATCGGCTGCGCAGTCGCGGTGTTCGCGGACGGATCCTCGTCCTCGTCCGTGTCGCCTGAAGTATCGTGCGGCGGCTCGTCGACCGGGATGGGCGGCACCGGCACGTACACGATGGGGTGTGCGCTGAACAGCAGCAGCGGCATCACGGCCAGTGAGAACGCCCACTTGGCGGCAACAACCGGGCCCGGACCGGTCAGGAACGCGCGACAGTAGTCGGCAAGGCCGTCCCACGAGCCGCCGATCGCGACGAACATTGCGGCGGTCAGGACGGGCGTCACGACGGCAGCGAACGCGGTGGCGCGAAGCAGGTGGCGCCGGCCCGGTCCGCGCGGCAGGGTCATATCGGCGCCCTCGCCGACCTGGACGACTGTGGGCCGGGCACCGAGCAGAACGATCGCGGCGAGTGCGACGACCGGCCAGCTCAGCGGGTGCATGCCGACCAGTTCGTAGGCCGAGACCGGCCAGAACCCGGCGGCAACGAAGACCGCGGCGGCAATCCATGCGGCGACGGTCACGAACGCGAGTCGAGTCGAGACTCGTCTGGCCGCCAGCGCGCGGGCGGCCTGAGCGGCCGAACGCTCCCGCTTCCGGCCCGGCCCCCGCTGGTACCACAGCGCGAAGCCGACGAAGAGCGCTGTCGTCGCCACGAACACAATGAACTCGCTGGCGTAGATGGCAAGGAGGCCACCGCCGATCTCGACTGGCGAGCCGACGAACGTGTCCGCAGGCACGTACAGCGCGTGGAACACCGCCTGCGCTCCCGTGAACGCCATCGCCGCAATGATGACTGTCTTGTAGAACACGGACGCAAGGATCCCACCTGCCAGGAATCCGACAAGGGCGGCGCCGGCGACGGATTCGGACCCGGCGAAGGCGACAGTCCCCGCCGCCGCGATCATCGCGGTCGTGGCGCCCGCGGTCAGGAACACGGTGATCCGCTGAAGCGGCCACGCGACGAGGGCGCCCAGCACGCCGCCGGCGAGGGCGCCGGTGAGAACGGCTTCCTCCTGGCCGGTCAGTCCGCCGGCGGCCGCGGCGCCGAGTGCGGCGCCCACCAGCATTCCGACCGATCCGACCCATACGCGGAAGATCCTGAGTCCCCACAATACCAGAGCGAAGCCTGCGGCCAGCCAGATTGCGTTTATCGCGGCGAGCGTTCCTGCGGGCACGGTCAACCTCCGTGTCGAGCGGCGGGTGATCCCTTCATATCCCTGATGTACATCAATACGTACGACTCGCGAATCGGTGTCATCGTTGCACACGGAATCGCGCGGCGTTTGCCGGACGGCATGTCGTTGTGATCACGCGAAGCTGCAGGCACCTCGAGCCCGGTCCCTTCGTCAGGATATCCCTGGCCGTTCATCCCCCGATCGCAGTCCGCATCCCCCGTGTCCCCATTCTGCTGTACTACCTTCGGTACCCGCGAGCGGCGACCGGCAGATCCGGCCCACAATCCGTGGGCTCACGCGTACCGGTTCACAGCGTGGTCTCACGCGTACCGCTTCGCGGCGCGCTCTCTTGCCTTGATCGCCTCGACCTCGCGGTCCTTCGGCGGTGAGTTCGTCTCGAGCGACTCGATCAGACGCCGAGCAGCATCCGTCACCTCGTCGACCGCCAGGTTGAATGCCTGCTCATTGGCCTGTGACGGCTTCGTGTACCCGCTGATCTTGCGGACGAACTGCAGTGCCGACGCGCGGATCTCATCGTCCGTTGCCGGCGGTTCGAAGTTGAAGAGCGGTCTGATGTTTCTGCACATGATCGGTTTCCCACGAGACAGTTTCGAGTTGGCGCGCTGGAGTCGTTCCGCAGCGATCCGGCTCAGCCGTCGGATCCGCCGGATCCCGTCGCGTCCGTGGTATCCGGCGTGTCGCTTTCACCCGTGTCCGGCTAGCCAGTACCGAAGATACGCTCGTATTCGAGCGGATGCTCCTCGCGCAGGCGGTCGAGCGCAATCTTGCCCGTGAAGATCGACTTGTCGAGCGGGAAGATCTCGGGCCGCAGGATGACGCTCCACGTATGCCACAGGATCACGACGAGCACGGCGAAAGTGCCCTCGAGTCCGTGCAGGACGCGGCCGGCGGCAATCACGCTACCCGGGATCACCCACGACACCAGCTCCGGGAACAGCAGCATGATGCCCGTGATCGACATCAGCGTACCGCCGAGGAAGAGGCCCCAGTACTCGAACTTCGCGCGGAAATCGAACTTCCCGACTCTGGGCGCGGGCGCGAGGCCCCGAAAGTAACGGACCGTCTGGACCGTGTCCGCGAAGTCCTTGCGCCTGGCGAACATGATCGGCAGTCGCCGTTGGCGGACGGCGCGGACCAGCGCTCGCACGACGTGGACCGCGAGCAGAACGATGAACAGTACACCCGTGACCTGATGGATCGCGCGTGTCGACGCGATCCCGCCGAACAGGCCGACCACCACATCGGCGAACGCCGAGCCCGGCCATAACTGTGGCAGTCCCGTGAGCACGAGCAGCGTGAACGAAGTCATGCTCAGGAAATGCTCGATCCGCTCGCCGAGGCTGAACCGCGTCACCGCGATGCCCGCGTTCGGACCGTGCGCGTGCGATGCATGGACGACGGCCGCTCTGCGCTGCCGTCTGTAGTGGCCCAGCTCGAGCATGATGTTGAGCATGAGTCCGCCCAGCACGATCGGCACGAACGAGTAGTAGAACAGCCGGATCGCCCAGATCAGGACCGCGCTGTCAGGACCGACCCGGTCGTGGCCGATCCACGCGCCCGCGATACGGTCATCGGCCCGCTCGTGGCACTCCAGGCAGACAGCGACAACGTCTTCGCGTGCAATCCACTCGACGGCATGCGCACCATGACAGTCCGAACAGATCAGGACGTCCGGCTGCGCTTCGCCCTCCGGATGGCTCCACAGATAGTGCAGCGTCGTGCCATGGAAATCGTCCGCATAGCTCTCCGCGGCGAGGACCGGCAGATCGTAGCTGCCGATCAGCAGCTCGTCGGAGTGGCACCGGATGCACAGGGCAGTTGCTTCCAGCCCGGCGCCGCTGTGGGTCGCGAATGCGGGATCGTGCGCTCGATGGCACGTCCCGCAGCTCGGCACATCCGGGTTCGGCGCCGCCGGATCGATCGATGCCGCGTGAGCGCCACTGGCGAACTCCGCCAGCTCATCGGCGTGGCATGCGCCGCACCGTGCCGCGAACAGCGGCGAGGCATCGGCAACGGGCGGGTCCGTGTGCGAGACGTGGCAATCCGGCCCTGCTTGTTGAACAGCCTGACGCGTTCGACGCCGTCGTGCTCGGCCACTGCTTCGATCACCTGCTGGATGCTCTCCGACCGGTTCGCCATCATGTCGTGGTCGATGGCCAGCCGGATCGCTTCCGCAACCGTGTCCGAGCCGTGCACGACTTCCACCAGGATGTTGCGGCGCTGCGACTGGATCAGGATGAAGGAGAGCGTGACCGCACCGCCGAGTGTCAGGAACCCGGCCAGAAACGCGATCCGCGTGCTGATCGTTCGTGGCAGCAACGTGTCCTCACCCGCCGTGCATCACCAGCCGGAGCTTCGCGCCCGCCATGCGTTGCGCCGGTGCGCGCCCGCCGTGAGTCTACTGCTTCCATGGCCTCACCTCTGTAGTCGATACCCCGACGCCTGGCCGTCGGTCGCTCGAATCCTCACCGCCATTTCCGGGCGGGGCTTGCCCGGATCGTCGTCACGCCTTCGTTTTCCTGCGAGAGACCTGCCGGCCCGTTTTCCGTTGTCTGGGCGGCCCGGACGCACTCACGGAACAACCAGAACGGAGCCGGATCATGAACGTCCTCGGGCGACACTGCGCGGTCGGACTCGTCGTCGCACCCCTCACGTTCGCGACCGCGGTCCTGTCCGCGCCGCCGCTCGCCGCTCAGTCACCGACGGCCGACATGCTGTCGACGGTCGAGTACCGCAGCATAGGGCCCACGCGGGAGGGCGGCCGGTTCGTCGATCTCGCGGTCCCGGTCCAGAGACCGCACACGTTCTACGCCGCGACGGCATCGGGCCACCTGTGGAAGACGACGAACAACGGGATCACGTTCGATGTCCTGTTCGAGAACGAAGCCGTTTTCTCGATCGGCGACATCGCCGTGGCGCCCTCGGACCCGGATATCATGTATCTGGGCTCTGGCGAAGCGAACAACTCGCGCAGCAGCTACTGGGGTGATGGGGTCTACAAGTCGACGGATGCCGGCGAGACGTGGACCAATGTCGGCCTGCCGGAGTCGCACCACATCGGCCGTATTGTGGTGCACCCGACCGACCCGGACATCGTGTACGTCGCTGCGCTCGGCCACCTCTATTCGGAGAACGAGGAGCGCGGCCTCTACAAGTCGACCAATGGCGGCCGGACCTGGACGAAGGTGCTCGGTCCCGTGGTACGCGGGAAGAACATTGGCGTCGTCGATGTCGCCATGGATCCGACCAACCCGAACGTGCTGTACGCGGCCACGTTCGACAAGGTGCGCACGCCGTTCACATACGACCTCGGCGGACCCGGCAGCCGCGTCTGGAAGAGCACCGACGCCGGCGCGAACTGGGCCACGCTCGAGAACGGCCTGCCGGGCGGCATGCTCGGCCGCATCGGCATCGACATCTACCTGCGCGATCCCCGCATTCTCTACCTGACCATCGAGAACGCGAACAAGCCGGGCATGTCGGACGAGGAACGGTACCGGGAACTGATGGAGCACAAGTCCAGTTCCGGCATGATCGGCGGCGAAGTATACCGCTCCGATGATAGCGGCCAGAGCTGGCGCAAGGTGAGTCCGGACGGGCAGTCGATCGGTGGCGCGCCGGCGTACTACTACGGCCAGATCGTCATCGACCCCAACGACCCTGACGTGGTGCATGTGCTGTCCGCCGCTTCATGGGGCACGCGCAATGGCGGCGAAACCTGGGAACGGCAGCCGCTCGGCTTCGGCGGCGACGACCACGCGCTCTGGATCGATCCCGAGGACTCGAACCACATGCTGCTCGGCTACGATCACGGCATGGGCGTGTCATGGGACGGCGGCGAGAACTGGTACCACCCCGATTTCCAGTCGCTGTCGCAGTTCTACGCCGTCGGCATCGACAACTCGTATCCGTATCGGGTTGCCGGCGGACTCCAGGACAACGGCTCTCACATGACCTGGAACACGAACCCCGCCGGCGGACCCATCTTCTTCGAGGCGTGGGAACGCGTCGGCGGCGGTGATGGCATGTACAACGAGTTCGACTCGTGCAACAATCGCTACCTCTACAACGAATCACAGTTCGGCCCGATCTCCAGACTCGACCTGTGGACCGGCGAACGCAAGCCGATCCGCTACAACGACAGCGACCTGCGCTGGAACTGGAACGCGCCGATTCACGTCTCGCCGCATGACTGCAATGTCATCTTCCACGGCTCGAACCGGCTGCTGCGCTCATCGTTCCGCGGCGAGACATGGGAGTTCATCAGCCCCGATCTCTCGAAGGCCGACCCCGCAACACTCACGACCGGCAAGGGCGGCGATGGCAACATCCAGTATGCCACCATCACCACGATCGACCAATCGCCGCTCGTGCCCGCCGTGATCTGGGTCGGCACCGACGATGGCAACGTGCAGGTCACTCGTGATGGCGGACAGAACTGGACGCTCGTCAACGCCGCCGTGCCGGACAATCCCGAATACTGGGTCAGCCGCGTCGAAGCCTCTCACCACGAGCCAGGCACCGCATACATCTCATATACAGGCTACCGCAACGACGATTTCAGGCCGTTCGTCTACAGGACGATGGACTACGGTGCGACATGGACGTCGATCTCGGCGAATCTGCCAATGGGCCCGGTCAATGTGATCCGCGAGCACCATCAGAACCCGGACCTGCTCTTTGTCGGTACCGAGTTCCAGGTCTTCGTGTCGTTCGACCGCGGAACGTCGTGGACCAGCTTCAAGAGCGACATGCCCACACAGCCGGTCCACGACATGAAGATCCACGAGCGCGAGAACGACCTGATTGTCGCCACGCACGGGCGCGGCATCTACATCGCCGACATCAGCGCGCTCGCGCAGATGACGCCGCAGGTCCTGGCCGCCGACGCCCACTTCTTCAAGCCCGAATCGAAAGTCCGCTGGATCGCCGCGGACCGGACCAGCTACGGCTCGTCCAACTTCCGGGGCGAGAGCGAGCCGGCGGCAATCAGGCTGTACTACAATCTGCGCAATCCGGCCGGCGACTCCGTTACGTTCACGATCTACCAGGGCAACCTCGAGATCGCACAGATCCAGGGACCCGGCGACGCCGGCCTGCACATCGTGGCATGGCCCATGAACAAGCGTATCGAACGCTCTGAGCAGGAGATCCAGCAGCTGATGGCCCGTGGCGGCGGCCGCGGCGGACGCGGCGGTCGCGGCGGCGGCCAGGCCGGCCGCGCCGCCGGGCCCGGCGGCATCCCCGACAACGTCCGCTACCAGACCACGCCGGCGCCGATCGGCGATTATCGCATCGTGATGAATGCTAACGGACGGAGCATGGAGCAATCCGTCTCCATTCTGCGTGATGAGTGGTGGCGCGATCGCCGCTGATCCGATCCTCGAACCCGGTGGCCGGTCATGATCCACGAAGTATTCGCGTACCTCTGCGTGTCGGACGCCGACGCGGCCATCGACTTCTACACGAAAGCGTTCGGCGTCACGGAGAGGGTGCGCCTCACCGAACCGACCGGACGCGTCGGCCACGCCGAACTCGACTTCGGCGGAACGACCATCATGCTCAGCGATGAGTTCCCGGACTACGGTATCCGCTCAGCCACCACGATCGGCGGCACGCCCGTGACCATTCACCTGCACGTCGACGATGCAGACGCATTCGTCCGCCGCGCCACCGAGGCCGGCGCCGTGATCGAGAACGAACTCGCCGACCACCCGCACGGCGAACGATCGGGAAGCATTCGCGATCCGTTCGGCCACCGGTGGCTGATCGGCCACTCCATCGAGGACGTAACGCCGGAAGAGATGCAGCGCCGGTATGATGCGACGTTCGAGACCGGGTGACGGGCGCAATTGCGCGTTGTCCCGGCATGAACGTAAAATGAGAATTCATATTGGCTGAGCGCCCCCGCGCAGGCACACAGGACTTATGCCCGCTGGAACCAGGACGGCACCCGACCCGGGGAGCCGCAGCACCCCCCTCGCCGTTGCCGGCGCCATCGTGGCTTTCGCGGCCGTCACGTTCGGCCGGAGGAGCGCCCTCGAGGCACGGCTCGGCCGCCTGCTTCAGAAGGGCCGGGCGGTCGATGGCTCGCGGATTCTCGCGCTGGCTTTGCTCCTCGGCGTCACGTTCGGGTTCGCCGAGTTCGTCGTGTGGAAGGTACGGTATCTCTTCGACCACCAGTTTCTGCACGGATCGAACCCGGACACGATCTGGGCGGCGCCCCTGGTTCTGGGCACGATTGCGCTGGGTGTGGCACTGCCGCTTGCACTGGTCGCGCGCCGGGCCGGTGGTGTTTCGGCCGAATTCGTCGTCACGGTGATCGGCCTGATCGGCTGGTTCGCCGTTCTGCGAGGGATGCGCACCGGAATCCACGCGCTCCCGGCGGTGATACTGGCGGGAGGCCTGGCTGTCGTGTCCGGCCGTCTGATGGTACGAGCCGGGCTCCCGTTCCACGGTCGCCTGACACGGTGGGCGGCCATCGCCTGTGGCGTGGTGCTGGTTCTGGGCACCGTCATGACCGGAGGCCGGGCCGTCTGGCCGCGGCTCGTTGCCGGATCCCTGCCGGTTGCGCCCGCTGGATCGCCCAACGTGATCGTGATCATCCTCGACACGGTGCGGGCGGAGTCCATGAGCCTGTATGGCTACGAGCGGCCGACGACGCCGAATCTCGTCGCGATCGGTGAGCGCGGTCTCGTGTTCGATCTGGCGATCGCGCCGGCACCGTGGACGCTTCCGTCGCACGCCACGATGTTCACGGGCCTGCCGCCGTCGGAGCATGGCGCCGACTGGAGGACGCCGCTGCCCGACGACATCCCGACCCTCGCGTCAGTCCTGCGCGACCGCGGTTACCTGACAGCCGGCTTCACCGCGAATATCGGTTACGCAACGCGGGCGTCGGGCCTGAGCAACGGCTTCATCCGTTACGCTGACTACGGCCTGAACGTACGCAGCATCGTTGGTGCCGAATGGTACGGTACGCGCGTGCTCCGTCTCCTGGCGCGCGTGCTGGACGATTCCCGTTTCACGCGCGTACCGGCTCCGGAGATCAGCCGGGCCGCGCTCGACTGGATCGACGGCGCTGACAGACCGTACTTCGTCTTCCTCAACTATTTCGACGCACACGGACCGTACGAGCTGCGCGACGGTTTCGCCGGCATGCTCGATCTGCCGGCGAACGACAGCGTACTCGATGCGTCGGGCCAGTGGACCACACGCCCGGAGAGGATCGCGAATGCGCGTGACCGGTACGACACCAGTCTCGCCTATCTCGACGACCAGATCGGCCGCCTGTTCCAGGAACTCGAACGCCGGGGCCAGCTCGACAGAACTCTCGTCGTGATCACGTCCGATCATGGTGAGCTGTTCGGTGAGCACGGCCTCAACGATCACGGCAACAGCCTGCTCGATCCGCTGCTGCGCGTTCCGCTCATCATGGTCGGCCCTGGCCTCGACCGGAATCCCGGCCGCATCGACGAGGTCAGCCCGCTGAGCGACCTTCCGGCCACCGTTGCCGCGTTCGCCGGGTTCCGGAACAACCCGTTCCCGGGCGAATCCCTGCTGGATGCCAGGCCCGAGGAAGCCACACACGACAGGTACGCGCTTTCACAGGTGACCCCGGAGATCGGCGTCGTACCCGAGGGTCCGTTGCGGAACGGTGCGGCCACCGCCATCACCGACAACGTGCACAAGCTGATCCGCTACGACAACGGCAGATACGAACTGTACGACCTGCGCCTGGATCCGGCGGAGTCCCGGAACCTGGCCGGAGCGACACGCGTGCCAGAACTGGCACGCTCGATGAGTGAGCGAATCGACAGCATCCTGGACGTGATCGAACCGAAGCGGACGGTTGGCGACGAGATGCAGCCACCGTACCGCCGCTGAGCGGCGCCGCTGCTTGAACGTGCCGTTCCTGTTTCACCGGGCGAATCGGGCGGTGGGATCGGTGGCCGCGTCCTCGACCGCCAGCGTGGCGTCGTTCAGACCGTCGTCGAGCGCCAGGCGGCTACTTCAGGAACGTCCCGTCCCGAAGCTCGGTCCAGGCCTTCTGCAGTTCCTCCTCGGTGTTCATCACGATCGGGCCGTACCATGCGACCGGCTCGCGCAGCGGCCGACCGGAAACGAGCAGGAACCGGATCCCCTGCTCGCCCGCCTGCACGACCACTTCATCACCGCGGTCGAACAGCACCAGCGACCGATTGATCGCGTGACCGTCGCTGCCCGCGGCTGCACGGCCGGCAATCGGCCGGCGATCGGCGTGGCCCTCGAGCGGGACGTCCGGATCGCTCACGCTCTCCGTCGGCGCGTCGAACGGATCGGAGGCGCCGGCAAACGTGCCCGAGCCCTCGAACACGTACGCGAATGCGTGTCGCGTCGTCTCGACCGGGATACGCTTGCGCTTCAGCGGAGGAACCCACACGTCCACGTACTGCGGATCCGCCGCAATGCCGTCGACCGGACCGCGCACGCCCCACAGCTCGCCGCAGATGACGCGAGCGATCGTACCATCGTCGTCCGTGACCGCCGCGATGTCGCCTGACCTGATGTCCTGATACCGCGGCGACGTCATCTTCAACGATGATGGCAGGTTCGCCCACAACTGGAACCCGTGCATGCGACCTGTACCATCGCCGTGCGGCATCTCCTGGTGGATGATGCCGCTGCCCGCCGTCATCCACTGCACATCGCCCGGCGAGATCGAGCCGCGATTGCCAAGGCTGTCCGCATGATCGACCGTGCCCGACAGGACGTACGTGATCGTCTCGATCCCGCGGTGCGGATGCCACGGGAACCCCTTCAGGTAGTCTTCCCGCCGCTCGTTGCGGAAATCATCCAGCAGCAGAAACGGATCGTACTCGTCCGTGCCGCCGAAGCCGAACGCCCGGCGCAGATGCACGCCCGCACCTTCCATTGTCGGCTGAGCCGTCGTCATTCGCCTGACCGGTCTGATCGACATCCTAGAACCTCACCAGATACGTGAACTTCACGACCATGCCCCGATCCACTGTTACCCGCGAACCATCGACATCGCTCCGGCCCTCCGTGAACACCACGTAGAGGTCGCTGCCAGGACGGTGTATGAAGTTGAACCGGACGTTCGTGACCAGATCCCTGCTCAGACTGTTGTACTGCACCAGAGCGTTGGTCGTCATCTTCGTCGACAGCGCCCAGACCGCGCGAAGCGATGTGATGTCCGCCGTGAACGAACCACTTTCGATGTCGACATGGTTCCGCGTCAGACTCGCACTCAGCGCGATCGACGGGTCCGGTGTCACGGTCAGTGTCGTTCCGACCGTCGACAGGTCGCCGCCGAAGAAGTCCTGAATGCCGCCGTTCGCACTCAGCGTCCACGACCGCGCCGAACTCGTGCTCACGCGGGCGCTCCATGCGTCTTTACTGTAGCGGCCCGCCGGCACGGGCAACGTATCGGCCAGCATGAACGCGTCATCGACGCGCGTCTCGCCGATCGTCAGGCTGAGATTCGCGTTGTCGCCCGAGTTCCACGTCGGTGCGGTACTCAGGCCCGCGCTCCAGTCCTGGAACCGGCCACTCAGCGTCGACTGGTACTCGCCGTTGATTCTGAAGTCGCTTAGCCTCAGTCCCGCGACGCCCGGACGGATGCGCCGCCGCAGATTCAGTGAGGAACGGCGCAGATCCGTCCGCGTGATGAAGCCGGACCCCGCAACCGCGTCCTCGTCGATCGCGAGATGCTCGAGAAAGAAGCCGTACGGGTCCGTCGTGAAATTGAGTGACGCGCCGTACACCAGCCCATTGCCGCCATCGCCGCCCGTGAAACTGTGCGACGTGAACGCGTCCAGGATCAGCGCCGGCGTCAACTGGAACCGGCCGTCAACACCCGCAACCGTGTTCGTCGGACCTTCACCCCGGCGGTCCGTCACCATCGCGCCAATGTAGTGCGACGACCCGACATCACGTTTCACTCGCGCCACATTGAATACTTCGCTGTCACGGACTCCGCTCCCATCTGTCACAGTGCTCAGGAACCCGACAGTCTGACCACCCACACGACCCGTCACACGCGCGCCGCCAATCAGCGGAACCTCGCCTTCCGGCCCGATCCCGATGCGGCGACTGAAGAACATCAGATACGGCGGCGGCCCGAAGAATCCACCCCGTCCGAACTCGAAGATGCCGGCATTCTCGAGGAAGAAGTCCCGCTTCTCCGGGAAGAACAGACTGAAACGCGACAGGTTTACCTGCTCATCGTCGACTTCGACCTGCGCGAAGTCCGTGTTCACTGTGACGTCCAGCACCAGACCCGGCCGCAACTCGCTCTTCAGGTCGATACCGATGTCCAGCTCGTTGTCGCTCGCAAGATCGCCCGCCACGTCGCGCGCCTGCGTTCGGCCCGCCAGAACGAACGGCTTCGCTTCCACGTTCAGGCCCGGCCTCGGCAGACCCCGCAGACCAACCAGATGACCCGCACAGCCGACCCTCCCGAAACCGCCGCCCTCGCGCTCCCACGAACGCCACAGCACCTCCTCCTGCTTGCGCTGGATCACGCGGAACACGTTCAGGCCCCATACACGACCTTCAACGCCCGTCGGATAACGCAGCGTCCGCCACGGAATCGCGAACTCCGTGCTCCAGCCCCTGGCCGTTCGCGATGACGCGACTCGCCACACCGCCCGCCAGTCCACGTTCACTTCGCTCTCGTCCGTGATCAACGCGTCGTACTCCGCGCCGTTCGGGTTCGTCGCAAGGATCACTGCATTGCGATGATCGTGGAACGCATCCAGCAGGATCGCCACCCCGTCGTCGCCTTCGAAACTCACACCGCCAAAACCCGCGCGCCCCATCACGCGGTCCCGCTGCCGCAACCGCGAAACGATCCGGTCAGGCTCCGAATCGTACGCCTCGATGCCGATGTACAACGTCTCCGAATCGTACGCGATCCTCACTTCCGTACGCTCCGTCGCCGGCACACCTTCCTCCGGCTCCCGCTGCCGGAAATCCGACACCACGTGCGCACGCGCCCAGAACGGCTCGTTCAACAGACCATCCAGCGACACCGCTCCATCCGCCGGCTCGATCCGCAACGCCACGATCGAATCGCTTCCCGCAACCGGCATCTGCGCCGCGCCCGCCATTGGCCTCGCCATGCCGGCAACCGGCGCCGCCGTCGACCACCACAGCGCCGCGCCGATCAGCGCCGCCACCCTCACGCCAGCCATCCCCTGCCTCACTCGCATTTCCCTTCTATGTGCTCGTTGAGTCCCCGCTCCCCGCTTCGCGGGTGGCACAACCTTCACGCTCGCGCCTCGCGAGGAAAGGGGTGCTGTCGAAGTTGTTGCTGTCAGGTCGTGTCTTGCGCCCCACCCCGGGATTGCCTACATTGCAGTCAATCACCGCGAGCCCCAGAAACCAGCCCCAGAAACCAGCCCCAGAAACCAGCCCCAGAAACCAGAAACCAGAAACGGGCCGAAGGCCATGGTCAACCACAGTCTCGGAGAGTTCGAACAGCTCGTGCTCCTCGCCATCCTCCACGTCCGCGATGGCGCGTACGCGGTGCCTGTGCGGCGCGTCATCGAGGAGCGGACGGGGCGGCCGGTGACGCGTGGTGCACTGTACACGGCACTCGAGCGGCTCGACGCGAAGGGCCTGGTCCGATCGAAGCTCGGTGAGTCGACACCGGAGCGTGGCGGCAGACCGAAGCGGTACTTCCGTGTGACGGCGGAGGGCCGGGCAGCGCTGAGGCACTCTCACGCGACGCTGACGAACATGTGGCACGGTCTGGAGTCCGAGCTCGGCCGGACGTCGTGAGGCCTCCGCGCGCGGCGGTCTGGCTTCTCTGTCTGACGCTGCCGGGTGATGCGCGGGCCAGCATCCCGGGCGACCTCGAGGAGGAGTACGCGGCGATCGCGTTGCGGTCCCGGTGGCGGGCTCAACTGTGGTACTGGGTGCAGGCGGTGAGGCTTGTCGTGCGCTTTGGCGCGTTCGCGGTGTGGCGCGCGGTGCGCGAGCGGGTGTCGCGTTCACCGAGCACGTTTCGGTCACGAAAGGACGGATTGATGGCGACGCTTCTTCGGGATCTCCGGTACGCGATGCGGTCTCTCCGGCGCAGTCCGGCGTTCGCATTGACGGCGATACTGACGATTGCGCTGGGTATCGGTGCGGCGACGGCCGTGTTCAGTGTGGTGTATGGTGTTCTGCTGAAGCCGTTCGACTACGAGGATCCGGACCGGCTGGCGGTGGTGTGGACGGCCAGCGAGTCGTTTCCTCAGTCGTGGCTGTCGGGTCCGGAGTTCGCGTTCCTGCGCGACAATGCGCAGACGATCTCGAGCGGCGCGGTACTGTGGCCTGAGTTCTACACTCTGACGGATACCGGACCGGCGGAGCAGCTGCGCGGTGGCGACGTTTCGCCCGAGCTGTTCGAGTTGCTGGGAGAGCGTGCCGCGCTCGGCCGGACTCTTCAGGCTGGCGACGACGCGGGCGGCGAGCGTGTGGTGGTGCTGAGCGACGCGTTCTGGCGGACGCGCTTCGGTGGCGAGCGGGCCGTACTGGGCCGGGCACTCACTCTGGACGGCCAGCCGCACACGGTCGTGGGCGTGATGCCGCCTGACTTCGTGCTCTGGCTACCCGAAGACGGCCTGTTCCACGAGCGGCCCGATCTGTGGCTGCCTTTGCGGCTCGAGGACTGGCAGAGTCGGGACAATCATTCCCTGCTCGGACTGGTCCGGCTTCGTGATGGCGTTGGCTGGGACGCTTTCACATCGGAGCTGGCTTCGTTCTCCGAAGCGTATCGCGAGGGCAATATCGGCGCCGTACCGGTCACGTTCCGTTTCCAGCCGGAAAACCTGCGCGCGGATGTCGTGGCCGAGGCGAGGCCGGTACTGGTGGCGTTGTTGGGCGCGGTCGGTTTCGTGCTGCTGCTGGTCTGTGCGAATGTCGCGAATCTGCTGCTGGCGCGCGCGGGCGAGCGGACCGGCGAGGTGGCTGTGCGCAGTGCGGTGGGCGCGGGTCGCGGCGCACTCGTGCGACAGTTGCTGGCGGAGAGTCTGGCGATCTCGCTGCTGGGCGGGGCCCTCGGCACGTTGATCGGATGGAGCGCACTGTCGCTGATGGTGCGACTCGCGCCACCGGACCTGCCGCGGCTCACGGAGCTGACGCTGGCTGTGCCTGTCCTCGGCTTTGCCGCGCTCGTTTCCGTGCTTACGGCCGCGCTCTTCGGCGTGGCGCCCGCGATCCATGCATCGCGCGCGTCGGTCGGGACGCTGGTGCGAACGGGCGGTCGCGGCGCGTCGGCCAGCCGTGAGCGGATGCGTCATCGGTCGGCGCTCGTTGTCGGCCAGTTCGCGTTCGCGTTCGTGCTATTGATCTCGGCCGTTCTGCTGATCCGCAGTTTCGTGGCGTTGAGCCGTGTCGACCCCGGCTTCACACCGGACGGCGTGCTCACCATGCAGGTCCGGCTGCCGCAGCAGGCCTATCCGGACAATCGAACGCGCATCGACCGGTTCGTCCTGCCGGCCACTGCGGAACTCGCGTCGCTGCCCGGTGTGAGGTCCGCCGGCGTCGTGTCCGCGCTCCCGTTCACGGCGGATTTCCGCGGCGGCAGTGTATGGACCGAACGCGATGACGGGACGCCGATACCCATGCGGCCCGTCGACATCCGCTTCGCCGATGGTGGTTATTTCGATGCCATGTCCGCGACGCTCGTGGCGGGCCGACTGTTCGACTCGCGCGACCAGGCGGACGCATCCGCCGGCCTGATCGTGAATGACGTCTTCGCGGCCACGGCCTGGCCCGGCCAGGACCCGATCGGCCGCCGCGTCGCACAGGACTCGGGGATGGCGGAGGTGCGCCAGGTCATTGGCGTCGTGCGACACATCAACCACTACGGCCTCGACGAAGACCCACGCGTCCAGCTCTATTTTCCCGCGCCCGTGTCAATGCCGCCGCTGATGTCGTTCACGATCGCATTCGCCGGACCGCCGCAGCCGGTGGCCGACGCTGCACGCGCTGCGATCCAGCGCATCGATCCGCAGCTGGCCGTCACGCGCGTTACGACCATGCGACAACTCGTCGACGCGTCCCTCTCGACCGGCCGGTTCCAGACCACGCTGTTCACCGCCTTCGGCGCCATCGCGCTCTGCCTGGCCGCCGTCGGCATTTATGGTGTGATCGCGTTCGGCGTGAACCATCGTCGCCGCGAGTTCGGCGTCCGCCTCGCCCTCGGCGCAACGTCCGGCGATGTGCAGCGCATGGTCGTCGGGTCCGGCATCCGCATGGCCGGCCTGGGACTCGGAATCGGCCTGATCGGCGCTCTCGTGGCCAGCCGCCTGCTCGAACAGTTCCTGTTCGGTATCAGGCCGACCGATGTCACGGTGCTGCTCGGCGTCGGTCTCGCCCTCGGCCTAGTGGCGCTGCTCGCGGCGTGGCTGCCCGCCAGACGAGCGACCCGGTCCGGTCCGCTGGCAGCGCTCCGCTCCGACTGAGCCGGCCGTCCGGACCTGTTGCGGAGGCGGGCCCGGCGCGGGTGCGCCAGCTTGAAGGTCGGCCTGTTGCGTACGCGGCCGGCGGGAGTTACGTCCATGTCAAATGGTCGAACAGAAGTCCGTGCTGGTCGCAGGTGCGACAGGACTGGTCGGCGGCGAGTGCGTTCGACAGCTCGCTCGCGACCCGGACGTCGCCGAAGTCCGTGCGCTCGTGCGCAGGCGGCCCCCGCCGGACACGTTCCCGGCCGCCGTCCGCCTGATCGTGACGGACTTCGATGCGCTGGCGGACCACGCGGACTGGCTGGCCGCCGATCACGTCTTCTGCGCACTCGGCACGACCATCAGGAAGGCGGGTTCGCAGGCCGCGTTCCGCAAGATTGACTACGAGTACCCACTCGCGATTGCGCGGCTCGCGCTCGACCGCGGCGCCTCACATTTTCTGCTGGTCAGCTCGATCGGCGCGGACACCGACTCGCGCGTCTTCTACAGTCGCACAAAGGGTCAGCTCGAACGCGCCATCATCGGACTCGGCTACCGCGCGGTGACCATCGTCCGGCCCTCGTTCCTGCTCGGCGACCGGACCGAACCCCGCCATGCAGAGTCGATCGGCAGATGGCTGGCGCGCTTCGCGCCCGCCCGCTGGCGATCCGTCCACGCCCGTGATGTCGCCGGCGCCCTCGTCGCCGCGTCCCGCGCTGACGCGCCCGCCAGCCATGTGATCGAGAACCGCGAAATACTGCAATCGCACGATCCCCGCTAATGGTCGCGTGCTCCCGGGATCCACCTTGCCGCTCGGCGTATTATGAGTGAATGACATCGATTTCCCGAACTTAAGCGAGGCGAGCATGGCGGCACCGCACATCCCCGGCCGGGGACGCATCTACGACAACATCGCGCAGACCATTGGCGACACGCCGCTGGTCCGGGCGCCACGCACCAGCAAAGCGCACGGCGCTCGCGCCGATGTCGTGCTCAAGCTCGAGTTCTTCAATCCGCTGGCGAGCGTCAAGGACCGCATCGGCGTCGCGATGATCGAGGCAATGGAGCGCGACGGCCGCATCACGGCCGGCACAACGATCGTCGAACCGACCTCCGGCAACACGGGCATTGCACTTGCCTTCGTGTGCGCCGCGAAAGGCTACCGCTGCGTCCTGACCATGCCTGAAACGATGTCTATCGAACGCCGCAGGATGCTCGCGCTGCTCGGCGCCGAAGTCGTGCTCACGCCGAAGGAGAAGGGCATCAACGGCGCGATCGAGGAAGCGAACCGCCTCACCGCCGAGATCCCCGGTGCTGTCCAGCCGCAGCAGTTCGAGAATCCGGCGAACCCCGAGATCCACCGCCGCACCACCGCCGAAGAGATCTGGAACGACACGGATGGGAAAGTCGACGTGATCGTGTCCGGTGTCGGCACCGGCGGCACCATAACCGGTTGCGGCCAGGTCCTCAAGCCGCGCAAGCCGAGCCTGCGCATGGTGGCCGTCGAGCCCGAGGTCAGTCCTGTCCTGTCCGGCGGTGCACCCGGACCCGGCAACATGATCCAGGGCATTGGTGCGGGTTTCGTACCCGTGATCCTCGACACCGACGTCATCGATGAGGTCATCACTGTAGCCAACGACGCGGCTTTCAGGCTGGCTCGCGAGGTCGCGAAGCTCGACGGCATCCCTGTCGGCATCTCATCGGGCGCCGCACTCGTGGCCGCCTACGAGATCGCCGCGCGCGATGACATGGACGGGAAGATGATCGTCGTCGTCCTGCCATCGTTCGCCGAGCGCTACATCTCGACCGCTCTGTTCGAGGGACTCGGCAACGGAGAGGGCTGAACGGACTTGTTCCACGCAGGGGACGCGGCTGAACGGACTTGTTTCACGCTGTGGGCGCAGGGGGTTCGCGGTGGACGCAGCGGCGGCTGGCTGAGTTCGAGTCTGTCACACCTGACCGTCAACCGCAGCCCCCCACTTGATGTTTTGGCTCTTCGGGCTTTGGCATGGGTTCATTCCGTCGCAGTGGGACAGGGCCGCAATGGGTCCTGTCGGCCGGGCAGGGGCACCGGTTTCCTGGGCCGATCCGGTCGCGGCGTGACGTGGACCTTTCCCCAGAGCGGCATTTCTCAAATGGGGGGCAATTCTGACGGCGCATGGAGGTGTCGGGTTTGCCCTGGCTCGTTTGAGCGGTACGGGCGGGGTATGATTCACCGCTCCAACAACAGTCAATGTTACCCCACGCCCGGCAGATGCCGGTTTGGGGCAAGGTTCACGTTGCGCCGGCGCGTGCAACCAGTGGTGACGAACTACTGGCACCAGCGGACGCGCACGCGGTACCGGACCTTCGTTTCGGCGTTCGCGTCGACGCCAATGCGGTACGTGAAGGTGTGCGCGTCGACCTTCGTGTACGGGTGGATGGTCGAGAGGATGGTCCAGTCGCCGCCGACCGGCTCGATCACGTCGATCTCGACGCGCTCGTCCTTGTGATTGCGCAGCGTGATCTCCCAGTCGCTTTCCGCGACACAGTGCGAGATCACGGAGTATTCCATCTGGCGCCGGTCGCCGACGATGTCGAAGGCTTCACCCATGCGGATACGAACGCGCTCATCGCGCGGCGTGTGATCAATACGGTCCTCGCCGATGAACTGCTGCGCGCCTGACGCATCGGCCTTGTAGACGCGCACGATGCCCTTCGGCAGCGGCATGCCGAGCCGATTCTGCTCGGAGTTGTCGAAGTCGATGAACACGCCGACCTTCTGATTCGAAACGACATCACCATACGAGCCACGATGTCTCGAGCCGGAGGTCCGCCCGATCACTGTCGAGCAGCCACTTCAGTGTGGGCTGCGCGATCAGATTGTCCGGGATCTCGGGGAACGAGAAGCGACCTGGATAGTTGAACGTGATCTCGCCGCCAATGCGCAGGATCGGGCCGCCGTTCACCGACAGCACCTCCGCCTCGACCGGCACTTCACGCTGCGCGGCCTGGTCGTATCGCCACACGGTGACCGTCCTGCCGACGTACTTCTCGAGCATCGAGCGATCGGATGTGCACGGTCTCGGGCTGCACGTGCTGGGCGACATCGGCGTACTCGAGGCTCGCCGTGCCACACGTAAACGCGATGTCGCGGACCTCCCGCACGAGTCCGAAATTCTGATTGTAGACCGTGATCGACACGGACTCGCGGTCCGCCGCCGTCGACGTCCAGTTCGAGCCATCGCCCGTCACACTGCCGGACCGCCCGGTATCCGGCACCTCCACACGCATGACGTGGCCAGGTATCACACGCGGCGTGACGGTCTCGCCGACGCCCGTCAGCGCCACCCCGGCGCTGCTCGCGACCAGAGTCGCCACCGCCATTCGATGCATGAGCATGCTGCGCTCCCCGTTGACGTATCGTTGCTGTCAGGGAGGAGGACGTTCAGGTCGGAAATAGTTGCACACGCGTCAGACCACACCACACAGAGGAGGTTGCCACTTCTTCCGATATCCGGCGCTCGGGGTTCACGCTGGGGACGCTGGGGGAGCGGACGCGGAACGGATTACTTGTTGTTGAACTCACGGCGGAGCATTGGTCGACGGGCACCCGCGCCCGATCGCCGCCAGACGTTGCGCAGCCTTGTGGATGTCGACTGATCCCCGCCCGATCCTGACTGGCCAGCACCAGGACCCAGATCCCGAGAGAGTTCCCCCCCAAATCGCCGGCTGCCTGCCCGGAGTCGGCGCCATCAGGAGGCGGAAGAACAAACAGCGTCCTCCCCCCCTGCGGCCCCCCGCGTGAAACAGTCCGTAGCGCCTACGTCCTCGAAGCCCCTGGCGACTCGAAGACCAGGATGCCGCTGCCGATCAGGGGGAGCAGGCTCGACGCGAAACCTTCGGCGGACATGTCGGCGGGGATGAGGCCGGCTTCGAGCGCGCGGGCCCGGTGCTCGGTGATTGTGCGGGAGCCGTCACAGCCGACAAGGAACTCCGCGATGGCGACCGGCACCTCGATGACGCGGCGGAACGGCCATTCAGTGAGCAGCCGGCATCGTTTGGGGACCCACGTTCCGTCGGCGGGCCGACTGAGCAGCTCGAGGCGGACGGCGGGCGAGATGCGCGGGTTCGACGCGACCAGCTTCGCGGGCAGATCGGGGTCGGCGGCCGACCGTTCCCATTCGACGAGCCAGTCGAGCTCGGCGAGGCCGGTCATGTCGCCGACCTGCCGGCGAGCGGTCACGCCGGGCCGGTCCTCGTCGTGGCGGTCGATCGCGATGGTGCACAGCACAAGCCGCTCGACGCCGAGGTCGCGGAGCCGATCGACGAGACCGGAATCCGCCGTCGGCGCGTCCTCGCCCGTCTCGTGACTGCTGAAGTACTGCTCGGGTGTCGACACCGCCTTCGCCAGTACGTACACGTCGAAGCCGGCGTTGGCCTGGCCGAGCATGACCCGGAGCCGCCGTTCGACCGGCCAGTCCCTGCGGTCCGAGAGCATGCACGAACACAGGAACCGGCCGCCCGCCCGCAGATGGTCCGGCAGTCCCTCGATGATGCGCCGCGTCACCTGTTCGCCGTCTTCACCGCCGGCGCGGTAGATGAGTTCGGACTCGACGGTCGGGACATACGGCGGATGGGCGACAATACGGTCGAATGTCAGTCCGGCGACCGGGGCCCACACATCGCCGCGCAGCACCGTCACATTGGCGATGCCGTTCAGCGCGGCATTGAACGCGGCGAACCGGGTCGCCCGTTCAGTCACGTCGACGGCCCACGCCTGACCTGGCTGGTCGGGCGAATGGAACCAGTCCGATCGACGTCCGGCGACGAGCGCGGCGACCGCCGTACCCGAGCACAGGTCGAGGAACGCGTCGCAGGGGTCGTCGGGCATGAGAGCCAGCAGTTCGCCGGTGTTCGCCGCGATCGCGGGATAGACGGCGTCAGGCAGCGGCGGGTTCCGCGCCAGATCGGACGCGATGAGAAGCTCGTCGACCGGATAGAACATGACTGTGGGGACGACAAGCGTCGGATCCTCCGTGTCGCCTGCAATGAGACCGTGCTCCTCGAGCAGACCGGGCACTTCGGTCCACAGCAGGGACTCGAGCGTGATGCGCGGCAGCGGCCGGCCAGCAAGGAACAGGTGGAGCAACGCGTCCAGCGCGTCATCGATCGACGAGGGCGCGGCCCGCTCCGCCGGGATGCTCTCATACTCGAATATCGAGTTCAGCCCCAGCCGCTCGCACACGCTCTGCGCGTAGTAGCCCATCGCGGCGAGCGCATCGCGGAGCGCGCCCATCCGGTTCGATCCTGTAATGACAAGCGGGACACCCGAGTCGGTCGCGGTCGTGTTTTCCATGGCCATGAGATACCGGTCCGGTCCGGGGGGCGCCAGCCTGCCGTCCGCACCGCGCGCTTCGTTACCCCTGCGTCTCATGCGCGAAATCAGTCCGTCCTCCATTTGCGCGCCTGGGGGGTTCACGCAGCGGGCGCAGGGGGAGCGGACGCGGCAAGCGGCTGGACGTATCGATTCACTTCGATGACGAGCCGCCTGGGTATAATTCCAATATTTTCAATGAGTTACAGCCAAGTTTGCCCCTTGGAGCCTCAGCCGGCCTCCACGCCGGAAGGAACAGAGACGGGGCCGGGCGTTCGATACTGTAGAAGTATCAGGTTTTCGGATCCGGGGAGGTTGCATGAAGAAGCGGCGCAGGCCGGTCGTTAAGGCATTCCTGTTGGTCGCATTGCTGATCGTGGTGGCCGTGGTTGGCTACTACCAGACGCTACCGCGGTTGTCGGACGACCGACTGGCATCGGTCGAGCATCGGGTTTGGGACGACGCGTTCCGGATCCCGGCGGACAGCGGGCTGACGCGGGCACGATCGATCGCGCAATCGCTGGAGCTGCCGTCGGTGACGTTCGCGGCAGCGGTGGACGGCCGCATCGTGTGGGAGGCTTCGGTGGGCTGGTCGGACCTGTCGGCTCGCCTGGGCGCGAGTACGGAGACGCGGTACCGGACCGGCAGTGTCGCGAAGTCGATCACGTCGGTGATCCTGGGTCGGCTGGCGGCGTCGGGCGCAGTCGATCTGGACTCGCCGGTCAGGACGTATCTGCCCGAGGCGGTCGGGCCGGTGGGCGACGCGACGATCCGCCAGATCGCGGGTCACATGGGCGGCGTCCGCCACTACGCCAGGCGACCGGGCCGCGAGGTACTGGCGGAGAACTTCAACCGGACCCATTTCGACGAGGCGAGGACCGCTCTCGACCTGTTCCTGCACGACTCGCTTCTGTTCGCGCCGGGGACGGACTTCGCGTACAGCACGCACGGCTTCACGCTATTGAGCGCGGCTCTCGAGTCGGCGAGCGGACGGCCGTTTCTGGTGCTGCTCGACGAAGAGGTGGTCCAGCCGGGCGGTCTTGTCGGCACGGGCCCCGACGACGTGACTGTCGCGATCCCTGACCGGGCGGTCACGTACGTGCAGCTCGGCGAACGCTACATCGATCCGCCGGACGCGGACCCGAGCTACAAGTGGGCGGGCGGCGGACTGCTGACGACGGCGGGCGACCTTGCCAGGCTGGGCTCGGCACTGATGGACCACGAGCTGCTGGACAGCTCGTTCGTCGAAGAGCTGTGGACGCCGCAGCGCATGCCGGACGGCTCGCCCAACCCGCAGAACTACGGCATGGGCTGGCGTATCGACCGTGAGGCGGGCCTGATCGGCCGGCGCGACACGGTCCGCGTCATCCACCATGGCGGCGCATCGCCGGGCGGCTCAGCGTTCCTTCTGCTGGTGCCGGCTGACCGGGTCGCGATCGCGGTGCTCACGAACCGGTCGCTCGACAATCCGGGACCATTGCGGCGCGAAGCGTACTGGGCCGCGGGCGCGTTCGCGCGCGCACACGACTCGACGCGCGCGCCTGTCGTGTCACTGGACGCGAACTGACAGTGCGTTGCAAACACCTCCGTGCGTGATTACATTGTGCTCACGATCAACATGAGGTGTTGTGAAGACCAGAATCGTCCGTATCGGAAACTCCCAGGGGATCCGTATCCCCAAGCCGGTCCTCGAGCAGGTTGGTATGCCCGAGGAAGTTGAGCTCGAGGTGGAGGACAATACGATCGTCATCCGACCCTTCACGCGTGCCCGCGAGGGTTGGGCAGACGCGTTCAAG
>DATKCF010000072.1:0-11385 GCA_035513345.1 Longimicrobiales bacterium
GCCGTTCGCACACGATTCGGCAATGGCGTACGCGTTGAACAACACGGTGCGCAACATCCCGATCACGGCGTCGGAGGTGATGATCGCGGTGGACATCGCGCTACAGAAGGTGTCCGTGCGGATCGACCGCGACAGCATACCATTGTGGTTCGCGCGGCTGGTCGGCCGCCAGGTCGCGACGGTAAACGCGCACGCTGCGGCGAGGGCGGCACCGGCGGGTTCGGCAACGTGCGTTCTGCCGTTCGCGGTACCTGACATGTGGCACGAGACGGCCGGCGCCAATGGCGGGGATGATACCAATGGCAACCGCATATGGGATTCGGGCGAACAGTGGGCGTTCGGCGACGACATCGGCGATTCGTACGTGCCATATTCGAGCGGAGGTCCGACGGAGACAGGCTATGGCAGTGGCTGGCGCAACAACCTGCCGATTGGAACCAACATAGTGAATGACTATGGCCGGCCGATGGTGCTGAAGGTGCAGGATCCGAGCAACACGCCGGAGTCCGGGTTCTTCTATCCGTTCCGGCACGTCGGCAACCAGGGCGCGAACGACTACCGGAACGCGATCGAGGGCTGCAACCACACGACTCTGCCGTTGAACACGCCGACCGATCTCGAGATGGGCAACATGAAGGGGCCGACGCGGCAGGGCGTGAACAACCTCGTGGCGCAGGATCCGACGGCGACGTGGGACACGCAGACGAACCAGCTGGTATCGCCGCTCGGCTTCGCGAGCCCGCGGGTTCGTATCATTCCGCTCTACGATCCGTACTACATCACGATCGTGGGCGGCGGCAACCACACGTTGACGTTCAACAACTTCGCGGTGCTGTTCGTCGAGGGAGTCCAGAGCGTGGGCAATGAGGAGTTCGTGCTCGGCCGCTTCATGTACTACGCGCAGGGGCAGGGCGGCGCGGGACCGGGCGGCGCGACCGGAAGTCTGGTACGCATTCTTCAGCTTGTCGAATGAGAGCGAACAAGTAATGGCGGACAACGCAATCGACTGTGTCGTGATCTCGTCGGACCCGCAGCTTGTGGGCAGGGCCGTAAGGCTGATGTCCGACGAGCAGAAGGGTCTGAACATGGTCGGCGAGTACTCGCAGCCGATCGCGGAGATCGGCAAACCAATGGCCGAGGAGATCCGCCGGTTGGATGCGAAGCTGGTGCTGCTCGATCTGGGCGATGATCCGGCGGTAGGCCTGCGACTGGCGAAGTACCTGGCGGAGGACTCGCGCGGCCGAGTATTCGTCCTGACCGGCCCGACGGTCGCGCCCGAGGTACTGCTGGAAGCGATGCGGGTGGGCGCGTCGGAGTATCTGCCGAAGCCGATCGAGGAAGCCGAGCTGGCCGCGGCGCTGACGCGCGCGGCACGCCGGCTGGCGGGTCCGGAGGCGAGAGGCGAAGGCCCGCAGCAGGGCCGGATCACCGAGGTGCTCGGCGCGAAGGGCGGCGTCGGCGTGAGCACTGTCGCGGCGAACCTCGCGGTTGCCCTCGCGAAATCGGGCCGGTCGACGATCCTGCTGGACTTCGACCTCGACATGGGCAGCAGCGCCGTCATCCTGGGCTTGCGGCCCCGGTACAGCGTTCTCGATGTCGTGAAGAACCTGCACCGGCTGGACCGCGATCTGCTCGGTTCGCTGGCGGAGACGCACGACTCGGGGCTGACGGTGCTCGCGTCACCGGGGCAGCCGGGTCCGGGCGAGAAGATCACGCGCGAGCAGGCCAGATCGATGCTGGCGTTCGTTCGCCGGCACTTCGAGCAGGTGGTGGTCGATCTGGACCGTGCGATATCGCCGGTGACGATCGGCGCGCTCGAGGCGGCGGACGACGTGCTGCTGGTGACCACGCCCGATGTCGCCTCGCTGAACAACACGAAACGGGCGTTGCCCGTGATCGAACGGGCGACCGGCGACACGAAGCGGGTGCGCGTGATCGTGAACCGGCGGCGGAGCAGCGACGTGATCACGATCGCGGACGTATCGAAGGCGCTGGGCAAGGATGTGCTCGCTACGCTGCCGAACGAGGAAGCGGCGCTTACGGACAGCCTGAACACGGGCAAGCCGGAGGTGTTGCGGAACCGGTCGAAGTACGGTCGGGAACTGGAGTCGATGGCGCGCTCATTGACGAGCGCGTACTCGTCGAACGGCAGGAACGGCAAGGGTAGCGGTGTCATGGGCATTTTCCGGCGAAGCCGCAAATGACCGGAAGGGAGTGAAGTCGTGGACGATCTCGATCACCTGTTCGACAGCAAGCCGGGCGGTCCGCCGAACGGTTCGAAGCCGCCGGACGCCGAGCCGGGCTGGCTCGATTCGCCGACCGAACGTCCCGGGGGCGAGGCGCCGGGCGATGGGTGGGGCTCGTTCCAGGCATCGACACTCCTGGACATCAAGAGCCGCGTGCACCGGAAGGTTCTCGAGCGCCTGAACCTGTCGAACCTCGAGCAGGTCGAACGGGAAGAGGCGGGCGCCGCCATCCGGCGAGTCGTCCAGGATCTGCTGGCGCAGGAGCAGGTCGCACTGAACATGGACGAGCGCGAATCCGTCGTGCGCTCGATCCTCGACGAGATCTTCGGACTCGGCCCGCTCGAGCCGCTGATGCACGATGCCGAGATCAGCGACATCCTCGTGAATGCCGCGGGTCAGGTGTTCATCGAGCGGAACGGCGTTCTGGAGGCGACGACGGTACGGTTCAAGGATGACCGCCACTTGCTGCAGGTGATCGACCGGATCGTATCGGCAGTGGGCCGGCGGATCGACGATTCGTCGCCCATGGTCGACGCGCGGCTGCCGGATGGCTCGCGCGTCAACGCGATCATCCCGCCGCTGGCGATCGACGGCCCTCACATGTCGATCCGGAAGTTCCGGCGGGACACGCTGTCGGGAGCGGACCTGATCCGGAACAACACGCTGACCGAGAAGATGCTGCAGCTGCTCGAGGGGTGCGTGAAGGCGAGGATGAACGTCCTGATCTCGGGCGGCACGGGCGCGGGCAAGACGACGCTGCTGAACGTTTTGTCATCGTACATTTCGCAGAACGAGCGGATCGTGACGATCGAGGACTCGGCGGAGCTTCAGCTTCGGCAGCCGCACGTGGTCCGGCTCGAGACGCGGCCGCCGAACATCGAGGGACACGGCGAAGTCTCGCAGCGCAATCTGCTGGTGAACTCGCTGCGCATGAGGCCGGACCGCATCGTGGTCGGTGAGGTCCGGGCATCCGAAGCGATCGACATGCTCCAGGCGATGAACACCGGGCACGACGGCTCGCTGACGACGCTGCACGCGAATACGCCGCGCGACGCGTTGGCCCGCCTGGAGACGATGGTGTCCATGGCGAATCTGAACCTGCCGGACAAGGCGGTCCGGCAGCAGATCGCGAGCGCGATCCAGGTCGTGATCCAGGTGTCGCGTCTGTCGGACGGCACGCGGAAGGTGCTGACTGTGGCGGAGATCGTGGGCATGGAAGGCGACGTGATCACGATGCAGGACATTTTCATCTTCGACCGGTCGGGCGTTGGCGAGGGCGGCCGCGTGCTGGGCGAGTTCAGGCCGACGGGTATCCGGCCGCGGTTCGCGGACCGGCTGGCGAGGTACGGCGTGAAGCTGGACAGCCTGCTGTTCTCGGGCAACGCGACAGACACCGAGGCAGGCGGCTGGTGACCGAGTACCTGGTCTATCTGCCGGCCGCTCTGGCCTTCGCGGCGGTGTCGTTCGGCACGCTCGCCATCGTCTTCACGTGGGAGGCGATGCGATCGATCGCTCGCCGGCGGCGAGTGCTGGCTCGGCTCGACCCGGCCGAGCTGGAAGACGGGCAGCCGGGCGCAAGCCTGTTCCGCACGAATACCGGGCAGACCGGTCTGGCCGCGGTGGTCGCGCGGATCCCGTTCGCGGCGACGCTGTCGCTGCGGCTGAAACAGGCGGGCATGGAGATCAGCCCGTTCTCGTTCTTCGTGATCATGCTCGGCACCGGGCTGGCGTTCGGGCTGACGACATGGCTGGCAACGGGTTCCGTGCTGCTGGGCGTCGCGATCGGCGCAATCGGCCTGATCCTGCCGGAACTGAATCTGCGGTCGAAGCGGAAGCGCCGGCTGCGGCGGTTCGAGGAACAGTTTCCCGAAGCGATCGATCTTCTGGGCCGTGCGATCCGGGCGGGACACCCGCTGTCGGCGGGCATCCGGATGGTGGCGGATGAGGCGCCGGACCCGGCGGCGAGCGAGTTCCGGCAGGTGTTCGAGGAGCAGCGCTTCGGCCTGCCGTTCGACGACGCGCTGCTCGGGCTGGCGGATCGCAATGAACTGGTCGATGTCCGGATCTTCGCGACCGCCGTGCTCATCCAGCGAGAGGTCGGAGGCAACCTGGCCGAGATCCTGGACAATATCGCGCAGACGGTGCGCGCGCGATTCACGATCCAGAGACAGCTGCGGGTCTACACTGCGCAGGGCCGGATGAGCGGCTACGTGCTGGCGGCGCTGCCAATCGTACTGGCGTTCACGATCTTCGCACTGGATCCGGGTTACGCCAGGATGCTGATCGACGAGATGGTCGGCCGGTACATGGTGATCGCGGCGGTGGTGCTCCAGATCATCGGGTTCCTGTGGATCCGCAAAGTCATCGACATCGAGATATAGACGATGGGAATGACGATCCTGCTTCTGGCCAGCCTGGTTCTCACGATCGGTCTCGTGCTGATCGTGGCCATGGAGGTGGTGCCCGCGAAGGAAAGAGCGGTCCGGCACCGCCTCGATGACATCGAGGCGATCGGCTCGGATCCACACGCGCTCGCGGAAAAGCGGCGTCGCCTGGTACAGGGCCAGCGGGTTCTCGAGATCCTCGAGGTCCTGGGCCACAAGCTCCAGCCGGGGCGCGATGGCGCGGCGAGCGATACGGACATGCTGCGGCAGGCCGGGTACCGGAAGTCGAGCGCGCCGGCGATCTACTGGGGCCTCCGTCTTGCCCTGCCGCTGACACTCGGCCTCCTGTCGCTATCGGTGCTGCCGCTGGCTGGCACGACCGGGCGGCTCGTGTTTGCCGCTACCCTGTACTTCGCCGGGATCGGCTACATCACGCCGCTGCTGGTCGTGCGGTCGAAGCGGCGCAGGCGCCACAAGGATCTGCGGCACGCACTGGCGGACACGCTCGACCTGCTGGTCGTGTGCGTCGAGGCCGGTCTCGGCCTGAACCAGGCGCTGGTCCGCGTGGCGGAGGAGATCCGCCACGTGAGCGAGGCGATGAGTCTCGAACTGCTCCAGACGAACGCGGAGATCCGGGCGGGCACGCCGCGGGATACGGCGCTCAGGCAGCTGGCGGACCGGACCGGAGTCGACGACCTGTCGTCACTCGTCACGATGCTGATCCAGACGGACCGGTTCGGAACATCGATCGCGCGATCGCTGCGAGTACAGTCGGACACTCTGCGGGAGAAGCGCAAGCAGCGCGCAGAGGAAGCGGCAGCGAAGACGGCGATCAAGATGGTGTTCCCGCTGGTGTTCTGCATCTTTCCGGCGATGTTCGTCGTGATTCTGGGGCCGGCGGCAATCCGGTTGATCCGCGCACTCAGCGCGCTCAGCTGATGCGGTTGGTCACGATCGTGAATCGCACGCGGGAGAGCGTGCTCGGCGCGAACGTCGGCGTCGCGGACAGCTGGTGGCAGCGGGCGCGTGGGTTCCTGCGGCGGCCGGAACCGCGCGAGGGCGAGGGGTTGCTGCTCAATCCATGTCGCGCGGTGCACATGGTCGGGATGTCGTTCTCGCTGGACGTCGTGTTCGTCGACCGGCACGGCCGGGTGCTGGCACTGTATCCGGCGCTTGCGCCGGGCCGGCGGTCGGGCTGGCATGGCGCCGCGAAGTACGCGATCGAGTTGCCGGTCGGCACGATCGAGGCGACGCGAACGGAGATCGGCGATCTCGTCGCATGGCAGCAGCCGGGCGCCACCGGGGGCGAGTCGTCAAGCACGGCAGGCGACGCGGTCGGGGCAGGGTCCGACCCGGTGGCCGAGTCTCCGGAAACGCCGGCATTCGACGCGAGCGAATCGCCACGGGGTGCGGGATGAGCACATCAATGCAGCGGCCCGGCGCGGAGACGATCAGTGCGCCTAAGGCGCCCACGACACTGGCCGAAACGGGTCTGTCCGGCGAAGCGGTCACGGACCTGATCTTCAAGATTCTGTACGTTCACGGCGCGCAGTCGGGGATGCAGCTGTCGCAGACGATCCGGCTGCCGTTCGACATCGTCGACGAACAGCTGCTGATGCTCCAGAACCGCCGTTTCGTCGAGGTGGTCCGCACGTTCGGTCCTGCCCGCGGCAACTACGTGTTCGACCTCGCCGGCGTGGGCCGGGACCGCGCGAAAGCGGCGCTCGAGGCCAGCCACTACGTCGGCGCGGCGCCGGTGCCGTTGAGGGTGTACCGCGAGTGGATCGACAAGCAGTCGGTTCGCGGACTCAGGATCGGCCGCGAGCACATTCGCGAAGGGTTCGCCCACCTCGTGATCCAGGAGAACGTCCTCGAGGCGCTCGGCCCGGCCGTCAACTCGGCCAGCTCACTCTTCCTGTACGGCGATCCGGGCAACGGCAAGACGGTGATCGCCGAAGCGATCGCCGCGATGCTCGGCGGCGACATCTACATGCCGTACGCGGTCGAGATCGACGGCCAGGAGATGGTGCTGTACGACCCCGTGCACCACGAGGTCGTGGAGGATGAGGACGGCCAGTCGGCTGAAAGCGGCGTCGCGTGGCTGCACGGTTCATCCGATCGCGATGCTCGATTCCTGAAGATCAAGCGGCCCGTCATCTTCGTGGGTGGCGAGCTGGCACTGGGCCAGCTCGACCTGCAATACGACGTATACACGAAGATCTACCAGGCGCCGTTCCAGCTGAAGGCGTGCGGCGGCGTACTGATCATCGACGACTTCGGTCGTCAGCTGGTTCCGCCTCGCGACCTTCTGAACCGCTGGATCGTGCCACTCGAGAAGCGGGTCGACTACCTGACGCTGCACACGGGCGTGAAGTTCCCGGTGCCGTTCGACTGCCTGCTCGTGTTCGCGACAAACCTGAATCCACACGATCTCGTCGATGAAGCATTCCTGCGGCGCATCCAGTACAAGATCAACATCGACAGTCCCGCGCCCGACGCATATCGCGAGATCTTCATGCGCGTGTGCGATCTGACTGGCGTCCGTTTCGACGAAGCGGCGATCCGGTTCATCTACGAGCGGTACTACAACGAGCGCGGAATCGAGCCTCGAGCCTGCCATCCGCGCGACATCATCGAGCATCTGGTTCACGTCGCCCGCTACGAAGGCATCGAACCACGGTTCACGCCGGACATGCTGGAGCAGGCGTGCGAGAGCTACTTCCTGGTGATAGCGCACGATCTGATGACCGAACTCGAGGGATATCAGCCATGAGCAACGGTGACCTGCCGGAGCCGGTAGACCGCCGGCGCCACGAGGAAGCGCTCCACCAGAGGATCAACGAGCTGGAGACGGAGTCGCACCGGTTGCGGCGGCTGTCGCTTCTGCTCGGGATCGGTACGGCCGGCGCGATCGCGCTCGCGATCGCGGCCATCTCGATGGCAGGAGGCCAGGCTAACCGGACGACGGTCGACACGCAGGCGGTCGTGCTTCGTGACACGGGCGGAGTCGTACGCGGGGAATGGACGGTGGACGCTGCGGGTACTACGTCGCTTACGCTGAATGACCGCAATGGCATTGGCCGCGCACGCATCACCGTGTTCGACAATGGCAGTCCCGGGCTGGCGCTGGCGGACAACCGCGGACGGCCGCGTGCGATCCTCAGTCTCGAGCCCGACATGACGGGTACGCTGGCGTTCGCGGACGAGGACGGTACGACGCGGTCGGTGTTCGGCCTTGCGGCGGACGGTTCGGCAACGCTCGCCTTCGTCGACATGTTCGGCTCGACGCGCGCCGGGTTCGGCCTCAATGCGCAGGGCGAACCGATCTTCACGATGGTCGAGTCGGAAGGCGGCGGGAACCCGGACGACCCGGGCTCCCAGCGACCCTGAGAGCGCCTCGCCTGGCGAGGTCGCCCCACTCCATGCCGAAGTCGCCAAACCGCCTGAAGGCGTCGATCGTCGACATGACGTTCATCATCTGGGCCGTCGCGGTGCCGCTCGCGCTGGGTGCCCGGATGTTGAACAGTGACGGCGACTTCGCGAGACATCTCCGGATGGGCAACTTCATTCTCGAAGGCGGCCCGTACCAGATCGACTCGCTGGCACACACCTTCTCCGGGCCGTTCCTCACCACGGAATGGTTGAGTCAGATCACGTACGCGCTCGTGCACCGAGTCGGTGGCCTGCCCGCGGTCGGCATTCTGGTCGGACTCGTGCTCGGCGTCTCGTACGCGCTCATCGTGCTGTTCATGAGGCGTCAGGGCGTGGATCCGCTGCTGGCGTACACAACAGGCATCGTGGCCGCAGTTCTGGGCGCGCCGCACTGGGTTGCCCGACCTCACCTGTTCACGTTCCTCGGGCTGGCCGTGCTCATGCACATGGCCGTGGCCAGAGAGAAGCCGAGGTTATGGCTGTTCGCGCCGTTCTTCGTGCTGTGGGTCAACTTCCACGGCGGATTCGTACTGGGTCTGATGATCCTCGGCGCGCTCGCCGCCGGCGACCTGGCGGAGGCATGGTTCGACGCTGCGCGCAGGACGGAGTGGCTCGACAAGGCAAAGTTCCACGGCTCGGCGCTGCTGATCGGCATGGCCGCGAGCATCGTCAACCCGATGGGCGTCAGGCTACCACTGCGCGTAATCGACATCCTGGGCAATGATTACCTGCTCGGCAACACCTCGGAGTTCCAGTCGCCGGACTTCCACATGCTCTACGGCCGGGCGCTGCTGGCTGTCATCCTCGGTGTCATTGTAGCGTTCGCGTTGCGCCGGGAACGGCCATCGTTTCCGCATTTCGCCGTGATTCTGATGCTGCTGGCAGGATCGCTTTACGCACGTCGCAATGCGCCGCTGTTCGGTCTCATCGCGTTGCCGCTGGTTGCGCTCGAGATCGATGTCGCGTTCCGCGCGCTCGGCGCACGCTGGCTGGCACGGGTGCGCAACGTGTTCGAGGAAGGCGAGAGGATCGCGGTGCCGGGTCGTTGGGCGCCATGGTTCGCCGTCGCGCTCGTGATGCTGGCGCTGAATCGCGGTTCGATCGGCGGCGCGCAGGTCGTCAGGAACGAGTTCGACGCTGCCACGTTCCCCATGGCCGCGGTCGAAGCCGCGCGCGCAGCCGGCCTCGAGGGCAACATGTTCAACTACTTCACATGGGGCGGGTACATACTCTGGGCGTGGCCGGAACAGCGCATCTACATTGATGGCATGACCGACTTCCTCGGGAACGAGGTGCTCGAGTCGTATTCGAAGGTGTACTGGCTGGAACCGGGCTGGGAGGACGAGCTGCGCGCGCACGACGTCTCATTCGTCATCTTCCCGACGAAGTCCAGGGTCACGTACGCGCTCCGCGAGGGGCACGGCTGGACCGCGTGGTACGAGGACGACGTGGCGACGATCCTGGTGCCCGGCGAAAGCAACCCGGCCTGGCAATGAACGAGGCGATCGTCGAGCAGCTGCTCGCGACGCGCAATGCCGATGGCGGCTGGGGCAGCGGGCCGGACCGGCCATCGGCTACGGAACAGACGGCGCTCGCGTGCATGGCGATGCGGTCCGCCGGCCTGCCCGCGGAATCCGACGAAGCTGCGTCGTGGCTGGTCACGCAACAGCGCGAAGATGGTGCGTGGCCGATCGAGGCAGCGGTTCCCGGCCCATCATGGAGTACGAGCCTGGCCGTTCTCGCATTGCTGGATGGTGGGGCCGATCCGGCTGCGAGGCGAGGGGTCGAGTGGCTGCTCGAGGAGCGGGGCATCGGCATCCCGCTCCGTGTCCGCATAAGCGAGTTCTTCCGTGAGAAGAAGACGACCGCGCTGGATCCGACGTTGCGCGGCTGGCCGTGGGCGACCGGCACGTTCAGCTGGATCGAGCCGACGGCGTGGGCGATCCTCGCGATCCTGCGTGCATGGCCGGCCGGCCCGCCGGGCAACGCCCGCGACCGGGTCGAGGAGGGTCGCCGCATGATCATCGACCGGACGTGTCCCGGCGGTGGCTGGAACTACGGCAACAAGAAGGTGCTGGGAGTCGACATGGAGCCATATCCCGACTCGACGGCTGTCGCGCTGCTCGCGCTCGGCGCGCTGCGCGACGACTCGGACGAAGTCGAGACAAGCTTCGACGCGCTCGAACGGATGCTGGAAGTTACGCATTCCGGGCTCACACTGTCGCTCTCGATCCTGTGCTACCGCGAGTGGGGCCGCGACGCCACGGAACTGGCGGCTCTCCTCGAAGACGCGTTCGCGCGGACCGGATTCCTCGGCGACGTGCGGTCGCTCAGCCTGGCGACACTCGCACTGGCCGACTCGCCTGTCACTCTGCTCGTGAACGGTCGATGATGGACCGGCGAGCGTTCGTCAGGACGGCCGCAGCGGCCTCGATCGCACCCGTGATGGGCTGTGACCGTCCGACCGAGCTGCCGCCGCAACCATGGTCGGACGCCGCCGTTCGAAAGCCGGACCACTCGGCCGTCGCCGTTCTGGCCGCCGATGCCTATGACGAGCGGCTCGTCGACATCGTGCGCAGGGGCGTTCAGCTGGCCGGCCTCGACGTGCGCGGCAAGCGAGTCGTCCTCAAGCCGAACTTCGTCGAGTTCGATCCCGCCGCCGTCATCAACACGAATCCCGCACTGATCGCGGCGACCCTCGAGGCGTTCCGCTCGATGGGCGCCGCCGATGTCGTCGTCGGCGAGGGGCCGGGTCACCGTCGTGACACGGAGTACATCGTCACGGCGTCCGGACTGCACGACGCGCTGCATGAAACCGGCACCCGCTACGTCGACCTGAACGGTGACGCGGTCCGGTCCTTCGCGTCGCTCGGCCAGTACACCGGCCTCGAGCGGCTGTGGCTTCCCGAAACGATCGTGAGCGCCGACCTCCTCGTGTCGATGCCCAAGATGAAGATGCACCACTGGGCCGGCGTGACGCTGTCCATGAAGAACCTGTTCGGCATCATGCCCGGCGCCGTGTATGGGTGGCCCAAGAACCTGCTCCACGTGAAGGGCATCCATCAGAGTATCATGGACATCAACGCGACGCTGCCCGTGCCGCGCTTCAACATCGTCGATGGCATCATCGGCATGGAGGGCAACGGCCCGATCCAGGGGACGGCCCGGCACAGCGGCGTTCTCGTGTTCGGCGAGGACCCGGTAGCGGTCGATGCGACCGCGTCGAGGCTGATGGGCGTCGAGCCTGCCCGCGTGTGGTACATCCTCCAGGCGAACCGTTTCCTCGGCAACATGGATGACGCGCGGATCGAGCAGCGCGGCGA
>DATKCF010000073.1:0-8993 GCA_035513345.1 Longimicrobiales bacterium
GGACGGGTGACGGGACGCGTCGTCAACGCGGCCACGAACCGACCGCTCGTCGGTGTCCAGGTGTTCATCCCGCCGACGGGCATTGGCAACCTGACCGACGGCGACGGACGTTTCCTGCTACAGAACGTGCCGGTGGGCGAGGTCGTGCTGACGGCCCAGACCATCGGTTACAGGCAGGGTGAGGCAACGGTGACGGTGGTCGCGGGCGAGATGGCCAGCATCGACATCTCGTTGTCGGAAACGGCGATCGCGCTGGACGAGATCGTGGTCACGGGCTCGGGCGTCGCGACGCAGCGGAAGAAGCTCGGAAACAGCATAGCATCGATCGACGCGTCGAAGGTGAACTCGGCAGCCGTGTCGGACGTTTCGCAGATGCTGGCCGCGCGCGAGCCGGGGGTTTCCGTGCTTCCGTCCGGCGGCTACACGGGCCAGGGCGCACGCATCCGGATTCGCGGGTCTTCCAGTCTGTCGCAGAACAACGAGCCCGTGATCTACGTGGACGGGATCCGCTTGGACAACACGTCCACCGGCGTGGCGGCTCAGGGCAACCCATCGAAGCTGGACGACATCCCGCCGGAGTCGATCGAGCGCATCGAAATCCTGAAGGGCGCGGCCGCGGCGACGCTGTTCGGGACGGAGGCGTCGAACGGCGTCATCCAGATCTTCACGAAGAAGGGCCGGGCCGGTGCGCCCCGCTTCACGCTGCAGGTCGACCAGACGGCGATCACGATGCCGCTCAACCGGGTCGAGCCGCTGTGGGACTTCGCGTACAACCAGAATGACGTCAACCGGATTGCAGAGCGCTGGGGTCAGAACGTCGCCCTGTACGAGCCGTTCACCGAGAATCTGCTGCCGACGTATTTCACCACGGGTCACCATCAGGCGTACTCCATGTCGGTCACGGGAGGCTCGGAGTTCGCCACCTACTTCGTGACCGGCAGATACCAGGGCGAGAACGGACCGGCCGCATTCGGTGACCTGTTCCCGGACATCGGACTGCAGAAGATCGAGGACCGGAATACGCGAGCGCAGGCGTCGGCGAACGTCGTGATCATACCCATCGCCAAGGTACGGGTGGGTGTGAACACGATGTACTCGGAGATGACGCAGAACGTGCCGAACAACGGCAACAACATCTACGGCGTCTGGCCCAACCTGACGCAGACGCATCTGCGGCTGGCGTGTTCGGAAGTAGGTCCGCTGTGTCCCAAGGTGAACGAGTACGGCACGGGCGCGTTCATCACGGCCAACGAAGCGATCTATCAGCAGCTCGAGGTGGAATCGAACCACTTCACGGGCAGCACGAACGTCAACTACACGCCGATCCCGTCCCTCAGACTGGACGGCACTTTCGGTGTCGACTTCGTCAACGAGTCATCGACGTTCTTCCGGCCGTTCGGCTGGAACATCAACAACTACGTGACGGCGAACGTTGAAGGGACGCGCAGCATCGAGGAGATCCGCACCCGTGTGCTGACGGCCGACTTCAAGACATCCTGGGAGACAACCTTCGGCAGTGACCTGTCGAACCGGTTGCTTGCCGGCACACAGGGTTTCCTGAGGCAACGAACGAACCGGAGCGGAAACGGAACGCGATTCCCGGGACCGGGCCTCGAGGTGGCGGGCGCGGGTGCGGACCAGTCCGTGGGTGAGAGCTGGAACCGGAACACCCAGGTCGGCGTCTATCTGGACAATCAGATCGGGTTCCGCGACTGGGCATTCGTGACGGCCGGCGCCCGCTGGGACGCCAACAGTGCGTTCGGTGAGGCCTTCAACACGGCGTTCTATCCGAAGCTGAACGCGTCGGTGCTGCCGAGCGAGGCCTTCGGCTGGACGAGTGAGACGTTCTCGACGATTCGTGTGCGGGCGGCGATCGGGAAGTCGGGCCTGCAGCCGAGTTCGTTCGCGAAGTTCACGACCTACTCGCCTCAGCCATCGTCCGAAGGGCCGGGCGTCCGGCCGTCGAATCTGGGCAACAACAGCCTCAAGGCGGAGGTTGCGACGGAAAAGGAGCTTGGCGCTGAGCTGGGTCTGTTCAACGATCGGGCGAGCATCAACGTGACGTACTGGACGACGACTGTCCGTGACGCGATCGTCGCGCGTCAGTTCGCGGTCAGCGGCGGCTTCATCAACAGGCAACTCGACAACATCGGAGAGCTGCAGAAGAACGGCTTCGACATCGGCGTGCAGGGCACTCTGCTGGAGAGTGAGAACCTGAGTGTCAGTCTCCATGCCAGCGGCGCCTACCTGGCTCAGGAGATCGTGGACATGGGCGGTGCGCCGGCTCTGAAGACCGGCGGCAGCTATTCGCGCTACCGGCAGTACCTGGTGGAGGGCTTCGCGCCAGGCGCGTTCTTCGGCGCCAAGACGGCGGATGTCGCGATCCCGCTGAACCTGGACGGTTCGTGCGTCGAGCCGTCGCGTGCCGAGGCGCTCCAGTACTTCTCGGTCGCTCGGGACCCCGGCGAGTTCAAGCCGCTCGTGGTCGGCAATGCGCCGGGCACGTTCGGTCAAGTGGACGGGTCGCTGGCCTCGCACAACTGCGGTACCGGTGCCCTCGCCACGTACCTCGGCAAGTCGACCCCGGACTGGCAGGGGACATTCGGCTTCACCGCCGGCTTCCTCGGCGACTTCGAGTTGAACAGTCTCTGGGAATACAAGGTCGGCGATTTCGTATCGCACGACCTGTCGGGTGAGTTCCGGCGGACGCACGCGGGGATCGGGCGCAACACGGAGACCTGCGTGAAGCTGCTGTCGGTGATGCGCAATCCCGCGAGCACTGCGGATGCCCGCCTCGACTCGGCGGTCGACTGGGCGAATTCGTGCGAGGGACTCGCGCCGCTGGACGGATTGAACTCGATCAACCCGGCAGACTTCGTACGCTGGCGCGAGTTGACGCTGACGTATCGGGTCCCGGTCTCCTTCATCGACCGGTTCGGTCTCGCCGGCGCCACCATCAGCGTCGGCGCCCGCAACCTCGCGCTCTGGACCCACAGCGCCTACACCGGAATGGACCCCGAAGCGGTCACCAACGGCCGCTGCGACGGCGGACTCGACTGCAACTTCCTCGACGCAACCGATCTGTGGCAGATCCCGATCCCTCGCCGGATCACCTTCTCCACTCGCGTGAGCTTCTGAGGAGGCGGCAATGACAATCAACCGATCGTTTCGCTCCCGGTTCACGGTTCTCGCGGTTGCGGCGGGGCTGCCCTTGTCGGCCTGCGACATCCTGGACGTGAACAACCCGAACAACCTGACGGAGGAGAGCATCGGGTCGCCGACTGCGGCATCCGCCGTGGTGAACGGTGCGGTCGCGCAGAACGCGCGCGGCATCGCGACGCAGTGGCTCGGCTATCTGATCGCGACGGACGAGATCGTCTGGATCGGCTCGCGCGATGCATGGGGCCAGCTCGACCAGGGGTTCATTTCGAATCCCGCGAACGAATTCACGGACGCGGCGTTCCCGCAGGTCGCGCAGGCCCGCTGGGTAGCCGATCTCGCCGTGAAGACGCTCGATGCGCACGTCGAGAACACGCCGACGACCGCCATGAAGACAGACCAGGCGCGAGCCTATCTGCAAGCTGGAATCATCTACACGGTCATTGGTGAAACGCAGGAGGACTTCGCGTTCTCCGACAAACAGGAGGCGTCTGCCGCCGTCGGGCCTGCTCAGATGTCGCAGGTCCTCGACCAGGCGATCGCGTATCTCGACAAGGCCGTGAGTTTCGCGCAGGCGATCAGCAACAACGATCTGATCGACCGGTCTCTGGCGATGCGGGCGCGTGCGAAGCATTCGCGCGCGCTGTGGGACAAGATCAAGCCGACCCCGAACACGGGGGATCCGCTGGTCAACGCGGCCGGCGCAGTGGCGGACGCAACGGCCGTGCTGGCGAGGGTAACCGACGACTGGCGGTACCAGATCGAGTTCAGCTCATCGACGCTGTCGAACTACATGGCCAGCGAGATCAACAGCCGCGGCGAGCAGCAGTTCGACACTACATCGGTCGTGAGTGTCAACTCGTCGGCGCCCAAGACGATCCTGGGCGTCAAGCTCATGGACCCGATCGACGACATCCCGGATCCACGTATCGTGACTTTCCTGGAGGAGTGGAAAGGCGGCACCAACATAGCTGTGGCGGGGCCTGTCTATTCACCGCTGACGCTGGTATCAGCCAGGCACTTGCGGCTGATCCTGGCCGAGGATGCACTGGTGAAGGGCAACATGACGGACTTCGCGACGCAGATCAACGCGGTGCGCAGCCTGGACGGCCTGACGGACTGGTCGGGGCAGATTCCCGCCATCGACATGCTGCAGCACGAGCGGCGGACGGCGCTCTTCGTGACGGGTGTCCGGCTGCTGGACATGTACCGCTTCGGCATCGTTGACCCGTTGTGGCACCCAGGCTCGGATGTGGTCGGCAGTCCGGGTAGTCTGTTGCCGATCACGTGCATCGAAAAGAACTCGAACCCGGAGATTGCGAACTGCTGAAGTCGGCCGGGGACAGCAGGTGCTACTGAACCGGACGCGGTCCTCGGCGAGGCATCGCCGGGGACCGCGTCCCACGCAGGAAACAGGTCGATGAGACGAAACGTGCTTCTGATGGTTGCCGTATCGCTGGCCGTTGGCTGTGACCTGCTGCTGGACAACCCGGAGCCGGACACGGCGAGGCTGGTGATCAGCGGTGATGCCGGGAAGCCGGTCCGGTTGATCACCTCGACCGAATTCGTGGCAGCAGTCAACGAGGTGGGTCAGACGCGGGTGGAGATCTTCGTTGCGGACACGGTGATCACGACGCTACCGTATGAACGCGTTTACGACATCAAGCGGGACCACCGGTTCCTGGTCGAGGCGTCATGGATCGATACGGACCTCGAGCAGGTCAGTGTGAAGGTCTACCTCGATGACGAAAAGCAGTTCGACCAGAGCGGCCTCCTGATGGAGGGCCAGCCATACCGTTTCGTCTACACCTTCAATCAGCTTGTGACCCGGGATATCGTGCTGCTATGAGGGGTGCGGACCATACGCGATCCCTGCTTGCGCTCACCTGCATGATCGTAGCAGGTTGCTACAGTTACAAGCCTGTGCTGTCGCCTTCGCCGGGCGACGATGTACGTGCGCGGCTCACGGCGGAGGCGGCGGTCTGGCGCAGCCAGGGCCTGGAGGATCCGACGCTTCACTACGACGGCCTCGTGGTCGAGGCAGTGGGAGATACGCTGGTTCTGGACGTGCTCGTGGCGCGCAGTTCGAGCGCGTTCCAGGACGTCGAGATCCGCGACACCGTTCGGCTGGGCAACGACGAGATCCAGTCGATCCTGGGCAGGCAGCTGTCGGTTACGAAGAGCGTGCTGTTCACCGTTGCGGCCGGCGTCGTCGCCTATGCTGTCATCAGGGGAATCGAAGAGGTCGTGGGCGGGACCGGTGACGAGGATGACAACGGCACCCCAGGCCTGCGAGTGCCCGGTCGGACGGGTCTGCGCCTGCAGTTCATTGTCCGTCGCTCGCCATAGCGAGCGGATCTGGTCATCGTCACAGGAGGGCAACATGCGCATATGCCCGGGACTCCTGTTCGCGTCCTGCGTGGCTGCCGGCGCAACACTCTACGAGCCTGCGGTCGCGCAGGAACCGGCACAGAATGCGGTGCCGTGCCGTGACAGCCCCTGCGCAGTAACGGTGGACTGGACGCGCGAAGGAGGCCTCGCCAGTCAGGTACCTGACCGCCGCTACGGCAACCCGACGCATCTCGAGGCGCACGTGAAGGCGAGGTTGACCGAACTCGGCTTCGCCAACCATCAAAGCCCGAACGGTGAACCGCTGCGGATCCTCGTCGTACCCGGTATCCGGAATGCGATGTGTGACGAGCTGGCGGGAACCTCGACCGACATGTCGTGCCGCGCGATCGTCGAGATCGAGGCGCGTGTCGAAGGTCCCGACTCACTGCGCCGCGATGTCGATCTGCCGTCCCGCATCAGAAACCGCTGCTCATCCGACAGGGTCATGCCGGTGGAGCGGTTCGGAGCATTCATTGCCGACTGGATCGTCTACGCACTGGAGGGCAGGTCGAAGGGCGAGCGGCGACCGATCGCACGCTGCTGAAGCGTCTCATGCCGGACGGACGCATGGTACACGGTTATCGGCTGCCATTGTTTGCAGCACTGTTCTGGCCCGCATCGGGTCTGGCCCCGCTCGCGGGGCAGGCGACCGTGACCGGTGTGGTTGTCGAGGCCGCGACCCGGCAGCCCATCGCCAATGCGCTCGTCCTCCTCGACACGACGCGGCAGGTCACGGCGGCGGACGGACGGTTCCGGTTCACCGGTGTCGCCCCGGGTTCCCGTATTCTGCACATGAGCCACATCGCGTACACCGAACGCCGTGACACCATTGATGTCCGGGACGGCGATGTGATCGACCTGCAGATACCGGTCGCAGTCGAACCGATCCGTCTTGCGCCGCTCAGCGTGGACGTGCGCTCACAGCGGCTGCTGGATGTCGGTTTCTACGATCGCGCCGAACGGGGCATCGGCATCTACATCCACCCCAGCCAGCTTCGGGAGACCAGGGCAGCGCATCTCTCGGATTTCCTTGCCCGGATCCCCGGTGTTCGCAGGGCCACATTGAGCGGCGAGTCGTCGAGGATCGAGATGCGCGGCGGTAGATCGATCTCCCTGCCCTGTGAGACGCAGTACTTCCTGGATGGTGCGGCCGTTGCGACGGGCACAGCCATCATCGACAACCTGATGCCGAACAACGTCGCCGGTATCGAAGTCTACAGGGGGGCGAGCGAGACTCCGATCCAGTTTGACAACGGCCGCGCGAGTTGCGGCGCCATTGTCATCTGGACTCGCCGCAACTGAACGTCGGTCCCGCAGCGCACGCGCAGATCGAGACGATCTTCCGGCGCGAGGCCGCGCGGCTCATCTCCGTGCTTACGCGCATCTTCGGCCCTCACAACCTGCAGCTGGCCGAAGATGTCGTACAGGAAGCGTTCGTCGCTGCACTCGAGGTGTGGTCGGAGCGCGGCATCCCGAACAACCCCGCGGCATGGCTGCTCAGTACCGCGCGGAACCGTGCGATCGATGCGATCCGCCGCGAACGCACGCGCCGCACCTTCGCGCCCGACCTCGCCATCTACCTCGACAGCGAGTGGACGGTCGCACGCACGGTGGGCGATGCGTTCGATGCGGACGGTATCCGCGACGACCAGCTGCGCATGCTGTTCATGTGTTGCCACCCGTCGCTCGCGCCGGAGAACCGGCTCACGCTCGTGCTCCGGGCGCTGTGCGGTCTGAGCATCCCTGCGATTGCGCGCGCACTGCTCACGACGGAGCCGACGATCCACAAGCGGCTCTACCGCACGCGCCGCCGTCTCGAAGGCGTCGACTTCACGCTTCCCTCCCCCGGTGAGCTGCCGGGCGCTCGCGATACCGTGCACGTCGCAATGTACCTGCTCTTCAACGAGGGATTCCTGTCGACGGGTGATGAGCCGATCCTGACGGAGCTGTGCGACACGGCTTTGTCGCTCACGCGTATGCTCGCGGCGGAAGAGGCGCTCGCGAGCGATGAGACGCTCGCGCTGCTCGCACTGATGTGCTTCAACCGCGCGCGTCTCGAGTCGCGGCTCAATAAAGACGGCCGACTCGTGCCGCTCGACCGGCAGGATCGTACGCTTTGGGACCGCGCGCGCATCAACGAGGGTTACGCGCTGCTTGCGCGCACACTGAGGACGGGCAGCGAAGGAGCATCGCGCTACCACATCGAGGCCGCGATCGCCGCGCGACACTGCTCCGCCAGGACGTTCGACACGACCGACTGGGAATCGATCTGCAAACTGTACGACCGGCTTCTCGAGGTGTCGCCGACGGGACTCATGGCACTGAACCGCGCGGTCGCGATCAGCTACCGCGATGGGTCTGACGCCGCGATCCCGCTCGTCGAGGCGCTGCGCAAGGATGCGTCGCTCAGGGACAGCCACAGCATCGCTGCGGTGCTCGCGAACCTGTACGCGAGGGTCGGCTCCGCCGAGCCGGCCCGCCGTTTTCTTGCGGAGGCGATGGAGCACACGCCCACGAAGCACGAGCGTGCGCTCATCGCGCTCCAGGTCGAACGCGCGCGCGACGCGCGCTAGTGGCTCTCGGTTCCGAGACGAACCACTCTAGCCGTCCATCACGATCACGGGCCGGACCACAATGTCGCCCTCCGGGTTGTTGCGCAGGAACGGCGACCCCTGGGCCAGACGGGTCGCCTCGTCCAGCGACGTCGCCGCGATCACCGAGTAGCCGCCCACCAGCTCCTTCACCTCCGACAGCGTCGCGTCCGTCGCGAATCCCTCGCCGTTTTTCCGCAGCACGGCGCCGTCCGGCGCGAGCGCTGCGCCCGGGTTTCGCAGATGCCCGCCCGCCTCCAGCTCCCTGAACCATTCGTTCCACTGCCCCATGATCTCCCGGATCTGCTCGGGGCTCCGGTCCTGCCACGCCGGCTCTCCGTTACGATAGAGAAGCAGGTAGTCGGTCATGTCGGTCTCCTTGCTGCGTGATCGGTTCCTGTCATCACCGCCATGACGGTTGAGCCGATCGAAACAGGACAGGGGTACATCGGAAAGGTGTCACCTTCCCGTGACGTCGGCCTGCGCGGGCGCTCGATCGATCCGGTAGACGTACACGCGCTGGACATCCAGTTCGTCGCGGCCCACGAAATAGAGCCTGTCGTTGCGGACGACGTGCGATACGTACTGTTCGCGCTCCATGCCGTTGACCTGGAGCTGACCCAGGTAGCGGCCATCCGGATCGAACACCGCGAACGTGGGCGTCGGTGGCGCCGCGGGCACTGTCAACCAGACGTTTCCGCGTGCGTCCGTCGCAATGCCGTCGAAGTACGGTTTCACGGCGGGGATGCGACTCATGTCGAGCCTGCCGCCGAGTGATCGGAAACGCTCGAGAGAGGGTTGCGCCTCCCATTCGGCGATCTCCTCCGGCGCGACCGGGAACGGATCGTGGCC
>DATKCF010000074.1:0-5250 GCA_035513345.1 Longimicrobiales bacterium
CCCTTTGCCATTACGGGCAACAACCCGCATCTTGTTGTCACCCCCATGACCACGAAGCATGAGCAGAGGTACAATGGATCCAGTCGAAAGAGTCAAGAACATGGTCCGCCACACGCTCGTCGTGAAACCGGACGTGTCCAACCGCGAACTGCTCGCCCGGGCACAGGAAATCGCACCCGAAGCTGTTGACGGTCTCTCGCTGCGTCAGTTCCACGGGAAGTACCGCCTGCCGATCGTGCGTTTCGAGATGGCGCCGCGGAAGGCGAGGAAAAACGGCGCCGCGGAGCATGCGGACGGTGAGGCGAAGGCGGGTACGAGGTCATCAACGACGGCGAAGGCGACGCCACCGTCAACGAAGCAGAAGCGCGGCCGCCGGAAGACGAGTGGTGCGCAGGTCGAGATCCATGGCGAGGTTCGTCAGGTGCTCGTGGATTTCGCGATCGAACTCGAGAAAGCCGAACGGCGCAGCGAGCTGGTCGGCGTGATGGCGGGAGTCGATGATTTCGTGAACCGGATCGTCAGTGTAGCGGACAACGCCTATACCCGGCGTTCCCGGTCAACCGCCTGACCCGCTCGAGAGCGGAACACACCACGAGTCCCCGCGGTCTCGCATGCGGGATCGCGGGGCTACGTTCCAGAGCGTGCCATGAAGCCGACCTTCTTCGAGAATCCGGCCGCGTTCCGCACGTGGCTCACGACGCACGGTTCGTCCGAAGAGGAGCTGTGGGTCGGGTTCCACCGGAAGGCGACCGGCCGACCGAGCATGACGTGGCCGGAGTCCGTCGACGAAGCTCTCTGTTTCGGCTGGATCGACGGGGTGCGCAAGTCGATCGACGAACGCAGTTACGCGATCCGGTTCACGCCAAGGCGGCCTGGCAGTATCTGGAGTGCCCGCAATGTCGGCCGGATCGAGGTCCTCATGGCTCATGGCCGGATGGCGAAGCCTGGCCTGGCGGCGTGGGAGCGCCGCGACCCGGCGAAAACGGCGGTCTATTCGTTCGAACGCGACACCGCCGAGCTGGATGAAGATCGCGAACGGAGGTTCCGTCGAAACCGCAAGGCGTGGACGTTCTTCCAGTCGCAACCGCCGGGCTACCGCAAACTCTCCGCATGGTGGATCATCAGCGCGAAGCGCGAGAGCACGCGCGAGCGTCGGTTCGCGATGCTGGTCGCATGCTCAGAGGCCGGCGAACGCGTGCCGCCGATGCGAAACGGCCGCACCGCGAAGTAGCCACCGTCGAGCCCGGCTCCGGTCAAGTTGACGATCCTCGCGATTGTGCTGGCAGTGCTCGCCGCGTACTTCTTCGGCCTCTTCGTCACCTACCGCCACCGATTCTACCTTGCGACCGCACGCGATCAGGGATTCGCGATCCCGACGATTCCCCTGACTGCTCTCGACGGTCGATTCCGGCTGACCGACAAGGGGCCGACGACGGACGCCGAAGTCACCTTCATCGGCGGCGCCGATGCCGTGCCGGCAGGCACGACCGATCGCGAAGCGTGGGTGTTGTGCGTACTGTCGAAGGATGCGAGCACGATCTTCGAGTTCGGCACCGCGACCGGAAAGACGGCATACCTCATGGCACGCAACTCGCCGCCGGACGCTCGTGTGATCACGCTCACGCTGCCGCCCGAGGGAACCGGCCTCTACGAACACGGTGAGGGCGACAGCGCAATCGCTCGTGACATCGCGGTCGAGGAATCACGCTTCGACGAATTCCTGTACTCCGGCAGCGATGCCGAAGCGAAGATCCGACAGGTATACGACGACAGCAAGCGCTTCGACCACCAGCCATGGCGGGGCAAGTGTGATCTGATCTTCGTCGATGGCGCCCACGCATACTCGTACGTCATGAATGACAGTCGCAAGGCGTTCGACATGGTGTCGCCGACAGGAACGATCATCTGGCACGACTACAAGAAGCGGAAGGGCGTCCCCCGCGAGGTCCTGCGCGCGCTCGACGAGATCGCGCAGGCTCGCCCGCTTCGCCGCCTCGCCGGAACGCACATGGTCGCGTATCGCCCGGCGTGGGAGTCGAACGGGCTCGGTCCGCCTCGATCCGGGGTAGGTGTCCAGCGATGAAGGTTGGAGGCAGGGTCAGGTGAAGGACGCGCGATTTCCGGACGATCGCCAGCGCGGCTGGCGTGCTCCGCTACTGGCATTCACGCTCGGTGCGGCCGCGTTCGGTCTTTCGCGGCTTGCGGCCACCGCGCCCGCCGCAGTCGAACGCATCTACGCGACCGGTCTGTGGCCGCTGATCTCGCGACCATTCTCGAGGCTAACCGGCCTGCTGCCGTTCTCTCTGATGGAAGTTCTCGTCGTGGCATACGTCATCTGGACGGTTGTCGCGATCGGCATCACCGTGCGGAGCGTGACTGCGCGGCGGCGCCGCATCTCCAACGCCATTGCCGGCGGCGCGCGCAGGGTGGCACTGCACGCCGGCCTCGTCATCTTCGCATTCTATTCTCTGTGGGGCCTGAACTACGCCCGCCCGTCATTCGAGGAGCGACAGGGATGGCCGGCATGGGATGGTGCGGATCGCTCGGAACTGATCGCGCTTGCGGAGCAGGCCGTGGGTCTGTCGAACGATCTGTACATCGAGATGCATGGCGAGCAGGACGCAGGTGAGCCGACACAAGCACCGTCCGACACGCGCGAACTCGAGCGCTCGCTCGACGGCGGCTGGCTGGAGGCGACACGGCTGCTCTCGCTCCAGCCGGTTGCCGGGAGGTCGTTCGGGCGGGTGAAGCGCCCGCTGACCAGCGAGCTGATCGCAAGGCTCGGTATCACCGGCATCTATTCGCCGTTCACCGCGGAAGCGCACGTGCTGCGGGACGTGCCCGCCATGCGACTTCCCCACACGATGGCGCACGAGAAGGCGCATCAGCGTGGCATCACCGGTGAAGGCGACGCAAGTTTCCTCGGATTCGCGGCCTCCGCGCTATCGGTTGATCCGCTGGCCCGGTACTCGGCCGCAATGTTTGCGGCATCGCAACTGCTCAGTTCGCTGGCCGGCGCCGATCCGGAGGCATACGCCCGGATCAGCGGCTCGCGGATCGCGGGCACCAGGCGGGATCTGGCCGACCTCGCCGGATGGATCAACCGGTTCCGCGGCGTAGGCGACCGTGTCGCAACAGCCGTCAACGACCGCTACCTGCGAATGAACCGCGTACCCGGCGGCGTCGCGAACTACGGTCGCAGCGTTCGGCTGATGATCGAGTACTCGCGACGCAACGACGGGCATGTGCTGCCTCATTCGCTGCAACCGACGAGAGGTCAATGATGGTGATCGATCACGACCGGCAGTTCCTGCGGCATGCGCTCGCCACGGTGGCGTACCGCGGCGGCAAGGCTACTCGTGACGTGCCCGCCGATTTCGGCGCGCTTCGTGTTGCGCCCGGCACGCGCACGCCGCTCGAGATTCTCGCGCACATCGGTGATCTGTTCGAGTGGATGGTCCACCTGATCGATGGCGAGCACGTCTGGACCGACTCGCCTCCACTCGGATGGGATGAGGAAGTCGAGCGGTTCCATCGCCTCATTGGCGAGGTGGACGCGCTGCTCGCGTCGGACTTGCCGGTCGAGACGTCGGCGCAGCGGCTGTTTCAGGGACCGGTCGCCGACGCGCTCACGCACGTCGGCCAGATCGCAATGATGCGGCGCATCGCGGACTCGCCGATTCGCGGCGAGAACTTCTTCAAGGCCGAGATCGTGCCCGGCAGGACCGGCAACGAGCAGGCCGCACCGGCGTACGAGTTCGATTGACGGCCGAACCTGGTGCGATTGTCGATCGGACTCACCCGGCCTCGTAACTGTCCTCCGGTATCCGGAACGCCTCGATGAGATCCGGGTCGGTTTCGGTACCCGTTACCCTGCCCGCGACGTACTCGCCGATCATGGGCGCGAACTTGAAGCCTTCGGCGCTGCCGCCGCCTGCAAGCCAGACGTTCGACCAGTCGGGGTGCTGCGAGATGATGAAGTTGCGCGATGAGCTCAGCTCGTAGTGGCACGCGTGTGTTGCGACAATGGGCGCGCCCGCCATACCCGGGAACCGCTCGACAAGGAACTCGCGCTGGCGTTGAGCGGTCGCGCCGCCGATCCACCGTTCGCTCGTGTCGGGGTCCTGCGAACGGTTCAGGCCGCCACCGCCGCCGCCACGGACGCGGAACCCGCGATTGTCCATGTCGAGCCCGCCCCAGCCCGTCACACCCGGGAAGTTCCAGCTCGGCAGGTTCGGGTAGGTGAAGCGGTTGTCGCCTGGCGGCGTACCGAAATAGAACACGAAGCCCATCGGCGTTCGCATCTTGTTGCCCAGTACGTCGGGGAAGACCTTGCCCATCCACGGTCCCAGCGCGAACACGTACGTCCCCGCGACGAACGGCGAGCCCGGCCGCAGGGTCAGGTCGGTAAGCCGGCCGTTGCTGTTCGAGCCGGGGCTCGCGGTCGAGATCACGATTCTGCCGCCCTCGTGCCGGAACACCTCGGCCACCGCTTCGCACGAGCGGCGCGCACGCCCCACTCCGGCGCCCGGCTCGAACATGATGCCCTGCATGTCGCCGAACTCGATCGCCGGGAACCGGTACCTTGCCTCGTCCGGCGTCAGGACCTCGTATGGCGTGCCGATCTTCGCCCACGTCTCCGTACAGCCCCGTATGAAATTGTCATCCGCCTGATTGCGGAACGTCACGTCGCCAGTCGGGAAGAAGAGACGCATGTGCAGATCACTGCCCCATTCCTCATCCCACCGCTTCCATCGATCGATCGACTCCCTGGCCCAGCGCGCCCACAGTTCGCCGACTTCGCGGTCACCGTAGGACGAGCGGATGCCACGAGACTCGTCGCCCGACGTCGCGCGTGCGTTGCCCGGTCCCCATGCGTCGATCACCGTTACCCTGGCGCCCATCCGCTGCAGGTTGAGCGCGATCCAGCCGCCCCACGCGCTGCCGCCGATGACCGCGATGTCCGGCGCCTGCCGCCCGATCCAGGGCGCGCGCGGCACGGTTCGCGTCGTGGTCGCACTGGCGGAGGTCGCTCCTGCCGCGAGCAGGCCCGTCTGAGCGCCAGCAACCTTCAGGAACGTACGCCGGTCCACACCGCCGCCCCGCGATCCGCCGGCAGCAGCGCCGGTCTCCGCTGCCGGCCGGCCGCGCGTCATGCTGTCATCGCCTTCCATCAATTTCTCGCGGTTGGAGTACGGGAGAAGAGGGGCGAGTACGAATAGGCCGGGGCCGATCCGGCGTCAAGCGAGC
>DATKCF010000075.1:0-24074 GCA_035513345.1 Longimicrobiales bacterium
GCGCGCAGGAGCACGTTCGAAGGCTTGATGTCGCGGTGGATGACCGGTGGCGCGCGACCGTGCAGGTACGCCAGCACGTCGAGCAATCCGACCGCGATCTCATGGATCTCCGTCTGGCCGAGCATCGGGCCGGATTCCATCCGCTGCAGGAGCGACGGAGCCTCGATGTACTCCTGCACGATGTAGAAGGTTGCCGACCCGCCTTCGCCCTGAAAGTAATCGAAGACTCCGGGGATGCTGGGGTGCTCGAGCCTTCCGAGCATCTTTGCCTCTCGCTCGAAAAGCTCGAGGTACTTCCAATCGGAAAGGTGGGCGAAGTGTAGCTCCTTGACTACGACTCGCCGGTCCTCCCGCAGGTCGGAACAGAGAAGCGTGCGCGCCACCGACCCCTGACCGATCACTGAGACGACCTCGTAGCGGTCGGCGATCACCCGACGGGGCGCGTCCGGGGATTCCGTGGAAAGATTCAACGGAGAAGGCAAGTCAGGCACGATCTCCCGTATTCTGCGGATCCGGGTCAGGAACGCGTGGCCGGGTGGGCCTCAAACGATCGAATCCTAAACAGGGAAGCAAACGAGCGCCAGCAAGCCCACGCTGCTTACGAACCGTCGCGGATTCTGCTGTAGCATAATGCGTCGCGGCGTTTCTCACCCAGGTTCGGATGAACATCCCAGCGCCGCAGCGTTCCTTCCAGGTCGAAGCCGGCCTTTGCGAGAACGCGGGCCGAGGCAGCGTTCTCAACGTCGCAGGTTGCCCAGACGCGCTCGACCGTTGGCTGCGACAGGAACCACGCGGCGACAGCGTCGACGGCTTCGGCCATGTAGCCCTTACCCCAGGCGTTCCGCGCGAGAAGGTATCCGAGGTTGATGCCGTGAGGCTGGTCGCGAGCCGCTATTGAGCCGACAAGGCTCTGAGTAGTCAGAGTCTCGATGAACCACGTGAAGGACTTGCCGGATTCCCAGCCCGCGAGGCAGCGACGAATATGGCTCTTCGACTCGTCTACGTTTCGGTGCGGCATCCACACGAGATACCGCGTCACGTCCGGGTCCTGAGTCCAGCGCTCGAAAATGACCGGAGCATCTGCCAGCGTCGGAACCCGTAGCCTCAAACGTGAAGTGGCAATCTCGTCGGGTGGGCGAAGCTTGGATTCCATATCCGATTGTTACCTGGCCGCACGAAGGAAGGTGGTGGTCGTCGTCCTCGGGATCGCGTTCCTTGGACAGGTGGTGACATGGAACGGTGAGCGCGAGCTCCTCGGCTTCGGGGTCGCCACTGCGGGAGTAATCGCGGCCCTCGCCTTTCACATTCGTCGCCCCCCTCCGGAGGCCGAGCGCGAGAAGGCGACCTGACCGGACTCCGCGGGGCCCAGGCGAGATGTCCGTGCGTTCGCATAACGTTGAAGCTCACCTGCCGCGGCGGTTCGGGGAGCTTGAACCCGTGAACCAGCTGCTGCCGCGGTCGGGTGAAGCGCCTGGTTCGGCGTAACCCGCCTGGGCCGCCTGAATCGTCGCGCGATCGTGGGCCGATGGGACGCTGCGCTCGGCTGTCTCGGCGACCAGGACGGCCTGTTGGCGGAGCTCGTTACGCCGCTGTTCATCGGAGGTCTGCCCGGCGACCGTCGCAAGAACCTGATGGAGGCGCGTCAGGACGGCGACGTTGCCTTTCGCGTTCTGGCGAATCTGGTCGAAGGCGCCGGCCAACAGGACCGGGAATGTCGGCCCGCGGCTGATGACACGTAACTGTCCCCCCTCGGAGCGACAAGGCGATTCGATCCGGCGGGCGGCGAGCCGGGCGAGGATCGATGCAAGGTAGTCAACGCAATTGATCGCGGTCGTGGTGTCGTTGATGCCCGGTGACAGCGCCTTGAGCGCGACATCCACGATCAGCTGGATGCCGTAGCTCGCGTCGTGGTGCACCGTCCGGTGTCGGCCCACGGAACAGGCCGCGTGCAGATTCCGAATCGTCTCGTCATCCAGTGGCTTGCCGGACACCGACGCGAGCGGGCAGGCTTCGATGACGAACTCGCCGATTCCCTTCTCCATCCGCACGACCACGCCCTGTTCGCTCGCCAGGTTGAACAAGGCATCGGCGTCAATCCCCTGAATGTAACCGGTCTCCCGGGCCGGGATGGTCGCCCATGTCAGGGACGCGAGTGCGCCCTCCGGCTCCTCCCCCGCGGTCCCGACGGCGGCTTCACCAATCTGGTCGGGGTACAAACGATCGACGGCCTCGAGCGTCTCCGTGGCCACCGACTCGATGATGGTCGTCGCCTGGAGCGAGGCGGCGATGTGATGAATGAAGAACGTGAGGAACCCGATGCCCACGAAGGCCAACAGCACGGCGAAAAACACCGCCAGCCCCGGGACGAATGCGCCTTCGTCACCGCTGCGGATCGTCCGCAGCACGACGAGGCAATAGGCGAAGACGCCCAGGAAGACGCCGAGGACCGCCTGGTTGGCTCGGTCCCGCATGAAGTTCCGCAAAATCCGCGACGTGTACTGACTCGACGCCAGGGTAAGGGCGACGACCGTGATTGAAAATGTGACGCCGGCCACTGTGATCATCGAGCCGGCGATGGTCGAAAGCAGCCCGCGCGAGCCTTCCGCCCCGGCCCCGAAAAGGCGAGGCCAGCGCTCCGCCAGTTGCCCGAGGCTGTCGGGCGAGTCCACCTCGATCAGTACCACAGCAAGGACGACGGCCCCGACCACGATCAGCGTCGGGACAAACCAGAGGCTCGATCGCAAGTCTTCCCAGTGCTTGCGCAGTAGATTCATGAGGCATCCATCAACTGGTAACCGGACTCCTGCGGCCGCGCCGGGCCGGTGTTCGCCGCATTGGAAGCCACGCATGAGGCGGACCGGCACGCACCACTCTCACCCAACCTCCGGTACGGAGATCCTTGTAGACGCGCTTGCTTAGGAAATCCCCCTCGGAGTAGTAGCGGCGGAAGAAACTGGACAGGTGGTCATACACCTCGCTCTCCAGCGCGCCCACGTCCACGGCCGCGCTCTGAATCTTGACTCGCAGCTCCGCGATCTTCGGCGACTGCTCGGGGTCCATACCCGCGGCCTTGATGCCCGCGACCACCTTCGCCAGCTCCTTCTCGATCTCCGCCTTGTCGGAGGTCTTGTAGAGCGCGAAGGCGGCCGTCACCTGTGGTAGCAGGTCCGTGCGGCTCATGTCAGTTCCCACAGGGCCCGGACCGGCACCGCGAACAGCCCCTCGCCGAAACCCACGCTGGACTCGCCGTCGTAGAGCACGACGCCTGCGGCGAACCGCTTGCCTGCCGAGTCGCGCAGCTTGCGCAAGCCGCGGAAGTCGGTGGCGGTCACGGTCGCCGAGGCCTTCACCTCGACCCCAGCCAGTTCGCGTCCGCCACGTTCCAGCACCAGGTCCACCTCGGCGCCATCCTTGTCGCGAAAGTGGTGGAAGCGGATGTCGTCGTCGCGCCAGCTCGCCTGTCGGCGTAGCTCCTGAAAGACGAAGGTCTCCAGCAACTGTCCCAGTGTACTACGATCGTCCCAGAGCGCGTCGGCGTCGAGCCCGAGGACGGCGCAGGCGACTCCGGTGTCGCCAAGATGCAGCTTGGGCGTCTTGACAAGGCGGCTCAGCCGGTTGCTGTGCCATGGCGGAAGCGGCTCGAGCAGGAAGACCCTCTCCAGCAGGGTCACGTAGTCCTTGATCGTGGGGCGGCTCAACTGGAACGGCGCAGCCAGATCGCTCACGTTCAGTAGTCGGGCGGTCTGCCCGGCGGTCAGGGCCAGCAGGCGTGGGAGCACGTCGAGCGAGGCGATCCGCGCCAGGTCGCGCACGTCACGTTGGATCATCGTCTTGATGTACCCGCGATACCAGGCAGCGCTGCGGCGTGGCGTGGTGCGCGCGAGCGCGGCGGGGTAACCGCCCACCGCGATGCGCGTCGCCAGCGCCTTGCCCAGGCGCCCATATATGCGCGCCGTGAAGCGCCCGTCGAACAACGCATCGAGAAAGGACGGCGCGCTGCCGGCCAGCTCGCACTGGGCCAGCGGGTGCAGCCGGAGGATCTCCATCCTTCCCGCCAGCGAGTCGGCGAGCTTCGGGATGAGCAGCACGTTCGCCGATCCGGTGAGCAGGAACCGGCCCGGTCGACGCCCGCGATCTACGGCCGACTTGATGGCGGTGAAGAGCGCGGGAACCCGCTGCACCTCGTCGAGAATGGTGTGCTCGGGGAGGTCGGCCACGAAACCCACGGGATCGGCGCTGGCCGCGCCAAGGGCCACGGCATCGTCGAAGCTGAAGTAGGAGTAGCCCCGAGATTCGGCGATCCCCTGCGCCAGGGTCGTCTTGCCACACTGGCGCGGCCCATGGATGAGGACCACGGGCGCATCGGCCAGCGCCTCGACCAGGGCCGGCTCGGCGAAGCGGGGGTAAAGGTCGTCAGCTCCCATGCCGGCCAAGTGTAAGCCGTGGTGCCGTCTGATTGCAAGGTTTGCCTTCGGCCATTCGAAACCTTCGGCCGCCGCTGAGCGTGCCCAACGGTGGACGGGCCAATCACGCGACTGCCCAATGGAACGAGAACAGTGCCTCGTTCGTGGTGCGCTGCACGAGGCGTTTCTCGAGTTGGTCGCGTCTTTCCATGATCCCGTCCTCGACCTGGAAGATCTCCTGATGGCGAGGATACGCCTTTCGATGTCTCGCGCCGGACTCGTGGCTCCCCAGGACTTCCTCCGAAGCGCCGAAGGCGACGGGCATCATGCTCCGGGATTGTAGAGCCACGGACGGCGCTACTCACATACTGCCTGCACATCAAGCGACACGATAATGCAAGTCCAGGACGCCTTGTTGAACAGTCAGTGGGAAGTCTCCACTAACGGAAGCCGATGTGCGCGGCGGTCAGGCGATACTCGCCCGCAACGAGGCCCACTGAGCACCAGACATCGGCGGCAGCTGGCTTGTGGTCCGTCGGAGCCGGTAAACAGTCGCGGTCGTTACATGACGCGGCTGTCGTTGCGGGTCATTCGTCGAGCATTTCGCCAGTCCAGCGATCGCGGCCGTGCCACCATGGACACTCTGGGCACTCGTCACCTTCCGGGTAGTCCACGCCCTCTTCGTGTGGACAGCCGATAATGCCATCGCCGACGACAACCTGGCGTACCTGATGCCGACGCAGGAAGTCCTTCACCGCGGCTCCAATCTGCGGATCAACACGAACGTCGATCCCTCTGTCAAACCAGCGCTCGAGGATATCACCGGAGCGTCCCCTGTCGGAGACACGCCGACGGCGACTTTGGAGGCGTAGCTTCTGTCGGGGCCGTAGAACGCGACTGTGCCGATCGGATCAGCTCGGCCGTCCGTTTGTTCGCGAAGGTCCTGATCATCGCCCAACGCTAACGCGGCACGTGACGCTGGCCAAGACATGACAACCACGAGAGCGGCCGCCAGGGAGACTGGTTCCTGGCACTGGCCATGAATGTCGGAGCGGTGATAGTCGAACGTTAACGGGGTCAGTTGTCACGGAACGCGACATCGAGGCGTACACCTCGGGTCACCCGCTGATGTCGGGCAGTCGGATCGCGTCCGGGCCGTGCTTGGCGGCTTGCTTCCTGGAACGGATCGGGACGTCCTGGCGCGGTCAACGGGACAGCACGCGACGTACCCTTCGGATGGACAGGCGGTCGTGACACGTTCGGATGGGCTCGGCCCGCAGTTGCGATCGATCGAGCGCGTCGGCGACGCGAACGGAAGCGGATCATCGTTTCCGTTCACCGTGCCCGCAATACGGACGCTCGCACGCCTGGACCTGGCCTCGCCGGTCACGTTCTTCGTGGGCGAGAACGGCTCGGGCAAGTCGACCGTGCTCGAGGCGATCGCCGTGCTCGCGGGCCTGCCGGCCGTGGGGTCGGCCGAGGTCTCGACCGATGCGACACTGGCGCTCCAGCGTTCTCTCACGACCGGCTTCCGCCTGGTGTGGAGCCGGCGGAACCGGCGCGGGTTCTTCCTTCGGGCGGAGGACTTCTTCGGCTTCGTGAAGCGCCTGGCAAGGATGCGGACGGAGCTGACGGACCGGTTGGGCGAAGTGGAGCGGGAGTTCGCGGATGCGTCGGCATACGCGAAGGGTCTGGCCGCCGGTCCGGCCAGGGCGTCACTCGCAGAAATGACGACGCGCTACGGCGAGGATCTCGAGGCCAACTCGCACGGCGAAACGTTCCTTCGTCTGTTCAAGGCCAGGCTCGTGCCGGGCGGGTTGTATCTGATGGACGAGCCGGAAGCGGCACTGTCGCCGAAGAGCCAACTGGGGCTGATCGCGCTCATCGCCGACACGGTCGCGGCCGGCGGCCAGTTCGTCATCGCGACGCATTCGCCGATTCTGTTGGCATTCCCGCGCGCCACCATCTACAGCTTCGATACCGCTCCGATCGAGCGGACCGACTATGCCGATCTCGAACATGTGAACCTGACGCGGTCGTTCCTGACGCAGCCCGAACGGTACCTGCGTCACCTGATCGAGCGGGAACCCGACGAGCCCTGAAGGGGAGCGCGAGACGCGTGGTCGTTGTGGACTCCGTTATTGTGCGGAGTGCGGTCCCGGCGGAGATCACACCGGCAACGTCCGTGGTGCCGGGTTTCTTGTGCTGGTCATCAGAGAAACTGTCGAGCAAGGGCCCGGGAGGGCCGGAGGGCCGGATCGTGGCAAAGACCGGGGGGACGACACCGGAAGCGTATGTCGTGGACCTTCCAGCTGACCGGCGCGCGACCGTGGCCGCAGTTCGCGACCTCGTCCTGCGCAACCTCCCGAATGGCTATGTGGAGTCGGTCAACTGGAGCATGCTCAGCTACGAGATCCCACTCCAGCGGTACCCGGACACCCTACAACGGGCAGCCGCTGGGTTATGCCGGCATCGCATCACGGAAAAATTACGTGACGCTCTATCTGATGGGCGTCTATGCGGTGCCCGGTCTGGCCGGGAAGCTCGAGAAGGCGTTCCTCGCCACCGGCAGGAAGTGGGACATGGGCAAGTCGTGCCTGCACTTCAGGACAATCGAGGACCTCGAAGTCGACGCACTCGTCGAAGTCATCGCCGCCGTGTCTGTCGACCGGTACATCGAGCTGTACGAGGCCAGCAGACGCCCTACCGGATCCGCGAAGAAGAGCGGCGCCAAGAAGAAGAGCGGCGCCAAGAAGTAGGGCGGCGCGCCGAAGAAGAAGGGCAACACCACCAGCAGCTCATAGAGTTCAAGAACGCGATCTTCCTCGAGCTGATCACGGATTGGAACGCGGAGCAACACGAGTAACGGTTGGCAGCGACGCGGGCCGGGGAATCGACCGCGCCCGGGGCGGCGAAATCCCCACCACGGTTGGCGCCGTGGGCCGGGCGGCGATCGCTATCAGCGAAAATACCCTGACGTCAACAGCGCGCGACCGCCCGGCGAGGCAGCTCGTGAAACGGCATGAGGCGAGCGGCTGCGCGGGCGTGCACGCAGTCACGGGCGGCGAGTCGCAGGTGCAGCCGATGGTTGGCGGGATCGACGGCGAGCCCGTTCTCGATCGAAGTGCGCGAGCCCCTGCCGTTGTCGACGATCCTGATGGCCGCGAACTGTTGCGCGCTGCGGGTGGCGCCCGCGAGCGCGGCGCCGAGGGTGACCGCGACGATTGCGGCGCGCGCGCGGCCATGGAGTTTCCGATCGACGAACTCGCGGGAGCTCGGCAGCAGCAGGCCGGCCGCGGCGGCGACAAGGAATGTCGGTGCGGCATTCAGTAGCACGGCGTCGAACAGGCCGGTAACGGCGGCAGCCGCCAGCATTGACAGAAGGGTGACGGAGTCGAGCGCCGCAGTCGGGTCCGGGCCACGCAACCTGCGGAGCGCGATGGCCGCGATCGCGGCACCAGCGAGGAGCACGAGCGCGAGTCCGATGGGTCCGCGTTCGGCGAGAAGCGCGACCCAGTCGCTGCTGGGCCACGGATTCGTCGGGATCGGTTCGGCGCCGGCATACGATGGGTCGCCCGTTGTGGTTACGAGCGGGTACTCGGTGAACCAGTTGCCCGGTCCCGTACCGAACACCGGGTTGCGGCCCACGAGTTTCATCGAGTTACCGTACTGTATGAGCCGGCCGCGTCCGGATCCGGCGCGATAGTCGGTCAGACGCGTGAGCGTTTCGGTGTACGGCGATTCGGACGTCCATTCGAGCGTGTTGGGCAGGACGAGCGCCGTGACGGCGCCGAGCGCGATCGCGCCGCCGGCGGCCGCAAGCTGTCGCGTGCGATGGCCGGCTGCGAAGAGCGTGCGTCGTGCGATGGCGAACGCCAGGATGGTGATCACGGCTGCGGCGGCAAGGCCGAGCCAGCCGGCACGCGACCGCGTGAGCACAATGGCGTTGCCGCACAGCACCAGGCCGAGCAGCCAGAACGTGCGCATGGCGCCCGGCCTGGCGCGGAACGCCGCGAGCGCGACGAGTGGTACGCCGATCGCCGTGAAGTGCGCCAGGAAGTTGCGGTTGCCGAACGTGCCGCCGGGCGCGCGAGCATCCGAGAGACCGGGAAGCTCGACGCCGTACGCCTGGCTGAGGCCGGTCAGACACGCGGCGACGACGGCGAGCGCGAGCACGCGCGGCAGCACCGATTCTCGCGTGGCCGCCGCTGGAAACGGATCGTATCGCCGTGGGTCCGGCTCGTCAGGTCCGTCCTCGCGGCCACGAACGGGATACCTTGCCCGTTGCGCGATGCGGCGAGCGGCGAGAAAAACGAGGAAGCCGGACAGTGTGAGCGCGGCAGACCGCAATGCGATCCAGCGGTTGACCGACAGAACGGCGGACACGACGCTCCAGACGACGAACGCTCCGAGCACGAGCTCGGGCACTGTCGCACGCAGGCCTCGCCAATTGGCCGCGAGTAGCAGCGCCGCCAGCAGCGCGGTCAGGTTGAGCGCAAGCTCCTTCGGCACCGAGAAGCGGTCCAGCGCGAACATGTCCGACGCGGTACCCGACAGTACGACCGCGAATGCGCCGGCCGCGAGCAGGAATGTGAGTGCGCCGGCCGCCCGGTCTGTCGCCGCGACGGCGCGCGCCGGAGTGGAAAGCGCGTTGCGCGTCACCGCAGCGCGGGTGCGTGGAGCGCGCTCAGCACGGCGCCATCACGGCCATAGATATCGCGATAGAAATGCACTTCGCCGTGCAGATCTGATGCGGCCGTCCAGTACAGAAGCAGTACGGGCAGTGGGCGTTCGAGCCGGATGGTCGCGATGCGGCCGTCCGCGACAATGCGCATCAGCGATGCCTGGTCGCCGCCTTCCTGTCCGGCCAGAACGAGTTCGGCCAGACGGAACGGATCCTCGACGCGGATGCAGCCGTGACTGAACGTGCGCTGCTCGCGTTCGAACTGTGAGCGACCGGGCGTATCATGCAGATAGACGCCGTACCGGTTCGGAAACATGAACTTGATGCGGCCGAGCGGATTCACCGGACCCGGCGACTGACGGAACACCCACGGGAACGTTGCGCCCGTGTAGGCACTGAAGTCGATCGTCGTCGGATCGACGCGATTCTCCGCGCGATCGATGACTACGATGTCACGGGTCGTCAGATAGGACGGATCCGATCGCATCGCACTGAGGATCTCGCCGTTGATCGAGCGCGGCACGGTCCACGTCGGATTGATGACGATGTAGCGCATCGTGTCGGCGAACACGGGCGTCCGCGTGTACGACGTCCCGACTATCGCGCGCGTCTCGAAAACGACCTCGCCACGATCGACGAAATAGACCTTCTGACCCGCGATGTTGGTGGCTACAAAGCGGTCCGCCAATCCCGGGAGGATCCAGCGCGCGCGCTCCATGTTGACGCGTATCGCGTCGATGCGCCGCTCGACTGTCACGTTCAGCTCAGCGAGCGTCGCCCTTCCGACAATGCCATCCTCGTTGAGTCCGTGCGTGTGCTGAAACGCGCGCACGGCGGTTTCGAGCGTTTCATCGAACGCGGGCGGCCCGGCTTCGGGCGACAGTTCGATGAAGCCTTCGATGGTAAGCCGCCGGCGCAGCAACGCGATCGGGCCGGCCACCGAATCGCGCCGCATGGTCGGACCGTCCGGCATCACCGGCCAGCCGCCACTATCACGAATCGCACGATACGTCGCCAGGGCATCGCGCAGGCCCAGGTAGATCGCGTGCCGCGGCCGCAACGCATCGATCGCGGCGCGCAAGTCGTCTGTATCGATGATCGTGGCCAAGTGACTGCCATCCGGCGAGGGCTCACTCCCGTCGATCGCCCATGACGCATCCAGAAGCGACCGGTCCACGCGGCCTCGCCCGAGATCGTGCGCAATGCGATGGACCGCGCTGGTCAGCAACAGATCGAACGCGGCGGAATCCGCCGCCGTGCGCGGCCGAACCGCCACGAACGAACGAAGTGCGTGCGCGTGATAGTCGGCAGGATCGAGACCGTCGCTCTCCATGGCCGCGACCGCGTCGAGCAGGATCGCCGCACGATCCGCCGCTCGCCATGCAGGCATGAACCCGCGGGACTCGTAGAATGCGGCGACAGGCTCCGCCGACACCGTGTCGCCAGCCACTTCGATATGGCCTTCCGCACGCATTAGCTCGACGCGCAGCCGCAGCGCTTCGGATGCATCGGTGGGCGGGGGCTCCTGCCCGGCGATTACGGTACCTGAAGGCAAGGCGCAGGCGAGCAACAGAGCGGCGAGCGCTCGGCGCAACATCAGGGCGTGTGAAGATGTGGTCGGACCCATGCACGGAAAGGGAACGATGACGCGTGCGACACGCAATGCGTGGCAGTCCTGGCGAGGCTGCTCAGCCGCCTGGCTCGAGCGACACGAGGCGCCAGGCATTGCCGCTGCGACGTGCGGTGCCGACGTATGGCAGGACGGGGTTGGCGCGGACGTTACGGTTCTCGTAGGAGACCTGAACGCTGAACTGCACGGTCGCCTCGTCACCGTCGAGGCTCGAGTTCTCGATCGACGCGAGTGATGCACTGAAGTTCGTGACGTCGGACGTATTCGTGAGCAGGGCCCGCCAGCCGTCGCGCGCTTGCGCTGGCAGCAGCGGCACGACCGTCGCCGCCTCACGGCGGTTGAACGCTGCCACGAAGTCGCGGACGGCGGTTTCGATGGCGGCGCGGTCGGCGGCCGGATCACGCGTCGGGCCGGTATCGGGCGGTGGCACTTCGAGCGCGGTCAGTGTCGGAGTCCAGCTCTCGGTCGCGCCGGCCGCAATGCGGACCGTGCCAGTGAACGGGCGGTAGCCGCTGGCCGCGAACTCGAGGGTGTACGAACCCGGCGCCAACTCGACGGTCGCGGTACTGATCTCACGGGCAGCCCCGCTCTGCGATCGCAGCGTGATGGTCGAGCCGGCCGGCAAACCGCCACGATCGATGCGCAGCGTTCCCGTCGTCGGTTGTGGCGGAGGATCGGGCTGCGTAGCACGGACGTTCGGCGTCCACGTCTGCGAGCCGCCCGCGGCAATCGTGAGCGCACGGGTATCCGTCTGGTAGCCGTCCGCGCTGAACTCGAGTGTGTAGCGGCCGGGATCGAGCGTCATCGAACCGGCGGAGACGACACGGAACTGACCACCATCCGGCCGGATCCGGAGTCTCGCGCCTGCCGGCAGGGTGCCGGCGATACGCAGTGTGCCAACCGTCGGCGGTGGCGGTGCGGCGCGCGTCAGTGTCGGCTCGAATGTCGTCGTCTGATCCGCCGTGATGGTCACCGCACTGGTCACATCCTCGTAGCCGCTGGCCGCGAACGAGATGGTGTACTCGCCGGGCGCGAGCGCCGTGGTTCGGGCAATTTCCTGGCTCGAGCCGTCCGGCGAAGTCACCATGACGGTCGCGCCGTCCGGCAGGCCATCCGCAAGTGCGAGCATGCCCGCGTTCGGTGGCACGACCGTCTCCGTGAGCACGGGCGACCACGTCACCGATCCAGCCGACTCGAGCTGGACCGAACCACGATACGTGTCGTATCCGGCCGCGCTGAACTCGAGTGTGTAGCTGCCGGCCGGCACCGTCGCCTCTCCGTCCGTCAGCGTCGTGCGGCTGCCGTCCGCCGCGATCGCCACGACCTCCGCGCCAGCCGGCAGGTTGCCACCGATCTCGATGGTTCCGGTACCGGCCGTGTCGCCATCGCCGCCTCCACTCAGCACGATCACCGACACGATCGCGATGACGCCGATGATCGAAAGCGCGAGCGCAAGCACCGTGTTCCTGCGCATCGGAGCAGAAGTCGCGAGGCGGGGCACGGGCGTCACTCCGCCAGCAGGCGTCAACTCCCGCGCAGACGGAGCGACTGGCGTGGGCGTGGACGGGGCGGGCGTCGCAAGCTTCGGCTCAGACCGACCCGCCGGCCGCAGTGTTGCGCCGCCGGGCGAATCCGTGGCCTTCACGGCCGGTGCGGCGCCAGCGCTGACTGTCACGGTCGAGGCCGCGGACTTGCCACCCGTGCTCGCCGTTATAACCGCTTCGCCCGGCCGCATACCCTCGACAACGCCGTCGCCGCTCACCCGCGCTATCGTCGAATCGCTCGAACTCCACAGCACCGCCCGCTCGTCCAGCCGGGAGCCGTCCCAGTCCGTGACGATCGCGTCCAGCGGGATCCGCGCGCCCGCGGCGACCACAGCAACCGCCGGCTCGACCTCGATCGATGGGACCGGGTCGCTCTCGACAGTCAGCGTCAAACGTGTCGCGGCACCCCCGCATACCGCGTCGACTGTCGTGTTGCCCGGGCTCACCGCCCGAAGCCGGCCGTTAGTGACCGACGCGATCAGATCATCGCCGGACCGCCACTCCACGTTGCGATCGTCGAGCACGCGGCCGCGTGCGTCCAGAACCGTGGCCCGAAGACTATCGCTCGAACCCTCGCGCACCACATCGAACCACGGCTCGACCCGGATCGTAGCCGCCTGTGCCGCCAGAAGCTCCAGCTCCTTGCGGACCGGACCGTCGAACGCCGGCGCCGATGCGCCCGCCGCAGCCACCGCCGCCGACAGCGTCGGCCACCGGTCCTCCGGCTTCTTCTCCAGCATCCGCTGCACCGCCGCCACCATGTCGTCAGGACAGTCCGGCCGCAGATCCCGTATCGGACGCGGTTCCTGCCCGACATGCGCCTGAAGCACGGACAGCGTCGGTCCCGAGAACGGCGGCTGACCGGTCAGCATCTGGTACGCGACGGCGCCGAGCGAATACTGGTCGGACGAACCCTCGACCTTGCCGGACGAGCATTGCTCGGGGCTCATATAGGCTGGTGTGCCCACGAGCATGCCCGTACGGGTCAGGCCCGGCTCGTCGGTGACCTTCGCGATGCCGAAGTCCGTGACCAGAGCATTGCCGCGTTGGTCGAGCAACACGTTGCCCGGCTTGACGTCACGGTGCACAACGCCGTGGTGATGCGCGTAGGCGAGCGCGTCGCCGATCTGGTAAAGCCATGCGCGCACGACCGAAATCGGCATGGCGACGTCCGTTCCGGCCATGACCTGACCGAGCGTGCGGCCGGCCACGTAGGTCATCGTGAAGTAGTGCAGGCCGTCGCGCTCGTCGACTTCGAAGATCGTGACGATGTTCGGATGGTTGAACTGCGCGATCGTGCGGGCTTCCTGGCTGAACCGCTCGACCAGCTGAGGGTCGACCATGAGGCCGGGCGACATCACCTTGATGGCGACTTTCCGGCCGAGCCGTGGTTCATTGGCCAGGTAGACACCGGCCATGCCGCCCCAGCCGAGGATGCCGGTCACCTCGTACTTCGGCGCTACCGCGGCCCGGATCTTCTCGTAGATGACTTCCCACTGGTTGGCGTACCGTGCGGCCGTGTCCAGGGGCCGGGAATGGCCGGCATCGACGGGCGGCGCGGCGCCGGGCACCGGCCTGACGGCCGCGTCCCGTGGTTGCGGCGGGTTGTCCGGAGTCGAGCGGTCCCGCGAAGCGGGGTCCGCGGCATCGGTCGGGGCAGGCGTCGGCGTGCCGCACAGGGGACAATCGTGGCCCGCGACGACCTGGGTGCCACATTCGGGGCAGGCGGTCAGCATCGGTTCGCCGGGCGGTGTTCGAAGCGCATTCTCGAACGATGGATGAGGTTCGAGCGCGCGGCAAGACGCACTTCAGGGATGAGCGCCGCATCCGCGACGGGCGCTGGCCGGGGGTCCGCAGCCATGGGACAACTCGCGGCACGGCGTTGCGCCGACGGTTGCGTTGCCCGCATCTTCGCGTACGAATCAACCGTCATCGGAGGATCCATGCGACTTTTCGCAATTGCGGCAGTCGGTCTCGCGCTGGTCGCGAGCCCGCTCACCGCGCAGACGTTGAGTGAGCGGTTCAGGCAGTTGTTCACGTTCGGCAATTGCGGCCAGCCGCTGTGCCTCGACGTGTCGAACGAGCACGGTTCGCATTACATCCCGGCGGTGACGCAGGGAGAGAACGACCTTCTGGCGTTCCTCACGGGCTCGATCGCGACGAGCCTGGGCAACCTGCCGTTCACGTCGGCGACCAGTGGCGTGACCTTCCGGATCGACGAGACCGGCGTGCCGGTCGCGACGTCGGTGTCGGGCGGTCCGATCTTCGCCGAGCGGTCGCAGACGCTGGGCCGGGGCCGGTTCCTGCTCGGCGTCAACGTCAACGGCATCAGCATGGACAACGTCCGTGGCGTCCCGCTGAGCGACCTCGAGCTGAGGTTCACGCACCAGAACGTACGCAACCCGGCGCTGGGCGATCCGCTCTTCGAGCGCGATATCATCGAGGTCGCGACGGACATGAGCCTGAGCCTGATCGTGACCTCCGCGTTCGCCTCGATCGGCATCATGAACGATGTCGACATCGGCGTACTCGTGCCGTTCGTGCGCGCATCGCTCGAGGGAAGCAGCCAGGCGACGCTCGATGCGTTCCAACCCGGCTCGCCACACCTGTTCGGCGGTACGTCGGAAACCGCGGAATCCTCGGCGGAAGGCTCCGCAACCGGCATCGGCGACATAGCGATACGCACCAAGATCAACCTCTACCAGACGCCGGACTTCGGGTTCGCGCTGCTTGGCGATGCTCGCCTCCCGACCGGTGACGAGGAGAACTTCCTCGGCAGCGGCACGACATCCGTCCGTGCGCTCGGGATCCTGTCAGGCAGCTTCGGCAACTTCGCGCCGCACCTCAATGCGGGCTTCGCGTACCGGAGCGGCGAAAACCAGAGCAATTCGCTGCTCGCCACACTCGGCTTCGACCATCTCATGTCCGATCGCGTTTCGATCGCGGCCGAACTGATCACCGACTTCGAGATCGGCGATCCACAGCTCATCCTGCCCGAACCCGTCGTGTTCACCTCGCCGAACGTCGAGACCGTCAACCTGACCGACATCCCCAACGAGAAGGACAACCGCATGGATGCCGCGTTCGGGGTCAAGTTCCTGCTCGCGTCCGAGCTCCGTGGCGTCTCCAACATCATGTTCCCGCTCAACGACGGCGGGCTGCGGCCGAAGTTCCTGTGGACGATCGGTATCGAAAGGACATTCTAAACCACTACAAAGGGAGATGTGGGGGATCGGAACGGCGATGGGGGGATGCGGCGTCCAGCTCCCCGGCGCAACCTGAACCACCCGGCCATGCAGCGTCTTCATTTTTTTTGGGGGGCCGCCAGGTCTGCGGCCGCGACGGAGCGTTGCCCGGAACACGTCATACAATAGTCGCTGTTGATCTCCACATCACCTGTCTCCACATCGCCGTCCCGGTCTCCAACATCCCCAGTGTCTTTGTCTGATCCGGGGCGTGAAGCCGAAATCCACGTTGTCGCCTGGGATGACGCGTGGCCCGCGCGCTTCGAGGAGGAACGCGAGCTGCTCGAGCGCACGATCGGCGAGTTCATTGTCGGCCCGGTCGAGCACGTCGGCAGCACGGCCGTGACCGGCCTTGCGGCGAAGCCCGTTATCGACATCATGGTCGGTGTCGCGGGGCTCGACGAATCGCGTGCAGCATTGCCCGTACTCGAGACCGCCGGCTACACGTACTATCCGTACCGGCCGGACGTCATGCACTGGCTCTGCAAGCCGTCAGCGCAACACAGAACGCACCACCTGCACCTGATTCCGTTCGGCGGACAGCTCTGGAACGAGCGGCTCGCGTTCCGCGATCATCTGCGGAGCAATCCGCGCGTCGCGGCGGACTACGCGGCGCTCAAGTACGAGCTGGCGGAACGGTACAGGACGGATCGCGAAGCGTACACGGACGCAAAGAGCGAGTTCGTGCGTGCGATCGTGGAATCCGTGGTCGGCTGAGGAACTCTTGGCGGGTCACCGTTGATGATGACAGCGAGTGGCGTGGCTTCAACTGCAAATGGAGATGGGGGGGATCGGAACGGCGATGGGGGGATGCGGCCTCTGACCCCGGCGCAACCTGAACCACCTGGGCATATCAACCCCTTCATCTTCTTCTTCTTTTCTTTTCTTTCTCTCTTTTTTTGGGGGGGGGGGGAAGCCAGGTCTGCGGCCGCGACGGAGCGTTGCCCGGCACATGTCATACAACAGTCGCTGTTGATCTCCGCATCACCTGTCTTCACATCGCCGTCCGGTCTCCAACATCCCCAGTGTCGTTCGTGACATGACTCCAATCATCGAATTGAGAAAGAGGCGGACTCCCTTCAAGGTGACGGCAAGCGGCGTGGCTTTCAACTGCAAATGGAGATGTGGGGATCGGAACGGAAATGGGGAACGTTTTGTATTGAGGAACTGCGGCCGGTCGCGCCGGAGGTGTCATGATTCCAGCGCGACCGGTCTGCGGCCTATTCCTTCTCGAACTCGTTGGTCTGCGCGTTGTAGTGCACACCCTTCATGCGAGTCGTGCGGCCGGCCTTCCGTTTGAACACCGTCTTGTGCGTCCGGTCCTTCCCGTCCTTCTCGCGCCAGAAAAAGGGGGTCGGGCGGCCGTCCTTGCGAAAGATCCTGATCCTTGCCAAAGCGATTCTCCAGACGGGCGAGCGTGGAGGGAGGTCTGCCGAGAAGCCCTTGTCGCGGCCGACGAACCGATGAGATGTTGTACACCGCAACGGTCTGTCGGGTCCGCTACGGCCGCGCGCCGTCCGGGGAGAACGGAGCGCGGCCGTAACACGGCGTTTTATCGCCTGCGACGCAGTGTCGCGGTTGTTGCGCCACGCGGGCCGGACCGGCTGCGGGCACGTTCGGCGCGGACCCGCGCGATCCGTTCGGCGATCGGGATCTCGAGCTGCGGTGCCGCTTCGGAGTAGTTGAAGCCCGGCAGCGTCAGGCGAGGGATGCGCTGGCCGACAGCGCGTTCGATCGTACGAAGCGTCGACTCTTCGTCAGGCGCGACAAACGTGATGGCATCGCCTTTCAATTCCGCCCTGGCCGTTCGGCCAACGCGATGGATGTAGTCGTCGGCAAGCGCCGGCACGTCGAAGTTGATCACGTGACCGAGCGCGGTGATGTCGATGCCGCGAGCCGCAATGTCGGTTGCGACAAGGACGCGATGCCTGCCTGCGCGGAAGCCGGCCAGTGCGGCAGTCCGCTGTGACTGGCTGCGGTTGCCGTGGATGCGCTCGGTGTCGATGCCGTTGCGGACCAGGAACTTCGCAAGGCGGTTCGCACGATGCTTCGTGCGCGTGAACACGAGCGCCTGCCCCATGTTGCCCCGCTGGTGCAACAGTGCGAGAAGCAACCCGGACTTCAGCGTCTGGTTAACCGGATACACCGCGTGCGTGATGCCCGCTGCCGGCTTCGCTTCGCGGTGCAGATTGACGGTGACCGGGTCACGCAGCAGTTCGCGCGTGAGCTGCATGATCGGCTTCGGCATGGTCGCGCTGAAGAACAGCGTCTGCCGCTTCGATGGCAGATGGCTCAGCACTCGCCGGATATCCGGCAGGAACCCCATGTCGAGCATGCGGTCCGCTTCGTCGAGAACCAGGTACTCGAGACCATCGAGCTTCGCGTAGGGCGAGCGGAAATGGTCGAGCAGCCGGCCGGGCGTCGCGATCAGGAAGTCGACGCCGTCGCGGAAAGCCTTGACCTGCGGAGCCATGCCGACGCCGCCGTATACCGCAGCGCCGCGGAGCCGGGTGTGTACGGTCAGGTCGCGCAGGTCCTCGAGGATCTGCAACGCCAGCTCGCGCGTCGGTGTCAGAACCAGAACGCGCGTCGTTCCACGCGGCCGGTCGATCAGTTGGTGCGCGATCGGCAGCAGGAACGCCGCCGTCTTGCCACTGCCCGTTGCCGCACACGCCAGGACATCACGTCCGGCCAGGGCCGGCGGGATCGCGTCCTTCTGAATGGGTGTGGGTGTGGTGAACTTGAGATCCGCGATCCCCTGAAGGAGATGCGGGTGTAATCCGAGTTGACTGAACAAGAGTTTCCTTCTGAAACAGGTCTGGCGCCGGGCCGCATGAATCGGCTCGATACGCCTGGCGATGGCGCATTTCACCATCGCGCGGGCGGCGGGTCGCCACGCAAATCGGTCATGTACGCGGGGACAGACCTCAGGCTTGCACGAGGTCTGACGCGAAGGCGTTCCTGTCCGTTCGTGGCGGGGTTGTGGGACGAACGGGTCGAACCAGCAGAACGCCGCGACCTCAACATACCCTCCTGTGGCCCGAAGGTGCCGGCTTGCGCGGCGGGCCCGGCCAGAACGACGTACGGAGGAGCCGGGACCGTTCCGCTTCGACACCAGCGGCGCGGCCGCCGATACGCTCGGGCTGCTGCCCGCGCAGGACTGGGCGTGTGTCTCGATCCGGAGGGCTCATCGCGGCGCGCGGTCGGATTCGGGCGGACCACGGCGGGCAGCCGCGGCCGAAGCGGGATTGGCGGCACCGACTCCCTCGACATTGCCGTATTCGGCGCGACCGGAACCGTAGCCATGCGCATCACGGGTGGCGGTCCCCTCGTCGAGGAGGCGACCCGCAAGGACATCGAAGGATGGCGCCCAGTTTCGCGACCGGATGTTGCAGGCGCCCGAGGAGATCCGGCGCGTGGTCGAATCCCCGCCAACGCGGTGGACTCCCCGCCAGCGGGTGTAGCGGCCGCCTTCCGGGGATCTCACCGGCAATGAGGCGGTGGAATCCCCGCCAGCGGGTGCAGCGGCCGCCTTCCGGATCTCACCGCCCTGACACGGCTTACCGGCGATTCCTCCATCCCGCTAGTCCCTACGAGCGATACCGTGCGAAGGGTGTCATGGCTACCATCCAACATGTCGATCGTTGGTTGCATTGCTGCGCTCAGGGGCAGGTCCGTGGACCGTTCGCCGGACGGCGAGTTGTGGTTGCCGCTCCGTGACAGGTCCACGTTCTGCCAGACGCGACGGGCGAAGTTCGCCCGTCGGGGAATGACCCGCAGGTGGCTGTTGCGGTGGCATTGATCGCTGCGGTGCAGGAGTCGACGACGGCTCTTCCTGCACAGGCAGAGATACGGCGGCAGGGCGCTGTGCTCGTTGCACAGCTGGCTGGCGAGTGGAAGCTGGAGCACGCCACGCCGCGATTCGATGGCCTGGTCGAGGGCACGGCGGGTGCGGACGGGTCGGGCAGCGGGCCGGTGCGCGCGGTTGGCTTCGATGCGACGGCTCTGGGCGAGTGGGACAGCAGCCTGCTGATCTTTCTGCTGCAGGCCGAGGCCTGGTGCGAGGCACAGGAAATCGAGTTCGATGCGACGGGCCTGCCCGTGCAGATCTCGCGGCTGCTGGCCCTCGCCCGTGCGGTGCCCGAGCGGGTGGTGACGGTTGCGGAGCCACGGATCTCGCGCATTTCCAGGCTCGGTCGTTCGGCTCAGTCCGCGTGGCAGGCGTGGCTGGAAGCCGTCACCTTCACTGGCGCCGTAGGCCACAGCTTCGGCCGACTGCTGTTGCGCAGGGTCCGGATGCGCTGGCGTGACTTCTGGGTCGTGGTACAGTCGAACAGTTCCGGCGCGCTTCCCATAGTCACGCTGATAGCACTGCTCGTCGGCGTGATCATCGCCTTTCTGGGTGTGGTCGTGCTGCAGCGGTTCGGCGCCGGCTACTACGTGTCGTACCTGGTCGGGTACGGCATGCTGCGGGAGATGGGCGCCCTGATGACGGGCATCATCCTGGCCGGCCGAACCGGCGCCGGTTTCGCCGCAGAACTCGGCAGCATGAAGATCACCGAGGAGATCGACGCGTTGCGTACGCTCGGCGTGTCGCCGATCGACCACCTCGTTCTCCCGCGCATGCTCGGTCTTTTCGTGATGATGCCGCTCCTGACGATCTACGCTGATTTCGTGGGCATTGTCGGAGGCATGGTCGTCGCCGTCACGCTGCTCGACCTGTCGACCACGCAGTTCGTTGGCGGACTGTTGACGGCGGTGACACTGTCGGACGCACTGCTCGGGCTCGCCAAGTCTGTTGTTTTCGGCCTGATCGTTGGACTATCGGGTTGCATGAAGGGTATGCAGACCGGATCCGGCGCAAGCGCGGTGGGCCGGTCAGCGACGTCCGCTGTCGTCCTGGGCATCACGCTCATCATCGTCGCCAACAGCATAGCCGACTGGCTGGCCGCGCTGCTCGAGATATGACAAACGTGTCGCGGATCGAGCGTGGCGGTGGCGAAGCGCCGCCGATCGAGGTGAGGGATCTGACCATGAAGTACGACTCTCTCGTCGTCATGCAGAGCCTGAGCTTCAGCGTGGGCCGCGGCGAGGTGTTCGTCATCATGGGCGGGAGCGGCAGCGGAAAAAGCACGCTGCTGCAGCACCTGATCGGTCTCAAGCGACCCGCGCAGGGATCGATTCTGTTCGATGGTGAGGATTTCGGGGCGGCGGACACGACGACACAGAAGCGTGCCCTCCGGCGAATGGGCGTGCTGTATCAGAACGGTGCGCTGTGGAGCGGGCTGACACTGGCCGAGAACGTGGCGCTGCCGCTCGAGGAGTTCACGAGCCTGGACGCCGTTGCCATTGGCGAGGTTGTCGGGCTGAAGCTGGCGCTGGTCGGTCTGCGCGGCTTCGAGTCGTACTACCCTGCCGAGATCAGTGGCGGCATGTGCAAGCGCGCGGCACTCGCCCGGGCGATTGCGCTCGATCCGGACGTGCTGTTCTTCGACGAGCCGTCCTCGGGCCTGGATCCCATCAGTGCGAGCCGGCTGGACGACCTGATCCTCGAGTTGAGAGCTAGTTTCGGCACCACGATCGTCGTCGTGAGCCATGATCTGGCCAGCATCTTCAGGATCGCGGATCGCGCGTTGTTCCTCGACATCGAGGAGAAGACCATGACCGCGCTCGGCAGTCCCGCACAACTGCGGGACAATCCGCCGAGTGACGAAGTTCATCGGTTCCTGACACGCAGCAGCAAGGGCTTGCCATGAGCATTCGCGCGAACCCGACAGTTATCGGCCTGTTCCTGATCGGCGCAATCGTCCTGGCGGTCGGCGGCACTGCCGCGCTCGCCTCCACCGCGTGGTTCCAGAAGCGGACGACCTTCGTCAGCTTTTTCCAGGAAACGGTGAACGGCCTGGACCGCGGTGCACCCGTGAAGTTCCAGGGTGTGCCGGTCGGCACTGTCACCGAGATTCTGATTCAGATCGACGAGCGCGACAAGACGTTCCAGGTGCCGGTGCAGTATGACATCGACATCACTCGCCTCACTACGCAGCTCGGGACCTTCGTCAACCTGGCCGATCCAGCCGTGCTGCGGATGCAGGTCATCGACGGCCTGCGCGCACAGCTTCAGATGGAGAGCATCGTCACCGGCCAGCTCTACGTCGAGCTCAGCTATCGCGACGATCCCCCACCGGCCGAGTTCGAAACGAGGCCGACCGCATGGCCGGAGATCCCGACGACACCGTCCCTGCTTGCCGCGCTCGGCACCGGCGCCGGCAGCCTCGTTGCCGATGTGCTGCGCGTCCTGCTTCGTGTGAACGTAATGCTCGAGGAAGTCGACATGCGGGAGATCAACGCAGCCGTCGTCGCATCGGCGCAGGCGGTCCAGCGTCTGGTCGACGCACCACAGATCCAGGCCGCCATCGAACTGGCCCCGGGAATGACCACGCAGATCACCCGGACCATGGAGCAGGTGCAGCTGTTGGTCGAACAGATCGGGACGACACTCGATCCGCTCCAGGTGAACATGGAGAGTGCCAGCTCGGAGATGGTCCTCACCATGCAAGCCCTGCGACGCACTGTCGACGAAACGCACGGGTTCCTGTCCACCGACTCCGGTCTCGGGTACGGGCTCCAGCAGGCGCTGGTCAGCCTCGGTGAGGCCAGTGAAGCCCTGCGCCTGCTCGCTGCTTCGCTGGAACGGAACCCCGACATGCTCCTCCGCGGCAAGAGGCCGGACAAATGACCATGCAGCTCAAAGCGAGAAGCACCGTCCTGATCATCCCGTTCGTCGTGCTCGGCATGACGGGTTGTTTCAGCCTCAGCCGCAACCCGCCGGCCGACCGGCACTATGTCCTGGGTGGCGGCCTGCCGTCCGACACGACATCCCCGGACTTCGCCGCCCTCGCCATTGGCGTGCGGCGGGTTCAGCTGGCCTCGTATCTCGCAACGCCCCTCATCGTGGTTCGGCACGGAGCGCACAGGATCACGTTTTCCGAGTTCCACCGTTGGGGCGAGAATCTCGATGGCGGCATTGCTCGCGCCGTAGCCGCCAACCTCGCCGCTCGCGCGTCAGTGCAGCGCGTCGATGTGGCACCGTGGCCGGTCCGCGAACGGTACGATTTTCTGATCCAGATCGATGTCTCCCGCTTCGAGGGCGCCGTACCCGAGGAATCGACGGCGACCGAAGGCGAGGTCCATGTGCTGGCAACGTGGGAGATCATGCGCCAGCAGGACGGAGCGACGCTCGCGGGAGGAACGACGGATTTCCGGGAGCGTGGCTGGAGAGTCGACGACTATGCCGGCCTGCTCACTTTGCTCGACAGGGGACTGAACGTTCTGGCGGACGATCTGGTGAGCTGTCTCGGCAGCCTCGGCTCTGCCGGCACGCTCGGGTCCGGCGATGACGAAGCGCCCGTGCCGGTTCGTGCGCCTGTTCTGCACTGCGGGACACGACCACAATAGGCGAGTTGCATCTGGACTCTGAGGAATGACAAACAATACAGGCAGTACGTCGCCCGGCAGGATCTGGTTGTATGGCTATCAGATCGTGCCGCCCCAGACCGAGCGTCGGATGGAATCGATCAGGGCGCTGCTTGACGCAGAGAACTCGCACGCCAGGCTCAGAGCACGGACCTGGAATGGCCGATTCGTCCACGAGGAGAGGATCACGCATATCCTCGTGGTGAGCGACAGTCCGGACCAGGATCGCGAAGTCAACCGCAGGCTCGAGTCCGCGTTGAAGGAACTGGAGGCGTGTTTCTCCGTGACCGCGGCCATGGTCGTCGAAGCCGAGGAGGCGACGCCAGTCGCTACCGGGCGCCCGCACTGAGCAGGAAAATGGGAAAGCGGCTGAGGAAGGCAGCGCTGCTCGAGGAAATCGGCGTCGAGCGCGCCGCGCTCGATGACGCGATCGCGTCACTACGTCCACGCGACATGACGCGCGCTGGCGTAACGCCCGGCGGCTGGTCCGTGAAGGACATAATCGCCCACGTCGTCGACTGGCAGGACCGAACGCTCGGCTGGTATGAGGCCGGCCTGAAAGGCGAGAAGCCCGCCGTGCCCGGCGATGGCTTCACCATGCGCGAACTACCGCTCCGCAATCAGACGATCTGGCGCAGGCACCGCCGTCGCTCGCTGACGGCTGTGCTCGACGATTATCGGGCGTACCACCAGCGGATGCTCGATCTCATCGATGCCGTCGATGAGAACGACATGGTCACTCTCAACCGGTGGTCCTGGACCGGTCCGAGCTGGACGCTCAGCGACTACATCCGAGCGCAGACCGCAAGTCACTACCGTTGGGCCCGCAAGCATATCAGGCGCTCGAGCCGCACTCGCTCGACGGAAAAGCTCCGGACCGGCCTGAGCGAGCAGTACCACGGCGCGCTTGCGCGCGCCTGCCACCGCAGCTTATCACAATGAGGCGCGAATGCCGAGCGGCGTAAGGGGAATCCCAGAGAACTCGTCCCGAGTCATTCCTCGTTTGTTCTGCCGCGACCCTGCTGCGGCCATCGAGTTCTACATTCGCACCTTCGACGCCGTCGAAATCGGCCGTCGACCGGGACCGGATGGAAC
>DATKCF010000076.1:0-8865 GCA_035513345.1 Longimicrobiales bacterium
CGGGCAACGGACGCATCCAGCGCGTCGCGGAGTGGCCGCAGATCCGTGATCGGCACGTTCGCATCGATGGACCCGATGGCGGACCGTGCTTCCGCCGCCAGGTCGAGGGCACCCGGACCCTCGATCATGAACACGACGGTCGCGCCGCCTCGCCCCCACTGCGACATGGGCACATACATCTCCGGCAATGGCTCGCGGTCAAGGGCGTGCTGGCGAACATCGCCGACAACGCCGACGATCTCGTGGCGCATGTTGCCGAACACGTTGATCGACCGGCCGACCGGATCCTCACCCGGCCACAGCGTCTCCGCGAGCGTTCGGTTGATCAGTATCACCTGGGTTGTGCCGGCGCGGTCGGCCGAAGTGAAATCACGCCCTCGATACAGCGGCTGATCGACTGCGTCCAGATAGCGCGGCGTGACCATGCGGAAGTTCGCGCTCGGCAACGGCCCGTCGTCCGGCGGCGGATGACCCTCGGCAAGGTACGGAAAAGACCAGTTGTTGTCGGTGAAGGGAAGGAGATGGATCGCTCCGATGTCGCCCGCGCCCGGCAGCGCGGCCAGACGCGTGGCAACCTCGTCGATGTATGCGCCGAGCGCATCGCCCGTGTACCGATCCGATGGCGGCACAATCGTCACCGCCAGAACGTCCGACGTGTCGATGCCGGGGTCCGTGCTCCGCAATGCGACGAAGCTCGCGAGGACCAGCGCAGCCGCTGTCGTCAACAGTGTCGCCATTGCCAGCTCGCCCGCTACCAGGACGCGGTTCAATCGATGCGACTGCCGGCCCCGGCTACCACCACGGTTCTCCTGAAGTGCGCCGCGCAGGACGCTCCGCGTGGCAAGCATCGCCGGAAGCACACCGAACAGCACAAGCGCGCCGACCGACGCCGCCGTCGCGAACACGAACACTCGCCAGTCCGCATCGAGACTCGCCGACCGCGGAAGCCCGGATGACTCCGAAACGCGAACGGCCGCGAGCAGGACCCGCGCGAGGATCGCACCCACCATACCGCCCAGAATCGCCACAACGCCGCTCTCCGCGACCTGATGACGGATCAACCGGGCGCGATTGGCGCCCAGCGCAACCTGTACCGCGAACTCCCGTCGCTGTCCTGAAGCCCGCGCGAGAGCCAGGTTCGCGGTGTTCGCACACGCAATGAGCAGCACCAGCCCCACAGCGCCGAGCAGCAGCCAGAGTGTTTCGCGAACGTCGCCGACAACCGACGCCAGATAGCTCACAGCCGTCGCCTCTTCCACCAGCTCCTCTCTGATGACACCGCGATGCTCCGCGCGCAAACGTGCCGCCACCGAGCGCAGCTCCCCAGCCGCGCGCTCGACCGTTGCGCCCGGCGCAAGACGCGCAACCAGCTCGTTCACGTACCACGTACTGTCCGTCTCGATCGTGCGGCCCGCCGGCAGATGAAGCGGGATCCACGCTTCCGCTTCCTGACTCTGCGTTCGATGACCCTCCGGCATGACACCGATGATCTCCCGCTCCGCATGGTCCTGGCCGTTCAACCGCACACGTCGGCCGACCACGCCCGGATCGCCGCCAAACCGCGTCTGCCACATGCCGTGTGAGATCAGCACCACATCCGATCGCGTCGGCTCCATCTCCTCGGGCAGGAACGCTCGGCCCAACGCCGGCCGTACGCCGAAAACGTCGAAGTAGCCCGCGTCCACGACCGCCGCCGTGATGACCGCCGCCGATCCCTCACCCGTCATCGTCAGCGACCAGTAGCTGATCCCCGTGTACGACGCGACCGACGGCACGCTCGCGCCAACCTCCCGTGACAGCGTGATGTTCATGTTCGCCGCCGGCCACAGCCGAACCAGACGCTCCGGCTCCGCGTACGGCAACGGCCGCAGCACCACCGCGTTCAACACCGTGAACATTGCTACAGACGCGCCAATGCCAAGGCCCAGCGTAAGCACCGCCACCGCCGCGTAGCCCGGACTGCGACGCAACCGCCGCACTCCCATCCGCACGTCGCGCAACCACCCCGCCAACCACTCACGACGTCGCGTCCGCCGCTCCATTGTCTGGCCGATTACGCGCAACTCCGAACGAACACCTTCCACATCGCCGAACGCAGCCAGCGCACGCCGCTCCGCCTCCTCCCGGCTCAGACCCGCAGCCATCAACTCCTCCGTGCGACCCTCGATGTGAAACCGCACTTCGTCTTCGATCCGGCGGTCCTCGCCGCGGCCTCGCCCGCCTCGTGCCGGGCTGCTCATCAGAGCGCCTCCTCCGGATCCAGTACCACCCGCGCAACCGCACGAACGTGCGCCTTCCAGTCTTTCGTTTCCCGCGCCAGACGCTTGCGTCCCTTCGCCGTCAGCCGGTAGAACTTCGCCCGCCGGTTCAGCTCCGACACGCCCCACCTCGCCGCCACCAGCCCGTCCCGCTCCAGCCGGTGAAGCGCCGGATATAGCGCGCCTTCCTCGATCTTCACCGCCTTGCCCGCCAGCGCCTCGATACGGCGTCGGATGTCCAGCCCGTGCAGTTCGCCGTCCTCGAGCGCGCGCAGGAGCAGAAGATTCATCGTGCCGTAGAGCGTTCCGGCGTTGATGTGCGTCATGCAGTACGGTCCTTGCTGATAGTCGCCTCTTTCACCTATGCAGATTATATAACCTGGTCAGGTGTGGCCGCAAGCCGACCGGCGGACGCCTGCGGCGGCACCGCACGTGAGCGACGCACCAGACGCGGCCGCGCCGGGAACTCCACGCCGCGCGCTGCCTGACCGTTCGCCGGACGCTCCGCGGGCCGGCCGACCGATCGATCGCGGCCCGGCTCGAGGCGGAAGGCAGGGAAGCCCCCGGTGAGGGCCAGCCGTTCCTGCTGCCGTGGGCGACAGTCGGCGAGTCGTTCTTCGAGGTGTTCGGCATGCCGATCGAGCTCGGTCGCGCGTTCGGGCCGGAGGACGTGCCCGGCTCCGAAGCCGTGGCGATCGTGGATCGTGACCTGGTACGGTTCCTGTGGCCCGGCGAAAACCCGATCGGCCGGCGGTTCAGGACATCCGAAAGCGGGCTGTGGCTCACCGTCGTCGGCGTTGCCGGCGACGTCGACCTGATGGGCTACGCGGATCTTCAGTATCCGTACTGTGCAGGAACGTGTGATTTCGAGTACTACCGGCCGTTGAGTCAGGCAGGATTCGGAGGCGGCCTTGTCACGTTCGTCCTGCGGACCCCCGGCGACCCCGCGGCGCTCGCCCCGACGGTGCGCGAAGTCGTGCGCGCGGTCGACCCGGAGGCGCCCGTAACGCGCGTCGCCACGGCCATGCAGCTGCTGCGCGAGGAACTGGACCAGGAGCGCTTCGTGCTCCGCCTGGTTTCGCTGTTCACACTCCTCGCGATCATCCTCGCCGGAACGGGCGTGTACGGCGTCCTGGCGTACGGTGTCGCGCGCAGGACCCGGGAGATCGGTGTGTGCGTGGCTCTCGGTGCTCGCTCGGAACAGGTCGTGTCCGACGTTCTGAAACGGGGCATCGGGTTCGCCGCCGCCGGCTGCACCCTCGGCGCGATCGGCGCGCTCGCGGCGCACCGCCTGATCCGCGGGCTGCTCTACGACATCGGCCCGACAGACCCCGTGGCGCTCGCCGCGGCGACGGTGCTGATCGCCGCGGTCGCCATCGCGGCATCACTCGGTCCCGCGCGCCGCGCTGTCCGCATCAGCCCGGTCGAATCCATGCGAGTGGACTGACGCCTTGTGCCCGGTGGGCGGGGCGTCTACCTTCGTTCGAACCCGGCGCCGTCCGGGCAGACCAGGAAGGACATTGGCCGCGTTCGCACGAAGTTCCGTCCGCTGGACGGTTCGCACCACAACATTCACAGTGATCCTTGCCGCCGCCGGCTGTACGTCGATGGCGGCGCCGAGCGTACCCTCGCCGGAGAAGGTGGCGACGCTCGAAGCGGCGCACGCCCGGGCGCCCGCGTCGATCGATGCACGACTGCACCTGGCCGCCGCATATGATGCGACGGGGCGCTCCGTGGAATCCGTCGATCTCCTCGAGCCGCTCGCGAACGCAAACGATCCGGATCCGGCAGCGCTCTTCCTGTTCGGCACGAGTCTCGAGAAGGAAGCTCGATTCGGCGATGCGAAGCGAGCGTTCGAGGCGTACCTGGCGGTCGATGCACCGCTGCCGCTACGCAGGGAGGCCCGCGCCCGCATCGCGCTGCTCGAGCGTCGGGAACTGGAACAGGCCGTCCGCCAGGCAATCGCGCAGGAATCATCACTTCAGGCGACAACGCCGCGCGACGATGCCGTCGGTGTGTTTCCGTTCCTTTTCGCGGGCAGCGATCCGGCGCTTGAACCGCTGAGCCGAGCGATAGCCGAGCTTCTGACGACCGACCTCGCGCAAACCGACAGGCTTGTGGTTCTCGAGCGGGCGAGGCTCCAGTTCCTGCTCGACGAGCTTCAGCTCGCGGCGAGCGATGCCGTCGATCCCGCGACGGCCGCGCGTGCGGGCCGCGTCCTTGGCGCTGGCCGCATCGTGCAGGGCCGAATCGGTGGTGACGAGAGTGCGCTCCAGATCGAGACCGCGGTCGTCCGCGTTGCCGGCGGTGGTCCGGCCGCGACACTGACGGAGGACGGCCCGATCGGTCGGTTGTTCGAGATGGAGAAGCAGCTGGCGCTGTCGATCTATGGTTCGGCGGGCGTCCAGCTGACCGTCGCGGAGCGGGAACGAGTGCTGCGGCGGCACACCGACAATGTGCAGGCGCTGCTTGCGTTCGGGTTCGGTCTCGAGGCCGATGATGGTAACCGATTCGCGGAGGCGGTGACGGCCTTCGAGCGGGCGCTGTCGTTCGACGGCGCGTTCGAGCTGGCGCGGATCTGGCTCGAACGGTCGAGGCGTAAGGCCGAAGCGGAAGCGCAGGATATCGACGAACTGACCGGCCTGGGCGAACTCGAGCTTGGCTGGTTGCTGCCGGAGTGGCTGCGGCGGCGTCTGCTTTTCGCGGCGGTGGATCCGCTCGTGCCGGACCCTGACCTGCGGAATCCGGGTCCGGAGGTTCTGGGAGTGGAGGGCCTCGACCGGCGTGCTCGTGTTGACGTGATCATACGGCCGCCGGGAGGTGGCCAGTGAGAGCCCCCCTGGTGTTGCTGGCGGTGCTGGCAGTCATGGTGGCGCCGGTGCGTGCGGCCGCGCAGACAACGAGTGCGGGCGTCACATTCGATCGATACGCGTTCGCATCGCCGGCTGCGCTCGACATCGAGTCGCTGGCGCTGCTCAGCGTTCGATTCGGTGCTTCAGTGACGGCCGGGCGAGGATTCGTTTTCGGGCTGAATGGTGCGCTGGCGGACGCGAGTCTGGTCCGGGAGGATGGCACCGAGGCGACAGTATCCGGGCTAACGGATACGGAACTGAGCGCACGGTACACGACGGCGGGCGGTGGTGCGGCGTTGACCGCACTGGTGTTGTTGCCGACGGGCGGTGAGTCGCTGGCGTACGATGAGATGTTCGTGGCGGGCGCGATCGCGGCGGACGTGCTTCCGTTCGCGGTGAGGGATTTCGGAACGGGCGGTGGTGCGGGTGCGAGTGTGGCGCTTGCGAGGCCGTTTGGCGCGTTTGCCGCTGGCGTGAGCGTTGGCTACGTCGTGGCCCGTCAGTACGAGCCCCTGTCGGCGGAATCGTTCGAGTATCGTCCTGGCGATCAGCTGCACGTACGTGTGGCGGTCGACCGCACGATCGGCCGTTCGGCGAAGGTGGCATTGCGCGCGGACTGGTTGCGTTACGGCGACGATGAGGGCAACGGCGCGAACGTGTTTCAGCCGGGCGATCGGCTTCAGGTGATCGGCTCGTACGACTTCGCGGTGGGCCGTTCGAGCGCGATCGCATACGCCGGCTGGTTGCGGCGCGGCGAAGGCGAGTACGTAGCGCCGCCGGATATTCTCTCGGCGCAGGACTTGTTGCTCGCGGGCAGTGGCATGCGGCTGTCGCTTGGCTCGACGGTGCTGGTGCCGTCGATCGATCTGCGCGTCCTGCAATCGGATGGCGCGGACCGGCGGGGGTACACGCTCGGTATTGGTGCAGCACTGGAAGGCCGCGTCGGCGCAATGGCGGTGCAGCCGGATGTGCGGGTACGGCTCGGCCGTGTCGAAGTCCGCGACGGCGAGGAAACCGGATTCACTGGAGTGAACGTGGGATTGACGATCCGATTCGGGGAAGGTGTCCGATGAGCGCCATGCGCGGTTCAATGATGCTCGCCGTTCTGTTGGCGGCTTCGTGCACGGAGACGGGAGTCGACGCGCCGTTCACTCTGGAGCCGGCGGCTGTAGCCGTGTCGCTCGAGTTTGCGGGTGAGGTGGCCGCGGGGGGTCCGCGATCGGCCTACATGAAGACGAACCGGCTGGAGTTGCGGTTCACCAGTGGATCGACGACACGCGAAGAGCAGCTGGTCGAGTTCGCGCCCGCTGACACGGAGTCGCACGTTCCCGCATATGTTCGCCTGCGCAGTCCGACCGAAGAGTTGCAGTTCGCGCTGGAGCTGCGGTTCGGCGCCGACGCGGTGTTCCGCGGTTCGACGCCGGTCATGCTGCGCGCCGGGCGTACGACGCCGGCGACGGTCGTGCTGAAGCCGGTCGTGGCGGGGATTGCGGGTCCGGACGGTCTGCCGGTGATGACGGCGTACGGTGACACGCTCAGGCTGGATGGCGCGGCGTTGTTCGCGACGGGTGACACGATCGACGCATCAGCGGGGACGTGGACGAGTCTGGATCCGGGCGTTGCGACTGTTGCCGAAGACGGCATCCTCGTGGCCCGGTCGGATGGAACGGCGAGGCTGGTCGCTCGCCTTGATGCGTTCTCGGACACGGTGCTTGCCGAGGTGTTCGCGGAAGTCTCGGCCATCGACGTGTCGCCTTCCAATCAATCGATCCCGGTGGGCGTGACACGGCAGTACACCGCCTCGCCTGTGGACCGCCGCGGCAACCCGATCACGGGCCGCACGATCGTGTGGTCGACGAGCGATCCGTCGGTTGTCACGATCGATGCGGCGGGTATGGCGAAGGCGGTTGGCATCGGCACGGCCCGCGTGATCGCGACGATTGGCGGCACCGATGGCCACGCATCGGCCAGCGCCGAGCCCGGTGCGCCGCTCACGGAGAATCTGACGGTCAGGTTGGCCAGCTCGCCGATCACGGCGACGTTCGATGCGGACGTGTTCCCGAATGGCGGACAGACGGACACGTGGTTCGAATGGGCGCCGGTCTCGACGTCGGCGCAGGCGTCGCTCACGATCAGGCGCGACATCGGCGCGGGGCTGCTGCGCGTTCCGGTCGGCACCACGGTACAGGGCCTGCTGCCCAGGACGACCTACGAGGTCCGGATCGTTGCAACGAACGCGGCCGGCCGCCACGAGAGTGAAGGATTGTTCTTCACGACGGGCGATGCGCCGCCAACGGTCAAGACGTTGCCGGCCGCGGGACCGACGCCGCCTGATGTCACGCTCAGCGGAACGGTCAACGCGAACGGCCTGCCGGCCATGTACTGGTTCGAGTGGGGCACCGATTCGACGGCGGTCAGCGTTTCGACCGCGGCGCAACCGATCAGCGGATCCACGGCGACCACCGTGACCGCGGTGGTGCCGTCCGGCGCTGTAGGCACGACGTGGTATTTCCGCATTGTCGCGAGCAACGCGGCCGGAACATCGGCGGGTGCGTTCCTCAGCTGGACCGTGATGACGACGCCTCAGCCTCCCGGGACTGCGCCGTTGGCGACCACGCTGCCGGCGACTGACATCAAGGACTTCAGGGCGACATTGCACGGGACGGCCGTGCCCAACGGATCCGCGGCGGATGCGTGGTTCGAGTACGGCGACGATCCGGCACTGTCGGTGTCCACGGCCACGGCAATGCAGGCCGTCGGTTCGGGCAACAGCCCGGTCGCGTTCTCGTTCGACCTGTTCGGCCCGCCGATGTACCAGCAGACGTTCTACTACCGCGCTGTCGTGCGCACTGCCGGAGGAACGACGCGCGGCGCGATTGTCGCAATGAACTGACACGGAATGGTCAAGGTGCCTTTTTTTCGCGGTCGCCGGGACGGCCGGCTCCGCGAAGCTGTCATGAACGGTGATCCGGACGAACCGCTCTATTCGCTGAGACCGGACGACGAGCCACTGCTGATCGCTGCCCTCGGGCTCGGCGACTGGATTCTTGCGCAGAGCCGGGTGTCCAGGCAGCAGGAGAAGGCGGTCTGCGCGATCCAGGATGCACTGCGTTCGCTGCCGGGGACGCCTCCGCCGATGGTAGCGGAGTATGGGTTTCACGCGCGCTACGAGTCATTGGATGGCAAGGGGCTGTACCGCGCGTGGCGAGTCGGTCTGAGTCCGTCGGGCATCGAGATCTATTCGGTGTACTCGCCTGACGAGAAGATCGAGTTCGAAGAGAAGGTCTCGCACGAGTTGTACTTCTGGCAGCGGCCATCGCACCCCGCGACGCACGACGGCTTCTACTACGCCGAGTGGATCGACGAGGTGCGCGATCCGGACCGGTTCAGACAGGAGGCGGCGCTGTTCGGGTTCATGGCCGAATTCGAGATGAGCGAGTACTGACACGGGCGGAGGCACTGCGACCGGCCGGACGACACTGAACCGGCAGTAGCGGTGAAAGCACCGTGCGTGGGCGTCGACCGCGTCACCGGCTGACCACTCAGCCGTGTGACAGGGCACGAACGGGATCGAGCTTCGCCGCACGGCGAGCGGGCAGCCATGCTCCGAGGAACGTCACCAGAACGAGCAAGACCGCGACCGCCGCGAAGGTGAGCGGGTCGCCCGGGTCGACGCCCACGAGCAGGCCCTGAAGTCCGAACGAGAGCGGAACCGCGAGCGTGAGCCCGATGGCGACGCCGATCGTGGCCCGCAC
>DATKCF010000077.1:0-2120 GCA_035513345.1 Longimicrobiales bacterium
GTCCGCGCTGGGAAGCCATCGTCGAATGGGAGCGGAGGTCGGTCGCGTGAGCGCGCTCAATCGGCTCAGTGCGGCCCTCGCCGACCGCTACCGCATCGAGCGCGAGCTCGGCGCGGGCGGCATGGCGACGGTATACCTCGCTTTCGACATCAAGCATGATCGTCGCGTTGCGCTGAAGGTATTGAAGCCGGAGCTGGCCGCTGTGCTCGGTGCGGATCGCTTCGTCGTCGAGATCAAGACGACGGCCGCGCTCCAGCATCCGCATATCCTGCCGCTGTTCGATTCCGGCGAGGCCGACGGCTTCCTGTTCTATGTGATGCCGTTCATCGACGGCGAGACACTGCGGTCGAAGCTCGATCGCGAGACGCAGCTCGGCGTCGACGAGTCTGTGAAGATTGCGACGAACGTGGCCGACGCGCTGGACTACGCGCACCGGCACGGCGTCATCCATCGCGACATCAAGCCCGAAAACATTCTGCTGCACGAAGGCCGCCCGATGGTGGCGGACTTCGGTATTGCGCTCGCGGTCAGCGCGGCTGCGGGCGGCCGCATGACGGAGACGGGACTGTCGCTCGGGACTCCGCATTACATGTCGCCCGAGCAGGCCACTGCGGAGAAAGAGATCAGTGCGCGTAGCGACATCTATTCGCTCGCGAGCGTGCTGTACGAGATGCTGGCGGGCCAGCCGCCGCACACGGGCGGATCGGCGCAGCAGATCATCATGAAGATCATCACGGAGGAGCCGGCGGACGTGACGTCGCTGCGCAAATCCGTACCGTCCAATGTGGCTGCGGCAATCGCGCGGGCACTGGAGAAGCTCCCAGCTGATCGTTTCGAGAGCGCGCAGGAATTCGCGCACGCGCTTCTGGATAAGCACTTCACAGGTACTGGCACTCTTGCGGCATCGGCCGTGCGCGATGGCCCGTGGAAGAACCGGTTCTACGCAGCCGTGGCCATTGCGGTGCTTGCGAGTGTTGCGGCCGTCACGCAGGTCACCGGTCCACGCGCGAGCGCAGACCCGCCAGCGATGCACCTGCGGCTGCCGCTGCAGCCGGGCGATCGGCTCGCAGCGCCCGAAGGCGATAATCTGCGCAATGCGGACCGACCGTCGCGCACCGCGTTCACATTCACGCCGGACGGCCGAGCGCTGGTGTACTCCGGCGTGCGGAACGGGCGGCAGATGCTGTTCCTGCGGCCGCTCGCCGGTGAGGTCGCTTCGCCGATCGCCGGCACGGAAGGCGGTGAATCGCCGTTCTTCTCGCCGGATGGCACATCGCTCGGATTCTGGGCGGCCGGCCGCCTGCGTCGCGTTTCGCTCGACGGCGGCCCGGCCACCGACATCGCCGTGACACCGCGGATTGCCGGCGCCAGCTGGAGCGATGACGACCGCATTGTTGTCGGTGTGCGCGAGATCGGGCTGATCATCCATTCCGTCACGAGTGCAGCGGCGCCGGACACGCTGATTCGCGCGGCGGCGGGACTGCCGCAGTGGCTGCCGGGTGGCAACGCGATCGTGTTCACGAGCGATCGTCGCCTCGACAACAACACCGCGCAGATCGAGGCGGTCGAGCTGAGCAGCGGCAATCGCACGGTTCTCATCGCTGAAGGCGAGGATGCGCGGTACGTGTCGACGGGCCACCTCGTGTTCGGTCGCGACGGCGCGATGATGGCCGTGCGCTTCAATGTCGACCGGCTCGAGGTCATCGGCTCGCCAATCGTCGTCATCGACGATGTCATGCAGGCGCGCAACGGGATGAACACGGGTGTGCGCACCGGTGCCATGCAGGTGGCGATCTCGCCGCACGGCCAGCTCGCCTGGGTGACGGGCGGCGTCACGCCCGACCGCGTCGCGACCGTCGCGTGGCTCGATCGGCAGGGTCGGCGCACGCCGGTCCCGACGATCGGTGCCGGCGCCTTCTTCATGGCGCGGCTGTCGCCGGACGAACGGCAGTTCGCGCTGTTTGAGTTCGGCCGGCCGCCCCGCATGGTCGTCGTTGACCGCGCCCGTCAGAGCAGTCAGACGCTGCCCGGCCCCGAGACGCCGTTCATCCTGTGGACGCCGGACAGCCGTCGATTGGTCTACACCGGTGCGGTGCGTGACTCCGCGGCCCTCGTAGCCA
>DATKCF010000078.1:0-3449 GCA_035513345.1 Longimicrobiales bacterium
GGGACCGTTGCCGTCCGGAATGGACGGCACCACTATTGGCGCATGTCACCGGCGCCAGGCGTCCGCCTGGGTCCCTACGAGATCGTATCCGTGCTGGGCGCGGGCGGAATGGGGGACGTGTATCGCGCGCGCGATACGCGGCTCGGACGTGATGTCGCCGTGAAGGTCCTGGGCGACGGATTTCACGACAATGCGGAATACCGGGCGCGGTTCGAACGGGAGGCGAGGGCGGTCGCCGAGCTGAGCCATCCGAACATCGCCACGCTGTTCGACGTGGGCCGCGACAGCGGTGTCGAGTTTCTCGTGATGGAGCTGGTGGAGGGCGAAACGCTCGCGGCCAGACTGCGGAAGGGACCGCTGCCGATCGAGGCCGTGTGCCGGCTGGGTGCGCAGATCGCGGGAGCGCTGGCCGCGGCGCACGCACGCGGCATCGTGCACCGGGACCTCAAGCCGGCGAACATCATCGTGACAGCGACGGGCGCGAAGCTGCTCGACTTCGGGCTGGCCAGGCGTTTCGAGACGGGTGCGGGCGACACGGCGGCCGCCGCCGTCTCGCGCGAGCTGACGGTCGCCGGCACCATACTCGGGACGGTGCCGTACATGGCACCCGAGCAGGTCGAAGGCGGACCGCTCGATGCGCGGACCGATCTCTTCGCTCTCGGCTCCGTGCTCTGGGAAATGGCGACCGGGCGGCGGGCGTTCGACGCCGCGACCCAGCCCGCGCTGATCGCCGCGATCCTGGCAGTCGAGCTGCCGCCGATCGCATCGCTGCGACCGGGCGTTCCGCCGTCGCTGGACCGGCTCGTGCGCGAGTGTCTGCGCAAGGATCCGTCGCAGCGGTGGCAGTCCGCGCAGGATGCGGCCCTCGTGCTGGACGGTATCGCGGGTGATGCCGCCACGGGACGGGTACCGGCGGAGTCGAAGCGTCGCCTGACGTTCCAGCTCGTCACGCTGGCGGCGGCCGCGGCCGCGATCGTGCTGTGGGGCTGGCAGGCGACAACGCGACCCGGCAACGTGTCCGTCGCGCCCGGCCCCGTACAGTTCACGCTCGAGCCGCCGGAAGGCGGCGGCTTCGCGTACCACGCCGAGACGAACTTCCTGTCGATCTCGCCTGACGGCCGACAGATCGCCTACACCGCATACGACGCGCGCGGCCCTCGACTCTGGATCCGGGAGCTGAACGCACCTTCGCCCCGACCGCTGCGGGGAACGGAGGGCGCCGCGGGCCACGCCTGGTCCCCGGATGGCCGCTCGCTCGCGTTCTTCTCGAGCGGCCGGCTGCAGCGGCTGGACCTGCCCGATGGCACGCCAGTCACCATCACGGAAACCGGCAGCAGCATCGGCCGCTACCTGAGCTGGGGCGCAGGCGGATTGATTCTCTTCGCCGACGTACAGAGCGGAGCGATCTACCGCGTTCCTGCCGGCGGCGGCACGCCGGAAGTCGTGGTCTCGTCGGATTCGACGCGCGGCGCGCGGCGCGTGCAGTTCCCGAACTGGCTGCCCGACGGCGAAAGGTTCACGTTCCTTTCGCGCGGCGAAACCGATGAAGGAGCGCTGCTCCTCGTGTCGGCGTCCGGCGCTACGGACACGATCATGGCCGCGGCCTCGTGGGTGCACTACTCGGAGCCCGGCGTCCTGGCCTTCGTCCGGGACGGAAACCTGCTGGCTCAGCGCTTCGATGTGCGATCCGGCCGGGTATCGGGCAACCCCTATTCCGTGGCTGATGGCGTGCGCTACTTCCTTTCGACGGGCGTCGCGGCGTTTGCGACGTCCGCGGGCGCCACGCTCGCGTACCAGACCGGCACCGACCTCCATCACCTGGTCTGGTTCGACCGCACCGGCCAGCGCGGAAACAGCGTGGGGCCCGCAGCGAACTACTTCAACCTCACGATCTCACCGGACGGAAAACAGGTGTTGTTCGACCGGGCCGATCCGAAGATCGGAACCTATGATGTCGGGCTGCTCGATCTCGAGCGCGGCGTCGCCAGCCCCATTACGACTTCGCGCGCGACCGAAGTATTCAGCACGTGGGTACCGCACAGCGACGCCGTGGTCTACGCCATTTCGCGCGGCGGACCGCCGTACATGGTGCGCCGCGACCTCGGATCGGGCGAGGAAGAGCAGCTGCTGCCGCGCGGCGGGTTCCACCAGCCGACGCACGTGTCATCCGACGGGACCACGGTCCTCTTCAACCACCGGATCGGCGGCGGGACGTTCGACATCTGGTCGCTCGCGCTCGACGGCACCTCGCCGCCCGCACTCCTGGTACAGACTTCGGGCGACGACACCGATGGACGATTCTCGCCCGATGGCCGGTGGGTCGCGTTCCTGTCCAACGAGAGCGGCTCGGCGGAACTGTACCTCACGCCCTTTCCGGGCCCGGGCGCCAGGCTCCGGGTCTCACCGGGCGGCGCCACCGACGTCCGCTGGTCGCACGCGACCGGCGAGCTTCTGTGGCTGGCGCCGGACCGGCGAGTGATGGCCGCCCGCGTCCAGACCGATCCGCTGGACATCGGCGCTCCCACCACTCTCTTTACGCTGCCGCCCGGGATGACGTGGACGACCTTCGATGTCAGCCCGGACGGGCAGCGTCTGCTCGCGGCGATCTCCGTCCAGGTCGCGAACCACGCACCGGTCACGGTGATCACCAACTGGACGGCCGGCCAGCGCCCTTGACCGCCGGTCCCGATCCGGGCATCGCTACCGTCTTCGATGCGGGCACGAGTTCTGGCGGGAGACCCGACCGCGGTTATCTTGCGCGTTGTTCGGCCAACCTGGAGATGGGAACCATGCACCGGACCACGCCTGGAACGCTTATTCGCACCGCATTCGCGCGGACGCCCCTGGTGGCGCTGCCGCTCATGCTTTCGCTGCCGGCCGTGGCGCTGCACGCGCAGGACCGACTCCGCTCGATGCCGGGCTTCGAGCGCTACGACGGCTTACGCAACGAGATCCCGCAGTCGGTCCGCTCGGGTTCGCTTCAGGTCACATGGTCGGAACAGGGCGACTCGTTCGAGTTCGTCCGCGACGGCCATCGTTTCCGCTACGACATCGGCTCGAAGTCGACGGCGGATCTGGGCGCGATCACACAACCGGGGGGACGCGGCGGTCGAGGCGGCGGGCCTGCGCGAGGCCGGCAGTTCGAGAGTGCGGAGTCGCCGGACGGCACGCACGAGGCCTTGTATCGCGACCGCAACCTCTGGATGCGCGACGCAGCCGGCAACGAAGTCGCGATCACGACGGACGGCAGCGAGGAGGATCGCATCAAGTACGGCACCGCAAGCTGGGTGTACGGCGAGGAGCTGGGGCAGCGGACGGCGATGTGGTGGTCGCCGGACGGCAGGAAGCTCGCCTACTACCGCTTCGACGAGAGCGTCGTGCAGGACTACTACCTCCAGATGGACCAGACGCAGATTCAGAGCGCACTGGACATCGAGGCGTATCCGAAG